>CALDDM010000001.1 GCA_937936355.1 Minisyncoccota bacterium
TGTTGTTGGTTTGCATAGCATCCTTCTATGCCATTCCAACCCCACCAGTAGCCATCACGAAAATCGTTGGCTGCATCGTTGGCTGAACACATTGGCGCATCAGGCGTGCTGTTACCACCATCAGTTGATCCACCGTCAACAATACTACCAACGTAGTCAATGAATAGCGGGTTAATCTGGTACCGACCAATCTGTGGCGATCCATCTGTATTGTAGACCGGATTACCACTGTGGTCATAGTGCCAAATACCCACATAGACCTCTACGATCTCTCGACCTGCCTTGCCGCCGTTTTCACCGTTCGGATTTGGATCGAGAAAACCACCACGCTCGATACAACCCTGTTCCAAACCATAGTGGTAGCTCCACCCATTCTCATCAACAGGTTGACGAGCTAGGTCTTCTGCTCTGCAGTACAGATAGTTATCCGCAACCTCGATCACACTTCCAGCTACAAAATCACTCGTACGAACACGAGAGATGTTATAGCCACTGCGATCAGCAAAGTCGAGATAGATCACATCACCAAACCAAACGACATCAGCAAAATGTCCAGATGTCAGACCAAGACCCGGTGCGCTTTCGCTGTCGGGAGCGTTCTGCGTATAATCGCAGCGATCCCGCCCAGTTTCAACGCGCCACCGACTCCAATCATCGGAGTGCACATCCACACGAATCGCATAATCACGATCCGATGCGTGGTCACCATTACACATGTGTTGGCCAAGAGTTAGATTGGGCTGAAGGCCCATAAACTCATTGTTGCCGCCAATTTGTGTATAGATCGGGGTACCGTTGATGTCATGTGTAACAGCAACAGAGTTGCCGTTTACCTGCGCCGAGATTGCCCCGGAGCCACTGATATGCGTCTCGTTGCCAGGGTTGTAAACACCGGAGAAACTTCCTCCTGTGTTATCTGTACCCCAGAAATTGACACTACCATCAGCGTTGGTGCTGTACTGACCGCTCAGGTTTACCTCCTGGTCACAACCAGCCACAAAGGCCGACATAACAGCCGCAGCTAGCACACTTCGACATCGATGAAATATCGATTCATTCTTCATGTGGCATTCTCCTATAGATTGCCGTTATCAAAAAAATGTACGAAATAATTCGCACTACTTTTACAACTTTTTAACACCATGACCCTTGCGAGCCCTAGCTAACGTTAGCCACCTGAACACCAATAAGGCATCCAGAGAAGCGTAGAGGGACTATACAGCATATCAACAATTTTGTCAAGTATTATTAGGCGGACACAATTCAAATAAAAAAGCCCTCGTAGTAAGGGCTTTTTACAAAATTTCTATAGACACAACTTTTTTAGCAAGCTGGAAGGCTTTGACATGCCACACCATCTTTATTGCCGTCAAGGCCGTGCACATCCTTACCGCGACTGCCACACTCATCCATGACTGACTGTGCTTCACACTGCGTTTCAAAATCTGCACAATTATAGTCATAATCAGGATCATCACAGATCGCCCCAATCATAAGGTTGCCATCTCCATCCCTCTTGATCACAGACTCCTTGATACTACCTGTCTCAATAACCTTACCCAGATCGATGTCAGTATCATTAACCTCGAGAAACGTAGCGATTCCAAGTACCGCCAAAATCCCAAAGAGAAAAATGCGCCCCTTCTCCCAGAAGTAAAAGAGCACGGCGGTGATTGCAATCAATCCAAGCAGGATAAATAACCGCACATTCTTACTACGGCGCCACGCAGCTACCTCGTACCGCGCCTCTTTACCCTTGCCCTTTACACTACCATCCTCATACACCACTTCTTCCTTGTTATCTTTTTTGTCTGCCATATATTTACTTCTTGATTATGTTCACGACTGCGTGATTCTACACAGAATCGTATCAAATTACACTTATCCTGTCTACAGGACACCACCTCACACTACGATGCACTATCTTTTTTCACATAAAGCGTTTGTGTAGGATATGCCATCTCTATGCCTTCAGCTGCGAAAGCATCTTGAATATCAAAGAGAATTGCTTGATGTGCGTCAAGGTATTTTACATACTCCCGGGACATATAGTAGTACAAAACACTAAAACGCACAGCACTGTCATCAAAACTTCGTAAATGCGTTCGCTTAAATTCTACATCTTTCCGAGACTCTACGATCTCTTGGATAATATGCGGAATACGCTTTAGTTTGTCTCGATCAGTCTCAAATGTAACAAAAAGATCAAACGTACACCGCCGTTGACTCATACGATGAAAATTATTAATCTTCTTGGTTGTGAGGTCCTTATTTGTCATGATAACCTCCTCACCAGTAATCATAGACTTCATGCGTGTGGTCTTGATGCCAATCTTTTTGACAGTACCCTTCTCACCATCTACAGAGATCATATCTCCCACCTCAAATGGTTTATCAAAGTAAATAGAAAAACTACTAAAAAGATCTTCAAGAATTCCTTTAACTGCAAAAGCAATCGCAATACCACCAATACCAAGTCCCGCGATAAGCGATGTGATATTGACGCCAAGATTTGAGAGGATCATCAAAAGCGCAATGATCCAAAGCCCACCTTTTGCAAGAAGGCTAAGCAGCACCAGTATGGCTTGCAAACCCCTATTATTAGTATTATCAACTGCTGCGCGATCGACGAAATAATCAACTAGGAGCTGTAATGCCGTGATGATCTGCCACGTTACCCAGAGCACAATCAACACAAAAATCGTTCGCTCTGCAACCTCTGGCATATTAAGCGACCGCAATCCTAGATAGCCTGCCAGAAAAATATAGAAAGGTGGACGCATATTACGCACTATTTCGAGCAACACATTATCAAATTCTGTCTTTGTACGATTTGCGAGACGCTCAAAATAACGCAACAGCAAAAAACCAAACAAAGCAAATGCCACAGTAAAAATACAAAATATCAGAATGGCATTCATATAGCCTGCAAGTGTATTGCCAAAAAATATGCCACCTTCCCAGAATTTATCAATCATAGTTCATCAGTAAATATTATCACGTGTATTATACCATCCTGATGGGATTTTCTAGTTTTTTAGGATATCAAAAACCCCTCGCTGAGCGAGGGGTTTTTCGTAGGTCGCTTAGACCGACAATGCGATAGTCTACAAACTACTCGCGAGGCTCCATTGGGCGAGCTTCGTTGACCGTGATCGGACGTCCATCAACCTCTTTTTCGTTCATCTCCTCGATCGCTGCATCAGCAGCTGCATCTTCAGCGAATGTTACGAAACCAAAGCCTTTAGATCGACCTGTTCCACGCTCACGAATTACTACTGCCTCTTCGATTGCACCGTATGATGCGAAAGCCTCCTCAAGCCCTGCATCATCGATGCCCCAGCTCAAGTTGCCGACAAACAATTTCTTTGCCATGCTATGTTCTTAACACTTATTAACTAGCAGTTTCTATGTGTTCTCTGCAAAGAATTCGTCATGTCGTCACCCGAGAAGACAATCATCATTCTGCATGTGAATTGCACAAAAACCTACTAAAAGGAGTCTACCATATCGACAACACCTGCGTCAAACACCTAGTAATGCGTGATTACACCTCGCCAATAAAAGCAAAAAAAACGCCTTCGGCATTAAACCTCAAGCGCAAAGTAGTCGACCGGCGTGACAAGGCACGCCGGCATATGAGTCATAAAGATGCGTCAACAACCCTCAGCGGGAGTTGTCGCCTCGCAAGTGGAGCATTTTGTCGAAATGCAAGGAATACCTGATTTGGTTCAATATCAGGTGGAACAGCTATTTCACAGTACCGAGCCTGACTACTGGACTTTATAACACAAGTCATCACAGCTCCTGTTTGATAACAGGTTATTTCCATGTTTTCGTCATCACATGCCGTCATAAACATTATCATAGATATTTGCCTCCTCAGCCAATGTTACAATATCATATTATCTATGATAAGTCAATATAATTAAAAACGATAAAAATGCATTGTTACACACACAACAAACAACTACTCTATGATCTTCCAACGTGAAGAAAGAAGCACAAGAATTAGCAAAATAGATGCGATCAGTGCATGCTTGAGCGCAGTGCGCTTAGAAAGCTTTTCCACGAGAGCGCTCTGAAAGAGATCCCAAAGCACATAGTAAAAAATAAGATTTGCAGCAGCCATTGTGAAATAGTTAAAAGGCCAAAAATTAGCCATCCACGTCAATTCCAACATAATAAAGCCCAAAACCGCACTATAAAATGCAACCCGTTTAACATGTGTACTATATATACGCAACGAACAAAACGTCAAAGCAAAGACACCGATATAATTAATCACGAGAAAACTCGCAAGAGAAACGTCATAGTTTGTATAAATACCGTAGCCAACACTATATGTCACAAAAAGCGACGCGATCAAGACAATAGACAACAAACTCTTTGCAGTCATATCATGAACATTATTACGGATACGGACCATTCCAAGGAAACCCACATACAAAACAAAGCTCGATACAAAAATGATCGCAAGACGGGCGAGTGGTGGGTCAATAAAGTACAAAAGCGCAGCACTAAAAACACCCAACAAGCCAATACTTGGAACATACAAAAGTCGGCGTCCAAAAACCCAACATAGGTAATTCAGGCACAGAAACAGTGAAATAAGAAAAACTATATCATTTTTAAAAGAAGCTGCGCTCGAACCAACAATGTTGTGAACAAAAAACCACAGCGAACCACCGTAAAGACTAGCAGCAAGCAGACTACGCAAATGAATCAAACGTCCAAAAAATTCCTGACTCCCCATGTTTTGTAGATGACTTAGTTGCATAGTGAGATTTTATTGCTGAACCTGATCCACATCTTCCTCTAGCAACTGATCATCGGCAGACTCCGCATCCTGCTCCTGCACAGAAACAGCATTCTGCGCTTGGGCCTCTTGCTCCAATTCCCCCAAGACACGCTGATAGACTTCATTTTGATATGCAACCATCTGGGCATCTGCAAAAACAGCGTAACGCTCCTGCTCATTCCACCTGTAGTCCGGGAGAAAAATGCGCACACGTCGCTGTGCCAATGCCTCTCCAACATAACGTGCAAAGACTTTCTTTGGCAGATAAATATGACTCAATGACACCTGCTCACGCACACCATTCACATCTTCCTGCACATCGTCTACCTGGAAAAGATGGAGGCCTGTGCGGGTTTCAAGCGGCTCACTCATCGCACCAATATCCAATGCAAAAACGACATTTTCAATTTCAGGATCTAATTGTCCTCGCAAGAAAAAGCCACGAGCACCACCCTCTTTGGCACTTGCTCCCTGTGAATATTCCCGCGCAGCATCTTCAAAGCTCCGCCCATCAGCAATCATTGCGAGCGCTCCAGACATATCAGCCTGCATCTCTGGCGACGCCTTATTCCCTTGGTCATAGAGCGCTTCCAACCTTTCCTTATACAAGGCCGGTTGTATGATTCGTGTGCCAAACTCATCTAGTGACCAACCATAGAGTTTTGCTCGCGCTATCGCTTGCGCACGCCCTACATCCTGACCGCCCTCTAGCCCTTGCTCCAACTCTCTTGTAACGTCAGCTTGCGTTATAGAAATACCCTGCTCTCTCGCAAGATTTTCGATGACTTCTTTCTCAATCAAGTTGTTAAGAACCTCTCTTTCAATAACCTTCAAACGCTTCTTGCCGTCTTGCGTTGTAAAGTCTATCCGCACACCCGATGAGGCAAAATCTTGATTTTCATAGAATTGTCGTGCAGCAATAGTATTTGCTGAGACATCACCAATGGTAATCGTCTCAGAACCAACGCGCGCCGCAGGCAATTTGCTCGCCACCGATCGGACAAGTGGCGCCTCACTAGAGATCACATAAACAAGAAAAAGGATCGTACACATTACCAAAAAAATGATACTCACCATAATTCCAACGATACGCAATGCTGTTGATGTCATATATTATAAATCGCTATTTCTTTTGGGGCTTACTCTTTTTCTTTTTCAAAAAAAACTTTATACCACTGACGAATTGGTAGCAAGGCATCAGTCACAACTTCTTCGCCCTCTCCCCCAAGACGATCTCCCTCCTCAATCTTCTTCCTCGCAGTTGCAATATCTGAAACACCAACAACTTTCTGGTCCTCTTCGCCATACCCAAGCTTTCGTGCATTAAACTGCCGCGCCTCTTCTGACTCGAGGTATGATATCGTCTTTTCAAGCATTGCATTTTCCTGAGCAATCTCCGATGCGCGCTCACGCTGCTTAGCGATATCTGCATCTATACCTCTTGTTCGACCATGCTCCCTAATAATATTACTCAACACAAAAACTATCGCGCTCAAACCAATGATGAGTAATGGAATGGAAATCCAAAATTGTTTACGACGGGATGTCATAACTCTGAAGAACTAAAAATAGAAAATTTGCTATAGATCACTTCATTGATTTATATACATGATCTGTATTTGCGCAGTAACCCACAAGTACCCAGCAACCAACTTAGTCACTAATACCGAATCGTATAGACAAGTGGGGCCATCAAAAATGCAACCATCGCAAGAATCATCAGAATCCCAAAAAATAACCAGAAAATTGATACTGCCTTACGTTTATTCTTTGACCACATACAAATATTTCTTTAAGAATATACCTATTATACCCCACTTATTGCATTTCAAAAAATTGACAATATCCTAAATATATTTTTTCCACCAAAGCACTCCTCAATGAGGGTTAAGCACCTAGGCGACAAGCACAAGGTAAAGCCATCCCAAAAAGAAAATATCTTAAGCTGGTCATTATTACTTCCTCAGCACTTTAACAAAAGCCTCTGGCGGAATATCCACCTTACCCATACCGGCCATTTTTTTCTTACCAGCTTTTTGCTTTTCAAGGAGTTTACGCTTCCTCGTTATATCTCCCCCATAGAGTTTTGCAGTAACATCCTTTCTATACGCACTCAGTGTTTCACGAGCAATCACTTTTCCACCGATTGCTGCCTGTATAGCAATTGCAAAGTTTTGACGAGAAAGAACCTCCTTTAATTTGCTGACCATAGCCTTTCCTTCGCGCACAGACCACTGACGTGGCACAATACGTGCGAATGCGTCAATCGGATCTCCTGCAATAAGCACATCCATTTTGACGAGATCACTCGCACGATAGTCGATCTGCTCATAGTACATCGAAGCATACCCACTACTCACACTCTTTAGCTGATCATGGAAATCTACGATCACGTCCATCAGCGGCGCTTCAAATGTCAACTGCACACGATCTGCATCCAAATAATTCGTTGCTTTATACTCACTGCGAATACTCCCCATCAGCTCCATCACATTACCCATATAGCTCGTTGGTGAGATGACGTCCATCTTCACAAATGGCTCCTCAATCGTTTCGATTACAGATGGATCTGGCAATTGAAGCGGTGAATACACTTCTTGCATCTGCTCATTTTTTTGTGTAACGCGGTAAACAACGCTTGGCGTTGTGATTGTTGCCGCAACATCAAACTCACGCGTTAAACGCTCTTGGATGATTTCTAGATGTAGAAGTCCGAGGAACCCACAACGAAAGCCACGGCCAAGAGCTATATTGCTCTCAGGTTCAAAATGAAATGAACTGTCATTAAGCTCAAGCTTCTCCATAGCATCGCGCATATCTCCATAGTCATCGCCATCTTGCGGGTAAAAGCTAGCATAAACAACTGGCTCAACCACCTTATATCCAGAAAGCTTTTCTATATGCTCAAAAGACTTCTCACGCATATCACGCTTGAGTGTAACCGTATCACCAACGCGACATTCGCGCACACTCTTAAATCCAGTCGCGATATAGCCTATATCACCTACCGGCAAGGCGTCAGTCGCTACATGCATCGGTGCAAAATGCCCAAGCTCCACCACACTACTCTCACCATCCGTACTCATCATATGAACATGATCCTGCTTAGTCATATAGCCATCAACGATCCGTACGTATGCAAGCACACCCTTATAGGAGTCATAAACACTATCAAAAATAAGTGCACGCGTAGACGCTTCAGGATCACCACTGGGCGCAGGCACATCTTGCACAATACGATTGATAAGCTCTGGCACGCCCTCACCAGTCTTACCACTGACAGCCATAATTGTATCTGGCTCACATCCTATAAGGCTGACAATTTCTGCCTTCACTTTTTCCGGATCAGCATTTGGGAGATCAATCTTATTGATAACCGGTATGATTTCAAGATCATGCTCCAGTGCAAAATAAAGGTTTGTAAGCGTCTGCGCTTGAATTCCCTGTGTCGCATCAACAAGCAATACAGCCCCCTCTACCGCAGCAAGAGATCGCGACACCTCATACGCAAAATCAACGTGTCCTGGCGTATCAATGAGGTTGAGAATGTAGTCAGTGCCATCCTGCGCGTAATGCATCTGCACTGGCTGCAGTTTAATCGTAATACCTCGCTCACGCTCAATATCCATCTGATCGAGAAGTTGCGCTTTCATATTGCGTTTCTCAACTGTTGATGTCATTTCAATCATACGATCACTGAGCGTGCTTTTACCATGATCAATGTGCGCAATAATACAGAAATTTCTGAGATTTTTTTGATTGTCGGTACGTGTATTTGTCATAATAACCATCGTACGTTGGAAGTCATGAAATGTAAAGTCTTTAATTCATTGCCGCCCCCAACTAAAGCACTTGCTCACCAATGAAATTTAAATGTATCTCAATTAGCTTTTCAAGTGAATCAACTTCTACATACTCCCTATCTCCCTGCGTATTACCTCCTGTACCTTGATGCGCTATAACTGTCATACCTCTTGAGGCAAAATATCTTCCATCCGTACCACCTCCACTTTGTAAAAATCTCGGCTCCGATCCAAGAACTTTCCTAATTGAATTAAAGTACATTTTTACATCATCATTCTTTTTATCTAGTATCACACCACTAGAGAACATTACCTCTTCATAAGAGACATTTTCTGGCAATGACTTATTAATCCGTTCAATAATATCTTCCTTTTGATAGGCCTCTGTATACCTTATATCAACATCCATCTCTGCATATCCTGACACCTCATTCGTTGCTGTACCGCCTTTAATTTTGCCAACATTAATTGACTCTATCCATTGCGTCCCTTTCAATCCCCGCACATCTGGAAAACACTTCTCTAGGTTATTTTTCGCTTCTATGATCAAGTCAATCGCACTAATTCCATCCCACGGCCTATTACCATGCGCTTCCAAGCCCTTCGCCTTAACTTTTGCATGCAAAATACTCTTGGTGTGCGACACTACCTGATCTATGACCTCGCCATCATCAGGAACAAGTACAACTCGTGCATGCAACCCAATTTCCTCCACCAAGTACTTAGCACCGTTAATGCCGCCAAGCTCTTCATCAGTAACAATCATTAACCCCACCCTAATATCCATCTTTGCATCTAATACAGCTTGCAGCACACGAATTGAAGTCGCAACAAATGCCTTCATATCCATAGATCCACGACCATACAATCGCCCATCACTTAGAACTCCTTGAAATAATTCATCCCTCCCTTCTACTGTGTCAATATGACCGACCAATAAAACATCAAATTCTATTCCACCAGTATTTGCAATAATCAAACTCTTATTACCGTCTTTTTCATACTTGGATATCTCAGCTTGACGCGTATCAAACTGTTTTTCACAAAATCTCAAACATGCGTCCATTTCACTTGGACGACCTTGAGTCGTTTTAAATTGTACAAGTTTTTGCGCAAGATCTAGAGTAGATTTCATATATATTT
>CALDDM010000002.1 GCA_937936355.1 Minisyncoccota bacterium
TATTCTTTGTAGTAAAGACATTTATTACAAAGAAAAAACGGATTCTTCGTATGGCGCTAAAGTGTGTGTACACTATAGTGTTCTACGAAGAAACCCGTTTCTTCAATATGAGTATTATAGCATACTGACGGGGGAAGTCAACCCCCCCCCCCTATACCTATCATCTGGTCTTTCAACCTACCGCAATGAGACTAGGTTAGAACCAGCTTTTTTAGAAAAGTAAAAAAAATCACATTAACCTACTCTGAGTAATATAATGCCCAAAACACTAGCTAGAGCCAAAATCACCTTCTTCTTTGTAAATTGCTCCCCAAAGAAGATATACCCCAAAATACCCGCAATGAATGTATAGGCAGGATGAATTGCATAAACACCCGAAAGAGGCCCCAAAGATAGAGCCTTCAAAATGAAGTATGCACCCGAAACCAAGAAAAAACTAATAAGAGCTGAGCCTTTAAAGTACCTCTTATAATTGATGACGTCACTAAACTTATCTTTCTCAAAGATGTATGCAACCAAAAGAGCAAAAAGTGTTGCACCAATAAATTGCCATAACATAAACTGCGAAACTGAGTCAGTAATTGCACCCAATTTTTGGACGTATTTCGATGCAGTAGAAACTCCAACAATACCAAGACAAAACCATACTGTTCGCTTCGTAAGCGTGAGCGGACTACTTTTTCTTGTGTATATGAAAACTGCTAGTAAAACTATGATAATCCCAAGTGCCTGAATAATTGAGATCTGTTCAGCAAGAATTTTAACACCAATAAGAACAGTTATAAGACTCCCGACAGATGAAGTTATAGAGTATGCAGAAGCTGTATCAACATCATGTAAAAGTTTTTTTTGAAGAACCATTGTGGTAGCAAAAAGCGCTCCCCACAGAAATGCGTACCATGATATATCTTTCAAACCGATCAGCAGCTTATAGTCGAATATTAAAAGTGCAGTAACTACAAAAATGAAACTAAATGCATTTGTCCATATCGTTGAAACATGGCTGCTATAGTTCTTGAAAGAAGGTATTTTGTAGAGTGACATCGCCACACCAAGAAACAGTGTCGATAAGACGGCATATAGTATCCAATCCATAGTTTGAATTTATAAACTTTATTTAAGTATACAAGTTCCGACGTCCTATTCCCAGTCTCGAAAAAAGCCGCTTGGATAAGCGATTTATTTCAGAGCTCCCGCAATGGGACTAGGTTGGAACCGTTGTGGCCATATCTTGATTGACAAATAGTATAAAATATAGTAAAATTATATTGCTTAAAATAAAGGAGGCAACCAATGAAGCTTAATAAATCGTTCACTGTAACCCTTTGTCTAACAGTGTCAATGCTCATACTCTCAAATGTGTCAGCGCATAGCCTTGAAGAGCTGGAAGTGACTGAGCGACGAATGATGGGTCTCCATGTTGAGCATCCTGACAATTCTATGCTCGTAGTGATGTTTAACTCAGACGGCGACACAATAACAAAAGGAGTTGCATGGTCCACTATGCCAATCAGCATTTGTGACTTCCTAGCTCTCATCAATGAGTTGAAAAATGAGATCAGCACCAGCGATAACGATGGTAATCCGATTACAATAACTGTAAGGGGACCAAAAAAGGAAGGGTATCATCACAGCCTCATCTTTTTGAAAGGGAATGGCGAGGTACGCACAACGATATCACTTGAAAAGACAATACGACATACCAAGAAGCGTGACGACATGAAGTGTTCACGCTAAGAAAAAGCAAACCAGCCTTATGTAAGGCACAGGCGCACAACTTTCGAGTTATGCGCTTTTTTCTTTATCTAAAATAAGAAACCTGGTAGATTGCTCCCTGAATGGAACTAGGTTGGAACCGATTAACTTAGTTGATTTGGCATCGGAATGTGCTTATCCATCTGCTTATTCGTCGAGTTAAAAAGCTCTACTGCCTTTTCTACGATTTCTTTATCACCACACTGACGTATTTTTATATGATTTGCCTCAAATTTTTCCAGCGAACTTTCCGACTTCGGATATGTTGCAGCATACACAACTTGCTTTATGTCAGATTTTATAACATTAGTAGTGCAATCCCCTAACTTTTCTCCCTCTGCATGAGAGCGACGATCGCACGGTTGGAGCGTTACATATAGAACGTCATCAGGTGTTATGACTATGCTTTGATCTTTGATTTTTTGTAGCAGTATATACTCAGCATGTTCAGCGCCTGCACTAACTCCATCAACAATAATTTCTCCTTTGCGAACGAGGCATGCTGTGACAACACCATCCGTATCATTTGATAAAGATGCTATTCTAAATAGATGTTCAAAAATTTCTTTTTCAGTCATAGCTCTCATATTTACAAAATCTTTTTATACAATCAATTACTCTAAGTATACAAGTTCCAGCGTCCTATTCCCAGTCACGAAAAAAGTCCCATTTGATGCGACTTTTTTGCTAGTTCCTTAAGTGGGATCGGATTGGAGCCTGTAATTTATTTCCTTCTAATTAAAGCGCTTCCAACATGATTGTTGGAAGCTTCTCGTTTCTCTGGAATTTTTGGTCTATCTTGCAAAGTCTCTTACTACTTGTCTTTGCTAAAATTTCGGATTTCACTGATGAACTCTGGATCATACTTTGCCTCCAGATACTTCAATTCCTTCTTGCGGATTATATTTTCTAGCTGCCATATGATAGTCCACAGCAGACCAATAGCTATTAATGATCCCATAATTACTGGTATACCTGATTCAATACCAATAATCTTACTTATAAGTTCTCCAGATGGTATTCCTGCTAATAGTCCTACAGGAACAGCTACTATCATGATAGCAACAGTGAGTAAACTCCCTTCTTCTATGAAATCAAGCGAAGAGAAAATCTCACTAGCGTCATCTGCACTTTCTGGATACTTCTCCATGATCATACGCATTTTGGCATTGTATTTTGCCGCTCCCGCAACACCACCTGCTACTGCTCCAATCATACATTTTTCCTCATATTTGTATTGTGTAAATTATAGCACGTTTTTACTTTCTTGTCCACCAAAAAAACCCTTAGACAAAGGCTTTCTCAGTGTTTGCTCCGTGTCGTGGACTCTATTCGAACCTCGTATCAATCATAAAGAATGAAAAAATTTTATAAGTTAAGGACTTAATAGTTCTGAAGGATATAATCAGCTATCTCTCTCGGTTTGTATGCCTCATAACATTCCTTATCATTTTTCCCCCATAACTCATAGAACTTTTGGTGATGCAAGTTTTTGTGCTCCTCTTTACCTCTCTTTTGTCCCCGTAAATCTGCCTCTTTTAAAGGTACATCTATCCAAATCTTGTAGTCGAAATACTAAATCATATCTGGTCGGAATAACCCAACCCCTTCCACAATTAACATCTTTTCCTGTTTTTCTAAAAGAGGCAAGATAACTTCTTGTTTCATGCGATTATAGCCCATATTCTCCCAATAAGAGTATTCTGAATAATCATGACTTTTTTGAAATGAATCAATTCCTACTGTTTCCGCATTTAACTCCTTACCTAAAATTTTGGATGCGGTTGATTTACCAGCTCCGCCAAATCCTGAAATTCCAATGATTTTTATATGCGGACTGGATTTTAGTATCCTAATAAGTTCTTGTGGTATGTCCATTAGTTTTTTTGGGAAGGGTTTTATCTCTAGGTTAGCATAGCAGGTTCGAATATCTCATTCTAGGGTATCGAAAAACCCCTTAGACAAGGGGTTCATTTCGTTGCTCCGCGTCTTGGACACAGTTCGGACCTCTTATAAGGCTTAAAAAATGAAAGCCCCAGAAACCGAAGCTTCTGGGGGTGTTGCGATACAACTATTATACCATAAATTTATGATTTTGTACTTATAAGTATACAGCAATTCTGAGATTTGTCAATACCAAAAACGCCATTAAATAAAGGCTTTTTAGTGTTTACTCCGCGTATGGGATTCGAACCCTTGATTTACTGTTTTATCGCTCACAAGATCTCTGTGAACTACTAGCGGGGGGGGCTTCGGGGGCTTCGGGGGCTTCAATACAAAAGAGCTTAAAGGCTCTTTTTTGAACTAGGTTTTGTGCAGTAGTTATTTCTTTGGCTCCTCTGGTTCGTCGGGGACGCCTGCTTTATCTGGGTTTTCGATGTTGTCCTTTACAGCTTTGTGCGTGTCTTTGACAATCTTTGCAAGGAGTTTTTTGTCTGACTTA
This sequence comes from Minisyncoccota bacterium, assembly GCA_937936355.1. GTDB lineage: Bacteria > Patescibacteriota > Minisyncoccia > Moranbacterales > JAHDCW01. Next base: position 4,199 of record CALDDM010000002.1, read on the forward strand.
AGCCCAGTCTTTGCTTTTTCGCGGCCTACACCAAGCTTTTCTTCGCCATATGAGTACGAGTTACCCCGCTTTTCTATGATGCCGTATTTTACAGCTGTATCAAGCACGTCACCTGCGAGTGAGATACCTTCGTTGTACATTATGTCGAACTCTGAAATTTTGAATGGTGGAGCAACCTTGTTTTTGACTATTTTTACCTTCACGCGGTTTCCGACGACATCCTCCCCGCTCTTTATCTGAGCTGCCCTGCGTACCTCTAGGCGGACGGATGCATAGAACTTGAGCGCGTTTCCACCTGTTGTCGTCTCTGGGTTTCCAAACATCACACCAATCTTCATACGGATCTGATTGATAAAGATGACTACCACATTGCTCTTTGCCATGATTGGCGTGAGTTTGCGTAGAGCTTGTGACATGAGTCGTGCCTGTTTGCCTACATGGTGATCGCCCATCTCACCATCGATCTCACTTTGCGGGGTCAATGCTGCAACAGAGTCTACGACGATGATATCGACTGCATCGCTGCGTACGAGTGTCTCGACAATGTCTAGCGCTTGCTCTCCTGCATCTGGCTGTGAAACGAGTAACTCCTTGGTGTTTACCCCAATTTTTGCAGCATATTGCGGGTCAAGTGCGTGCTCGGCATCCACAAATGCAGCTACGCCTCCTGCTTTCTGTGCGCTTGCGACAGCGTGGAGTGCGAGTGTGGTCTTCCCAGATGACTCTGGTCCGTAGATCTCAACGACGCGGCCACGCGGGTAGCCACCTATTCCAAGTGCGAGGTCGAGAGAAAGTGAGCCGCTGGCAATAGCCTCTACATCAACATGCTGCACATCACCTAGTTTCATCAACATTCCATCCCCAAATTTGCTCGTGATTTCATCAAGTACCGCATCGACACGTTTCTCTTCTCCCTGATTTTTAGCAACCTCCTTTTTTACTGCCTTCTTCTTTGCCATAGGTTTATTGATAGGACGACCTCACTTTACACTATAAGTACGGGAGTCCCACTGAGCTAATTTATAAATCTATCATAGCATTTACACCAATGCTTCACCAGTCCTTCCCCACTTACTCCTGACTGCCTTCAGGGAGATATTTCTTCTCTCTCACAATTGCGGTGCCTTTACCAAGTAGACCGCTCAAAACACCATTGTGCGTCACCTCTACTTGATTTCCAGGGCTTGCCGTCACTGTGATTGCTTTTTCACCGATATAGTCTCTCACAACTCCTTTTTCCCATGTTTCACGTAGGACCTCTTCGCCGTCAACGGCAACAGTTATCCACACTCCATCTGCTAGAGCCCTTAACTCTAGTGAAACATTATTAGCACTCGACACATCACTCTGGTCATCATCCAGATTACCCCTCTCTTGTATAACGCCTACCTCCCCATCCTCGCCTCCCTCCTTCGTGATATTTTCTTTGCTATTGACTACTTCTGGCGTGCCACTCTCTACCACCTCTCGGAACACAGTTATTTTTCGCGACGTTTGTGAGCCTGAACTTGACTCACTGGTGATCTCTATGGCGTTTTCACCTGGCTTCAAGCCAACCTCTGCTGCATACTGACCTCGAGAACTCACTGGCGTCTGGATGTTATTAATATAAAGAAAAGCTTGCGGATGGGTCGCTCCTGTTACCCCGATGATTGCATCCTTTGTTGTTTCCCCGCTACTAGGAGTCATAACAGTTAGTAGTGGCGCCTGCATATATGCCACGATGCCTCGTGTGACGTATCCTCCCACCCCTAGTACTCCAAACAAGGTCATTGCGATAAAGATGTGCCTTGCCGTTACTGTCACACCAATAAGATTCTGACCCAATCCCTTTTTTTGCTTTTGCTTTGTCTCTGGCTCATGGTGCATGTTCGCAAAAATCTGATATTCACGCTCGAAACTCTTTGTGAATGTGTCTTGCGGTACATGGAAGTACGACTCATACGCATGTATAAAGCCGCGCACATAGACCTCTGCTGGCATATCATCATAGTGCCCAGCTTCAAGTGCTTGCAGATATCTCTTTTGAATCTTCGTTTGTCGAGAAAGTTCTGTGAGTGATACATGGTAGCTCTGGCGTAATTCCTGAAGTCGTTCGCCGAGAGTTAACTCTTTAACTTTTGTACGCGTGAATGCACTGTTTTTCATAAGCACTAGAGATGTTGATCATTCTAAGACACAAAGCACAGACAGTCTGATACTGCTGTGCATTTGTTTGATTTTTGTTTTTGCGGTCTTTTACGATCCAACCTATATAACTAGGCCTCTCGCGTTACTTCTGCATTCTCGTCATCTTCTTCGTATTCAATCTCTTCATACTCTTCTTCAAATTCTTCAGTTGCAAGCACCTTACGTGGCTTAGAGCCCTCAGCTGGACCAATCACACCATTATCCTCTAGATCATCGATCAACCGTGCAGCGCGAGAATATCCAACGCGGAGCCTTCTTTGTATATATGATGTCGATGCCTTTCCAGCCTCTATGACAATTGCCTTCGCTTCTTCATACATCGGATCTTCACTATTACTTCCAATCGCACTTGCTGTAGAGGGTGCACTGTCAAAATCAACCGTTGTGATACCTCGTGATGCTTCAGCCTCTTCACTTGGCGATGTTGACTCACCCCCAAAATCCTCTCCCAGATCATAAGCACCAGTTGCCTTTGCCTGCTTTTTTATAAAGTCTATGACTTTCTTTACCTCATCTTCGGTTACGTAGACAGCCTGCAACCTCTTTGGACTTGCACTATTTGTACCAACGTACAGCATGTCACCGTGTCCGACGAGTTTCTCGGCGCCTGGCGTATCAATAATCGTTCGAGAATCAATACCCGTTGCAACCCGTAGAGCGATGCGTGTTGGCAAATTTGCCTTAATTGTTCCGGTGATTACTTCTACACTCGGACGCTGTGTTGATACAATCAAGTGTATCCCTACCGCACGTGACATCTGAGCTAGGCGCACTATCACACCCTCAACCTCCTTACCGTGGGATGCCATTAGATCAGCCATCTCATCAATTACGATTACTATTATTGGCAGATTTTCAAGAGGCATTGCCTCAACTTGATCTGTCTCAGGGTTGATATCTTGTATTGTCTCACCCGCATCTCTTTTTTTTCTGTATGTTCCCAGATCCCTGGTTCCCACTTTTTGCAGAACCTTATACCTTCGCTCCATTTCGCTTACAGCCCACTTGAGAGCATTTATTACCTTTCCATTATCTGTTATCACCTCAGAGAGAAGATGTGGAATACCGTTGTACAGTGATAATTCAACACGCTTAGGATCTACCAAGATCATCTTCAGGTCTTCTGGTCCGTTCTTGTATAGTAGGGATAGCAGTATACTATTGATCGTCACAGATTTTCCGGCACCAGTTGCTCCAGCTACCAAGAGGTGTGGCATCTTTGCCAAATCTTCAATCACATACTCCCCACTCACATCCTCACCAAGTGCAAGTAGAAGCGGCTTATCATCGTCTTCGAATTCATCTGTATTGACCAGATTACGCATACGAACCATCGCCTTTTCTTTATTTGGCACCTCAATGCCTACGAGAGACTTTCCTGGAATTGGCGCTTCGATTCGTATGGGGTGCGCAGCAAGCGCTAGCGCCAAATCATCGCTGAGCGTTTTGATTTTTGTTAGCTTGACCCCGCTTGGTGGACGAAAACTAAACTGTGTGACTGTAGGGCCTGTTATGATATCCTCAAGCGCCATCTCGATACCAAAATCTGAAAACGTATCCTGAATAATTTGTGCCCGCTCTTTGGTATTGCCGCCCTTCCCCTTTTTGCCACCGCGCTCCAAAAGTCTTAGCGGTGGAAGCTCCCAATCTATATCCTCTCGATCTTTTTGTTCCTTGCGTGATATTCGCTCCCTTAGCGCTTCATTTTCACCTTCAAGAATCTCCCCAGCCTTCTGTGCTGCCGAAATTGTCTCAGGCTCTTGCGGTATAACCTCGTCATCTTCATAGACATACTCATAGCTCTCATCATCCTCCGCAATAACACCCAAGTCGTCTCCTTGCTGTTGCTCCACCCCTATCGATTCATTGGCTTTGAAATCGTCAAAACCTTCATTATCCAGCTCCAACTCGTCTTCGAGAATACTTTCATCGTAATCATCTTTCTCCGCTCTTTTTAAGCCCTTCTTTTTCCGACTGCTCAGAAGACCTCCAAATGCTGGAACACTGAGATTTCCCTTTACATTACTTAAATCCACTTCAGGTTTTTTTACTTTATCACCCAATCCAACCAGAGATTTGTTAAATGCAAAAATTGCTGCTATCGCGCCGAGAAAGAAAAATACAGCTGCGGAAGCAATCTTCCCGAGCTGGGAGACTGCCAAGCCTGCGAGGGCATAGCCCACATATCCTCCTCCGCGACCATTACTAGCTATATCTCTGAAGCTTTCAAGATCGCTCCCAATCATGTGGATAAGGGAGAGTCCACACAAAAACATAATGATTGCTCCTGTGATCTTTGTTACAGTTCTACTGGAGGACATCTTGGTGCGTAGCAAGATAAAAGAGATAAACACAAGAATAAAAGGTACGACAAATTTGCCAACACCAAATACTCTCGCAACTGCATTTGTGAGCCTTTCTCCTGCAGGACCAGCAGCCCCAAATAATCCCAATGTGAAGAGAATTGCAATTAACACCAATATAAATGCAAAAATTGTTCGCTTAGCACCCTTTGATAGATCAAAGTCTGGAAAGATGAACCCTTCTCCATCCCCCTCGTATTCCTCGTCATAGTCATCTTTCTTTTTGCGCCCCATTTCTTTGTGTTTATCTATAATATAGGCATTTTACCACGTCTACTTAGGCATATCAAAAGAGGCTTCCTCGTTTACATAATGCTCGTTTTCTTTGCGCAAACAAAAAGCCCGCAAGATTGTTGCGGGCTTCTTGATTTATTGCATCCTTATCGTCGGAATCCTGTTCCTGCTGGTATAAGTCGTCCAATAATGACGTTTTCCTTGAGTCCCCTGAGTCGATCCTCTTTTCCAGTAACTGCTGCATCGATGAGAACACGCGCTGTCTCCTGAAAAGATGCTGCCGAAAGGAAAGAGTCTGTTGAGAGAGCTACCTTGGTGATCCCCAGTATCAGCTGCTCACCAACCGCAAGTTCTCCACCATCTGCTTTCGCCTTGTCATTTGCATCCTCGTAAGCATCGCGCTCGACTATATCACCTGGTAGCAAGATCGTATCACCCGCATCAGTGATCCGAATACGAGAGAACATCTGCCTAATGATAGACTCTACGTGCTTATCATTTACATGCTCTCCTTGCGATGCGTAGATGTCTTGAATCTCACTTACGATGTAGCGATGCACTTCTTCGCCACCCATCACTTCGTGTAGCTTTTTAAGATCAATATGTCCCTCATTGAGCATTGAACCCTTTGCAACAAGATCACCCTTTGCTACCTTGAGTGTTGTACCCGCTGGCACATGATATTCTTCGATGGTCTTTTTACTTCCTGACTTTTCGATCTTTACCGTCATGATTTTTCCACCATCGTCAATCACCTCAACTACTTTTCCATCGACGTCAGAAATAATTGACTCACCTTTTGGCGCTCGCGCCTCAAAAAGCTCTTCCACACGCGGCAGACCCTGCGTGATATCACTTCCTGCTACACCACCAATATGGAAAGTACGCATGGTTAGCTGCGTTCCTGGCTCACCAATCGCCTGCGCAGCAATGATTCCCACTGCCTGACCGATATTAACTAGTCCTCCGCGACCCAAATCGAATCCGTAGCACTTCTGACACACACCACGACGTGTCTTACATGAGACAATATTGCGTATAGCAATACTTGGCAGATCAGTTTTCTCAATTGCAATCGCAGACTTTTTATCAATTAGCCCATTCTTCTTTACGATAACCTTCTCTGTTTTTGGATTCTTGACTTCCTGCGCGGCATAGCGACCTTCCACACGAACACGGAAGTCGACACCGATCCGGTCACTGTCTTCTCTGTAAACATTTGCACCAGCTTTGTCTTTGCAGTCCTCTTCAATGATCACAACATCTTGCGCTACATCAACGAGACGTCGTGTGAGGTAACCAGCTGAAGCTGTTCGCAGCGCAGTATCGGCCATACCTTTACGCGCTCCATGCGTCGAGATGAAGTACTCCAAAACATTAAGACCTTCTTTGTATGAGCTACGTACAGGCAACTCAATTGTCTCTCCCGTTGCGCCAGCCATTAGACCTTTCATACCGGTCATCTGCACTACTACCGACTCACTACCTCGGGCTTTGGAGTAGACCATAGAATAGACTGGTCCCTCTTTATCGAGATTTTCTCGCACATTGTGAGTAATATCATCTTTCGCCTTGTTCCAAATTTCGATACTGCCATTTTTGCGCTCTTCCTCAGTCAGCAATCCCATATTGAATTGCTCTTTGATCTCTTCAACTTTCTTCTCTGACTCTTCAAGAATTGCCTTTTTTTCTTCAGGAACACTTAGATCATCCATGCCCCAGCTAATTCCAGAGCGGGTCACACTCTTGAACCCAAGTGTCTTGATACGGTCTGTGAAAAGAGCTACCTCTTCCTCTCCCTCTTCTTCGAGCATGCGAGCTACAACTGCCTTAATTGTTCCCTTTGTCATCTCTTCGTTGATGAATCGCATCTTCTCTGGCAGAGAGTCATTAAATATCGCGCGGCCTACTGAAGTATCATATATCTCTCCCTTGTAGGCAAGTTTTACACTAGCATTGATATCAACATGTCCGTTTTCATGTGCAAGAATTGCTTCTTCAATGTTTGCAAAAATCTTTCCCTCACCCTTCGCTTTTGGCTTGATATGTGTCAGATAGTAAATTCCTAGCACAAGATCAAGTGACGGTGTTGTTATTGGCTCCCCACTTGCAGGCTTCAAGAGATTCTTACTTGAAAGCATCAATGTTGCGCACTCCTCCCGCGCCTCCTTGGTTAGTGGTACATGCACAGCCATTTGATCACCATCAAAGTCAGCGTTAAAAGCTGCACAAACCATAGGGTGGAGCTGGATTGCCTTACCCTCGATTAGCACTGGCTGGAATGCCTGGATACTCAACCTATGCAGTGTTGGTGCCCGGTTAAGCATGATGTAATGGTGTGGGATAATGTCGTCGAGAATCTCATACGCCTCCTCGGCTTCTGCATCAACCATACGACCACCTGTACGTACGTTGTGCGCATACTCTCGCTCGATGAGCTTATTGATAATAAATGGCTTAAAAAGCTCTAGTCCCATTTTCTTTGGAATTCCTGCTTGGTGTAGCTTGAGCTGCGGCCCGATAACGATCACACTTCGTCCAGAATAGTCCACACGCTTTCCGAGAAGGTTTTGACGAAATCGCCCCTGCTTACCCTTAAGGGAGTCGGCAAGTGATCGCAGGGCACGACGTTGTCCTGTTGATGCTGCGACTGATGCTTGACCACGCCTTGCAGAGTTATCAAAGAGTGCATCTACTGCCTCCTGAAGCATACGCTTTTCGTTTCGCGTAATAACTTCTGGAGCATTAAGAGCGATCAACTTCTTCAGTCGATTGTTTCTATTGATGATTCGCCTATAGAGATCATTAAGATCTGATGTGGCAAAACGACCACCATCGAGTGCAACCATTGGCCGCAAGTCTGGCGGAATGACAGGTATAACCGTTGGCAACATCCACTCTAACGAGATTTCTGCATTTTTTATTCCTTGGTAGAATTTTAGACGTTTTACGATCTTTTTTCTCTCAAGTGTCTCAATCTCTTTGTAATCCTTGCGCAAACTTTCAATCATTTCATCGACATCGATATTTTCCAGCAGCGAACGAATTGCCTCTGCTCCGATACCTGCAGAAAAAACCTGACCAAACTTTGTTGAGAGATTGAAGTACTCAATCTCACTCAGGACCTGATACTTTTTCATGTTTTTCAGATCATCCTTGGCAGCTTTAAACTGCTTTTTGAGCTCTTCCAGTGTCTCCTCATCCTTTGCATCTGCAAGCTCTTTTTGCTTGGATTTGTACTCACTTTCCAGGTCCTTCATTGCAGTCTGACAAGCTTCCTCGTCAACATCTGTGATGATGTAGGCTGAGAAGTATACTACTCGCTCAAGAGCTTGTGGTGATAGACCGAGCGATAAGCCGATCTTACTTGGAACACCACGCAAGAACCAAATATGTGACACAGGAACTGCGAGTTGAATGTGTCCCATTTGCTCACGACGTACAATTGATCGCGTAACTTCGACGCCACACTTATCACATGTGATGCCTTTGTAACGAATACGCTTGTACTTTCCACAGTAACATTCCCAGTCCTTACTTGGGCCAAAGATACGCTCGCAAAACAGACCATCCATCTCATAGCGCTGTGTACGGTAGTTAATCGTTTCAGGTTTCGTGACTTCACCGCTACTCCATTCAAGAATTGAATCTGGACTAGCAACACGGAGTCGAACACTCTCAAAATCACTCACCTTTGTTGACGGTCCTTCGTTTTCGTTAAACATAGATTTGATATTGGGACTCCCCTGTACACTTCCTGGAGTTGTGTTGTGGGAAGCCCTCTGTGTTAGTGAGTGATTTACTAGTCTTCTTTCTTAGTTGATGGAGCCTCTTCTGGCTCACTTTCTTTTTTTTCTGGTTGCGTGTTATCTTCTCCGGTATATTCCCGACTTGTAAGCTCAACATCCAGGCCGAGGCCTTTAAGCTCGTTTACGAGGACGTGAAATGACGCTGGGATGTTTGGACTCTTTATGTCCTCCCCCTTAATGATCGATTCATATGCTTTTGCACGACCAAGTACGTCATCAGACTTAATTGTGAGCATTTCCTGCAGTACGTGTGCTGCACCGTATCCCTCAAGCGCCCACACCTCCATCTCTCCGAATCGCTGCCCTCCAAACTGTGCCTTACCTCCAAGTGGTTGCTGGGTGATCAATGAGTATGGACCGATTGAACGCATGTGCAACTTATCATCTACCAAATGGTGAAGCTTAAGAACGTACATCACACCAACTGTTGACTCATTGTCAAATGATTGACCTGTTTTTCCGTCAATCAGTCTAATTTTACCACTTTCTGGCAGACCTGCAGATTTGAGCTCTCCCTTGATGTCTTGCTCACTAACACCGTCAAGTGGTGGTGTTGCTGCTTTGTACCCATGTGTCATAGCAGCCCACCCTAGATGGGTTTCAAGAATTTGACCAATGTTCATACGTGAGGCCACACCCAAAGGATTCAAAATCACATCGACTGGCGTTCCATCTGGTAGATATGGCATGTCTTCTGCAGGTGCAATACGTGAAATAACACCTTTATTTCCATGCCGTCCCGCTAGCTTATCACCAACCGCGATTTTGCGCATCTGTGCTATAGAAATCTGGATTTGACGAGATACACTTGTTGGAAGTCGATCGCCTTGTTCTCTTGTAAATACTTTGATGTCAACAACTTTGCCATGTTCACCATGTGGTAAGTAGAGAGATGAGTCTTTTACATCACGAGATTTCTCTCCAAAAATTGCTCGTAGCAAACGCTCTTCAGCTGTTAGATCGCCCTCACCTTTTGGTGTGATCTTTCCAACCAAGATATCTCCAGAACTCACCTCTGCACCAATACGAATTATCCCTGACTCATCAAGATTCTTCAGTCGATCTTCGCCGATGTTTGGTATGTCTCTGGTTACAACTTCAGGTCCGAGCTTTGTATCGCGGACATCTATTGTAAAGTCCTCAATGTGAATTGAGGTATAACGATCAGCATGCACAACGCGTTCAGAGACGATAATCGCATCCTCAAAGTTGTATCCCTCCCATGGCACAAAGGCAACAACCATGTTTTGTCCTAATGCTAACTCGCCTAGTTGCGTACTCGCTCCATCTGCCAGCAACTCGCCTTTTTCTATTTTTTGTCCGACTTTTACCCGTGGGACCTGGTTCATAGATGTAAAGGCATTGGACTTAGCAAATGTCTGTAGGACATACTCTCGCTTGTGTTTTTTCTTTGCACCTTTTTTCAGATCCTCCTCTACGGCGATGTGTCCGGCATCAACCTCTATCACTTTTCCTGCTTGCATCGCTACAACAACTTGACCTGAATCGTTTGCAGCCTTGTCTTCAATACCCGTTCCCACCATTGGAGACTCTGGCTTTACACAGCTCACAGCTTGTCGTTGCATGTTTGAACCCATCAACGCACGGTTTGCGTCATCATGCTCGAGAAATGGAATGAGTGATGTTGCAACTGATATACACTGCTTTGGCGATACATCCATATAGTCAATCTCTGTCGCGACTGCCATATCTGGATGTCCTTGGATACGAGCATCGAGAATGTGGTCGACGAAATTCCTTTCTTCGTCAAGGTTTGTGCCCGCGTGCGCAATTGAAACACGATCCTCTACAGTCGCATTGATGTATTCAATGCTATCAGTAATAAAGGGAACGACTGGTATTGTTGTCATTTTTTCTTTAGCAATCTTCTTTGCGCTAGCCTCATCGATCTTTGTGCCTTTTCGTATTCCAGCGATACCTTCCAACAAAACTCGTCCTACGAGATTCTTTTCGTTATTTTTAACCTCTTTAAAAACCTTAAAATACGGCGTCTCAAGAAAACCAAAGTCATTGATTCGTGCATATGTTGCGAGATGGCCTACGAGACCGATATTTGGACCTTCTGGCGTCTCTACAGGGCAAATACGTCCATAGTGGGAATGATGAACATCGCGAACCTCAAATCCAGCTCGCTCGCGAGTCAAACCTCCAGGACCAAGCGCACTCAGTCGTCGTTTGTGCTCGAGCTCTGCAAGTGGGTTGACCTGATCCATGAATTGCGAGAGCTGAGAACTTGAGAAGAATTCTTTGATCGACGCTGCAACAGGTCGTGAGTTGATAATTTGGCCTGGCACAACTGTAAGTGCATCACATGTACTCATGCGATCTTTAATGTTGCGAGCCATACGAGCAAATCCCACCCGCATCTTGTTTTGCACTAGCTCACCTACTCCTCGCACACGCCTGTTTCCTAGGTGATCGATATCATCAGCTACTGCATGCGTGTCATCGCTCATTCTAATGAGCTCCTTGATGATAAGAATTACATCATCCTTGTTCAGTATGCGATTCTCTTCTTTGTCATCACGATCTATTTGTAGCCGCTGATTCAACCTATATCGCCCTACAGAACCAAAGTCATAGCGATCAAAGTTGAAGAACATTCCCTCAATCATTTGGCGTGCATTCTCCTCTGTTGCTAGGTCACCTGGACGGATCCTCTTGTATACCTCACGATAGGCTTCACCCTGAGTCTTGGTGATGTCTTTTGCAAGTGTCTGTTCTATGTAGTCCACAGCATCTACGGCCACATCATCAAATGCCTCTTTAATCTTTTCATTTGTATCAAATCCAAAGGCACGCAAAAGTGTTGAGACAGGGATTTTCCTTTTTCGATCAATCTTTACCGAAATAACGCCATCGCGATCTACATCAAGCTCAAGCCACGCCCCTCGATTTGGAATGATTTTTGCGCCAAAGAGCTTCTTACCTTTTTGGTATTCCATTGAGAAAAAGACACCAGGACTTCTGGTTAGCTGAGAGACAATTACTCGCTCCACACCATTAATGATAAATGTCCCCCGATCAGTGATCAACGGAAAGTCACCGAGGTAGATTTCCTGCTCTCGTACCTCTCCGGTCTTTTTGAGTGTTAGCTTTGCACGAGCACGTAGCGGCGCTTCGAAAGAAATATTTTTCTCACGAGCCATTACTTCGTCGTACTTCGCATCGTCAAGGAAGAAGTCATCAATTGTGAGCTCCATGTCCTTTCCGACGAAATCTGTAATTGGATTGATCTCATCAAGCAATTCCTGCAAACCCTTTTCAAGAAACCAGTCGTATGATTTTGTCTGTGCCTCAATCAAGTTTGGCAGTGAAACAGCTAACTGCTTCTTAAAAAACTTTCTTTTGGCGAGAGAAGATGACGGGCTAAATGTGTCCTTGACTCTGAGTGTTGGTGCAGCACTCATTTCTGACTTTGTGTCTGTTGACATAAAAAACTTCCCAATGCAAACGTCCCGCATCTCAAAGATGAAGGATTATCTCATTGGAATTAATGGATTACCTAATTGTATGAAAAATCTCTTTATAAACCATCCCCCTTGACACGTTTTATGCCCGCCAGATGACTCGTAGCGGACAGTAGTATCACAAATAAAGTGGATTATTTTCGTTGTAAAGAAATACTATCAGACCGTATCTTATATGTCAAATACGATCACACTCCTCTTAATGAGGTATTTGTCCCAGTGTTATACAGAGCTTATGCACCGAGAGGGCTCTCACGTAACCAATAATATTTAAAAATGTACGATTTCTCATTACTGCCCATCTAAGAAGTACTATGAGAATTCTGGAATTATTTTATCATGACGATCACTTTTGAGGCAAATAAGTTATTAACAATTATAACTCCACCCCTCTCTTTTACTTGCCTTCTTTTGGATCGAGTAATTTAAAGCATTTATTATAGTCATTGCAATCCTTTGTGTCGTATATCCCGTTGCAAGTCCAGATTCAAGAGTAAACTCACTGATCTCCTGCTTTGAAACCCGCCCCTTCTCGCATAGAGTTGTGAGATTGACGAAGAATTTCTCTAGTAGATTATTTTCGTCGATCCACGATGTTTGTGTCGTAGCCCCATCCACCCCTTTCAGAGATAAGATTACTTTTTTTTCGTGTATTACTAGTGCTACCTCAATCATTGTCTTTTTTTAAAGCTGTGTGCGCGGCTCATGACGCAGATCATTTATCTGACTCCAATCAAAATTCCATGGGTCCACTACCGCGATCTCGTCGTGTCCCAACACATATTTGATCCCATAGTCCTCACCAAGCCTCTTGGTCAGCTCCTTGAGTGATTGATACTGCTCTCTAGTGTACGTGTCCTCTAACGACGCAATCATCTCGATACCAATCGAGAAGTCGTTGACTGCTGTGCGACCATCAGGTACTCGTGATCGACCTGCATGATAAGCTATATCCTTGTCTAAGACAAGTCTGTGTATCTGACCATCGCGTGTGATGATATAGTGTGGCGCAACGCCGTAACCCTTGAATATTTCTATGATCTTACCGAGATCATGCACTTTGACAGTAAAAGGATTGTAGACACTGTGAACTATAACCGTGTCAATAGAATCTGCAGATCTATTAGCCTGCGTAAATCCCCAGTCTGTAAGGCGATCCGTAATGACTAAGCTCTGTTGATTTTTTGTAACCGGCTCTAATTGATCACCCCCCTCATCGCCCACCTCTACTGAGGGAGTCGTAGCAACCTCATCAACTTCTTCAATCTGTAGCGATTGCTCTATGGGTACTACAATTTCCGCACTACCGCATCCACTTGTGAGCACAGCCGCTAAGATTATTTTTGTGTATAAAGCCTTCTTCATGAGCATATTATAGCACCTGTTTGTTTTTCTCATTACTGGTGATAACAAAAAACCTCCCAAAGGAGGTCTTTTGCTCACCCGATTCATATCGCGAACGCGTCATGAATTCGATTACATCTTTACCGCGTCTTTCAAAGCCTTTCCAGCTTTGAATTTTGGTACTGTTGTTGCAGCAATCTGAATGCGCTCTCCTGTCTTTGGGTTTACACCCTGACGAGCTGCACGGTCAGACGTCTTGAACGAACCAAATCCTGTGAAGGTTACTTCGTTACCAGCCTGCAATTGCGATGTGATCTCATCAACCATCCCATCAACAACCGCCTCAACATCACGCTTTGACATATCAAGTTTTACCGCTAGTGCATCGACGAGCCCACCTTTTGAAATTTTTTCAGCCATATTTTTTTCACCTTCCTTTCTAGTAATTATTTTTTTCACTGTCTTTAACGCATGTATTGTACATGGTTAAGCGGTTTTGCAGCAAACACTACTTATCCACAGGCTCATCATAGCACTTTTACTTGTCGTACGCACCTACTATTTGATCACTTTTTCTCACTTGATTACCACTGGGTGAAATTCTAGCCTCTTTCTCTTACCCCCACTTTCACTGCATATCACCTTTTCGACATGGACTGCTTCACACTACCTTCAAACAAAAAACACCATTTCTCTGGTGTTTTTTGTAGTATGGTCGAGTACAGATTTCTGTACTCAACCCCCACCCTTTTTGCAGCCGTAGTTGGCGCCTTGTCTATCTTTGCAATTGCTCTGCTAGAACGCTCCTCTTGCTATTTCACGTAATGCTATTTCAACATAATGACTAAAGCTGTGTCTGTTTTGCTCAATAAACTGCTCCAGTTCATTATGTGACCTTTTGTCTACCAACTCTACTGCCCTCAATTCGTCTGAGCCATTAGCGTTTTTGTAGTTTTCTAGAAATTTACCTGAACTGTGATCTATCGGCAAGTGATAGATTACAGCTACCTTACCCTCACCGCCACCTTTTACGATGTATGTTGGGTTCAATTTCCCCGCTTTGTACATCGTCGTCAGCTGCAGGTTTAAACCCACCTCCTCATGAATTTCTTTAAGCGTTAGACTACTCAGATTGAATATTCCATTTTCATCCAGAACATCCTCTTCTAGGCCGCCACCTATAGCTTGTATGCCACCTGGCCGCGCTGTGTGTTGTGCCATTCGCCCGAGAACGATGTCTCCATTAGATGTTTCAAGAAAAGCTGCAATATGCAGAACATTGACCGCATATCTTCCTACATGTTGGCATTTGTCTTGTGACCATATATAGTGAGCATAGTCAGTCTCGAGGAGATCACATGCCAACAAAGTACTGCTTATTTGCATATCATGAATATGATATACTGACTTGTTTTCGAATACCCTGCCAGCATCCTGCAGCTCCTGAAAGTATTGATCAATTTGTTCACGCACTCCCATTGGCAAGTTAACACTCTCCCCTCGGGATTGTACGTGAATTTTCTTTGGTGCCTTATGAATCGTTAGACCCATGTCCTCTCCTTATAGTAAGAACTCTTCTGACTGTATTATTACTCCCACTTCATTATTGTGTCAATTCTCTACTCAAGATCAACACCTTAATTACTAACTTGCTTTATGGCTACCACGAAAGTTATCATCCTTGCAGCAGGTAAGGGTTCGCGTATGAAGTCAGATACTCCTAAAGTTCTTCACTGCATTAACTCTAAGACAATTCTTGATCATGTCATTGACGCAGCAACAATCTGTGATAGTAAGCCAATTGTCGTCGTCCGACATATGTCTCAGGTGATCCGTGACACCTTCAAAGACCGCGTCTTCTATGCCGATCAAAGTGCCGTGCCTGGTACTGGAAGCGCTGTTCGCGCAGGCATCAATTTGGTGCCAAAAGATGCAGTGAATGTCGTCATTATCTGTGGTGATAAGCCATTTATCCAGTCAGCCTCCCTTGAGTACCTTGTCAGACAGAGACATCATTCAAACGCGCCTCTGAGTATGGGCTATATTGATGTTCGTGACGCATCAGCGTCTTTGCGTGATCATTGTGCATCTATGGGCAGACTCGTCTGCGATCAACGTGATCGCATAACACAGATTATTGAGTATTCAGATGCTACGGACACAGAACAGTCACTCCCCCTCCGTAATGTAAGCTTTTATTGCTTTGATTACTTGTGGCTCATTAAAAACATCGATGCTCTCACATCACACAATGCCCAACAAGAGCTTTATATTACTGACTTGATCTCAGAGGCCGCGCGTACACCAGAGGGCGTTGTCGGTATTAAATTTTCGCCAGAGGAAGGTTTTGGAATCAATACAAAAAATGATCTTGAATTTGCCACTAAGCACATTGCTACCCTGACTCGCTAGTAAGGAAATTAATATATGCCACAGATCTATCTCAGTTGCTTATGCATTTTTTAGCCCTCCCCTTCCGACTCCTCTTTTTTCTTACGATATTAAAAAACCTTGCATAATCTGCAAGGCTTTTATTTCTTTCATCATTTTTAAGCTCTAGGTCATCGAGCGTATTCGATTGCGCGATTTTCACGTATAACCATAATCTTGATTTCTCCAGGATATTTAAGTTCTTCTTGCACTTTATTTGCAATTTCTGCAGCAAGCTTCTGCGCGCCGTAGTCATCAGTTTTTTCTGGATTTACAAAGACACGCACTTCGCGACCTGCCTGAATTGCATATGACTTTTCTACTGCATCAAAGCTGTTGACCGCCATCTCAAGCTCCTCTAGACGCTTAATATAATTTTCTACGGTATCTTTGCGGGCACCTGGTCTCGCTGACGAAAGCGCGTCTGCAGCTGTAACGATATACGCCTCTGGGATCGCGTACGGGTATTCATCATGATGCGATCGCATGCCAAGCACCACCTTGTCATCTATACCAAATTTCTCCAGAATCTTAATGCCGATTTCCACGTGCGTGCCTTGCACCTCGTGATCTACAGCCTTTCCAATGTCATGGAAAAGTCCTGCCATTTTTGCTGTTTTTACATCAGCACCCACTTCTGCAGCTATTGCTCCTGCCAAGTATGAAACTTCCAGTGAATGCAAGAGTACATTTTGCTTGAAGCTCGTACGATACCGTAGCCTTCCCAGGATGTAGAGTAACTTTGGATCAAGTCCCGCAATACCGACTTCATATGCAGCAGCCTCGCCAGCCTCACGAATTCTATTATCTATTTCTTTTTCTGCCCACACAACAATCTCCTCGATTTTTGCAGGGTGAATTCGTCCATCTTCAATAAGTTTTTCTAAGGCGATCTTTGCTATCTCACGGCGGACTGGGTCAAAGGCACTGATCACTACTGACTCTGGTGTCTCATCTACAATCAACTCCACACCTGTCGCCCTCTCAAGCGCACGAATGTTGCGACCCTCCTTCCCGATGATTTTTCCTTTGACCTCCTCATTTGGAATTGTCAGTGTTGACGTCATAACCTCAGCTGCGTGAGATCGAGAGTACTTCTGGATCACCTGCGTCATAATGTTTACAGCCTCTTTCTCCCATTCTTCTTGCTCTCGTCGCTGTAAGGTTGTCATGCGTTGAGCGAGGTTTTCCCGAGATCTTTCTTCTGCAAGCTGTAACAACGCTTTCTTTGCTTGTTCGTGTGTAAGTCCAGCTATCTTTTCCAGTCGCTCACTCTGTTCATCCTTGATGCTTTCAACCTCTACTCGTGCATCTCGTACCTCAGCCGCTTTCTCCTCGAGAGTTTTGCGGGCTTTTTCCACCTCATCAAATCTCGCATCCATTGTTTCTTCACGCTTAACTAGCCGTTCACCGGCTTTTTTGACTTCTTCTTTTTGATTTTTGATTTCCTCCTGCGCTTTCTCCAAAGACTCTGCAGCCTTAGTTTTGGCCTCAAGTATTGTATCTTGTGCCTTTGTTTTGGCATCTGCAACAAGCTTTGTAGCTCGATTTTCCGCTTCACCAACTTGCTTGCTTGCAATATTTTTTCGAAAAAAATACCCGCCACTTGCACCCACTACAAGGGCAATGGCTGCCAGCAGTACTGGTCCTGTAATCATAGTATTATAAGTCTCGTGCACACAGCATGTGTTTCCAGAGAAGAAGTGAGCCTCACTGCTTTTACGCAGTTTCCTCAAATAACCTCGTACATTTTTTGATTTTTTGTCGTTGCACCGCTATTTCGTTGATTCTTTTCCGAAGAGTTCGTCCACTTCTGTATATTTGAGAGATGTGTCATTCATTTATATAAGATTATACTAGCGCAGAACATGTGAAAAGTCAAAAAATCTTGAGCTTCATTTCTTCTTGCATCCCCTGTATTTCTGCTATAATAGTTAGGCAAATACAAAATTACTTATGATAGCACCAGTAGTCCTTGTAGTTCTTGATGGGTGGGGTCTTAGCAGTGATCCTGGCAATATCATTAACTCCACTCCACTCCCGACTTTTGATATCCTCAATCAGAATTATCCGATGATTGCCTTGCAGGCCTCGGGTATTTCTGTTGGCCTGCCATGGGGCGATCCAGGTAATAGTGAAGTGGGCCACATGACTATGGGAGCTGGTCGCATCATGTATCAAAGCCTTCCACGCATCTCCTTGGCAATTCAAGATGGTAGCTTTGCAAGCAATAAGGCCCTTAATAACCTTGCAACACATGTTACAGAAAAAAAGAGCGCCCTTCACATCATGGGACTTGTAGGGGATGGTGCTGTGCATGCTAGCCGTGATCACCTCTACGCTCTTTTGAATTTTGCTAAGTCTCACAACTTTGAGGAAGTCTACGTTCACTGCTTTACTGACGGTCGTGACTCCTCACCAAAAGCCGCAGGAGACCATGTGATCACACAAATCCAAGAGGAACTCGGTCGCATTGGGATTGGCAAGATTGCCACTCTCATTGGTCGGAATTGGGCGATGGATCGTAATAACAACTGGGACCGCATCAAAAAAGCATATGATATGCTTGTCCACGGCAAAGGCTCTCTTACCAAGGACCCTGTCGCATCGATTTCTGCGTCTTATGATGCAGGAATTACTGATGAGTTTATCGAGCCGCTCATCGTCACTGAGGACGGCACAAATCCTATTGCGCAAATCAAAGATGGCGATGGTGTTGTATTTTTCAATTTTCGTGACGATCGTGCCCGAGAGATTACCAAAGCCTTTTCACTCCCTGGTTTTGAGAAATTTGATCGTGGACCTCAGCTTGACATCCACTTTGTTGCAATGATGGAGTATGAGAAAGATCTCCCTGTAAGCGTGGCATTTCCCCCTGAGTCTATCATCAACTCTATTGGTCAGGTTCTCAGCGCGTATGATCGTCCTCAGCTTCGTATTGCAGAAACTGAGAAGTATGCCCATGTTACCTACTTTTTTAATTGTGGGGCTGAAGAGCCTTTCCCACTTGAAGACCACGTTCTCATCCCCTCGCCAGCCGTTGATCGTTTTGACCAAAAACCTGAGATGAGCGCCTATGGTGTAACGGATAAAATTCTCTCTACATTGAGTGAGAATAAGTATGAGTTTATACTAGTTAATTATGCCAATGCCGATATGGTAGCCCATACTGGCAATGAGTCTGCTGCGCGCGAGGCCATAAAAGTTCTTGATGTGTGCATGCACCGACTTGTGAAGGGCGTTCTTGCAACAGGTGGTCAACTCCTTATCACAGCCGATCATGGCAATGTCGAGGTTATGCATGATCCGCAGAGTGGAGCTATGGATACAAAACACAATACAAGTCCTATACCTTTGTGGCATGTGTCCCCAACAAATCATCGTCAGAAAAGTTCAGAAGAGCTTGCGACGCAGGAAAGAGAGATTCGCGGACTACTGAGCGATGTTGCCCCTACCATTCTGGATATTATGGACGTCCCTAAACCAGTTGAAATGCAAGGTGAAAGCCTTCGTGAGATCCTCAAGTAAATTGTTAGCTTTTACCAATACAAAAAGCTCCCCACATGGGAGCTTTTGCTTTTTACAGTCTCGAAAATATTTACCGTACGACGCTGTCTACTAATCCATACTTCTTTGCCTCTGTTGCACTCATATAATTGTCTCGATCCGTATCGCGTTCAATCGTGGCAATTTTTTGTCCCGTATGTTTTGCCAGCATCTTGTTGAGCAAGGTTTTTGTCTTGAGAATGTGCTGAGCATGAATCTCTATGTCACTCGCCTGACCCTGCATACCCCCTAAGGGCTGATGGATCATTACCTCTGCATGTGGCAGTATCGTTCTCTTTCCCTTTTCTCCGGCAGCAAGGAGAAGTGACGCTGCGCTTGCAGCCATCCCGATACACGTCGTGCGCACATCTGGTCCAATATGATTCATTGTATCGTAGATTGCTAGCGCACTCGATACTACTCCCCCAGGAGAGTTAATGTAGAGTGTGATATCTTCTTTTTTGTCCTGTGCGGCGAGAAATAGCAACTGCGCAATTACTGCGTTTGCGATTTCATCGTTAATCCCACTACCGAGGAAGATTATCCTGTCTTTGAGGAGTCGAGAGTAGATGTCATACGCCCTTTCTGTGTGACCGGATTTTTCAATCACAGTTGGTATGATGTAATTTGCGTGCTCTGTACTCATTTTTTTGCATTATTGTCTTATGCGATAAAAGCTATAGGCCTGCCAACTTATCAAACACACTATTGTTGCGCATGATGCCTTTTGTGTACCCATACATTTCCTCCATGTTGATCTTATCCTGCATACCTTCCATTCCTTGGTATGCGCCAAGTACCTTGTTCATTTCCTCTTGGATCTCTTCACTACTAGGCTCGATCTTGAAGTGTTCACCAAACTTTTCCAAAAGCATTGCGCTCACAATCCTTTTCTTTGCTTGTGGCCTCCACTGCTCCTTAAGTGCGCCCTCATCAATTCCTGTTCTCTCGAGATACTGCGCAAAATCCATCCCACTTCCCGCAACTTGTTGCTGCATTTCCCTGAGCATGCGCTCTACCTCTTCTGAGATCAGTGCGTCTGCTACGTCTACATTTGTTTTTTCACTTAGCTGTTCTAAGTAGGCAGTTCTCCGCGCTTCAGCTAGTTCATTTTTTTTGCCTTCGAGCATGCCATCCTTCATATCCTCTTTAAGCTCTTTGAGAGACGTTAGCTCCTTAGCGGCACCCTTAGAGAGCTCCACTGCAAACGCATCGTTTAGCTCTGGCACTATGCGCTGTTGCACTTTTTTGATCGTTACATCAAAATCCGCTTCCTTGCCTGCTAAGTGCTGCGCGTGATATTTCTCAGGAAATTTTAGAGAGAAATTTTTCTGATCCCCAGCACTCAAACCAATTACCTGCTCTTCAAATCCTGGAATAAACGCACCAGATCCAATGACGAGATTGTGATCTGTACTTGATCCCCCCTCGATAACAACTCCGTCTTGCTTTACCTCAAAATCTAGAATTACCTGGTCACCGTCAGCGACTGCGCGCCCTACGTCCTCACTCTTTGTTCGTGATTGTGCTAGTCCTTCTAACTCCTTCTGGACATCTTCGTTGCTTATTGCAACCTCTTTTTCTTGCGCATTAAAGTCTTTGTTAATTTCTTTGATCGTCTTTTCCCACTCTTCTGGAAGCTCACACATTGGAATCAGAGCGAGAGATATTTCTACCTCAACATCATTTCCCTCAGCAAGCTTTTTCACATTCACCTCTGGTGCTCCAGCTACTTTTAAACCATCTTTTTCTATTGCGTTTGTGAGCACTTCACGTAACTGGTCATCTACAACTTGCGAGAGAACTTGCATGCGGTCGACCTGACCTTTTGCCACGCTTTCTGGCACATGCCCTTTTCTGAATCCCTTCATACTCGCTGTGCTCTTTGCATTTTTTGTTGCCTCCTCAACACCTTCGTCAAAAGCTTTTTCTAAGTCAGTCCAAGCCAGTGTCACGTCTACAACTGCATTTCCATCCTTTTTTTCAATCTTGTAACTCATCTGCGTAATTTACTACTGTAATTATCTTCCCTCATGGAACCCTCTAATTCACGGCAGCCCATGATATCCCGCTATTTTTTTGAGAACTTTTCTTCATAGAGTGCAATGGACTTTTCTACTGCTGCTATAGCGTCCTCTTTGCCTTTTATCCCATTTATCTGCACAATGTTTTTTTCACCTTTTTTGAGCTCTTTGTATGTCTCAAAGAAGTGCCTGTACTCTTTTAGATTGTGCTTATTGATGTCTTCTAAGTCTTGCACATCGTCCCATCTTTTATCTTCTACGGGAACACCAATCACCTTATAATCAGATTCCCCGCCATCGATCATCTCTATCACCGCCACAGGTCGCACAGATACTAGGATCCCTACATTGAGAGGAAACGTCGTCAACACAATCACATCGAGAGCATCGTTGTCGTCCCACAATGTCTGGGGTACGAAACCATAGTCAAATGGATATGGGTGCATCGAGTAGTTTGCGCGGTCAAGGGCGATCAGACCGGTTTCTTTGTCGATCTCGTACTTATTTGGAGAATTTTTTGGAATTTCGATGATCACATTTATTTCCTGCGGGATATTTTCCCCACGTGACACATCGTGCCAGAGATTCATTGCCATAATCTTAATGTTATTCGTTAATTTTTTGCATGCTATGCCTTGCCTCCGTCGAGCTCATCCTGCAACTCCTTGAGCTCATCCCACTTACCAGCGGTGGCTAGCCCTGCTTGCTGCGGCCATGTGGTTGGGTCATGTGAGCCGCGCACTGATGCAATTTTTTCGCTCACATCTTTGGCATCTGCTTTGGCAAGATCTGCAAAAGTGATAATACCCTCTTGGACGAGTGTCTGCGCTATTTTTGGTCCGATGCCCTCAATCTTTGTCAGATCATCGGCGTCTGAGCTGTCTGATTTTACAACTTCCTTTTCCTCCTCTGCATCTGCAGCAACGTCTTTGCTTTCTTCTTTTTTATCAGTATCATCGCTTTTTGCATCGGTCGTAGCTTTGGCTACCTTGTCCTTAGCCTCTTTCTCAGCAAGTGACTGCTCAGATTCGACGTCGAGATTCCAGCCTGTCAATTTCACAGCAAGACGTACATTCTGACCGTGCTTTCCAATTGCTAGCGATAGCTGATCATCTGGGACCATGACGCGAGCATGTTTTGTTTCCTCATCAATCTCTACAGAAAGCACATTAGCTGGTGAAAGTGCCGCAGCGATGAAGTCTTCTGTTTTTTCGTTCCACTCTATAATGTCTATTTTCTCGCCACCAAGAGCGTCTATGACAGTATTGACACGCATTCCTTTTTGACCGACACATGACCCGACCGGATCGATGTCCTCATCATCTGTCCATACTGCAATCTTTGATCGTGATCCTGCTTCTCGCGCTACCGCTTTGAGTTCTACGACACCAGAGTAGATTTCTGGCACCTCCATCTCAAACAGACTTCTCACCATTTCGGCATGTGTGCGTGATAACTTGATACCAGGACCTCGCGTGTCGAGCTCTACGCTCTCAATGTAGACTTTTACGCGCTGTCCAACACTATAGTGCTCACCTCGTACCTGTTCGCGTGGAAAAAGCACTGCAACTGACTTTCCTAAGTCGACGAATACTGTGCGACCTTCAATGCGCTGCACAGTTCCATTTACGATCTCACCCTCTTTTTCTTTGTACTCTTTGTACATCGCGTCTCGCTCAACCTCGCGTATTCTTTGGATGATTACCTGCTTTGCAGTCTGCGCTGCTACACGTCCAAATTCTGTCTCGGTTGGGAGTGTTTCTTCGATCGTATCTCCAATTGCAATGTCTTTGTCACGTTTTTTGGCTTCTTCGATCAGTATGTCCCTCTCTTCATTGTAGCGCTGCTTTTTTTCCTCTTCATCCTCATCACTACCTTCTTGCGCACCCTTTTCTAGACTCACGTTTTTTTCCGCTGTTTTGTGGTCGTCTTTTTTGACGTCGCTGTCTGTCTCTTCGTCTTCCTCAGACTCCTCTATAAATTCACGCGTTGTCTCGTCGACTACTTCTTTTACAAGGAAAAACTTCATTTCTCCTGAGATCGCATCCATCTCTGCTCGAATGTTTTGACCGCGTTTTCCGTACTCCTTTTTGTATGCAGCTGCGATTGCTGCCTCGACAGTTGAATGAACTTGCTCCTTATCAATTCCTTTTTCTTCTGCAAGCGCTCCAATTGCGCCTGTGAAATCACCCATACTGATTTTTTCTTCAGACATAGTATCTATTACTAAGATTAATTACGATTCATTATTTTGCACTGCTCTATTGCCGGTCAATGTTCGTTAACAACGATTGGTAAAAAAAATTCGCGCTTCTGGAAGAAACAGCGAACACACAGAAAACTCTGATACGTCAATCATACTCCCCATGCCCTTCACTGTCAAATTGCGGATTTATCATCTCCGCATCCTTGGTATTGACAATTTTTGTTATTTAGTGTATATTATCCTTACATGTATTTTCACATGTGACTCGTCCAGGAGGACATTTAATAATGACAAACAACGAGCTTAGATTAGCCCATCTTGCAAATGCCTTACCAAAGCATTTGCAGACTACGCTAAACCACATTATCGCCGACGAAAAAACGCCCTCAGACCGTGATCTCGCCAACCTATGCGACCGGTCGCACGAGACGATTCCACGCCACCGAAAACTAATCGCTGATAAAGTCAATAAATTGACCGAGACTGAAGATTACACATCCGGTAACGTTGTCAAAAAACTCCGCGAAATGTTTCCAAAGGTTTCCACTTCGGGATCGTTACCGGCAACTAGTGCCAACAACGATGCGCAAACAGGCGCGACAAACGTCGCTTAGCGTAACTGTTACAACTACAATCAGCTGCATGACAGAATCGTCATGCAGCACCTACAAAAGATCATCACGCCTGTGGTGTTTTTTTGTTTGTGGGCTTGTACGCCCAATTTAAAAGCCAGCCTTGCAATGCAAGACTGACTTATTACTCTCAGCTACCAAGCCATAGGACGGCACAGTAAGCTGCGATTCCCAGAGCTATAACGATCATAGCCCATTTACCTCTCTTTTTCTTTTTTTCGACTACTTTTATTGTCGTAATCCACAGACGACGGTAGTCACTATCCTCTTGTGCATGCATTATGATGTCAATTTCATCTCCCGCATATTTTCCCAGAGAATCTGCCATCGTCCTTTGCTCCTCCGAGAAGATCACACAAAACACAGTGTCTTCCAATGACTGTCGATGCTCTTTTATAAAATCGTGAACTCGATGCGCTGTCAATTCGTCGTTTTCTAGATCAACTGCAATGAGTGCTGTTTCGTCTGCAAGCTCCTTCTCAAAGCCTGCCTGAAGCGTTCCCCGAAGTACTGCATGCATTACAGCGAAGTTTTCGTAATGGTCAACGTGCCCCCAGGCGCTGAACATTGTTTCTATCCGCCTTTTAACAACTTCGTTGCTTGTTACTGCTATGAAACGTACCAACTCTGACTTCATTTTACATTCTCCTTTCTCTACTGTTTTTTATATTATAGCATATATTTAATATTTTGTAAATATCTTAGTGTCCATGTATTTTGCGTCTTAATTCTTGACAAATTTACTCATTATAGTATTATTGGATATGAACAAGGAGAAAAGCATGAACCAAAGAGTATATAGTCAAGTTTTTGATCGTATCGTCGCCTTCCAAAGGCAAGAGCAGCCGCGAGAAAGCGTAAAGCGCTTTGCACGAAGAATGCGCCTCAAATGGCTGTACCTCACTGGAGGCTTCACGATTGCAAACATCGATGCAATCGCAGCCAAAAACTAAGTCACCATCGCGTGACTCCGACCAACGACCGCGTACTTCGTACGCGGTTTTTTAATTGTTCAATTTGATCAATTCGTTAAGTTTATCCCTATTTCTTGAGATTATTGCAACCCTTTTATCATAGGTCAAAACTGTCTATCGCTTAGAAATAGTGCATTGGATATTTGTGCTTATACTGTACTCATAAGCTACCCCAAACTACTTCCGAAGTATTTTTTCCATATCCTTACCTGCAGCTATTTCGTCTACAAGCTTATCCAAGTATCGTAATTCCTGCATCCTTCCTTTTTTCATATCTTCAACTTTTATCCCACAAATCCTTCCTGTAATTTTCTTCCTCAGTGGGTTCAGGTTTGGAGCATTATCGATAAATTCTTGTAGGGTTGCGTCACTTTTTAACATACTCTTTAACTCCTTCTTCCCGTATCCTGTCAGCCAAAGAGTTGCTGTTTCGACATCTTCTTTTTTCTGTCTCTTCCTCTCGACTTTTTCTGTGTAGCACGGATAAATGTCTTTAAATTTTTTTTCAAATATTGGATGGTTATTGCTTACGTTCATAGTTGTATATGATTCTTTGACCAATTCTGACTGGTGTTATTATTTTAAATCGCATTCGCTTCACCAAGGATAGCATATGTCGTGCTTACATTGTTCTAGAAATGATGCTTGCAGATTAGGACTTTAAGCTGAAAAACATCCCCGCAATAAGGGATGTTTAAAAATTTTTGTTGATCTTGGTAGTTGAAACGTAGATTTATAGCTTTGAAAAAATGAGCATAAATACTAAGTAGATTTCTATATGCAGTCTGCCACAGGGTGACATGCACCCTCACCTCTTATAATTTCTACCCAACATTCGCACTCTTCTTTTGGCAGAAGACTTGCTTCTTGCCTCTCAGCTTGAGATGGTGCAGGTGGAAAATGCTCTTGGTAGTCTTCTGTTACCTCAACAGGCAACATGTTATCCTCTACAGTGTCAGTGATTTCTTCATCTGTGTTTAGAACACCTCTTTCAGTAGAGCTTTTTATTTGTACAGTAGGCATTACTTGTTCTTCTGCGGCGTAGCTGTTAAAGACAAAGGCCATACCAATACATGCCGCTACAAGGGCTAAGATTGCTATGGCAAAGTTTGAATCAATGTTGTTTTTCATTTTTTCTTTTTGTATTTATATTCTTATTTTATCATGACTTTTCAATTCTCCTCACTGGTCACCGATTTTTACAAAACAAAAACCGCTTTGTAGAGCGATTCTTGTAGTGCGATTATGATGAGCCAGACAGTGGATGACGTTAGAACTATGCTACACAGTACCTGAGCTAAATAATTACAATTTCTAAGTATTTTGACTGACACTAGTTTGAATATACTCCTTTACTTACGCTGAATGGTTTCAGCAATTTTCTCAGCTTCATCCAAATATATGCCACCCGCGTATAGCTCCACTTCAGCAATTCTTTCGCCTTCTCTAATTGCAATGAAGACATTCGACTGACCTCCAATTTCCAAATCTCGTTGCTCACGTAGCATATAAACATCTCCATTTCCATGTATTGGAATCCCTACTGGGCCATCAAGCTCTCTAATGATAAGTGGTGGAAATGAATCTGCATCAGTTTTTTCCAGTGAAAACTCTCTTGAAGTGCCGTAGTATTTCACGTCCCACCCTTTTGGAATAGTAAAGGAAAAATCCACATCTTCTGTAGTGTAGGCGATACGTTCTGTCGTTGAATTTATGACTTGACCAGTAAGAACGATTCCTTTGCTTTGATTTTGATTCACCTCCCCAGCAAACACTGCTTTTTCCACTAGCCCCAAATTATTTTGCGTAGCGTCACTTTCATCGATAGGGCGCTCTCTTTCGTATGCTTCTGTAGATGTGTTTTGTGATATATCCTCATCACCAGCAAAGTCGTATAGTACGAATGACAATCCCACACAAGCAGCCACAAGTGCAAGGATTGCGATTGCGAAGTTTGAGTCAATATTATTTTTCATTTTTTTTTGTTTTTATACTTCTTACTTTATCATACTATTCCGATTCTCCTCACTAGTCACCCATTTTGATAATACAAAAACCGCTCTGTAGAGCGATTCTTGTAGTGTGATTATGATGAGCCAGACAGTACATGACGTTATAACTATTCTAATAGCATGACGGGTCTATAAATATACAATCGAAGAGTGTATATACAGGAAGAAAGGGCGGTACAAGGGTGGCAACTGTTGCCAGTAGCAATCCAATATCAGTCTTATTGTCATAGATATTCTTTTGCAAATAGATTGCACCTCGCCAGCTGAGGAGCAGAAGAGTTGGAAGGTAGTATAACCAAGACAAGTGCCCAGATTCCCTAATTGCATCAACCTTAAATACGAGAAAGAAAACTATTCCAACGATTAATGGTGCGACTACCTTAAAGGCATTTTTCATCACGTATATATCCCATATTTAATTGATTCAATTTTATCATAGTTCTGACCCGCACCTTCGGGTAGCAAAAAACACTCCATAAACACAGTGTTTTTATCATGAGCCAGACAGTACATGACGTTAGAACTGAATTAAGTAGGGGGTGCACATAAAAGAAAGAGCTGTCCAAGGAGAGCTCTCCCTGAACAGCTTACGAGCTAGCTCATTAATGTCATATTTGTATAATGAGTCGTATTAATCTTTTTTGTTCCCCAATGACTGAATTTACAAAATCCTGTTTCTTGTGAGCAACTTATCAATGTGCCCCCAACTGTATGGGAAACTTTAATTGATTTTCCATACCAAGTCTGCACTTCAGCGTATGTAGCATCACTCATGCCGTCATGAGCAAACAAGTTCGCTGAGATAAAAATCAAAGTAACCAATACAACAGCTCTTTTCATGACTTTCTCCACTTTGGCTTTGTGTACTTTTCTATAATAATACAAAAAGTCATTAATGTCAATCTATTTCGATTCTCCTCACTGGTCACCGATTTTTACAAAACAAAAACCGCTTTGTAGAGCGATTCTTGTAGTGTATTTATGATGAGCCAGATAGTACATGACGTTAGAACTATTCTTGCTTTAAGCCCTTGAGAATGTGATATGTTGATGCTCACCTAATATCTCTAGTACAACATCCAGAAATTCTTTGCCCAGTGCCTGATTTGCTTTCTCAAAATTTACCCAATCAATCTCAATCTCCTCTTCGTATTCGTGAATACCAAAACCGCCACGTAATATGTCATTGAAAGCATCTAAGTTATGCCCAGTCTTCCAATCGAGGTCTTTTGTCAGCACTCGGTCAATCTCATCATAAAATGACTCTTTGTCCAAGATATTGTTCCCGTCTATTTTTATCTTTTTCATACGTCTATACTACCATAGTTCTAACATCGTCCACTCACCAGGCTTAGGTTAGAACCAAAAACATGACTACTAGCGTGATGTTTTAAGGTGCACTTTTTTTGTGAGCCAGACAGTACATGACGTTAGAACTATTTTTGAAGCTTCGAGTGAAGTCGGCGCCTAAAAATTAGGCATCTGTGTAATCTTGTCCTCAAGGAGTCTGTTTGCTATATCCCTATCAATGAGTGTCACATCTTTTGATTTCATAGACACACCAAAGGTTGCTCTCTCATTAATGTATGCTTTTGTATATTCGGTAATACCATCATCCTCAAATTTACAAGTAACGCTTTTGTATAAAAAACCTTTTTCGTGTGTACTAAGCTCAGTAATATTACACACATCTTCCAAATACGAGCATTCTTGTTCAGTTTTTTTATCAATACGCTGACAATGGTCATAGTGCCTCTTCGCCCATTGCTCAGCAGCCTCGTTGATAATGGCACTTACATCATTGTTCCGCAATAATTCTGGTGATGGGTCATGAGGGCCAGAAGATATCGTCATAGTTACCTCTCCATCAAGCAACGTACCCCACTCTTTTTCTTGATTGATATTTGTTACATATCCACCCAAATTTGACCCACCATCTTCGACAAAGTACCAATCGCTAGGAATAGAAATATTTGAGCCATTTCTTGTTGTTATATTCTTGTAATCAATACTTTTATCAATTTGCGTTTCCTCAGTCTGATTTAGCAGCTCATTCTTATCAACACGGATAAGTATTTTGCTGTCTTGCACATCTTCTGGAATTATTGCACTCAGACTACTTGCATCATTCGGCTGTTTCTTTTGTATATCAATGACAGGTTGTTGCGTAAGATTTTCGCTAAGCGAATTCATGTTAAACCAAAAAGCAAACCCTATACATGCCGCTACAAGGGCTAGGATTGCAATAGCAAAGTTTGAGTCGATATGATTTTTTATTTTTTCATTTTGTTTTTATTATTCTTATTTTATCATACTATTTTGACTCTCCTCACTAATCATCTCTTTTGCAAAACAAAAACCGCTCTGTTGAGCGATTCTTGTAGTGTATTTATGATGAGCAAGTGAGCGGAATCGAACCGCCATCTCTACCTTGGCAAGGTGGTGTAATAACCATTATACGACACCTGCTTGTGTCTTTAATCTTCTTTTTCTGTGGGACCGGCAGGATTTTCACGTCATTTCATTCCTGCGAAACCCACGGTTTCGCAAACTTCCTCCTGCGGGAAACTTTCGTTTCCCGACCCCTTTTCATTCAAATCCTGTGGGACCGGCAGGATTTGAACCTGCGACCAAGAGATTATGAGTCCCCTGCTCTAACCACTGAGCTACGGTCCCAGGTAAGAGCCTGTGTATCCCACTGTTCATACAGTTTATACGATACATGCGCCTTCGTCAACAGAAACTCCCGTGGGAGTATTTTGTGCCGGGAGAGAGAATCGAACTCTCGACACAAGGATTTTCAGTCCTTTGCTCTACCACTGAGCTACCCCGGCACGTCTAAATTTCTTTAGACAGCACTGACTACTACGCATGTACTAGCAAATGCTATCAAACCAATCCCTCTCATTTAATGCTTGGTGTGCACGCTGAGAGACTCGAACTCCCGGCCCTCTCGGTGTAAACGAGATGCTCTAACCAACTGAGCTAAGCGTGCATATTTTGAATTTCTCTATTATATCGCAAAAGACAAATTCCGTGAATTTATCTTTATTGATATGTGCTCAGGGCGGGACTTTCACATCGTCCCCGAGGGGACGATTACAAAACCCACTGTTTCGTAAACTTCCTCTCACGGCAAACCTAGGTTTCCCGACACCTTCCTTATTTCAACTCCCTACTTCGCCGTGCTCAGGGCGGGACTTGAACCCGCACGCTATAAAATAGCCTAGGCCCTCAACCTAGTGTGTATACCAATTCCACCACCTGAGCATGTTTTTAAACTTACCGTACTCTACGGATCTGTGCAATTTTGTGAGACACACGAGGTGTGTATACCACTGTTGTCTTATTGCACCACCTGAACAGAACCTTGATTGTTACGCAATTCTACCACAAACAGTAAACTCTGGCATCATCTCAACAGGTGTACCAGAGTTTTTCCTTTTTTACTCCGCTTTTTTCTCTGAGTCCTTGCTCGTATCTTTTTCTACCACTGTATCTGAAGCCTCTTTTGCATCTTCCTTTGCTTCCTTGGTAGATTCAGCATCATCACTTTTTTCTGCGTCTTTTGAAGCCCCCTCTGACTCTTCCGCAGCTTCGTCCTTTTGTGCTGCTATAAATGCTGGCACCGCAATATCTTTGACATCTGTAAATTTAAACCGAAGAGCTTTTGCAGCCTTGTCTCGTACGTAGTATAGCTTTGAGCGACGTACCTTTGCACGCTTTACAAGCTCTACCTTTTCGATACTTGGTGAATTTACTGGCACAATTATCTCCACACCGTAGCCTCCAGCTGATACTTTTCGCACTGTGATCATAGGCGAGCTGCTCTGACCACCCTTCACAGCAATGATCATTCCTTCGAAGATTTGAATCCTCTCCTTATTCCCCTCTTTAATCTTGCGGTGAACTTTTACGACATCACCACTCCTGAGTGTACACTCACCCTTTGCGCTTGCGCGCTGTGCGTTGTTGAACGCGATTACCTTGCTCTGCATTTTCGTATGTTTAATAAAGGCGGCAGAGGTCTTTGCACGTGCATCGACATGTCCTAAAAAGTTACTCTATATTACAGCGATTGTAGGATTTCGTCAAGCATTTCAGTGTGTCACTGGTATTTGCTATACTTATTGACACATAATCATAGTTCTTGCACATGCCTTATTTTCTTTATTTCATTCTTCATTACCTCCTACTGCTCTTGGGTGCGTTATTTATCTCTGGCCTTATTTTTTTTCTGACACCTGAACTCCTGGATGATCAGCACGCTAACCGTGATACGCCTACAATTGAAGATCGTATGGGTATTGACCCCTATGACAACGTCATCGTCCTCGAAGAACAGTGGACTCCCCCTCCGCTCAATCTCGCCGACATCCGATCACGTGGCTGTGTTGCAGATGGTCTTTTGAGTGAGTACAACCACCCAGAGACAGATATTCCACTTGCACGATCCAGCTCTTGCTTGTATTTTCATCGCGCTCTCGAAACATGGCTTGACCCCCCTGATTTTTCTGACGCACTTGCGGTGATCGAAGAAATTGGTCGTGATGATGTTCACTATGGAATGTTTCTTGCAGAAGCGATCCGAACAAAAGCGAACTATCTTTATCGCCAAGAAGGAAGAGATTTCGAATTTTCTGATATGTGTCGCAAGCAAAGCCGAAATTTTTGGGGAGAACACACTTGCAAACCCTCCCTCAAAAAACCAGAATATCAAGCATATCTCAAGCAAGTTACTCGTGATGCTATGGACATCGGTATTCGCGTTTTCCTGTTTGGGCAAATTCATTACCAAGAGGAGAAAATTAACTTTCCTAAAGTCGATAATGTCATACGGGATATGCGTGCATATGCCGATGAAAAGGGCTATGATATTTTGATTGGCGCACAAACTGGAGATATCACCAATCGTCGCTACCTTGGATTCTTTGACTTTATAGAGGGAGGTGTTGGTATCAGCGCAGCAGGCACGGTAGAAGATGGTCCATGCTTTTCTAAGTACTGGAAGAAGCCTGGTGATTGGTGCTGGCCTCTTATGTGGCACAGTCGCTTCAAAGACCGCGCTGATAACGTCTTTGTCTACATGGATTGGAATGGTCAGGTTGGAGATGACATGCATACATTTGCATCACTCCCTGAAGATGCCCGCCATCGCGCACTTCAAACCATTCGCTCGCGCATGGATTCAGAAGGCGTTAGCTTTTTTCCGCCATTGATCACACCACTCCCCAAAGAAGGTACGGCTAACTGTAGCGGCCCAAAGAAAAGGTTTTACTCTCCCTCTATGGATCATGGATGCAGAGACTATGATGCAATTAATGCACTTTTGCAGTAATGCGTACCCTTGTCGTTACCTACCTTCTCGAATTCTAAATGTATGCTATACTTTACATTATTATTTCATCATTTTTATATATGAATCAGAAGTTTCTCCTTATAGGTGTGGTTGTTTTCGTTGGTTTCATTGCTGGACTCATGTATCTTGCTCATCTTGATGCTACAACACCATCCTCTAGTGAAAGCAAGTTTCTTTCTTATGCGGAGGATCTTGGTCTTGATATGGATCAGTTTAAGAGTGACATTGCTAGCGATGCAGTTGCTGCGCGTGTGCAATCTGACCTTACGCTTGGCGAGAGTAAGAATGTCTCCTCTACACCAACCTTCTATGTAAACGGCTCCCCCGAACGACTTCCTAACGATGTGGCTGCGATCAAGACATTCCTCGATACAAAAATTGAAGGATCAGAACCACAGCAGCTTCCTGAAGGGGCTCACTTCAAGGGATCAACTACGCCAAAAGTAATCATTGAGGAGTTTAGTGATCTTGAGTGTCCTGGGTGTGGTGCTTATGCCCCAACGCTCAAGGAGTTCTTTGAGACATATCCAGATAATGACATCGCTCTGGTCTATCGACACTTCCCCCTTACAAGTATTCACTTCTATGCAGAGTCAGCGGCTAAGGCATCTGAAGCTGCTGCGTTGCAAGGTAAATTCTGGGAAATGCACGATATCCTCTTTGAGAAGCAACGTGAGTGGAGCCGATAAATGTTGAAAAAGACTCAGTTAGAAAGCCTCCCATCACTTGGATGAGGAGGCTTTTTTTGTGTTCATATTTCTCCCATCTTGTATTGCACCACTTACACACAGGAACAATGCGCCTTCTTTAGAATGGATTTCGTGGTGCTCCTGCGCCGCGAATTTCAAAGTGGAGATGCGGACCTGTTGAGCGACCAGTACTTCCCACGCGACCAATCAATTGACCCTTTTTAACTTGTTGTCCTTTTCCAACATCGAGTCGAGAGAGATGCGCATACAGCGTGATCAGGCCGTCAGGATGTGTAATAACGACATGCTTTCCATATCCACCACCCCAACCATTCGCAAGAACCTTCGTTACTTTTCCCGCATTGACAGCATAGATCTTTGTGCCCAAAGGTGCCGCGAGATCAACTGCATTCGTTGGGTGTAAAGTCTGCGTTTTTACGCGCATACCAGGTAGTGGATGAGTAAACCGACCCTTTGTCTGTGCAGAAATTTCTGCACGCCCCTGCAAGATTGATGGTGCAGTTGCTACTGTTACCGGTTTTGGACGCGGCGCAGGTGCAATTTGACCGCCTGGCACTATAATCTCTTGTCCACTTTTGATTTCGCCATTTGCAGGCAAATCATTGAAGGCAATAATCTCATCACGACTCGCCTTGTACTTGCGAGCAATTGTGTCGACTGT
This sequence comes from Minisyncoccota bacterium, assembly GCA_937936355.1. GTDB lineage: Bacteria > Patescibacteriota > Minisyncoccia > Moranbacterales > JAHDCW01. The sequence continues at coordinate 38,184 of CALDDM010000002.1, forward strand.
ATCACTTGTGCGGACCTTATACTTGATTCCCGTTATTGGCAGTATAAATAATGTATCACCTGGGCTTATAGAGTCCTTGTTGGTGATGTCATTTGCCCACAGCAAGGTATTTACACTAATGTTGTTGTTACGAGCGATCACTGCTAGTGTGTCGTTTTTTTGTACTGTGTAAAGCTTTACCTCTGCACCAAGCTCGCCTGTTTCCGCATCGACGCCGTACACAAACAGATCTGCGCTGTCTGTCACTAGCTCGTCTGTGTTTGCTGGTCCATCCTCTGCCGCAACCTCCTTACGCGTTTCGATGTCAGTGCCGAGTGCGAGTTGCAATGTCATGTCATCCGTCTGTGCAATGCCGGTTCCATCTTGGCCGCCAGTGTTTTGTACTTGTGAGATGAGCTGTGCTCCTGTTCCACTTGAGTAGTATCCTTCTAGGGACTCGCTGTTGTTTTTTGCACTCAGATTACTTCCAGTCACAAACAGCGATGCTGCGATCACAGCTGTCAGACTTCCGTTATTACGTATAAAACGCCCAAGTGCAAAAAATACCTTTCCGCGCAAAATTGTAATGAATAATTGCTCTCCCCTTGCAAAGAAGTGCCCGAGAAACTTGAAAGATTCCCTTATTTTTTCTAGGATGTCACCTTGGACTTTTTTGATAAACGAAGCTTATTTCATTATGACTTCATATTTACAATAAGAATAGACTCAGCTAAATTCCATCGCGACTGATTTACTCGTAAAATAAAGTTTCTTTATAGTAGTCCGACAAAACCTCGATGTCAACTCTTTTTACATGACTCCACTCCCCTTACTACATGGTAAAATGCATATATCCTTGTTATTCTGGATTCATATGACTTCCCAACGGAAACAACAAATCTTATCTTCCTCGATTGGCACCCTTTTAAAGGACTACCTTGTATACCTTGAGCTTGACCGTGGACGTAGCCTCTTGACGAGAGATAACTATGAACTCCTTATCATGCGCTTTCTTGATTTTGCTGATGCGCCTGAACCTGCTGCGATCGACCTTGATACTGTAAAGTTTTATAGACAATACCTCAATCGACTTACTGCAAAAAATAAAGGCTCTGACGAGCATACACTCAGCGTTGGCACACAAAATGCACACATGATTGCCTTGCGCGGTTTTCTTAAGTATCTTGCGCGACATGACATAGAAACACTTGCAGCAGAAAAAATTGAAGTGGGCAAAACTCCAGAACGTCACGTAGACTTCCTCGAACCAGAAGAGGTTGATCGCCTTTTACAATCTACTAACGGCAAAGACTTGGCTAGCTTACGAGATCGCGCCCTCCTTGAGCTGCTTTTTAGCTCTGGTCTGCGTGTTAGTGAACTTGTTGGTCTTGACCGCGAACATATCAACTTGGAACGACAGGAGTTTAGTGTGCGCGGTAAAGGCGGTAAGATTCGTATTGTCTTTATTTCAGACACAGCACGCGACGCAATCCAGAGATATATTGATCAGCGTACTGATATCGATCCAGCGCTCTTTATCAGACTCAAGACTGGGACTAACCCACTGGCAGATGAGTCAACACTGCGCTTGAGCGCCCGCAGTGTACAGCGCATGGTTAAGAAGCATGCTGTAAGCGCTGGCATCGTCAAGGACGTACATCCGCATACGTTGCGTCATTCTTTTGCAACAGACCTCTTACAAAATGGCGCAGACATCAGAAGTGTTCAGGCTATGCTTGGTCATGCCAATATCACTACAACCCAAATCTACACACATGTCACAGATCAAGGCCTCAAAGAGATTCACAAAAAATTCCATGGAAAAAAATAAAGGCAGCGCGGAAATCACACTGACTTTGGAGGCGAACTTTCTGCTCTGCTTAATTCTCAGATCCATCTCCTGAGAAGATTGCATCGTAGTAGTCGATGATGCACTCCCTTGCATTTGCTGCAATTAAATCTTCTCGCGTATACTCTGTAAAGCCTTGCTCAAGGTCATATTCTTTACTCTCTAGTCCCTTGCGCATTATTTCTACCTCGGCATCAGACACCTCTAGTGCAAAGATTCTGTTGAGATCATGTCGCCCATTTTCCTGGCCAGGCGCTTCAGATCGATATGCCCACATAAACTCTCGACTTCCTAGGTGCTGCAATCGACTTTCCCCTACCTTAAGACCTGTTTCTTTTTCTAGCCGACGAATTACTGTTTCTGCAGCCCTCTCACCCTTTTGAGTGCGGCCACCAATGACCCAAATACCTTCTGCTGGCTTGTGTATGCGTATAGGCAGAATTACCGTACCTCGCTCTCTACTATATGGAACAACATCGCTACATACCACCACACATCCATCAAGATATTCAACTAAAGCCTTACCTGAGAGAAAATTATTCTCAAGAGAATGCTCTATGTGTATTTTTTCTTCTAACATTTTTAATTAGTTTTGTCTATACCTTTGTGAGATTAGTGTAAGTTTTTGCAATTTTCTTGAGTCCCTTTTTCTTAAAGACAATACTAATGGCCTCTGCATCACTCGCCACAACGACACCGATACCAAACTCTTCATGCTTAACGCGGTCACCATCTGCAAAATTCTGATTTTGCATTGTATCCCTCTTGTTATTACCTTCATCATCTTTACATATGACTTCCCTTTCACCTGTTGCTAAGTCGACTACTTCTGTGTCGTCTTCAAAATCATAGTATTTCTGAACCTTAGCTGGTCTATTTCTATAAGAATAGTCGTTCATTTCTGATTGCTCAGTTGTGATCAGCTCTAGCGGTATGTCATCGAGAAATCTACTTGGTGGGTTTGCCTGTACCGACCCAAAGAGCAGTCTTTGCCGCGTGTAGAGAAGGTAAACTTTTTGTTTTGCTCGTGTGATCCCCACATACATGAGTCTGCGCTCCTCCTCCATCTCACCGTGAGAGACAAGTGCCCGGTTATGTGGAAGTATGCCTTCCTCGAGACCAACAACAAACACCACAGGAAACTCAAGTCCCTTTGCGCTATGGAGCGTCATGAGATGTACCATATCAGTATCTTGCGCGATTTTGTCCGTATCGCTGGCAAGTGCAACCTCTTCGAGAAATTGTGGTAGAGCATCTGAGACATTGTCGTATTTTGCTGCAACAGAAAGTAGTTCTTGTACGTTTTCATGTCTTGCTTCGCCCTCTGGCGTTCCATCACTGAGCGCTGCACTGTAGCCGCTATTTTCATAGATATGCGCTATGAGATGCGTAAGTGGTTTCTCTCTTGCAATTTTTGCTGCGTTCGTGATAAATGTCGCAAACTCTGTGATCGTTTTTTGCTTTCCTTTTGGGAGTGCTTTTTGATATGCCTGCGCGTACTCTTTCTTTGCTGCAAAATCAATGAAATTTGTGTTAGCCTCTCGAGCACCAACGATCCAATTCTCTAGTGTTTTTGCTCCTATCCCTCGTCGTGGCTCCCCTACTGCACGCTCCAGCGCAAGGATGTTTGACGCATTAAAAACCAATTGCAAATACGCCATCATATCTTTTACTTCCTTACGCTCATAGAATCGTATCCCTCCAACGATCCTGTATGGAATCGCATTTTTGAGAAAGTATTCCTCTACAGCACGAGACTGCGCGTTTGTACGATATAGCACAACAAAATCACTATACCCGTGTAACCCATCTTGATTTGCCTTTGTTACAATATCAGCAATGTATGCGGCCTCACCAGCCTCACTACTTGCTTCGTATACCGTCAGATTTTCCCCCTCTTTCTGATCAGTCCAAATTTTCTTATCTGTGCGCGCTGTGTTTTCTTTGATTACGCCAAATGCAGCGTCGAGTACTTTTTGCGTCGACCGGTAGTTTTGTTCTAGCTTGATAACTTGTGTTTTTGGATAGTCTTTCTCAAAGTTTAAAATATTTCTGACATCTGCCTGTCGCCATCCATAAATTGACTGCCAGTCATCTCCAACTGCAAAAATGTTTCCATGTCGCTGTGACAGTAGATTGATGAGCTTGTACTGCGCGTGATTGGTATCTTGATATTCGTCAACGAGAATGTACTCATATGTACGTTGAAACTTCTCGAGAACTTCTGGGAAATCTGTGAATAACTTTATTGTCAATCTAATTAAATCATCAAAGTCCATTGCCTGATCATCCTGCAATCGTATTTGATATCTGTCATAAATTGCACCCAATTGCTCATCATAGTAACTATCCGCTTGTTGTTGAAACTCTGCCGGTGTAATCAGATTGTTTTTGGCCCGTGAAATCCCTTCCAACAGTGCGCGAGGCGCAAACTGCTGTGTTGAAATTTCCATTTCTCGCATGATTTTTTTGATCAAAGTGCGTTGGTCCTGCGCATCAAGGATCGTAAATGCCTTATCATAGCCAAGCATTCCAGCATATTCACGTAGAAAGCGTACGCAAATACTGTGAAACGTGCCAATTAGCGGACCAGCTCCACGACTATAGCTCTCGTCAAGTAGATCATTAACACGTTCACGCATCTCACCAGCGGCCTTATTGGTAAATGTCACTGCAAGTACTGATGTAGGATGTACTCCTGATACCCTAATTAGATAAGCAATACGCCTCGTGAGGGCTGTGGTCTTTCCTGATCCCGCTCCTGCAATGATCAAATATGCTCCTTTATCCGCTTTTACAGCGCTTATTTGTGGCTTATTCAACCCCTTTAAGAGCTTTCTTTCTTGCTCATCTTTTTGTGCGTTGGTTATCTTATTCATTGCGAAATTATACCATGAGTGTGTTGTAATTTTTCTTTTTATTTCATATCTCGTACTCCCTCGCCTTTGAGCGTTTATTTTGCTATAATTTGTTGTTACCTAGCTATTTCTATTCTCATACCATCCACAATTCGTCTGATTTCCTCCTATGGCCAAGCGAACTTCATATTTTTTGGGAAAAATTTCTCGTGTATGTACAATATTTCTTGATAAAGTTGAATCTTCCCACCTCACACCAAGTCTTTTTGTTGTTGCCTTTAGTGGGATTGTCGCTCTTAGAATTGTCATTGAGTCGCTCCTTTCAAGCACTGTTGTGAATAACCCGCATGCCTCATCTTTCTTTAGTCTGTCGCGCTTTATGATGTATGAATTTATGCACTTCTACTTTTTGATGTCGTGCATCCTCCTTCTTCTCTTTGTTTGCTTTACTTGTATTTTGCGCTATGACTATGTGCACACACTCAAGTTTCTCATCATAGGCTTGGGCGTTTTTATACTCCTCCCCCCTGTCATTGATGCGACAGTTTTTTCTGGTTACGCCATAAGAAGTTATTATGAGTTCTATAGCCTTAAAGAAGTCTTTGTACACTTCTTTACATTCATGTCTCATGAACCCCTCCTGGGTACTACTCCAGGGCAACGTATTGTCATTGGTCTTTCCCTCTTATTTCTCATTCCTTTTGCGCGCACTATCCTTGTACGACGCTCTCCATCTCCTTTGTCCATATTCCCCCGCATCGCAACCCTCCTTTTTTTTGTGTATCTCATTTTTTATGCAGCTGCCACAGCACCATCACTTTTTGTTCTGTGTGCTAGCGCCCTTACTGGTGGCCTCTTCAATGGTGAGATTTTTATGATTTCCTATGCCCATATTGCTCAGTTTTTCTTTGGCCCGCTCCTCTCCCCACCCTCACTCGTCCAACCTGATATAACAGCTGTTAGTCATTTTAAGATGTCGCTCATTTTCTTTATTCTTTCTCTCTTCCTCCTTCTTTGTGTTGTCTTTGTATATACTCGCCAGCTTTTCATAGGACTTCTTGTAAATATGCGCCCAGCTCAAACTCTCTACCACTGTGCACTTTTGCTTTTTGGCATTATTATTGCCATACTTGTTCGCGGTTATGGACTCGACTTTTCCTTTTTTAATCTCCTTGTGATCACAGCACTCCTTTTAAGTGTTGTACTTGCGTGGCTAGGGAGCGTCGTGATTAATGACCTCTATGATGTTGATGTGGATGTCATCTCAAACTCAGATCGACCACTCGTTTCTGGTATCATCTCTGATACACACTACTTACAACTTGGCATTTACCTCATCGCCCTCTCTAGCACCGTAGCACTTTTTATTAATCTGTATGTCGGACTTCTTATCGTTGGCTACCACGCCCTCTCCTTCGTCTACAGCATGCCACCATTACGACTCAAAAAATATCCTCTTATAGCTACTGCAACCGCATCACTTGCGTCGCTTCTTATCATCTTTGCGGGCTATGCCCTCGCATCCCCAACGCAAACAACCCTGCATTTCCCACAGTCACTTGGCTGGCTTATTTTTATCTCGCTTACATTTTGCCTGCCGATCAAAGACCTTAAGGATATTGATGGTGATCGAGCAGATGGCACTATCACTCTTCCCACTCTTTTTGGTCCGTATTATACACGTGTCGTTGTTGCTATGAGTATTTTTACTTCCTATATTGCAAGTGTTTTTGTTTTTCGTGATTTCAATCTTTTTATCCCTGCTCTTGTTTGCGGTAGCGCAAGCTTTGCTGTCATTCTTTGGCGATCTTCTCGTGCGACTCAACATACCCCATCAGACCTCCTCACTCCTCTCTACACAAAAAAATCCGCACACGCACATTCTTTTGCATTTCACAGACAGCGCCTTCTCTTATTTCTCGTTGTCTTTGGTCTTGTGTACTGTGCGTACTTTTCTGGTCGCATCAACCTCTCCTGACTTCTCGCCTCAGCCTTTATAGCCTTTTTATCAAATCCTTCCATTGCTGCATACTCATCTCCTGCGCACGAGCCTCATGCACGATATTTAGCTCAGTAAAAAATTTCTGTAGCTGTTCCTTCGGAATCCCCAAGGAGTTACTTAAGTTGCTTACTACCTTCTTTCGCTTTGCACTAAATCCTGCGCGCAGTACGCGAAAGAATGCCTTTGTAGACTCTGGCGTGCACCCTCCATACGACTTGATATCGCTTACATGCAGTACAGCACTATCTACTTGTGGCACTGGATCGAAAGCTTCTGCTGGAACTGTCAGCACGATATCTGGTTGTCCAAAGTACTGAACAGAAAGACTGAGCAGCGTATGATTACCTGACCGTGCGATAATCCTTTGCGCAACTTCCTTTTGTACCATTATTGTCATTTCTTTTGGTGGTAACTGCGACTCGAGAAAAATCCTAATAATCATCGATGTAATGTAATATGGCAAGTTTGCGACGACTTTGTACGTCGCAATATTATTGTCAGCTAAAAATTGTGGTACGTTAAACATGCGAATATCCTCGTGGAGAAGCGTCAGATTCTCGTGACCATCAAATCTCTTGCGCAGAGTTGGTATCAGGTCACCATCTGTTTCAATGGCAACCACGTGAACACCTGTCTCAAGCAATCTCTGCGTCAGTGCACCGTCACCTGGCCCCACTTCAAAGACCACATCGCTACAGTCTAGACTTGCTGCTATTATTATCTCTTCAATCACACCCTCATCCCTAAGGAAGTTTTGTCCCAAACTTTTCTTGAGTGATTTTTTTTGCCCTTTCTTTTTTTGCATAGTTTTCTAGTATAGACCCAACCTACCACACAGCATGGATAATGACAAAGTTTACTTTTTTCCTTCAGTTCCTTGCGCTATACTTTTAGCATATATCTGATAATCAGAATAAGTTCTTCGACACGATTTATCATCCTACCCCACCCTTATCGCGACGCACCTCATAGAGCTTCTCATTTCGAGACCTGCGTGTTCTCAATTGGCTCTACAGTATTGTAAGACTTTTTACTTTCGTGCATTTTACCTTATGTAATTCATCTAGTATCTACATCTTGGCATCTACATACACCATCTCGTATCAAAAAAGCACCATACTCCATGATGCGCTCTTGGTTTCGTCGAAAGCTCGTTTTCTGAGCTTTCGACTTTTTGTGACAATTTAATTGCTCACCTCTTCCCAGACAAGATATCCATCACTTGTCACTGTAAATTTCCACCGCATACCGACTGGTTGAAACTCGTTGTTTTCGTCAAGATTAATTGGCTTTGTAAGCCAAAATTTTTCTCGCGATTTATTATAGTATGCAATGACAACAATGTATTTGTTACCTTGCACTACCACTTCGTAGTATTTTTTTTCACAATCAGGTGCCTCAGAAGTTTTTTTGCCATTCACTGCACTGCAGTCATTGACTTCCACACTTTTCGCCTTGTTCTGAGCACCCACATTACTTCCATACAGGCTAAGAAATAATGCTATTGCAACCTTATAAAGAGTCTTGCTCATTTTTGGTTTACCCTTATTGCTCGTCCAGATTGACCAATATACTTTAGACCATATCCTTTATTTTGTCTAGCTCATTGTTCCAATGTGCCTATCTATCTTTGCACCCCCTCTGACGATGAATTTTATATTGCCCCCCCCTTTTTTTTCTTGTGACAAAAACCTCATACAAGCGACTTACGCCTTTTTTGTATGAGGTTTGAATAGCCCTATCTAAGCTTTTATTATTTCAATTTTCCTTGCGTGCCCTGTGAGCAGTGCAATTGTTTCCAGTACTAGTCTTGTGTATTGATCATCACTCATGCCAATAAGTCTTTTTGCGGCGCGTGAGTGCGTATCATCTTCTCGATGTATCACCGTTTCCCAGTCAATTTCTGTGAGATTTCCGCAGATTCGCATGCTAGTGCTCAACATAATATGTCCCCCTAATTCAGGCGGACCTTCGATTACTGCACACTTATTCTGGTTATCAGACTCACGCACTGCCCCACCCCATATAGCAGGTGGTTGACGCACCTCAAGGCTACTTAAGATTTTCGAATGGGACTCCAACGCAATGGTCATGCGTTGTGCTTTCTCCTCAGACTTACTCTGATTAGGTAGCTCTCCAAATATGAACTGTGATTTGGACTTTTCCATGTCATACCCCGCTATTTGAAGGAGCATTCCTCGGTGATTGAAATTGCCTGCATAGACGTGTGTTTCCACTTCGGCGCCGTATTGGGCCCACGGAATGCTCTTGATGTCTGGCCAGGCAGAAGTAAAAAGTCGTCGCATCTTTTGCGGATACTCGCTATTATTCATGAAAGCTCCTCGGCTTGCTGTAGGGTTTGAATGTTTGAAAGGTACTTCATTTGGGTATCACAATAGCACAACTGGTCCCTTTTTTCAATGCGTGTTGTTTTTTTACTCAGTTTTTGTTCTATACTGAATTGCTTCCGCTATGTGTTGCTTTTGGACATGGTCTTTTCCTGCGAGATCTGCAATCGTGCGTGCTAGCTTGATGATGCGATGGTATGCTCGTGCAGAGAAGTTGAGTTTCTCAGCAGCGCTCCGCAGAAGTGCTTCACTTTCAGTATCGAGAGGTGCACAGGTCTTGATTTCGCGTGTACTCATCTGAGCGTTTGTCATCGTTGTCGTATCAGCAAAGCGAGTGCCTTGCATGTCGCGGGCGCGGTCAACGCGATCCCTAATACTCTCACTTGACTCACCGTCCTTTGCATCCTCTAATTTATTGATATGAATTCTTGGGACCTCTACATGCATGTCGATTCTGTCGAGAATTGGCCCAGATATTTTCTTGGTATATCTTGCAACTTGTGACGGAGTGCATGTACACGCTTTGTCAGGATCGGTCACAAATCCACATGGACATGGATTCATTGCCGCGATGAGAATGAAGTCTGCTGGGAAGGTGAGTGTGCCTTTTGCCCGAGAGACGGTGACAATACCATCTTCCAATGGTTGGCGGAGATTCTCTATAACGTTTCTGGGAAATTCTGCAAACTCGTCAAGAAACAGTACGCCTCTGTGTGCGAGCGATATCTCTCCAGGTCGTGGACTTGTTCCGCCACCTATGAGTGAAACACTGCTTGCGCTGTTGTGTGGTGCGCGGAATGGTCTCTGTGCAATCAACCGCCTCTCTTGACCAAGTAAGCCTGCTATGGAATATATTTTGGTGACTTCAAGCGCCTCGCTCATCGTTAGCTTTGGTAAGAGGGAGACAAATGTCTTTGCGAGGAGAGTCTTACCAGAACCTGGTGGCCCATTAAAGAGTATGTTGTGGCCACCTGCAGCAGCAATCTCTAGGGCACGTTTAGCATGCTCATGACCTTTGACATCACGCATATCAAGTGGCGTCTCTGTGTGAGAAAATAACTCCGCAGATGTTATAGGTTTAGCTGACGTGATTTGCACCCTTCCACTCAAATGATCTGAGAGTGACAGTAGATCTTTAATGCCGGTGACCTGGATTCCTTGTACGACTGCAGCTTCGTCAATGTTTTCCTCTGGAACAAAAATTTCACTATAACCCTTTTCTTTGGCAAAAAGGGTGATGGGCAAAATCCCATTAACTGGCCTGATGATCCCATCAAGTGCCAGCTCTCCAACAAATATTTTTCCTTGCGGATTAAAGTTAAGTTGTTCGGTAGCTGCGAGAAATCCAAGTGCGATAGGCACATCATAGATCGGACTTGCTTTCGGTAGATCAGCAGGTGCTAGATTGACTGTTATGCGTCCACATTGGTGTGGTGGCTTGAAGCCACTGTTTTTTATGGCGCTACTTACACGTTCTCGAGACTCTCTTACGGCGACGTCTGGCAGTCCGACAAGTGTAAAATTATGCAAGCCACCAGAAAGCACATCTACCTCCACCTCCACTGGCGCACCAGACAATCCAATTGTAGCTGCTGAGAAGATTTTTGATGACATGTGCGAATACTTTAGTAGTAATTACAACTGCCTTACCAGAAAACATTCAATTATCCTCCTAAACATCATCCGTGTCAAATTTATCCCCCCTCTTTCCTGAGCAAAAAATGACAAGAGCAGCCCCACAGAAGATTGCTGTGTCTGCAAGATTGAAACTATTCCACGACACAAGTGATATGTAGTCAATCACGCACCCATGGATTAGCCTATCGACCATGTTCGCCATGCCTCCACTGACAATAAGCCATAGCCCCATGCGTTTAAGCCGAGAGTCCTCCCCCTTTCCTGTGATCAGAAGAAAAGTGACAAAGAGCATCACACCACTCCACAAGAGCACAAAAAATGTCTGTGGTAATACAATGCCAAAAGCGATCCCTGGATTACAATGCACATCCAGCGCACTCCCTGCAATTACGTAGTTTATACTTATTAGGAGTCCTACAAAAAGGCCGCTTAGCACTATTTCGAGCATGTAGTCAGTTTTCTTCATTTCCTTCTTTATGGTTAGCTTGTTGTCAATTAGTAGAAAATATTCTTGAGGTGATTTATTTTTGGTTTTTCACTGCCTGCTTTGTATAGCACCGTGATCGCATCTATGCGCCATACTGCATCCCACAATCCCTTTTGTGTGATGTACTTTTGTGCAACACGATTAATTTTTTCAATCTTTTTTCTTGTGATTTGCTCTTCAGGTAGTATGACGTTCCCAAGACCTTTTTCTCTTTTACTAATTGCCCGCGATTTTACCTCAATAAATACTATTTCCTTGTCTTTTTTTGCAATGATGTCAATCTCACCAAGGCGCTTAGCTCCACTGTTGTACCAGTTAAAATCAACCACTTCATACCCAGAATCTCGAAGGTACCCTGCTGCATCATTCTCACCTCGCCCGCCTATGCCTTTCTGATTTGAGGCTTTGGCACTCACTTTTTTGAATGGAATCCACATGAATCAACTATATCATACTCAGCGTGTGGTTTTTGAACACAAAAAATCCCTCTTGAGACTTCTCTCAAAGGGATTTTTTGGACTTCATTTATGCATGAGCAGATCACTTACCAGTGAAACATTTCTTGCAGAAATGGGTCCACTGGGCACGTGAGCCCAAAGTATATATATGGCTCGTGCCGCAATGGTTGTCCGGTTGAACAGACACGTCACTCTCTAAGTCATTATTTCCGGGTGAAAAAACAATGGTTAGGGTATTGTAGCAATGTACAATGTTGCGTGAATTTTCAACAGACTTTTCTCATGGTTTCATCATGATACTTCTTCTTTCCGAATCAAGGACTGTGTCCCTTTGCTCTCAAGGAGCTTTAATTAAGGTACTGGTTACAAATTCATGTAAAGCTTTTTTTATTTTTGTTTTGCTTTTTGTCGAAGATGATACTTCGGATGGAAGTCCATCCGACTAGGTAGTAGATCAACTATGCGCGATGCATATTGGATTGGTTACCTAGCGGATGAACCGCCACGTGATTTTGTTTTTGTTTTTTATGCGTGGTTTTGAAACGTATATTTCTTTGAAATAAAAACCGCACGAATAAAGCGGGTCAATAAACCCCCAATATTTTGATTCAGAGAGAAGTGTTTCCAACCATAAATAGGGGGTAATTATGATTGGAAACACTTCCTCCGATTCTTTTTGTTAATGATCTTGCTCTTTGTATACTGTCTAAGGTTTTTGTTTGGTGTTGCCTCTGTCTCAACCTTATAGAACCATTATAGCAAGAATTTTACACTTGGTCAATGTGACTTGTCTTTTTTTGTTTTAAACACTAGCGTTTTTGATTATTTTCTTTCTCTTGCACGCCTCTCTTAACTTTTATACTTTTATTTTTCTTTTTATAAAGTAAATTCCTTTTCTATTTTCACCCACTCTTTTGTGTTTTTTCTTTTTTTATAAACAGGTTGTGCACAGATTTTCTCATTTACACATCTTCTTTGCCCTTATAATTTGATTCTGATTTTCACACTTGCATGAGAATGTAAAAGCCTCACAAATTGCGAGGCTTTCTAGACTAGAGCGTTGATGGGGCATTAAAGATTTCTGTGTTTGTATCAGTCGGTCCCGTTTGCTGTGAGCCTTCCGCTACGTCACTTCCCTGTCCAACACCCTGGGCGGTTATCTCATCTTGATCATAGCGATCTAAAATAGTGCGCTGCGATAATTGGCTTGTTCCTATGTAAACATTTTTATCTGTGACCGTGTAGTCAATTGAGATTGATTCTGATTCTGTCATGTTCAGATACCGTACTACGTAGTCACCGTAAATGTTATCACTAAATGATCCAAGTGGAGACTTGAATGGAATCTCTGGATAAAAGGCCTGCGCCAAGTTTGGCATTGATGGCTCTGCTGCAAGTAGCGCAGATCGCATCTCCTGTTCTTTGTCTGCCTCGATGCCTAATCCTAGGCCAAACCGCACCTCGCCATTGTCTGGGACCGCATAGATCTTGAATGCATCACTTGCCGCATCTAGTATAGACTGGTCTAGTGCTGTCTCTGTGAGAAATACGAATGACTCAAGTGTTATGGGATTTCCAGCTGCATCGGTAACCAAGAATTCCACTGGTAGCCGATCTTCTTGAATAGGTAGGTTCCTATTGATCTCGTCTATTTTTTGTGAGAAATCCTGTGCTGCGGTTGTGCCATCTGTGATCTCGATCGTATTTGGTAGCTCTGTACTATATTGCTTTATACTGTTCGAAGGTTTTTCTGGCTGCGTATCACCTGCTTCTTCTGGCAACTCTGTGTTTACCTGATCCTCGGTAAGATTAGTTGCCCCCTCCTCTTGTTTTTCATCTTTCTTCAGTAAATCTGCTATAAAACCTCCCTTTGTCTGCCATAGATACCACGCTAATATTGCACCACCGATCAAAAGTAATAATGTAGTAATACCTGCAATTATTTTTCCGATTTTTCTGGACGATGATTTGGCAGGGCTTGGCATTCCATCTATCTTTAACCCAGGTATATTTATGTCTTTGGAGCTTCCAATCTCAGCGCTGCGAAGTGCATCATCTAAGGGACTAGGCTGGGACTTATTTTTTGCGGTCTTCCCAGTCTGTGGCATCTCTGAAACAAGCTTTTCAAATGCTGCGTCTGCATCCTTTTGGGATTTTGTTCCTGCAGGTAACTGATCAGCAGCACCTTCTTTTGTAAAAAAACTTGTCTCTGGAGTGAATGATTCCTTCGGTGCTGCTTGCTGTGCAGCATTATCCATCGTCGGTTGCTCAGGGCTCGCAAAAAATGGATTGTCTGCTTGACTGCTAGATGGTGTCATCATATCTTGCGTTTGTGTTTTGGCTCCTGGCAGATCAGCACTTGCAAGCTTGGTGTTCTGATTGTTTGCAGCCGCGCCTGTGCGGTCTGTTTGTACGCCCATACTTACATTAGCAGCTATTTGATCTTTTGTAGCTAACTGTATTGGGTTTGCAACCTCTTGATTTGGCAATTTGCTATTGACACCCTGAGCAGATGGCTGACTTGTTGGCTGAACTGTGTTGGGTTGGGGTTGTGTTGTAGCTATGACTGGCTCTTGCACGTTCAAGAATGGACTTGCCTCTAGTTCTTGACTAGGCAGAGTACCCTTCACTGGTTGGTCAGCGGTCGCACCTAGATTGTTGACAGCCTGGGACTCTTCAACGTCTTTTTTCTTGCTTCTTCCGAAGAATCCTAACTTCTTCTCCTTGGGCTGTGTGTCCGTAGTGTGCTGATTATTTGCCGTGCTAGATGTGGGAACAGCACCTTGCGTCAATGCTGCAATATCGTCTTGCATTGTGTGTACAAGCAGGTCGTCGCCAGACTGTTGAGCTTTCTTTTTAGGCGCCTTCTTTTTTTTAAGTCCAAACATTTTTTCGTTTTGATTTTTATGAGGCCTTCGTTTTGCTGTGTTTTTGCATACCCCTTAGTGTATTGGAGTATTTTACAGACAAAGACACGATGTCATTTTCGTGTCTTTATTGTATCATATTTTATTGACTTGAGTTATAGCGTCTTTACCTATAACTCTGGTATTGATGATGGCTTTTCTTTCAATGCTTTTATTGATAGATTTATCCTTCCCTTATCATCAATCTCTTTGACCTTCACGCGGACCTTATCTCCTGCCTTTACTACATCAGTCACCTTTTCAACTCGCTTGTGATCTAATTCTGAGACATGCACAAGCCCATCTTGCCCTGGTAGTAACTCAACAAATGCCCCAAAGTCCATAATGCGGACAACCTCTCCTTCGTAGATTTCACCGACCTCTACTGATTTAGTTAGGTTATTTATCCACTCCTGAGCTCGTGAGCCACCATCACCGTCAGGTGCTGTGATAAATACAGTTCCATCATCCTCTATATCGATGGATGCGCCTGTTTCGTCGATGATTTTGTTTATTGTCTCTCCGCCCTTACCGATTACATCTCTAATCTTTTCTGGATCGATGATCATGGTAATAATACGTGGCGCGTATGGTGAAAGATCCTTGTTAGGCTGCGCTATCGTCTTTACCATCTCTCCGAGAATGTGTGCTCTTCCTGTATTTGCTTGTGTAATTGCTGCTTTGAGCATTTCCAAGGTTACACCGTCCAGCTTTACATCCATTTGTAGTGCTGTTATTCCCTTTTCGGATCCGGCGACCTTGAGATCCATGTCACCATAGTGATCTTCTGCGCCCTGTATGTCAGACAATACCTTGTAAGATCCGTCTGACCCTACAATCATACCCATAGCTATACCACTCACTGGACGTTTAATTGGCACTCCTGCATGCATAAGCGATAGCGTTGACCCACATGTGCTAGCCATTGATGATGATCCATTTGACTCCATAACCTCTGATACAAGCAGTACGGTATATGGGAACTCTTCTTTGCTTGGGATCACAGGAACTAAGGCTTTTTCTGCAAGTGCACCGTGACCAATCTCCCTCCTTCCAGGTCCGCGGTTTGGTCGCACTTCTCCAACAGAATATGCAGGGAAGTTGTAGTGGTGAATATAATGTTTCTTGATGTCCACTTCCATCGTATCGATAATTTGATGGTCTCCAGGGGCTCCGAGGGTCGTCACAGTTAGGACCTGTGTTTCACCACGTGTGAAAACGCCCGAGCCATGCGGTCGCGGAAGAACACCGATCTCGCATGTGATCGGTCTGATCTCATCTATCTTGCGGCCATCTGGTCTTTTTTCACTTTGTAAAATATTCTT
This sequence comes from Minisyncoccota bacterium, assembly GCA_937936355.1. Taxonomy (GTDB): domain Bacteria; phylum Patescibacteriota; class Minisyncoccia; order Moranbacterales; genus JAHDCW01. The sequence goes on from CALDDM010000002.1 coordinate 54,034, forward strand.
GTGAACGATCTCATCAGCTATTTCGTCGAAGATTAGGTTAAATGCATCTTTGAACATGTCTGGTAGTGCATCGTTGTCGTCGAGAATCTTTTCTTCTACTTCCTTTTTCACCGCCTCTTGCACCGTTGCAGTTTTTGTAGCAATCTCCTTTTTACTCCCATAAAGAGCGCCTTCAAGGCCTGATGCCTCAATGGTCTCTCTAATCATCTTCTCAACATCATCTTCGAGCTTGAGCAAGAATGGCTCAGCCTTCTCCCTGCCTGCCTCATCTCGGATTTTTTCTATGAAGGCTGCGATCTCTTTTATGACACTATGCCCAAGTTCGAACGCTTTTTGAAGATCTGCATCTGTTATCTCTTGTGCGCCGGCTTCAATCATGTTGATCTTGTCTTTCGTGCCTGCAAGCGTGAGATTGAGTGTACTTTTCTCCAACTCTGACTTTGTTGGGTTCACAACCAGCTCTCCGTCGATCATGCCGATGCGAACTGCAGCAACCGGACCACCCCATGGTATATCACTTGTATGCAGGGCTGCAGATGCAGCTATTACACTTATGACGTCTGGATCATTCTCCCCATCGAATGAATGAGCTGTAACGACGACCTGCGTGTCGTTGCGCATCCTCCCGTTAAAAAGTGGCCTAATTGTTCGATCGACGACACGTCCTGCTAGAACTGCTTCATCACTTGGTCGACCCTCTCGCTTAATGAATCGTGATCCTTTTATCTTTCCCGCAGCGTAATATCGCTCTTCATAATCTACCATGAGTGGGAAGTAGTGTGTCACAAAGCCAATACCAGCACTCATTGTTGCTGTTGCAAGCATCTGCGTATCACCATATCGAACACTTACTGCGCCATTTGCTTGCTTTGCCCAATGCCCTGTTTTAAAGGTCATTGATCGACCCGCTACATCGAGGGTCCATGTTTTTGCTGCCATATATTTAAAAAGGTTTGCGCTTGCCATAGCCTACAAATCTACACTTATACTTGCTAACGTTTTTATATATGTAGCAATCATAAATGTACACTCGTAAAGCATTTTAGCTTATACACTTCCCTTATTATAAGTTATTTGCCCAATTAAAATGAGCCGTACCACAAGTGTGACAGGGCTCATTACTTTTGTCAATTTGTTGTCACTGACAACTATTTTTTTCTTTTGGGTGTTGTTTTTTTTCTTGTAGCACTCTTTCCCGCCGCACTCCCCCTTGTGTTTCTCTGGCCAATGAGAAATTTTCGCTTATCATCGCTAAGATTGAGAAAATCGTCACACGTTCCAATGAGGCGTGTACTTGTACTTTCTGCAAATGCAACACCTTCCACGCGACAACCTGTTACGATTTGTAAGTACTGCACAAGTGGGATGTAGTCGCCATCGCCCGACGCTATGATTATGACATCGCATTTACTTGCCAGAGTGATTGCATCTACTGCTATGCCGACGTCCCAGTCAGCTTTTTTGTTCCCTCCATGAAAAATCTGTAATTCCTTTGTCTTTACTTCATAGCCAGACTTCTCTAGTGCATCAAAAAATGACTCCTCATGCGCCTCTTGTGTGGATATGCCATAGCCTATTGCGCGAATCAGCTTTCTGCCGGCAACCGCCTCTGTGAGAAGGTTTTTGAAATTCACTTTCCGCTCATGTAAGACACGAGCACTGTAATAAAGATTCTGAATGTCTACAAGAACACAAACTCGTTGGTCAGCATGTTTCATAAAAAATATTTATAAATTATCTCGCGGTAGGCATTACCGTGTCGAGAAGCTTCATAACATTGATTATGGCGCTGTGCCACCTTTGTGTCAAATAGCACCTCTTGTTACAAATGCAAAACACTCCTTGCGGAGTGTTTTATTGAAATGCCTAATACTATTTTTTGTCTTTTAGGCCGAGCTTTTTTGTGACAGACTTATAAGCCTTTGGGTTGTTCTCTTTTAGATAGTCTAGAAGCTTCTTACGCTTTGATACCATCTTGAGAAGACCGCGGCGTGAGTGAAAGTCATGAATATTCTTTTTGAGATGCTTTGTCAGCTTCTCTATGCGCGTTGTAAAAAGCGCAATTTGATACTCAGGTGATCCACTATCTTTGTCATGGCGAACAAGATCTTTTGTCGCATTGACTTTCTGACGTTTTGTCAACATGTTTTTTGCTTCTGCTATGGAGTCGTCAGCTTCCTGACCACGCCACACGAGAAATAAAGTAATTTAATAGAGTAACTATACCACTACAGTGCAGTTAGCGCAACTTTCCGTCATTGAGATCTCCTCGGTCAATGCCTTCTCTCACCAAAAGCACCCTGAGAGAGTGCTTTGTTTGGCATTGTCCTCCTAGAGGATTGCTGCTGCTGCTATGTGATCACCTTTTTTAGGCTTCATAATACTTACACCCTGCGTTGCCCTTCCTAGTGTGGATATGTCCGAGAGCTTAATCCTAATAATCTGGCCATTATCACTTGTGATAATGAGATCGCTGTCTGGATCATCCGCACTGACGACATATGATGCAACTATTTTACCTGTTTTTGGCGTAATATTTGCTGTTTTGAGGCCTCCTCCGCCACGCTTCTGAATCTTGTATTGTGTGAGATTTGTGCGCTTACCCATTCCGTTTTCTGTCACAATGAGCAGCTGCGCGCCTTTCTGTGCTTTGAAAGAAAGATCCATGCCGACAACAATATCGCCTTCTTTAAGTTTGATGCCGCGTACGCCGGCTGCATTGCGTCCCATTGACCGTACGTCTGATTCTTTAAACCTGATTGCCATACCTTTAGCTGTAGTCATCGTGATCTCGTCTGTGCCAGTTGTTGGTTTTACCCAGTTGAGCTTATCACCTTTTTCAAGCTTCACTGCGATTAGTCCACTTCTTCGCACATTGTCAAAGTCTTCAATTTTTACCTTCTTCACTACTGCGTGGCTCGTAGCCATGAAAAGGTATTTCACATTGTCTTCTTTGTTGAATGGGATAATACTTGTCACCTCTTCCTCACCCGAGAGCTGGAGAAAGTTGACTACCGCATTCCCTTTCGCCGTACGCGTCGCTTCTGGAATTTCATAGGCCTTGATTTGGTACACCTTACCGCTTGAAGTAAAGAAGAATAAATTGTCATGCGTTGTGATGCTCAGAACGTGTTTTACGCTTGTATCTTCTTTTGTTGTTGCTCCTATTACACCTTTTCCACCTCGTTTTTGTGTCTTATAGACGTCTGGGCTCATGCGCTTGATGTAACCATCACTTGTGAGCGTGATGATTGCCTCTTCATTTGGGACAAGGTCCTCTTGCTTGAATTCTCCAATGGCTGATTTGTTGACCTTTGTTTTGCGCTCGTCACCAAACTTTTCTGTCAACTCCTTGAGCTCAGTACTGATAATCTTGAGCATCTTCTTCTCGCTTCCAAGGATTGCCTCAAGCTTCTTTATTAATGCCAACTTTTCCTTGAGCTCGTCCTCAATCTTCTTTCTCTCAAGGCCGGCAAGTGTTTGTAAGCGCATTTCAAGAATTGCCTGTGCCTGAATAATTGAGAATTTGAATTTCTTGATCAGGTTTTTCGCAGCTTCCTCGCGTGTTTTGGAGTTTCGAATAATCTTTATGACCTCATCTATATGATCCAGAGCCTTTTTGAGACCTTCTAGTATGTGTGCACGCTCTTTTGCACGATTTAGCTCGAACTGTGTCCTTCTTTTTACAACCTCTTTCCGATGGATGATATAGTACTCGAGAATTTCCTTGAGGTTGAGAATCCGCGGCTCTATGCCATCTACGAGGGCAAGCATATTTACATTGAAGTTCTTCTGCAGGTCTGTGAGTGTGTACAGTTGATTGAGTATCTTTTGTGGATACGCCTCTTTTTTGATATCAACAACAATTCTCACACCCTCTTTGCTTGACTCGTCGCGCAGGCCCTTGATCCCGAGAATTTTCTTTGTTTGCACGAGCATTGCGATTTTTTCCACCAGTGTCTGCTTATTCGTCAGATATGTGATCTCTGAAATAATGATCTGGAACTGTCCTGCTCGCTCCTCTTCAATTGTAGCCCTTGCTCGCATTGTAATCTTTCCTCTTCCTGTTGCGTAGGCTTCGCGTATTTCTTTTTTGTTATATATCACACCCCCCGTTGGAAAGTCAGGACCACTGACATGCTCCATGAGTTCGTCTGTATTGGCCTCGGGATTATTGATGAGCACTTCAACGGCCCCTGCGATCTCACGCAAGTTGTGCGGGGGAATGTTCGTTGCCATACCAACAGCAATACCCATCGTTCCATTTAGGAGTAGCTGTGGCAGCTTTGCAGGTAGAACTGCAGGCTCTTTTTGTGTGCCATCAAAGTTTGGTCGGAAATCTACTGTGTCTTTTTCGATGTCAAAAAGCATCTCCTCGGAAATGTGTTGTAGCTTTGCCTCTGTATAACGATAAGCAGCTGGCCCGTCACCATCCATGGATCCAAAGTTTCCCTGACCCCAGATGAGTGGGTAGCGCAGAGACCATTCTTGCGCCATGCGAACCATCGAATCATAGACGGCCGTGTCACCATGCGGGTGATACTTACCAAGTACTTCACCAACAACAGTTGCGCTTTTACGAAACTTTGCTCCTGGCTTGAGTCCTGTCTTCCACATAGAGTAAAGGATGCGTCTATGGACTGGCTTCATACCATCTCTCACATCAGGCAAGGCACGCGCAATAATCACACTCATTGCATACTCAAGATAGGATTGCTGCATTTCCTGCACAATCGGTCTTGCAGTTACACTGTGTAATGGTTGCTCTGTTTCTGCAATTTCTGCGTTTTTTTTCTTGGCCATATTATTGGTAATTTATTCTAAAAGTCAGTGTCCATCTACCGCAGTGGAGTGTCCTCTGTAGACTCAATGCTTGTTGTATTATTTTCTGATGGTGATGTTCCGAGTATGCTATCCAGTGCGCCTCCGAGATTGTCTGAGTCCTCTGCTCCCTGCAGCACTTCACCAACCGCCCTCGTTTCATCTATCGCATCCTTTGAGTCTTCGATAACTTCTGTGAGTGATGGCTCCCCCTCCTTATTAAAGGTTTCTGAGAATCTATTGCTAATATCACTAATGCCTCCACTTGATTCTAATATGTCTTCGCGAAGACTCACGCGGAGAGAAAGTATCCATATGATAAATATTAGTGCCATCGAAACAGTCACACAGCCCCAGACCCAGCGCATACGTATATGCTCTGGCTGCTTGCGAATACTAGCGATCTTTCCTTCTATTTTTGACATTGCATTGTGATGAACAAATTGAACAAACGATCAACTCTCTTGTTTGTCTGCCCGGATGATCTCTTGCAATTATACAACCTTAAGCATACAAACCTCCATTACCTTAGACTCAAGATCTGGCGCCTTGATTGTTAGCTTATCAAGTAGATCCTTGGGACAGTTGCCAATATTTGAGCAGAAGTCTTTTTGATCTCTCAGATCCTTTACTTTCACACCCGCTGTCTTATAGTGCATTGGTATAATTACCTTTGCCTCAAGCTTGCGTGCCACGTCCTCAGCCGTCTTGCCGTCCAAGCCTTTTTCGTCCCCGATAGGCAAGAACACTATATCTGCTCCAGATGCTGCATCGTACTGGTCTGGTGAAAGCTCACTTCCCAATGCGCCAAGATACACGACTTTCATATCCTCAATGTCGAGGATTGAGATGGTCGCATTGCCTCGCTCACTTCCACCCTGCAGGTCTGCTGGGGCTGCCAGTGAGACAATGTTTATACCTACAACAGAATACTCTCCTGGAAAGTCCAGAATAATTGGATCATTCCTCAGACCTTCTGGCGTTCCAAATACTTCGTCTGCATGTGGCAGAAGTACAAGATTTGCTTTGCCCTGAAGAGGTTTTAAGCCTGTTTTTTTATCAAAGGGTCCTAGAACGACAGTGACATCGTCTGAGCCGCGACCTGCAGTTTTTGCAACGATTTTGAAGCACGAAAGACCGTGGTATGTGATGTGCATAGATTTTCTATAAGTATAGCGAAAAACGCTTGGATAACTGTAAGTATACATAAGAGTATATCACGCACAAACATGCGTGCCAATGCTTTGTATTTATATATAATCTATTCTATTGTATGTATCGAAATGTAGATTTTTAGTATCTCAAGGCTTTCCTCACCTTGAGCCGCTTGCATATATCACCTTCTTATAGTATACTTTTCCTACTGGTAATTATTAGACAAGTGAAGATGCTCGCTGCTTGACCACCTCATGACTTGCTTTGTATAGCTTTTGTGATGTTGTCAGCCAAAGTTTAAGCGAAGCTCGTCAATGCACTTATGTGCCGTTTGGCTTTTTGTCTTGTAATTTCCACTTTTTAGTGGTTTTTTTGTTGCTAATCCCTGTGGGGTGCAATATCTGTGTACAGTAATTATTTATGATGCGGGCACAGCGCATCGTCACTTATATTTATATGGTTACAGATGAAAAAGATCTTCTCGATAAGATCGTTGAGGAAGTAAAGAATGAAGACAAGGCAAAGTCTGTAGTATCAAAGAGCGCCCCTGCAGACAAGAATTCTTCTGATGAAAAGGTGAAAAGAGCCGTCAAGAAAGAAGTGAAAGTGCCTGCTCCAGAGCAGAAAGAGGCAGCGCCTGTGAAAAATGCTTCTGTTGCTGGCATGCCACCACGCGTTCAGGCTTCTGGCGTTTCTATGACAGAACTTTTCGAGAAAGATGAGACGCATATTCCCCAACTCGGAGAGCCTATTACTGGTACTGTAATTGATATTTCAGGTAATGTCGTACTCGTTGATCTTGGCGGCGTTGGCACCGGAATGGTTATAGGACGCGAGGCAAAAAGCGGACTGAGTGAGGATGCAAAGCTTGCTGTTGGCTCAACGATTGAGGCTGTTGTTACAGACATGATCAACGAGGAGGGTTATATGGAACTTTCTATTCGTGAGGCTTCCTACGAAAAGGCTTGGGATGACCTTCGCGCAAAGAAAGATGACGAACTCACTGTCAAAACAAAGATTCTTGATGCAAACAAAGGCGGATTGATTGTCGAGATGAATGGAATTACTGGCTTTCTTCCAGTTTCACAACTTTCGAGCAAGAATTACCCTCGCGTTGAAGACGGTGATCGCAATAAAATCCTCGAACTTCTCAAGCAACTCCTCGGTAAGGAGTTACCTGTTCGCATTCTTGATGTTGATCAGGAGACTGAGAAGTTGATCGTCTCCGAAAAGGCAGCTCATTCAGAAGAAGAGCGACAAGCAATTTCTGGACTCAGTGTTGGTGATGTCGTTGAGGGAGAAGTAAGTGGCGTTGTTGATTTCGGAGCGTTTGTTAAGTTTGCACCTGCTGGTAGTGATGATGATGCAGACCGAAATCTTGAAGGGCTCGTTCATATCTCTGAGCTTGCGTGGCAGCTGATCTCTGATCCTCGTGAGATTATCAAGGTTGGTGAGAAAGTACAGGCTAAGATCATCGGTATCGATGACACGCGTATCTCGCTTTCTGTTAAGGCACTTCTTGCAGATCCATGGACAGTGATTGGTGAAAAGTACGTTGTTGGCAAAGAGTATACGGGAGCTGTTGATAAAATTAATCCTTTTGGAGCATTTGTTTACCTCGATAAGGATATTCATGGTCTTGCACATGTTAGTGAGTTCCAGGAAGCTTTCCCTGGGAAAAAGCTTGATGAAACGATCAAAGCAGGATCGTCATATAAGTGGAAAGTCCTTTCAATCGAGCCTAAGGGCCACCGCATGGGACTTCTCCTTGTTGACGGGAAGGAAGTGCCAAAGGAGGACGCCTAGGGATTTATTGGACCCCTGTACAAACACGCACTCAGGTGCGTGTTTTCTTTTACTTGCGTCCTATTTGCTTAGAGGATCTTCTGCGTTTATACTACTATAATCAACTTATCATATATTTATGCGTAATCTTTTTGTTATAACTGGTGCAACAGCGGTAGGCGAAGATAGCATCATAGACGCCCTCGGTCTTCGACGTCAATTTTCAAAGATCATTACATCGACTACCAGATCGATGCGTGAGCATGAGTCGCCGGGCTCTCCATATTACTTTGTTTCCAGGGAGGTTTTTGAGAAAGATATTGCTGATGGGGCTATGGTTGAGTACGCCACTGGCACCAACGATGAACTCTACGGCGTCACACGATCTGAATTTACACGGCATGCAGAATCTCCGCTTCCTGTCATTTGGAAAGTTGACTTTAAGGGTGCTATGACTGCGCGGGAGCTTTTTCCTGAGTGTACAATCATCCACATAACAGTTCCTTCACCTGATGTCATAAGGGCGAGATTGCTCAAAAGAGATGCTGGTTCATCCCAGACTTATATTGATGAGCGTCTAGCATATGCTAAAAATTGGGATCTTCACCCAGAGCTCTATGATTTTACTGTTGTAAATTCAGATGGCGAGCTGGATGCATCTGTTGATACAGTTGACCAAATCATATCATCTCGGATGGCCTCAGAGTAGAGGCTTCCTGTTATGCTACCGTTACCCACTACAATGAAAAACCTCACAAAATTTTTGCAAAATGAGAATGCTGCCTATCATATGTGGGATCGCGGCTCCACTTTGATTGTGGCCGTGAGTGGTGGCCGAGATAGTATGTGCCTCCTCGATCTCCTTATTCGACTTCAGAATAAAGAAGATCTCACCCTTATTGTAGCCCATGTTAACTATGGCCTTCGGGGTTCTGATAGTGATGATGATGAGGCGCTTGTCCGCGCAGCGGCAATGCGGCACTCACTTAGATGTGAGGTTCTTACTGTTGATCCTTCCAGAGATTCGTCCACTCCTCAGAATGAAGCACTGTGGCGCTCTATTCGCTATGATTTTTTTGAATCTATGGCACGGAATCATAGTGCCCACGCGATTGCCGTTGGGCACCATGCACATGATCAAGCTGAAACTCTCCTTCTCCACTTGTTGCGTGGGACTGGCTTAAAAGGCCTTGCTGGCATGCAATCACGGAGTATGAGAGGTAATGTCTCCCTTATCAGGCCACTTTTGCATAGCTCTAGGGATGATATTGACGAACACTGCAAGAAATTTTCTTTGCGCTATCGGGATGACTCCAGCAATACAGACACAACACTTTTACGTAATAAAATCCGACACGAGTTGCTCCCAAATTTAGCTGAGAGCTATAATCCTAATATCATTGCAACCCTCGCGCAAACAGCAACAAATCTTTTCCATGACGAGTCACAATCTTTGCCGCCTCACTTTTGGCATACTACCTATACCGAAGAAATGACCCCGCAGTCTATTTCTTTTTCCCGTGAGACTTTTCTTCAGTATGATTTTTTCATGCAGAATATTCTCATCCGTCATTTTGCATCCCTCCTTCGATCAGAGGCATACTCTCCTAATTCTTCTCTGGGGTCGGAGTGCATTAAAGCTATCGTGAGTACGAAGTCTAAAGTACGTGAAAAGTCACTTTCAGGCTTGATTCTTACGTGTAATGGTGATATAGTTGAGCTTACACTTCCCTAGACTATCGCTAGATATTTAGCAAGTGATTGCTGAGTGGATGTGTGAAATTCATGCTCCTTTTTGGACTGCGAGCGTGTAGATTCAATTATATTTACTGCCTTACTAAATTTATGCAAAAACTTATTAAACACCTTGGAGCAATTGTTTTAATTGCTATCTTCCTCAGTGGCCTTGCAATCCTCGTACAAGGTGATCAAGGTGTCCCAGCTGATATCGAGCTCTCTACCCTCGCGCAACAAATCACAGACGATAAAGTTGCCAAAATTACGGTAGATGGAAACAAGGTCTCAGTCGAACTGAAGCCAGAAGAGGGCAAGGACGAAGGTGTCAAGCAGCGCACCAACAAGGAACGTGAAGCCAGTCTCACAGAGAGCCTTACAAACCTTGGTGTCACAGAGGACAAGCTTCGTGGGCTTCCGATTACATATGAGGAGCCATCTGATGGAGAGAAAGCTGCGAGTGCTGTTCTCCCTATCATTGTCCCCGTTCTTCTGATCGGTCTTCTGATCTGGTTTATGATGCGGCAGGCAATGCGTGGTAATAATCAAGCACTTTCTTTTGGTACGTCACGCGCACGTATGATCGATCCAAAAGACAAGAAGAATAAAGTCCTCTTCAAAGATGTTGCTGGTAACAAGGAAGCCAAGGAAGAGCTTAGTGAAATTGTTGACTTCCTCAAGGCGCCTCAGAAGTTTCTTGAATTAGGAGCAAAGATTCCAAAAGGTGTGCTACTTCTGGGGAACCCCGGGACAGGTAAAACCCTTCTTGCGAAAGCTGTTGCGGGTGAGGCTGAGGTGCCATTTTTTACTATAAGTGGTAGCGAATTTGTGGAGATGTTTGTTGGTGTTGGCGCATCCCGTGTACGAGATCTTTTCAAGCAAGCTAAGAAGAACGCGCCATCTATCGTGTTCATTGATGAAGTAGATGCTGTCGGTAGACAGCGTGGTGCGGGACTTGGCGGTGGCAATGACGAGCGAGAACAAACGCTCAACCAAATCCTTGTTGAAATGGATGGCTTTGAGAGTGATACAAATATCATCGTCATAGCAGCAACTAATAGGCCTGATGTTCTGGATCCTGCACTCCTTCGTCCAGGGCGCTTTGATCGTCGTGTCACAGTTGGGCTACCAGATCTTAGTGATCGTATTGCAATCCTCCAGATCCATGCAAAAAACAAGCCGCTGACAAAGGATGTGGACTTAGAGCAACTTGCACAACGCACGCCTGGCTTTGCTGGTGCTGATCTTGCTAACCTCATGAATGAGGGCGCCCTCCTTGCTGGAAGGCGTGACAGCAAGACAATAAATATGACAGATCTCGTTGATGCAATTGAAAAAGTCATGCTAGGACCTGCCCGAAAGAATAAACGCATGGATGAAAAGGAAACAGAGATGACTGCATACCATGAAGCTGGACATGCCCTGGTTGGCGCTAGCCTCGAGCATGCTGACCCTATTCACAAGGTCTCCATCATATCTCGTGGAGGTGCTGGTGGTTATACACTAAGTGTTCCTGAAAAGGATGTCCACTATCATTCTCGCTCATACTTCATCGATCAACTTGCAATGCTCTTTGGTGGTTATGCAGCAGAGCAGCTCATTTATGGAGAGACTTCAACTGGTCCGTCGAGTGATTTGGAGCGCGCGACCTCTATGGCACGCAAATTTGTCACACGTTACGGCATGAGTGAACTTGGAGCTCGTACCTTTGGGAAGCGAGAGGAGCATGTCTTCCTTGGTCGCGAAGTTTCTGAAGAGAAGGATTTCTCGGAGAAGACGGCTGAAGATATTGATCGAGTGGTGAGCAAGATTGTTGCTGAAGCACAAGAGACTGCGACTTCAATCATTACACAGAAGCGTGACCTGCTGGAAAAAATTACACAAGTCCTCTTGGAAAAAGAAACCATTGAGAAGGCCGAGTTTGAAGCAATCATGGCAGGCAAGGAGTATACCCCACCTGCGGAAGAGAAGCCTGCTGTCGCTGCAGCATAAGAACTTCTCGTATTCCAATTAAGCTCTGCTCTGCACGTGCAGGGCTTTTTTGTATGCGTTAAAGTATTCAGCTTTTCTCCATTAACTAGACTCTTTATATGTGGTCACCTAACAGTTGCCTATTTCCCATGTTTGCTGTATTATTTATCGTACATTGTTCGTGGCATTTCACGCTACGTCTTGGGCAGTTAGCTCAGTTGGTTAGAGCGCTTGGTCGACATCCAAGAGGTCACAAGTTCGAATCTTGTACCGCCCACATGTTAAAAAAATCTCCATAGGGAGATTTTTTTACTGTCTTATTTTTTTGTATAGTTTTGCTACTGTGTATTCGTTGATCCTCCAAAATCTCTTTTACGTATCTCTTGGATTTTTTCACTCGCCCTTCTCTTAGAGCGATTTACCTCCCTCTCGATCGCCTTGTCTGTCGCGTCGAGGAGAGCTGGCATTGCTGCCGAATAGATTAGCTGCGCAATTGGGTGATCCCACTCTTTATCTATGAGTCTGTCATACACTTTTGACTTGTACTCCTTCAGGTCATTTAGCTTGTCTAAGGCAGGACGGACAGTGACTCCGAATTCATCTTCATCGGGTAGCACACCTTCCGCTGTGAGCGCTTTGATCTCACGTTCACTCTCTCTTTCTTGGATTGCATTGTCAAAAGCAGTTCTCGTGGCTGTCTTTATGCCTGCAGGATGGTTGTACGGATTTGCAAATACGCCAGAAAAACAAGTAAATGATGCGCTCGTTGCCTCTCCAAATAATAGCAGCTTCCCCTCTCTCATCGTGCAGTAGTCTGCGATGTCTACACCGATGTGCTTTGCAGCATCTGATCGCGCACCAGTTACAATACCCTCTGCGGCTGCGATCCTCAACCTGCTTTCATAGTGTCCAAGAAGGCCATCAAAACCATCACCAAATCCATAGTCACCCGGCTCTCGTCCGTGCAGCACCTCAGTAAGAAATGCTTCAGCATAGGTTGATGCTTCATCTACAGGCTCCTTAAAAAGAAATGCTCTGTAGTCTTGGATAAATGTGCTTGAGCTTCCTGATCCTAAGTTACCCAGAATGAAAGTGGTGACGCTTTTTGTCGTGACAATTTCCTGCGTTGCACCTAGCAACTCTTTTATGATTGCTAGAAGCTCATTTGTGATCATCTCTAGCCCCGTGGATCCGATGTCAGAAAACCCCCAGAATGATGCTTCAACCTTCTTTGTCGGGAGGCTAATAATGAGCGCGCATATAATGCAGAGAGCGACTATCTGTATTTTTGTTTTGGATTTTTTCATGACTTAAATCTTTATTGTAGTGCTTTTACATCTATGCCGAATGATTCAAATTTCTCAGTTATTTTTTTAGTCACGTCGCTGATTAGCGTCAGTGCTGCACTTGCTCTCTGTATGTGTAACATGAAGTCTAGTGGGTCGTTGGTTACGTCTATTCCTTTGCTTGTTTGTGCAAGTGATCCAATGTATTCAAATGTCTGTAGAGCTTCTATGTGCTCCTCCATTAGCGTCTCCGGGACTGCAACGTCAATGAGCTGGTCACCAGCTTCCGCCGCTGCTTCTGCAAGGTTTATAAAGTAGGATGAGTTTGTTGCGTCGCGGGAAACAATCTCAGCATTTTGGTAGATCTCCTGCATGAATTCTGTCGATGACTTCCTGCTAAATTCTGATCCAAAGCTTTGCTCAATGATGTATGTGAGTGCCGTATAATAATCAACTGCATCTTGTTGTAGCTTTTGCTCACGTTCCTGCCCTGTAAGATCCTCATAGCTCTGTGATTTTATATGCAACCTCTCTTGATCTATATCGTCAAACTGTTGACTTGGATCTGATTCCTCAATATATTTTTGCACCTGTAAATCTAGACTTTCTTGATCAATCTCTCCAGACTCCTCGGCTGCAAGAGTAAACTCTTTCATAATGTCGGCGTATCCAGCAGAAAGATTTTTTTCGATGCCACCCCTTCCTTCCGGTATGGATTTTTCTTTCTCCTGTATGACACGGTCTCCGGGTGCTGGCTTCAGTGGATCAAATCCTGATTCAATTTCCACGCCATCCCTGTAGCCGTCACCATCTGTGTCGGGGTTGCGTGCGTCGGTGCCAATGACTTTTTCCTCAGAATTACTGAGACCATCCCCGTCAAAATCTTCGAAGTATGTTGTTTCACTTTGCCTGTTGTCAGCGCCAGCGTACAGAGAAACCGCACAGGTAAGCAGCACAGCAAACACTGCAAAAGGTATAATATTATGGAGGTTAAATTTCATTTTGTTTAGTGTAATTTTTTTTATTATACCACGTTCTCTTTCTTGTCGTCGACTTTTTGTAGTGCTGCACTCTTGCCTCATCCTCATTTTTTTCTTATTATTTTTGTGTTTCTTGCATTTTTTTATTTCTAGTCCTCACTTCGTCCAGTAGAGTTTTGCGCGTTCTGCATTCCACATTGCTGTCGCTCTAGTATTTGTCGTTATTTTTCTTGTATTTGATTTTTTGTCAAATTTGTGTTATTACGTTTTCTAAGTAGGTCGTTTGCTTCCTTTTTTCTGATTTCCTTGTTCACGTTCCACGTGGAACTTTTATTTTTGTGCGCTCTTGCGCAGTTTTTCTTACTGCTTTTCCCAGCGCTCTGCACCTGTTCCACGTTGAGCTATTCTGTCTCTCTGTTCTACGTGGAACTTTTTCATATCTTTGACTTTTCATGTTCTACGTGGAACATGATTTTCTCTGTTTCATCTTTCTTGCGTGAATTTTGATATTTCAACTCATTATTTATATTGTTCCATGTAGAACTAATTTTTCTTATCTGATTCTTATATTTTTCTGTTTTGAGCGGATTTGACTATGCTTCCTTGTTTTATTCTTCCGCATCATTGTTCCATGTGGAACATTTGAAACTTACTAACATATTTTTGATCACTTTTTCTGCACCATTTTATTTACTATCCTTCACATTCTGTTCATTTCTCATTCTATGTGAAGTTACTCCTTTGTTCTACGTGGAACACTTTCTCCGCCTTTCATCTACTATGTTCTACGTGGAACAGCCTGCATATTTTTTCAATAATGTTTTGATCCTAGTGACTCTTGAATTCCATAAAGCAAGAGGGTACTTGACAAAGTTATTACAAAATTGCTATATAACTACGTCTTGCACATGTGGTATAATTACGCTATATTAAGCAGTCTAACTCCTTTGTGAGGAATTTTGACAAAACTATCAAAAAATGCTTCTGTAGTTCAATGGATAGAACGAGAACCTCCTAAGTTCTAGATGTAGGTTCGATTCCTGCCAGAGGCACACAATTTTATTTCATCTAATGGTCCACATGCGAGATCGTATATACAAAATCAACAGCCTCATAAAGAAGGAGATCTCCTCTCTTATTGTCAGTGAAATTGACTTTAAGTCTGGAGTGCTTGTTACAGTGTCAGATGTTTCTACAAATCAAGATTTGAGTCATTCACATATTAAAGTTCAGATATTGCCTGTGACAGAGACGGACTATGCAATGGCGACGTTAAAACATGAACAACCTGTACTCCAGAAAATTCTTCATAGACGTCTGCATATGAAAATCGTACCAAAAATCTCATTTGACCCGGATCTGCGCGGGGAAGATGTCGACACCCTCACCGACCTCCTCTCCCAATAAAACCTATACTTCAGTTATGCATGTATCCAATGTCTTTCACCGTCAGTTTACTCACCTTCAAGGCGTATTACATGTTTCACATAAGATTCTTCTGGTTGCTCATATGAGACCAGATCCTGATGCTGTTGGGAGCGTTGTTGCGCTCAAGCATTATATTGAGGACAACTATCATGCAGAGGTTACGATCGGTTGTTCTCACCCACTCCTACCAAGCCTTGCACCACTCTTTCCGGACATTCGATTTTCGATTGTTGATAGTGATCAAATTGATCTCACTACGTATGATCTTGCTATAGGTTGTGACAGTGTTAATCGTGGTTTTGATGTAGTTTTACCCCGACTGGATAGTCAATGCGTCACCGTTGTAATTGATCATCACCATGATATACAGATATCAGCGGATATCAGAATTATAGATCCTTCCTTCGCCTCTACCACAGAGCTCTTGTATCACTTTTTTCTCTTTGACCACGGCACGATTTCTCCGCGCACAGCTACCGCACTCCTCACAGGCATCATTGGGGATACTGGTATTTTTCAGTACGCTAACACATCGCCGCGCACACTAGAAGTTGCTGCAGCCCTGTCTCGCCTTGGCGCTTCGATTCCAGACATTGTCTCTGCTTCTTTTACAAATCAGAAGGTAGAGACGCTTAATCTGTGGGGAAGCGCACTTGAGAACGCGTCCTTTGACACAAAAACAGGTATCGTGACAACAGCGCTAACAAGCGAGGATTTGGCAGGTCGCACACCCACTTCAGAAGAGGTTAAACACATCGCAACAATCCTCACGAACTCACCAAATGTCAAAGCTGTCCTTTTTCTTTTTCAAGCAGGACCGTCGACGATTAAAGCAAGTCTTCGTGCACGACCTGATGCTGGCATTGATGTTTCTGCAATTGCTCGGAAGATTGGTGGGGGAGGGCACCCGCTTGCATCCGGTTTTGAAGTTGCTGGTCGACTGAATCTTCTCAGGCAGGGTGTTTGGGAAGTTACATAAAAGATCAGATACCATGCATCCACATTCATCACTTACCACACTTAATGCCGAGATGGCACAGACTCCTGCATGTACCCTTGCTCGTACTGCCACACAGCCAGTTTTTGGTTTTGGTAACCCTGCATCGAAAGTCGTCTTTATAGGTGAAGCCCCAGGGAAGTCTGAGGACTTGTCGGGTAAGCCTTTTGTGGGTGCAGCAGGAAAGATACTTGATCAGCTCCTTAGGAGTATTGATCTGGATCGTGGAGATGTTTATATCACCAACGTCGTAAAGTACAGACCTCCAGATAACAGAGACCCTCATAAATCTGAAGTTGAGGCTTGCTGGCCATGGCTTGAGCGTGAGATTCACCTCATTGATCCTGAAATCATCATTCCACTTGGACGTCATGCACTGAATCGATTCTTACCAGAGGCAGTTATCTCAGTTATGCATGGAAAGACATTTACCTGCACACTCTCCGGATTTGAACACTACACCTACTACGCTCTTTACCACCCGGCAGCAGCACTCTATAACGGCTCACTGCGGGTAACTCTCTTTGATGACTTTTCGCGGATTCCCTCACTTCTCAAACAGTCCTAGAACCGTTGACCAAAGTATTGGAATTTGATATCTTTGTATGTACTGCTCTCCTCTATGATGACGAGCACATGGTCCGTTGGCCGAGTGGTTAGGCAAGGGTCTGCAAAACCCTGTACGCCGGTTCAATTCCGGCACGGACCTCACAATAAAGACGAGAGGCTCAAGCGTTGCGTGCGTATCGTTGATAGTACGTTTGCATGCTTTAGTTTCTGGGAATTTGCAATTACACTTGCCGTGGTGGTGGAACTGGTAGACACGAGGGACTTAAAATCCCTTGGATGAATAATCCGTGCGGGTTCAAGTCCCGCCCGCGGCACACAAAAGATATATTCTGCTTTACACATACAAGTTAGCTCCCCATATTGGAGTGTTTAGTTACCTGTAATACCCCTCACTTCAAAATAAAATCCCACTGTGTGTGGGATTTTATCTTTCTCATCCTTTACTTTTGTAACCCCTTGTTATTCCACAACTGATACTGGTAAATTCCTTCGCCCAAAGGCAAATGCCTCTGATTTTGTCACCACGTATATATCGAATTTATTTCCTTTGATTGCTCCACCACGATCTTCGCACGTATATGTTCCATAGCCCTCTACTTTGATCCTTGTTCCAAACGGATAACTCCGCGGACATGCTATCGTATGATTTGCTTTCACGCGTTTTCCTGAGGCTGTGATCCCATCACCGCTATCTGTCTCATCAAATGCTGCTGTATACGCACTTATATTCGCAATAAATTGCCCACCGGATGCACTATCAGAGGATTGCCTGACTGGCGCAGTTATCTTTTTTGGCGTCGGTTTTGGCTTATCCTTTGCAGCTGCTGCGGCAAGCTGTGCAATCATTTTGGCTCGGGCAATGCGCGATTTACTCTGCTTGTCATCTAGATCACCTGCCTCATCGTTGCTCATGGCGCTTTCTACATTTTTCAGCGCAAGTTCTTGTATCAACTTACTTCTGCGTACTCTTGCTGGCGTGGTGCTTTCACCTACCCCATCAGAGAGGTCTATGTGCACGCCGCTTGCCTCAATGTCAAAGTACGCTAGTTGCTCAACCTCTTTGATCTGTCCGCCATACCAAACACTTTGCGCATTGCCCTCCAGGGGTAGCACGATCATCGATGTTATAATAGTAGCGTTGAGTATTTTGTTTTTAGTCATGACTTTAAGTTTTGTGGTTTTGTCTGCGTGCCAAAATTGCACACTCGTATCGTGATTACCATCTTCTTTGACACACAAAAAAATCGGCCACCCTTGGTCGATCTAAAACATCTCTATCAGCGCCATCACTATAAGGTACCTATAGCTATTACATAGCGCATGCGGATTTGTGCGTATTTCTACCTACAACTATTATAGCAAAAAAATTAGCTCTAGTCAATACACCTTTTATGTCTCTCCAATCTCTTTTCTCTCGTTTTCGTCAACTCCATTTTATACTTCGCATCGTTATAGGACTTCTGTTTTTTGGTGTCTTTTACTTCCTCTGGCGTGAACGCTTTGTCGTGACGCGACAGTTTCTTGCTCCAGAAGAGATGCTTTTTTCCAACACGCAACCCTGGGGCATCCTCCTTCGCCTCAAAGAATCTCAGAAGGGCTACACTAATCGCCAGTTCTCTGCCATCACCCTTTCTGCGCCACACACCAACACTGATCCGCGGACCCAGGATGAAATTGCAGATCTTCATGAACTAGTACGTTTACGCACACATGACGTTATTGCACGCATAGATCGTGAACGTTTCGATGTACGAAAGCTTACCATGGCGGACAAAACCTTGAGATCGCTACTTCGAGACGGAGCGCACCCACTGTCTGATGAATTGATTGATGCGGTGCTTTACGATTTCGATGCATATGTTTTGCATTTTAAGCGTATACATGACCGCGTTCGACCTACAATCCTTGATCCATCTCTTCCGCATGCTTTTCCTGTGCCCAAGCATCCATCATATCCTAGCGGTCACAGCTCACAAGCTCACCTTATCGCTGAAATCCTGAGCATCTTTCAACCTAAGCAGCGTGAGGCTTTTTTTGCAGATGCATGGCGCGTCGCTACTGACCGCGAGATTGCAGGCTTTCATTATCGCAGTGATACTGTTGCGGGTCGGATTCTTGCACAGCAGTATTTCGCACTGCTTATGGAGTCAGATGATTTTCGTAGAGACCTCGCCGCTGCAAAGTCTGAGTGGGAGTAGCTCGTGGCAGAACAAATAACATTGTCAGAGCGCGGAGTTACACACAGAGATTTCCTCATGCATAGTGTGCGCTGTGATATAATGAAGTGTGTCAAAAGTGTGCATTTTGTGCACGACGATTTCTGTATGATAGTTGTTACGGGGAAGTCATATAGGAACTGGTTGCAGTTTTTCAAAACCAAAAAACTCCCAATGCTTACGAGATTATTCTCTTTACGCTCACCACGTCGACCTGCAATTATCTTTGCCTTATTTATAGTGTCACTTTTTGTGATGCCTTTTTATGGTGCCCCCGATATGACAATCCACACTTTAAATGCCTCAGCTAATAATACTGACCTAGATCTAGATCCCGGAACTATTAGTGATATAGTCGAGTGTAGACTGCGTGATGATGGTCCAATTATTGCCTGTCTTATAAACAAACTACTTTTCTTACCTGCTCAGCTTTTCTCTGTTGGCGTTTCTTTCGCGGTTAGCTTGCTGGATATATTCACTGATCCAGTTCTCTACAATGCGCAATTTAAAAGTGAAGCCCTCTATGCTGGCTGGGGCGTAGTGCGCGATCTTTTTAATATTATCTTCATCTTTGCACTTCTTTTCAGCGCCTTTGCAACGATCTTCCAGATTCAGAAGTATCATTTGCGCAACATCCTCAAAAACGTTATCATCATGGCACTGCTGATCAATTTCTCGTGGCCGATTGCCCGCGTGATCATCGATTTCTCAAATATTCTCATGTTCTTCTTTTTGGGAGACGGTAATGGACTTCAGCTTGCAGCCCGAGTAAGTGAAGGAAAGGGCTTGCACAACATACTTCTTGCTGGGGCTGATATAAGACAATTCGGCTCCATGGGTAATGTGGTTTTGATAGATATATTTATGTTTATCTACATGATCACGATGCTTACTGTTGCTTTTCAATTTATCATTAGATTGGTTGCTCTCCTCATGCTTATGGTCTTTGCGCCAATTGGCTTCGCTGGCGCTGCAATCCCCCGCATGGAAGGCCTATCTTCTAGTTGGTGGAGCGCTTTTCTTAAGTATTGCTTTGCTGGCCCAGTAATGATGTTCATGGTCGTACTTGCCAGCTTTATAATGGTTGAAACAAATAAAGCAAATGAGGGTACGATCTTTGTAGCAACTAAAACTGGTGCCTTTGAAAATTTTCTAGGTAACGCAGTCGCCTTCACAGTACCTATGGCGATTTTGTGGGGTGCAATCATCGCCTCCGGAAAGCTAGGCGATGCGGGCTCAAATTTTGTCACGAGCAAAGCAAAAAGCGCGCTCAGACGTGGTGGGGACTTTGTGACGCGCCCAGTGGTGGGTGTTGGGAAGGGTGCTGTGGGTAGCGCTACAGGTGTAGCTAAGAGAGCTGGACGCGCGTTTCCGGGCGTAGCAGCTGGGACTGGCATCATCAAAGGTGTTGGTAATAGCCTTGCCAAGAGCTCTGCAACGTCTAAGGCAAAGTTTGAAGCTCGCCAAGCAGCTGTTGCTGCAAACACACAACAACAAATGCCTGGTTTTGTGGGTGGAGATAGCAATGCAGTGGCAAAGTATGAGAAAACCGCCGCAATCAAGCGATCTTCGGAGTTCAAGGAGGCCGGCATAGGAGCCAAAGTTGCAGCTGACCAGTTCAAAAATGCTCAAGGCGTAGAAAAGCAAGCTCTTATGAGCTACATGACAAGCAAGGATGCTGTGAAAAGTGGGGAAGACCTACAACATGTTTTGACAGCTTTAGAGGTTGATCGAGTTAAAAGCCTGGAGGGTGTTACTGATCAAGCTTTTATAGATAAGATAAATTCGGATTCACAAAAGAGTGCTCTCAAGTCTTTGGAGTCGATCGATGACTTTGCAGCAAGTCAGTTTAAAGAAGGCGATTATAAAAAGATAGCATCTGCGTATAGCGGGTCTGATGAGACCGGCAAAGAGCTTTTGTCTGCGGTCAATAATAAGCTCCTTAGCAAGAATCGACTTGATCTTCAGCTCAGTCACGTAATTACTGATAAGCGTCAAGGTCCAGCGGCTGCAGCTGAAGTCGTGGAAAACCTCACGTCAACTCAACTGGCATCAAACGTGAAAGTGGCGCAGGTTCTCGAAGATAGTAAAGATGATCATTACCAAGAGACACTTGCTGTTGTCAGCGCAATCAACAATCAAGTCTTGTCTACACCAAAGTCTCGTGAGCAATTTGGCTTAAGGGCAGGAGCAAAGCAAAAAGATAAGCTCTCAAGCGTAGGCGTAAAAACTACTGTTTAGAATCAGAAATTGAAACTATGGATATCAACTCACAATCAATCTATCCACTTCTCGTACCATTGCGGGATGGGTCTGAGGACTTGCCTGCGGAGCTAGAGCTTAAGTGGGATAAGGTACGAGCGTTGCCTGAGCGCAATCGCTTGATTTTGCTCTCGGATGAAATCAAGGAGCTTATTCTGCGTTATTCCATTCAGCATAATCTGACAGAAAAACAAGCAGAGCATTTTTCGCGCTTGATTCGCTCCTTTTTCTTTGGGGAGAACTCATCAGCTGAGACTGGCGTAGCGATTGGTGCCATTTTCCACCAAGACCAAGCTTTTGGTGTTGGCGTTTTGAACGAAATCCAAGGCATATCTGCTATGCCAGCACCCGCCACTGCCGCACAAGCGAACACCCCCCCAACTCAAGTCATTCCATCTGAAATGCTTCCACTTGCAGAGGCGCGCGATAAGTATCCACAGTTGGGTCAACAGCTTGTCACCAAAGGTCGGATCATTGCGAAGCAGTTTGTCACACCCATGACGCCAACTGTTGCGCACTGGATTAGTGCTTACGAGGCAATCGCAGGCGTGCAGAAGCATACTGCAATCGAGCGTGGTGAGTTTCTCTACCGATCCCAACCATGCAGAGGGCTTAGGGAGATCGATCGGACCAAGCTTGCACAGCTCCTCAAGGCACATGATGAGGGCACATCACTTAAGATCTCTACCGAAAAGGGTGGGATCATCTGGCAAAAGGATTCAGCAGAAGCACAGAATCTCACACCTCAAAATCCGCAACCCGTAACGCCGACACCTGCGCAGAATCCTACTCCCGCTCCTACTTCAGTACAAACAACCCAGCCAGTTATTGTCGCACCGAACCCACCAATCCAAGAGCTGCCTGCAACGCCCTCCCTTCAACAAATCCCTCAACAAACCGATTTACAACCTCACACTCAAGATTCCACACAAGCACCGCCACCGGCCCGACAGTCGCAGCAGATACCTCGCGCATCAAAGTCGCCACGCAGATCGTCTTCGCTGGAACCACAGCTTCACTCTCTCCCAGATAGCCGCATAGAGAACGCGCAACCCGCCTCATCACCAGCACTTGGATCTGTGCGTAAGTCCCTTCCGAAACCTCAACCAATGCCGCAACCCACTACACAGCCAACCAGTCGACCAGGCGTACAACACACAAATCAACAAGCGCCCGCAACACCGTCCCTTCAGCATTTTGCTCATCAACAGACTGGCACCCAGCAACCATTACAGCGCGCGCAACCAAGCAAGCAGCAAAGCACGCAGCCACCTAAGAATCTTCCTACCACAGTCAACTTCAGTTCTGGTCAGACTCTTCCGACAGAAAAATCAGGTAACATGACGCCACATACTACCGACAAAAAACGCAACCCTTTTCACATTAATCCAATTGGATAAAGTGCTGAGGAAGCAATGTATTAGCACTCTTATTACATATTATTCTATTGTTAGCTTATGGAGGAGGTACCACAATTCATCAATACGCAGGACAAAATAGCGGGTCCATTTACGTGGAAGCAACTTGCATGGCTTGGGGGTGCTGGGATGATCCTTGCGCTTCTATGGCAGCTTCTTATTCGGCCAGTCTTCTTTGTCGTAGCTGTACCAATTGTTATTATTGCCGGACTGCTGACATTCTTTCGTCCATATCAAATGTCATTTATTTCTTATCTTGGTCACTTGTTGGCCTACCTCTTCAAGCCACGTACATACCTCTGGCAACGGGAAGTCATCACACATGACGATGATGTTCAAGAGAATCAACCACAAGAAGTCCAACACTCTCAAAAGAGTGTCTCTCTTGAGGATGTGCATGCCCTAACTGAGGCACTTGATAGTCATGGGTCTGTTCGCAACGAACGTTTGCAGGCAATTATTGCACAGAATCTTTCTCAGTCTGCGCATAAAAACAGCTTAGGTCTTGGTCGTACAAAGAAACCTGAGAACAAAGAGGCGTAGACTAACTGTCATTGTACGCTTCTTTTTATACACATGTCCTTTGTGTGCAAAATTTAGTACAATGTATGTAGTAGATTGAGAATGTTATATACGATTACAAATATTACTAGTGAAACATTATGGAAAGTCTTGGTAGAGCGCAATCCTCCGCAAACACACTAAACTATGTGGATATACAATCTGTAGAAGATGGTGTTGTTATACTCAAAAATGGAACCTTGCGCGCTGTCATCCTTGTCTCCTCTATCAACTTTGATCTCAAATCTTCCGTTGAACAGGAAGCGATCATTGGAAGTTATCAGAACTTTCTCAACTCGCTTGATTTTCCTGTGCAGATTGTTGTGAGCTCTCGTAAGCTCAACATGTCATCTTATCTCTCGTTGCTGAGCTCCGCTGAAAAAGCCCAGCGCAATGAGCTCTTACGTATCCAAACGACAGAGTATCGCTCCTTTGTGAAGAATCTTGCTGACGTTACAAATATTATGAGTAAGTTTTTTTATGTCGTGGTGCCGTTTGCCCCTGTAGAGAATGCGAATGTTGGTGTCTTAAGTAAAATTTCTAGCCTGGTTAACCCACAGGGTGCCCTCAAAGCACGTGGTGAACTCCTCGAGACGTACAAAAGCCAACTCTGGCAACGTGTTGACCATGTTGCAGCCGCGCTTGAGGGGACTGGACTGAATTTTACAGCTCTCACAACTGACGAGTTAATCGAGCTCTACTACAATGCATATAATCCATCTGTGTACTCACAATCCGGTGTAAAGGATGTCTCTCAATCAGAACTTGCAACACGCAGTTAATCTCGTTCACTACAGCTTGTTGTAGAAAATATTACCAACCACATAAAACATGCTTGTGCTATTTGGAAAAAAGAAAAAAAAAGAAAGTAGTCTCGAGTCGGATATGATGCAAGATGAGAAGGTTTATCAGCAGGGCATTGCCACAGTTCGTGGCTTAATCGCTCCGAGCGCATTTCAGATTCAAGCCTCCCAGATCCAAGTGGGTGACACAGTTGCGACAACTCTCTTTGTCATTGCGTACCCACGCTACCTGAGCAATAATTGGTTTTCTCCGATTATTAACATTGACTTTCCAATGGATATAGCAATGTTTATCCATCCCGCTGATTCTGGTATCGTTCTCAAAGATCTCCGCAAACAAGCAACGCGACTAGAGTCTCAAATCTCTATGGAAGCACGAGCTGGTAAAGTACGCGACCCCAAGCTTGAGGCAGCAATTGCGAATGTTGAAAATCTTCGCAACAGTCTCCAGCAGGGGACTGAACGATTCTTTCGTTTTGGACTCTATATCACCTTGTATGCAGCTGACCAGAAAGAACTCCGCAAGCAAAAGAATGAAATTATTACCATCCTAGAGGCACAGCTCATCTATGCAAAGTCTGCGACCCTTCGTATGGACAAAGCATTTATCTCTACCTTGCCGCTTGCAGATGATACGCTCAATATTGGCACAAACCTTAATACTGGTCCTCTTTCTACGACATTTCCTTTTGTCAGTGCAAGCCTTTCCTCTAACGATGGGATCTTGTATGGTGTCAATCGACATAACAACAGCCTCATACTCTTTGACCGCTTCAACCTCGAGAATGCAAATATGACCGTTTTTGCAAAATCTGGAGCGGGGAAGAGTTACTTTGTCAAACTTGAGATTTTGCGTTCAATGATGTTTGGAACGAGTGTGATCGTTATTGACCCAGAGAATGAGTACAAACACCTTTGTCAGACAATTGGCGGCTCGTTTATCAATATATCGCTCGGCTCAAAGGTGCACATCAATCCATTTGAACTTCCCGATATACCAGAAGGGGAGCGACCAGAGGATGTCTTTCGCAATGCAATTGCAAACCTCATCGGACTCATGCATATCATGCTGGGATCACTTAATGCAGAAGACGATACAATCATCGAACGCGCTATACGTGAAGCCTACGCTGTGCGTGATATTTCAGAGACACGTGACTTTTCAAAAATTGCACATGAGGAATTCCCCACAATGACCGATCTCAAATCAATCCTTGAGAACATGGAGGGTGGAAACCGCCTTGCACTACAACTAGAGAAGTACACCGAAGGTGTTTTTGCAAATTTTCTCGATCAGCCCACCAACATCATTGTTGATAATCAAATTATTGTCTTTAATATACGTGATCTCGAAGAAGAGCTCCGACCAATCGCGATGTACCTGATCCTTCAGTTTATATGGAATGAAATGCGGGTTAATATGAAAAAGCGCCTGGTCATTGTTGATGAGGCGTGGCTCATGATGCAAAATGAAGATGCTGCGTCGTTTATCTTTGGTATCGCTAAGCGTTGCCGCAAATACTACACAGGCCTCACGACGATCACACAGGACATTTCCGATTTTCTCACGAGTCGCTATGGAAAACCAATCATCACTAATTCGTCCCTTCAACTCCTTCTTAAGCAGTCCCCAGCATCAGTAGACCTTCTCAAAGACACTTTTTATCTGACAGACCATGAGAAGTTCCTCCTCCTTGAGAGTGGTGTAGGTGAGGGAATCTTTTTTGCTGGCCCAAAGCATGCTGCTATTAAAGTTATTGCATCCTACAGCGAGGACCAAATCATCACCTCTGACCCCAAGCAACTCCTTGCCATCAAAGAAGTTCGTGAGTCCCTTGAGTAATCCATGGAGACTTCTGCGTTTGGATCTAATACGCTAGCGTACTGATATGGCTACACCCACCGCAACAACACTTGGCAAACCACTCCGACGCATCACATCCAGTACATCTCGCAATGCTGTACACCGCCTGCGCAAAGCAACACAAGAGCACGTCACTCGCAACCCCGTACTTGACCAAGAAATACTCGTGGCGAAACAGCACGCCAAAGATACTATACGGAATATAAAAAGCGAGTCTGATATGCCTTTTTGGATTTTGATTTTTAGCTCACTCTTTGTTACGTTTATTGGCTTTATAAGTCTTATACCTGTTGTAGGGTGGGGGTTTTATATGGTTATCAAGCTCTGTAATATGATCCTTGGAATCATGGCGATCAGCTACGCGAATCACATGACGCATAGCAGGCTCAAGAGCCATGGTCGTTTGTTCACGCGTATTATCATTCTCTCGCTTACAATGCTCTTTGGCTTACTTTTTCCACCAGTAAATGCAATACTCTTGAATATGCCAACACTTTTGACCGAGGCTTGGATTCTTTGGAGTGCCCGCCGTCATCGCAAAGAGGCAATAGCAGAACTTGAGAAGACCCTTACCCTCTCTGCATAGAGTTCATTTACTCTCAGGATATAATGCTCTCACGCCTTGTCATGATATAATTGTGAAAAATATCCTTATGCTTAACTCTCCTTCTCAGGCGGTGAGACAATATATTATTTCTCTCGCCATCCTCATTCTCTCGTTGGGTCTTTATATCCTTTTTCCTACGGAAGGTATGTTGCAGTCTATTATCGTCCTCCTGTCTTTTTTGTGTGTTCTTCCCGCTCTTTACATCCGCTTCGTTCTTCATAGAAAATGGTCTTCTTTCATACCCCCGCTTGTGCACTTTTCAGCCGGAAAAGTTGCAGCCCTTCTTGGTGCGAGTCTTTTGTGTGCAATCTGTATGATTATTATCGCTTTCTTGCCGTATAACGCAGGCTACATCGTTCAAATGCGTGATGTTTTTTCTAGTTTTCGTGGTTTTTTGCTTTATCAAGCTGTCTTTACTGTACCGCTCTTACTTGTGATTACCTTCTTCTGTGTGCGTCTCACGCATCTCATGGATTTTGGAGGACGTGCTCATAGCATCATAGCAATCATCTTGCTTTCTGTTGTCATCCAAATTTCGACGCCGCTGCCACTTTTGAGCATAGCCCCCCTTGCGATCACTGTTCTCATACTTGCACGCTTCAAGATTTTAAATGAATACATAGTCTTTCTTGTTTTTTTTCTTGGTCTTGCCTGCTACGATGCTGCAACGAGCTACCAAATTATTCATTCTGTCACACCTTAAGCATTTGCCCACACTGTTGGATTATACACCTCCACCCTCTTAGGTGATGATAGCTAAGGTGGTATAATAAATTATATTATCCTTACCCTAAAGGAGTACTCTATGAATACCATGACTCGTCGCAGTGTTGCGACACTTATACTCGTCGCACTACTCCTGCAACCGCTCTACACGCATGCTATCCTGGGACGTATACTAGGCATAGATAGCGCTGTAAATAAGGCTGTTAGCGGTGCTGCACAAGACTTCCAAAACGGCGCTGAAGGGTTTGTGTCAGATAAACTTGGTGTAGATACCAACGATCTGAAGTTTGGTATTTTTGATAAAAAAGCTTTTATTCCTGCAGTAAATGTTGTCCTCACAAATACAGAAAATGGGCTCTACACCGCCTTTGCACAAGTCAGCGGCATCACCAACCCTGCAGAAGCCTATTACACATGGTACATAAAAAATGATACCTACGATCGACTAAACATTCCTACCCCCACCGGCACTCCGGGTGACATCCTCCCAATTGCTGATCGTTTTGGCACCCTTGGCGGTCATAGCATTAGACATCGTGGCGCTGCAGGTGACTGTAATCCTGAGACGATTTTTGACACTGTCGATCCTGCCGAAAAACCTAACGGAGAAAATGCTATCACCGATTTAGCTGATGACCTGGGCTGCGGTGTCACTGGCACACCAGATGAGAAGATGGAGTATTACAAGATTTCAGCAATGCGCGCCCATATTGCTGCAAAATATGACATCGCACGATACGATAGCTACTCACACGGTGGCAATGAAGATGGTGTTGTTGTTGACTCTGAGTATGGCGGCAATGAGGAAATAGGAGCTAACGATGAAGATTTTGATGAGGATGGCTATCTCGGACACGTCGGCGGAGACAATGCCTTCAACGGCTCTGTTTCAGAGGAAAGTGTAGCGCGCGATGGTCGCTACATCATTGATCGCGATAACTATTGCTACATCTTTGATGAGACAACCGGTAAAGAGTTTGAGTTGGTGGAGTCAGAGCAGGAGACTGGCGCAACATGTATGCCAGATGCCACCAAAGCTCAGCGAACGCTCAATGATCATAATGGCTCTAACCCACTGTGGCGTATAGGCTGTGTGCAGCAAACAACATCTCGCTCCCTTGAGTGCCGCGCGACAGATTACTTTGTCGAGTATGAGGTTGATGAAGTTTCGACAACCACACAGACAGATGATCAAACAACTGTGACAGCTGATGATGGTGACCCTAGTACAGTCGATGATGCTACAGTAGTTGACTCGTCTGAAACCGTAACTGTTACAGAGGAAGTGCCACTGATCACTGACAATGCTTCTCGCAGAGATCTTTATCAGTGTCAGATTGGTGAGTCTGTTCAGTGTGCGCCGCCAGCGGAAGAAGATGGTGACCCTATTGCTTTGTGCCCTGGCACAGGCATCCCAACGTGTATTCCACTCACAACACCTTATTCTGGTGACTTCACCACAAGTGACCTCCTGGATCAGTTCGTTGAGCGTTCGCAGTCTTGTGCAACACTTGAGCACAAGAACCTCTTGCAACAGTGGGATGAAGTTGCGGGTGATTTGCCAAATGGCGGCTTGGTAGAAAATTGTCCAATTTGTACTGATGGTGATAATACAAATACGCCGGAATGTCGTGCTGAACAGGCACAGTGCTTTGCGGACAATGCTGCAATCAATGCTGTTTCAGGTCAAATGGATGAACTCAGACCACTGATCTTAGCTGAGTACTATGGTTCCATGCCATATGGATTAAGTGAGGCTGAGCAAATCACACTCATTAATCGCCTTGTTTTTGGCATAGAAACAACTTCAGACCCTAGTAGTTTTCGCTGTATTCTCAGATCAGACAATGCAGAGGAAGGTGGGTATGATTATGCCTATACACCCGAAGCAATTAATACATTTGGCTTCAAAGAGGCGAGTTGCCTTCCTGGTTTGCCGAATCGTCCAGACTTGCGTTCTGGGGAACTTTTCCCACAACCAGAACTCACAAACCGCTGCACCGAGCAAATTCATATGTGGCCTGGCGCACCCGGCTCACCGCTGGATGACATGGATGTAGCCACAGGCTTGCTCGGTGGCTCGTATACCGGTGACGGAAAGTTCACTCTCGCTGAGGAGAAGTTCTGGGGCACTAATCCTACTAATGCAATTACCGTTGATGGCACAGATAGTGATGAAGCACTCATCACAGGCTTGGGTATGCAGGAGTTTACGTGGAAATACCGTGAGGGTGACGAGATTGGAGTTGTCGTTGAGGGGATTGGTGTGGGAACGAGTAAGCATGATTCTCAGCATCCACAGACAGTTTTTGCTTTTATGGAGATTGGCTGTAAGCCGCGTGAGATTGACTACTATGTTGAGAGAATCCGTGGTGATGATATCGCCATCGAGACTGCTGACATGGGCAGGGACAATATTGCAGAATGTCTACTCGCCAACTTTATGACTCCTGGCGAGGTAAATGAATCCAACAATCTTGATGTCAGTATTGATGGCCCCCTTGAGGCGATCATAAATGGGAAGGGTTATAGTGAGCTGTTTCAGGCAAATATCTCACGAACCGAGGATGTAGCAGATGACATTGAAGACCTCAATGCGCAAGCACTTTTTAATTGGCAGTTTTATTATGCTGACTACAACATAAATGACAGCATAGAGAACCTTGACCCAGGCGAAGTGGACTGGGGCGTGCCGTATCTCAGCTATGGACCGCCCGGACAAACCCCCGGAGCTCTCTACGAGACAAAACTTGAGCAAATGGACCTTGCGCAGTCCCGTGGCTCAGGCCTGCGTTCTATAGAGCCACGAGTTAACATCTACTCTGACCCAACAGCAGGGAACCCTCAACCCGTTGGTGATGGCTTACTGCGTGTTACTGTTGAGGTCAATGTCCCCACAGAACAAGCAGGTGTCACAATGTACGGCCGTGACGAGTACATCGTACGTCTAATCAGGCAACCTGATGCCGATCTACTGATTAGACGTGTAGAACCATTGGGCGCGGGTGTGGATATCGATAAAATTACAGACGACCACCTCACACCAATTTGCCCCAGTGAAGACGGTGATCAGGCGCTCTCTGATGATGATTTCTTGTGTCCTGTAATCAAGAATGAGCTCCTTGCATTTGAACTCCCACCCGATGAGGGTGGCTATGTGCCTGATGCAGCATTTGTATCGTGGGATCTCGATGGGGAGCGTATTGCGTGCGATGTGCGCGCTTCATCTCTCTGTCTTGAGCGACCGATCGTCTTTGTTCCTGCGCAGCGTAATGGACACATCCATACTGTAACAGCAACTGTCAGTGAGCCGGATCGGAAGTCTGGTAGCAACACGTATTCACGAAGCTTTGAGATCGTTGCGCCAACCATTTCGTTTGATCCAACATCTGGCAGCATGACAAACGTTTCGCCCCGGGTTCTGGGTAGTTATGAGGAGTTCCTCGACTCAGCAGAAGGTGTTGGTGGCCCCGAATTGAGCTCTAATTCGTATGTACGTGCTGCAGGTGCAGAAAATTTCACTCTTGGCGTATCTCTTGATCCACCAATGCTCGAAAACTACCTTGGTGGAGACTCAGCAACAAGCCTCAGTATCAATGATCGCCTTACTCTGGAGTGGAAAGGTGCTGAACCTAACACTCCGATCGAAAGCACTACGGCACTTGCACACGCCTACGCCAATCCAGAGATTTATAACGAGCCGGGGCGTGAGAAAGACTTTTCCGTTGAGGTGCAGGCGATTGTCTCCGCTCCCAAGCCGATACGAACACTGCTCTATGACAAATTTGGCATCCCTCCATCACAGACCGGCCCTATGACGAGCATTGCTCGTGCGACAATCCATCCAGCGGATACGTCAACGCAAGTGTACCTCTCTGATGAAGAATATGTTGCACACGTACAGCAAAATGTGCGCAATAGAGGTGTGACAGCAAATATCTTTTCTAACTCGCCCGCGTATGTGCTCTTTATGCTTAAGATCACTATTACGATCGGTGTAATTCTTTTTGTTTCGTCACTCCTCATGCCTGGATCACGTACTCTTGCGCGCAGAAGATATTAACCGCGCCCTATAGATGATTTTTTACAAAAAACCACCCCAGCTGTGGTTTTTGTCTTCTGTGGTAAAGAGAGAAAGACTGAGAGGTGGTATAATGTGGATATATATACTTATTTGTCTTTATGCTTCGACATTGTTTTTTTCTGTTACTGTTATGCTTTCTCGCTCTTGGGAGTTCTGCTGGCAATGTGCTCGCGCAAGAAGATGGAGATGTGCCAGATGATGCTCTTTCTCAGTATCAAGCTCTTGAGACCATTCCTGGTGTAACCACAAAAGGGGAGTCTACCGAGCTTCCTGCGTATCTGACGAGCCTTTTTAACTTTGCAATTGCGATCGTTGGCATTGCTGCTCTTGTGATGATCACGATTGGTGGTTTTTGGTATCTGACAAGTGCAGGGAATGCCTCACGTGTGAGTACTGCGAAATCCATGGTAACTGATGCGATCCTTGGTCTTTTGGTTGCACTGTTTGCGTGGCTCATTCTCAATACCATCAATCCGCAGCTTGTGAGCCGTGGTTTGAGTGGTTTTTCTTTGGATCCTGTAGATCGGCAGGTAGTCACTAATGCTGATCAGTCTGTGCAGTACTGCTCCAGCAATGGCCCATGCTACCCCACACAAGAAGAGTGTGAAAGATTTGGAAGATGTACAATTCAGACAGCTGGTGATACAGGCAGTCAAGACAATGACCCAAGCAATGGAGGTGGGGGTGATAATGATGGAGATGGTGGCACAACGATTGATGAGAACGACCTTTACGCACATAATCAAATTGTCAATCACCTTGATGGATTTGGTGTATCAGTGGATCCGCCATATGCTGAATTGTCTCTTGCGGGCCTCGGTGATACCGCAAGAGACAACCTCAGCTTGATTTCTGTAGTCTGTGACTGCGATGTAACGATTGGTGGTGGCGTGGATAGAGGAGAAAATGCTGTAAGCCTTATTGCAACCAGCTCTTTTGGAGCTTATGCGGTTCAAGCCTTTGAAGGAACAGAGTCGATTGATGATCTCCAGACGCGCTACACATTTCCACAAGATCATATCTTACACAACGCAGACGTTGTTTATGATAGTACACCAGGCAGTTTGCGTTGGCATATCCAATGGAACACTCCTTAAAGCAGTTTAAACCACCAATCTTGTGGTTTTTGTCTTCTGTGGTAAAGAGAGAAAGACTGAGAGGTGGTATAATGTATATATATACTTATTTGTCTTTATGCTTCGACATTGTTTTTTTCTGTTACTGTTATGCTTTCTCGCTCTTGGGAGTTCTGCGGGCAATGTGCTCGCGCAAGAAGATGGAGATGTGCCAGATGATGCTCTTTCTCAGTATCAAGCTCTTGAGACCATTCCTGGTGTAACCACAAAAGGGAAGTCTACCGAGCTTCCCACGTATCTGACGAGCCTTTTTAACTTTGCAATTGCGATCGTTGGCATTGCTGCTCTTGTGATGATCACGATTGGTGGGTTTTGGTATCTGACAAGTGCAGGGAATGCCTCACGTGTGAGTACCGCCAAGTCCATGGTGACTGATGCTATCCTTGGTCTTTTGGTTGCACTGTTTGCGTGGCTTATCCTTAATACTATAAATCCGCAGCTTGTGAGTCGTGGGTTGAGTGGTTTTTCTTTGGATCCTGTTGCCGAGCAACCAGATAACAGACTCTCACCAAACCAGAAATACTGTGCCGATAAGTCCCTTACAGGCTTTGAGGAATCGCGATGCTTTGACTCTGAAAGTGATTGTGAAAGCGCACAAATCCCTGTTTATGATGCGTTTAATTGCGTCCTCACCTCAATTGTGGGCACGGATGTCATAGATCCCACTGAGGACCAGTTTCGTCAAGCCTTGGGTGATGTAGAATATTGTTATACTTATACGCGTCCTGCCGCCTTTAGTCAACCAGAAATTGCATGCACAAGTAATTATTCTACTTGTCTTTCTGGAAGTGTAGCAGCTAACAATGGTACTCCGTGTGTCATCAGATCAACAGACCCTTCTGTTTACATTGCGGCAGACCTTGTAGCCGAACACCAGAGGCACATGGTCGTGGCTGAGATGTTCTATGATGAAAACATTACAATTAACGAAAACTTCCCCCGAACATCTGTCGCAGACCTAGGTATTGAGGCTATAGATGGTGTTATACAGCTAAATCTTGCTTGTCCTGCATGTGGTGTTCATGTTACAGGTGGGACAGAGCCTGGGCACGCTACACATGGTCCAAATCAAAGTATCGTTGATTTGCGACTTACTCCAGAGTTAGAAAATTACCTCCCTTCGAATGCCTCGGGCCCGCCTACGCAGAATACTCGTGGTGAAGATGTCTACACTTTCACCACAGGACCGCTTGCTGGTGCGCGTGCTACCAGAGAGAGTACCCACTGGCATGTTAGCTGGGAATAATCTACTATCTCCTTTCTCAAGTTAGAACGTTAATTATCATACTTTCCATCTTTACATTATGACTTTAGTAAAAAAACTATTCTTTGGGTCTGCATTTTTGCTTTTTTTGACGGTTTTTTTTCTTGTCATCTATAATTTTGTTTTCAAAAAGCCTGCCAAGGAGGCGTCACTTTCAGAACTTGTGAGCAGTGAGGAGACGTTTATGGAAAATGAGCAAAAAGCAGAACAAGTTGTTACGCCAATTGCAGTCCAGCAGAAAATCACTCGACTCAGTGCAACACCGCTCTCGTATCCACATCTTCTTAACGACGATCAAATACGTTTTTATCGACGTGCAACCAATACACTTGGCCAGCTCACTACTCGCGGGACTACGGAGTCGACTATATCTTCAACCAATACAGCTGCTGTTCGTGATGTTCAGTGGTCACCAGATGGCAGTAGCGCACTACTCTCTACGACTGATAATAGCAATTATCGTATCGTTCGTGTGGGTGACTCTGTTTTTGAATTTACAGCACGCGTAGACTATGCGACATGGTCTGACGAAAAAGACCGTCTCTTTTATAAGTCATATAATGAATCTTCTGGCATACGAACACTTGGCATGATCAATGTTGATGGTAGTAATGATCAGCCACTTGCACAACTTCCTTTTCGTCGCGTTTCTATCATGGACGTTCCGCGATCCATCCTGGTGGCTTACTGGCCAGAGCCAGACGCAACGCAGCGTGGCACGCTCTATACTGTTGGCACTATCAGCCCTGGCGATCCCAAACTCGTTTTTGACAAACTTTATGGAGCAGACTTCCTGTATTCACCGACTGGTAGCCTCATTGCTGTGAGTGGAGTCGCAGATCCAGGCAACGCATCTCGTACCAGCCTTGGTGTTGTCAACAAAGATGGTGATGTCTACACCGACCTACAGATTCCCACAATGGTCTCAAAGGTTGTGTGGGGTAATGATGGTAAGACCCTCTACTATGCGCAACCAACTGACATCCCAGAGGGAAGTATACTGCCAAATGACTACGATAAAGGACAGTTTTTCACACAGGACACTTT
Source organism: Minisyncoccota bacterium (assembly GCA_937936355.1). Taxonomy (GTDB): domain Bacteria; phylum Patescibacteriota; class Minisyncoccia; order Moranbacterales; genus JAHDCW01. Next base: position 88,749 of record CALDDM010000002.1, read on the forward strand.
CTGGCGTGTTGACACTTCCACAGGAAAGAAGGAACGTCTTATAGACCTTGCGGATCTTCCGGAAAAAATTGATGCGACCGACCTTTCGATTAACAGTGAAGGATCTGCGCTCTTTTTTATCAATCGACTCAATAACATCCTTTACAGGATCAATCTCTAGCGCTTACTATCGATGCGAGAGACACACCGATAATTAGCCAAAAAATCATAGCAAGGTCGGCGCGCAATAACGGCGTATCTACTGCGCCGTGTATTAGGAGAGCAGACAAAGCAATGCGTGAGGCAACAAGGTCGACATTGCATTTTTTTGATGATATTGCGTAAACGTATACTACTAGTCCGGTGAGTGCGACGAGCGTGAAAAAGCCGCCATACAACCATACAGCCAATAGAATATTGTGCGGCAAGGGCACCGCCCACTCTAAATATGGCGCATAGTACTTTTGATTATCGAGGTATACCCTTTGGAATGTGTTTAGCTCTATACCGTACAGTGGCGCATGTCGCAGCATATCGCCTGCCGCATCCCAGATCATCTCACGCGATGCCAGAGGAGAGCGTTGGAGGTTTTCATATGCTGTTTGTATTTTTGTCGTGACTACCGTACTGCAGAGAATTATGAAGATGCATCCCACAAGAAGCACTCGCTTTTTGCTTGAGGTAAATCTCCTTTCCTTACTCTTTTGGCGCATGCCTTTCCATACTCCATAGATCGATAATGCCACCACATAACCCACCACACCTCCGAGCGATTGCGTCAGTAGCAGTATGATACCCGCCAGAGAGATTGCACTACCTACAAAGACGTTGCGTCCATATCCCTCAAGAAAGTAAGTGGTTATCCATGTGATCAGTGGCGCGATAAAGAGCGCTAGATGATTTGCCGATGGCCACAGAGACTGTATCCGCCCATCATATGACCAAAAAAATATAGCTGTTATCGCTGCACTTATGCACGCGCCGGACAAAGCTATCACCAAACCGACGATCACAGCCCTTCGCTGACGTACCACACTTTTACAGCCCAACGCTAACACAATGCCGACTGCAATTGGTGGCAAAAGAATCCACTCGTACAGCGCACCAAAAGATTCCATGGAATCTCCACTTATCGCTTTGAGAACAAATCCTCCAATAAAAATAATTACGAGAACTAGTAAAACCCTGTTTTGTCGTAGTGTTTCGTGCAAAATTTCTTTACACTGCTCCTTATTTTTTATTAGCCATGTGGCAAGTATTGGTGTTATTAATATTGTTGAACATGCCACCGTCATAGAAAAATGTGCTATACCAAAAAACATACCAACTGGTATGCGAATATTTGCTAGTGGTAATACCGCAAAGAGGCAAATGATCATCCACTCTTTTGCAGAAAAAGTATTATATGCCCTTGCTTGAGACTGCTTTTTTTTGTGCATAATAAAGCGCTAGACCAACGAGAAAAAATATTATTGGCAAGACATGTACTGAGAAGAGGGGAGTGTCGAACATGCTATGTATCAATAGAATTGTCACGCTTATAATAGCACACAGACTATACCACGAACCCTCCATGTAAAAATGCCTATACATAAAAAAGATCATAGCCACAAAAAGCAGGAGGCCTACCACACCAAGCTCAACTCCAATATCTAGGTAGATATTGTGCGCATAGATTGGTGTCCGGTACTGTGCATCTGCCTCATAATACTTCGGCGACGCGCCCAATCCAGTTCCTAGAAGTGGTCTTTGTGACCATATCTCCAGTGTTTTGGACCAGATTTCTATACGAGACGTATTGGAGGTATCTGCCGCATCAAATGATGAGAGAATCCGCTGCGTCAGGGGATTGGCAGGTATTACCATAACCATTATCCCCACAGCCGCACAGGCGATCATAGTGTGTCGTAGCGGCACAGCTAAACGCCCCCACATCAATCCCAAGGCCACGATCAAACCAAAAATGACACCAATCTCACCCCCGCGCGAAAAAGTCAGCGCATTTGCACAGGCGATTATAACCAAGCCGCTGCACCACATCATACGGTATCTGCCGCGCGATGTGATAGCTAGAGACATCGTGAACGGTAAGATCATACCCGTATAGTATGCTGCCACATGCGGGTCTGGAAATATGCCAATTGCACGGAAGAGATCTCTACCCCCAATATTTACAAACCAACTATTGTAGTTTAATACAACTTGTCCAAATGCCTCACCCAAGAAAAATGTTGTTACACCGACCCACAATCTCTGCAAAGATTCGTGACCAATGATGAATTGCGCCATGAATTGCGCCAACATGATTACCGATGCTAGGATACCCCCTAGACAGACCGCTCTCATCAACGGTCGTAACCCGTGCGACAAGAGAGCGTTGTACGTAAGCGGTATGAGAAGGGCGTAGTTACAAAGAAAAATGACTTTGCGCACAGTCCACCCTGGTACATTACTAGTAAAAAATGATGAAAAAATTACAGCAAGAAAAAAAATAAGGGCTGCCGCCAGTGCGCCTTGTGGTATTTTTATTCTTTTCATCCACAAACCTTCTGTGAGAAATACACCAAATATTATCAGAATTATAATTCTTCCTATGTGCACATCAACATCGGATGTCACAGACAAGGCAAAAAAAACCGGCAGGAGCGTATAAAATATTATCAGTAGTTTGGTGTAGATCATTCTAGTATTTTTTGTAGATCCTCCGCACATAACTCATCACACTACCAACAAAATGACCGTGGTATTTCGTGAAATAGTATCTGTGAGACTGTGCGTAATGCTCGTCACGACTCTTATCGCTGTCCCTACTTGTCCCTGCTATATGCGTCATTTGAGATTTAGGATCGATGCCAATCTCAAAATCCTTAGCCTTTATACGTCGACATAGATCCACATCCTCAAAATATAAAAAAAACTTTTCGTCAAAACCTCCAATGTCTGTGAATAGATCTTTTGATATGAAGAATGCTGCACCTGTTACCCATCCAACACTCTCAACAGAATTGCACCTGTTTTTTTTGGGTGTTGCAATCTTGTTCCAAACTGTTGATAATGGTGTCACCACATCACCTGAAGACCACTCTTGTGGATTCCCTTGGATATCAAGAATTTGTGGTGCTATCATTCCCCACTGGTTATTTTCCTCAACTAAGGTTATCACATCCTCGTGAAGATTAATTTTTTTGATATCTGGATTAAGAATGAGAAGTGTTTCAGAACGTGCAATCCCCGCTAATGCGTTGTGTGCAGGTCCAAATCCAATATTTCTTTTGTTGTGAATCACACTAAAGCTGCCTTGCTTTGTGGTTGTTATTTTTTCTATAGAAACCCTATCTTGGGGGTTATTGTTTCCAATTAAGACCTCATACTCCACATTTACACTCTCTTGGATTTGATGTAGGCATTCCTCGAGCACATCACAACCTCTATAGTGGACGATGAGAATTGATAGGCGTGGCTTTTGCTTGTTTTTTGATGTCATTGAAGTCCTTAAAGGCGTTTTGTAGGTTTTTGCTGTGCTCATCCCCACTAAAGAGCACGCGAACATCACACGATACTCGTCGTAATACTGTCACAGCTCTAGAGCGTAACTTCTGTACCCGCGAACCATGTTTATAAAAAAAGAGTAGCCCTGAGAGTACGAGGTGGTATGTTTTTGAGTCAGGATTATTTGAGCTTTTTTCTGCGTGCCACGCGACTGCCTCTGAGACAACTACCGTCCTGAGTCCCGCATCTTGTGTGCGACGTGTGAAGTCGGCATCCTCATAATAGAGGAAGAATTGTTCATCGAATAATTCCACCAATTGAAATGCTCTCGCATGAATTGCCATTACACACCCCGTTATAAATTCAGTATCTTGCGGGTCTTTTCTTGTAGGGATACTTGTGTGATGTTCTACGCGTTGTTTTTTGAAGTTTACTCTTCCACCAGCAAACCACAGTGTTTTATCTTGTGTCTTGTAGATAAGCGGAGCTGCAATGCCTATTGTCGTATCATCTAGCGCTTTACATATCAATGATAGACAATCCCTCCCCAACACTGCATCAGGATTCAATAACACAACCTTACTTGTACCACGCTCTAGCGCAAATCGAACTCCGATATTTACACCTGACGCAAACCCCACATTTCTCGAGTTGATGATGTAATGCGCTTTTGGGTATGCATCCTTGCATCTCTCTAACGACCCATCCCTGCTTCCATTGTCAACAACAACAATCATGGGATTCATCTGAGACTCATACACACTCCGCAGGCACGTCAAAAGATCCTCACCAGCGTTATAGTTTACAATAATAATTGTTATCTTTTCTCTCATATACTCTTGTAATCTTCTCCCATTATACCCCAATCTTCAACACGCCTTGCTTTTTGTCCTTGTCTCAGCACTTGGAATTGTCACCTACAGCTTACTATTTTTTTTTGGTCTTATAGCCTTCAAATCATTGATCGAGATTACACCAGAGCCAAATATAATGACACAATATACTACAGTTGCCGCAGTAGCTGTTATCAGCATATTACCTGTACCCACTACAAAGACAGCACACATACCACTTGCAGCGAGCGCATAAGCCCACGCCTTCTCAACATAGGGACGAAAAGGTGTCCTTGTTATGATCAGCCAGAGCACAGCACACATCACGAAGATTTCAGTCATAACTGATGTATATGCCGCACCATAGTATGAGTATTTTGGTATTAATATAACATTGAGAATGATATTTATTGCAGCAGCTATCAAAAGTATTTTCATCAGAGTTTTTTGTAAATTTGCTGCTATAGCAACACTCATAAAAAGATGTCCAAAAAATATACCAATCAAAGTAAAGCTAATTACACGCAAAACGCCAACAGCAGCCACAAACTGATCACCTCCGATCACAGCAATTGCCAATGGAGATAAGAAGAAAAGTCCAATTACCGCAGGAATTACGACGACTGCAAAGAACTTTATAGCACTTTCAATGACTTCATGAAATTTTTCCTCATTCGTAAATATGTGTCGAGACAGCAATGGAAATATGAGGCCTGTAACCATTGCTGGGAAGAATATCAATGTTTCAATCACTTTGTAGGCAACACCGTAGATCCCAACATCACCATCAGCCTGAAAAAAAGATAGAAGTATTGCATCTATTTTAAAATATAGAAAGGTAGCGAGTGCACTTATGCCTAGTGGTAAGGATTTTTTTAAAAAGGATTTCCAGTATGGAACATCCCACTGCAACCTAATCTTTATATACTTTCTTACAAACCAATATACAAGGAAGAAATTTGTGATCATAGCTGCAACAACAGCTATTACTGACCACACAAATGGCAATTTCATCTGAATACTGACAAAAACAATACCGAGCTGCATAAGTTTCCCGGTAAACTCAGCTATAGCAACCTTATCCATTGCTACTTTTTTTTGAAATACACCATTAAGCAGACTGTAGCTTGATGAGAAAAGGAAGGCAATTGCAATCAGCGCTATCGCAATTTGTGTTTCTTTGTCATATGGCAAGATCCAGGCGAGTAATCCCAAGCACACGAAAAGGCTCCCAGAAATAAGAAGTCTCAGTAGGAAAATTTTTCCAATAATCACCTCTTCATCAGCACCATCTCTTGAGATTTCTCTTGTGGTGATTGCGTATAAACCCATATCTGCAATTGCCATAAACAATCCCATGTAGGACAAGGCAATTGTATACTTACCATAGCCACTATCTCCTAGGTGTCGTGTCAACATACTCACGACATAGAGGGCAAGTGCTATAGAAATTATTTTTGTAATACCTACAAAAATAATGTTATATGATATTTTTTGTGCAATCATACTGCATCAATGATGCTATTTGGTTTTACAACAACCTTTCTTTCGTCTCCATCCCCAATACTGTCTGTATCTACGTTTTTATTTGAAGCAAGCGTTGTGTGTATTAGCCGTCTTTCGTATGGACTCATAGGTCGTAAAACAATTGGCTTCTTTGTTTGTGTCGCTGTTTTCGCTGCGTCTAGCGCAATTCTCTCAAACATCCGCGCTTTTCCCTCTTTGTATTCATTTACATCAATCGTGAATCTCTTTTTGATACCTTTCTGTCGAGCAATGACATGTGCAAGATGCTCAAATGCTCGCAAATTTCCACCATGATGCCCTATAAAACGCTGCGCATCTGTCTGTGTTTTAATCATAAATGTACACTCAGATTCTAACTCTGAATCCGACTCACTTAAAACTTCCTTAATTGTTGGATCGACATCAAAACCCATTTCCTTGAAAAGGTACACTATGATTTCATGAATTTGTTGTTTTTCATTCATAATTGTTTTTAGGAAAATAACACGCTTTGGGTGGTTGCCACTTGTGTCTTTAACAATCAATACGCTCTTGTAGGGCCTCCTAGGCTTTCATAACAAACCATTGTTGCACAACTGTAAACAACGTAGATGTGAACCAGTAGAGTGTTAGCCCAGCAGGGAATGTAAATCCTATAAACAACGTCATTGCAGGGATAATGAATAACATTTGCTTTTGCATTGTTTGCGCAAAGTCAGGGTCTCCAAAGCCTCCTGCGGACTTCTTTTTTTCTTTTGGAACATCTTTCTCTTTGTCAACTTCCTCACCATTTTTCCCCTTTTTTTGCATCATAGCAATTTGAATATACGTCAGTATTGCTGTAATGACGGCGAGAAAGTAGTTCACTTCACCAAGTTCTAGAAAACCAAGCCCAACCTCCTTTATACTCTCAATTTGAGGAGTTATGCTATATAAATCCTCTGCCTTTGGCATAAATTCCTGCTCTCCAGACAGGTTAAAAATAACGCGGTACATCGCAAAAAAGAGAACAATCATTACAATAAGCGGTAAACATCCTGCTGCAGGATTAATTCCATGTTCCTTGTAAAGAGCCATCGTTTCTTTGGCAATTTTTTCTTTATCACCTTTATTTTTTTCTTGTAACTCCTTAATTTTTGGTTGTACTTCTTGGATTTTTTTTTGCGAGTCAATTTGCTTACGTGACAGTGGTAAGAGTGCAAATTTTATCAAAACTGTTAGAGCGATAATTGCAATTGCAAAATCATTCCACAAGAAATGGTACAGTGCGATTAGTGCATTATAAATTGGTTGGTAAAAAAGCTCGTTAAAAATACTCATTCTTTTCTCGTTTAGGTAAATATATCTTTTTCCAATCGTGATGGCGTGTATCTGAAGCTTTCGTGATTTTCTCTTTATCAGAGCTCACTATCTGATCAGCTGCGCTATGGATTTTCACTAAAAACCTGTTCAAATAAATCTTTTGCCTGTGTGTATGATAGCATTTCTGACCGTGACTTGTCAGTAACGACAATATTGTATTTTTGTGTCTTTTTATCCAAAACATCACGTAGCGCTTGTGTCAACACCCTTCTTTGCCTGTTTCTTTGTACAGCCTTTTTGGAAAACTGCTTACTGACAATAATCGCAACCCTTGTTTGCTGTGATTTTATGAAATGTACGCGTACGCCTTGATTAATCCTTTTGGATACCCCTCTTCTTACCACATTTCGTATCGCTTTGGCTGCGTGCAACCTTTCATTATATGGAAACATCTTATTTTCATATTTTCTTACACAAAGAAAAAAGTAGCTTTTGGCTACTTTTCGGTCTCAGTCTCTAAACTGCAAGTCTTTTACGCCCCTTTTTTCTTCGACCTGCCAAGACTTTTCTCCCTGTACTTGTTGCCATTCGCTTCAAAAAGCCATGCACTCTACTTCTTTTACGTTTTTTAGGCTGATATGTTCTTTTCATTGTTGTGAAGATTTGACATTACTATCGTGTTGCGTAACTGTAGCATTCTCTCCATATAAAGTCAATTACTTTAATTCTTCGTTCTGCATTATAGTTTAGTTTTTTATTAGTTTTGTACACATATTATTCACATTATTCACACTTTATAAACAGTTTTATGCTCTATATTGGTTTTTTTTATAAATTTGATGGTGGTATAATCCTTGTTACACACAGTTTATACTCCAAATCTCAGACTTTTTCCTGTGGAAAACATGTCAATTACTCTCTAAAATCTGTTTTTATGGCAAATCAAGAACTATGGGAAAAAGCTCTTGCATCGATTGAACTGTCTATTTCTCAAGCAAACTTCAGTACATGGTTCAAAAATACGATCATTCTCTCTCTTGATGGAGGTCATATTGTGATCGGTGTGCCCAACGGATTTGCCAAGGAGTGGCTTGAGAATAAGTACCAAAACTACATCCTTACGGCTTTACGAGAAATTGAGCCCTCGATCTCTGGTATGAGTTGTAGCGTCTATAACCCTCAGACATACACACCTCCTACAGAGAATTCTGAGCTACCCCCTGAAACTACACCTACACCACAACAACCTAATCCCCACGCACAAAAAGAATCTGTTGTACCGCAGTTCTCGCCACAGAAAAATACACATAACCTCAATGAACGCTACACTTTTGATAACTTTGTTGTAGGGGAGCATAATGAGCTTGCTAAGGCAGCCTGTGTCGCTGTCAGTGAGAATCTTGGCAAGATTTATAATCCTCTCTTTATCTACGGTCATGTTGGCCTTGGTAAAACACATCTCCTCCAATCTATAGGAAATGCACTGATTAAAAAAGATCCGCAAAAACGTGTTATTTACATTACATCAGAGCGTTTTACTACTGAACTTGTAGAGTCTATTAAGAGTAATACAGCAAATCACTTCAAAGATCGTTACACAAACATTGATCTTCTGATTATTGATGATGTCCAATTTCTTCAAGGCAAGGATAAAACTCAGCAAGAATTTTTTCATATTTTCAACTCCCTCCATCAACAGGATAAGCAAATCGTAATCTCAAGTGATCGAAATCCCAAGGCAATTACAACTCTTGAGGAGCGACTTCGTTCGCGCTTTGAGGGCGGCATGATTGTTGATGTAGGCTCACCAGATCTTGAAACTCGCTTTGCTATCTTGCGTGAAAAAGCAGAGATTAAAGGTTTTTACGTCTCAGAGGACACACTTCGGTTTGTTGCTGAAAATATTAAAAATAATGTTCGTGAGCTTGAAGGAGCCCTTAATCGCATCATCGCTTTCTCTGAACTGAAGAAGCAAGAGCCTACCATGGAACTTGCTCAGGCAGCACTCGCTGAAATTATAGAAAGCAGCAAGAAAAAGGCAGTTCAAAGTAAGGATGTTGTCGCTGTTATTTCTTCATTCTATGAGGTTTCTCCTGAAGAATTGATTGTAAAAGGACGAAAAAAAGAGGTTGTCCACCCACGACAAGTAGCAATGTACCTCTTACGAAAGGAGTTAAATATGTCTTACCCTGGTATCGGTAAATATTTCGGTGGTCGTGACCATACCACAGCTCTTCATGCATATGAAAAAATCCATAAATTAGCTGGGGAAGATTCTCGCTTCTCGGAGGAGCTTTCATTTCTCGTGGACCGTCTTTATACTGTCTGATCTACGCGCGCTCCACACTTTCTTTGGAGGGGAGATTTATTTATAGAGCCACCACCCTAACATCTTTACCTATATCAATCCTCATACATTTATCTTCCTCATGAGGTTATACAATAATTTCTCATCTCATCTCTTATAGTTATTAGTGGATTTTTTTTACTATAATTTGTGCATAACACCCTTCTATACAAAATTTAAACCTATTCACCCAATACCCTCAATGTGAATGTGTTCCAAAAATTATAGATACTTATACATTTTTGTGTGTATTTTTTGTGAGTATGTGGATAAGCATTGTATGAAGTCTGTATAAATTCTGTAATGGTCTGCGATAAGTTTGTGGGTAAATGCTATACTTACTTGTGGGTAAATCCATAAATAATTTTTACCTCATTTTTTTGAAAATTTATACTATTATTATACAGAAAAAATAATACATTTGGACTATTTTTTTCGCATTATTACTACTGTTATTACTGTTATCCCCATATCCACACACTAGTAGTAATAATAAATTATTTATATATAGAAATATGGTTACAGAAATTCCAACAAAAAATATGGCACATGAAAATCTAAGTGCAACGTGTACGTATGAGAATCTAAAAAAATCTGTAAAGGCTATCGAAGGTATGGTTGGTCGTGATTTAGCGATGCCTGTCATTCAGAATATTCTCATTGAAACAAAAAATCAATCACTTTATCTTAGTGCTACAAATTTAGAAATTGGTGCTGTCCAAAAGGTGCCTGCAAAAACAAATGGTGATTGGAGGATTGTTATCGCGCCGAAGTTGCTTACAGGTTTTTTAACTGCCATCCGAGGTGGTGAACATATTACCCTCATAAAAGATGGTGAAAGTCTGATTGTTAAGAATGATTCTTATGAAAGTGAAATAAAAGGTTTGGATGCTGAAGACTTTCCTATCATTCCGCTCTCAGACGTTTCACAAGGTACTTCAGTTGATCTTCAAGCTCTTCAGAGAGGTCTTACTGCAACTCTTCCATTTGTGACGCATACAGAGATTCGTCCTGAATTGACTGGTGTGTATGTAGCCCTTAAGGGTGATGAGATATATATGGTTGCAACTGATAGTTTTCGACTTGGTGAAAAACGTCTATCTGTGAAGACTTTGTTTGGCAAGGACGTCAATCGTGGAACTGAACAGTTTCCTGAAGGTATTATATTGCCACAAAGAATTTGCCACTACATCAGTCGTTTGGATGTCGCTGAGAATCCCCAGATTACTTGGTATATTCATGAAAATCACCTTTCTCTTCAATACGGTGATCTTTACATTACAACACGTCTTATAGATGCGAATTATCCTGATTATACGCAAATCATCCCAATGAAAACTGAAACAAATGTCATTTTAAAAAAGGAGGACCTCATTGAGTCTATGCGTGTTATGATGGTATTTTCTCAGAATGAGGTTAATGAAATTGTATTACGTGTTAATGATGATGTGATGGATGTTCAAACACGTAAGCAGGATAGTGGTTCAAGTGTTACTTCACTTAATGTTTCTGTAAGTGGTGATGAGAAGAGTGTTGTTGTAAATCCACGATATATTCTTGAGGGGATACAAGGCATTCAATCAGAAGAGGTTTTTATAGGTATTAATACTGACGCAGCTCCACTTCTTTTTCGTGGTTCTGGAGAGAGTGGTATAGATTTGAGTTATACGCATATAGTAATGCCTATCAAAAATAATTAGCTTGTTGAGATAAGATATTTTTTTGTGAAAAGTCTACAAAGTTTTTTTTCTAAGAATCGTGAGTTGAGCATTGATTCAACTGATGATAATACACAGAGTACTGTTGATGATAAGACAGTCTTTTACGTTTTTTCACGCATAATCTCTGAGGAGTATGGCAGAAAGGGTGAAAAGGCGATTATACCTTCGTTTTATCGTAATCGTATTATTTTTGTACGTTTTTCTGAGTCTTTGTGGGCACAAGAGGTTTGGACGAATAGACAGTATTTGATACGACGACTCAATGAAAGGGTTGGACAGAAGGTTGTCGTAAATATTAAGCCTCATTAAAGCATGTAAAAAACCTCGTTCAACGAGATTTTTATTTTACAAGGAATTTTTTGGTAGCTTTTGCTGTATTCTTAAGCTCATCAATAACTTCAACCTTAATTTCGAGTGTTGTTTTTCTTTGTTCTTCTGGTATTTTGTATGTAAAATTATCAGCTCCAACTCTTGCTACCTCTTTTCCATTTACAGTGTATATAAATTTTTCAATTTTATAAGGCGCATCTTTTTTGGTTTTTATTTTAACCTCTGACCCCTTATTTTCTATCTCTATTGATATAGAGGGCTTTTGGTCTTTGAAATCGTCTGAGCGACACTCTCGTGGCTCTGGGGCGAATATTATATCATCTTCATCATCATAAAAGTCTTCAACAGCATCTTCCCATTTATTGTAAAAGGAATCATTCTCCGGTTTTTTTGGTTCTTTCCCGCGAGGATCTTCTTTGTTGATGTAGTGAAGAATGTTATGCGCATCAAAAAATGATCGCTTTTTTTCCCTGTCTTCTGGGCAGTATTTGTTTGTTTTACAGTATTTTTGATCTTTCTTTGAGATTTCACATACTTTTATCTCGTCGGGTTCTTCGAGATCGCCATCAAGGATAGCTTTACCGGTTTTGTGTTCGTCTTTATTGTAAGCATCAAATTTTTTACCAGAATCATCTGGAAAGGCTTCTAGGATAAAATCTCTAAAGATTGGAGCTGCAACATTTGCTCCAACACCTCGATCATTCATGGATCGGTTATCATTATTTCCACCCCATACTCCAACTGCTATTTCAGGTGTATAACCCATTGTCCATGCATCCCGATTTTCATTTGTTGTCCCTGTTTTTGCTGCTACTGATCTATCATTAAACGTTAGGGCACTTCGTTCTCCGAATGCTGGTATTCTATAATCATTTGTTGAGAGTATGTGTGAGATCATACTGGTATATTTAGGATCTATGATCTGCTCACCCTTTTGCGCTTTTGAATTATTCTCTAATTCTTCACCGTTGCGATCACGGATCATGAGTATACCTTTTTTTTCATGTTGAATTCCACCTGTTGCAAGGGTTCCAAAAGCTGCTGTATGATCAAGAAGTGTTACTTCACCACCACCTAACACAAGAGAGAGTCCATATCGATCTGGATCGTTAAGGGTGGTGATACCCATATTCCTAACGAGATTCAGTGTATCGTCTAATCCTACGAGATATAACGCTTTTACAGCAGGTATGTTAAGGGATTGAGCGAGTGCATCTTTTATCTTAACCGGACCTTGGAATTCCCCTGTGTAATTTTGTGGTATATAGTCTGGTGCTCTGTCAACAGGAAATTCTGTCTCTACGTCGTAGAGGATTGTTTCAGGTGTATACCCTTCTACGAAACTTTGTAGGAATACATATGGCTTAAAAGATGATCCTGGTTGTCTTTTAGCGAGTGCTACGTTAACTTGACCGTCAATTTGTTCGTCGAAATAGTTGCGAGATCCTACCATGGTTAGAATTTCACCTGTATCAGGATCAATTGCTACGAGACTTGCATTTTCTGCTCCGTAATTTACTTCATTAGCAAGCGCTTTCTCTTGTACTATTTTTTCTGCAATTTGTTGTTTTTCCCAATCGAGTGTTGTTATGATTGTTAATCCGTTTTTTTCGAGGTACTCAGCACCGTACTTTTCTTCAAGTTGGTCTCGTATGTAAAAGACAAAATGTGGTGCATTTATTTCTTCGCGGTTTTTTGCGATTTTCTTTAGGACATCTACATTCTTAAAGTCCTGGGATTGTTTTTGTGTTATAAATCCTAAATCAACCATCTCTGTCAGAGCTCTTTCTTGACGACCTTTGAGGATTTCTTGGTTAAGTCCGTATGGAGAATAGCGTGATGGTGCTTGAGGGAGGGAAGCGAGAATTGCAGCCTCATCATATGTTAAGTCTTTGGCGTCTTTATTGAAAAATGTCTTTGCAGCTGCTTGGATGCCATAAGCATTTGATCCATACGGTATTTCATTTAGGTAGAGTTCGAGAATTTCTTCTTTTGAAGCAGTGAATTCGAGTTCTATTGCTAGAATAGCTTCCTTTATTTTTCTAGTGATGGATCTTTCAGAGGTGAGAATGGAATTTTTTATGAGTTGTTGTGTGATCGTTGAACCACCGCTCTTTACACCTATACCAAAAATTTGTGACCGAACGGCTCTTAGGATTGCTTTGATTTTGATACCATGATGATTGTAGAAATCATGGTCTTCCAATGCTATTGTTGCATGACGGATCGTGTCAGGTATTTGATTACTTGGGATTATTGTCCTTTTTTCTTCTCCATGGATATTATAGAGTAGTATTTCACCAGTTCGATCATAGATCTTCGTACTTTCTGCTACAAATCGTGAGTTCACCTTACCAACTTCAGGCAGGTCTTTTGAGAAGTATATGAAAACACCAACAAGGAAGATGCATCCAATGATCATAAGAATGCAAAAAGCTTTTGCCATACGTAAAAGCCATTTTTTTACAGTACTATTATTTTTTTTACCTCCAGGGTGGTTTTTACCTCTTTTTCTTTGGAGATCTTGAGATGATGCTCTTTTTGTTTTTCTAAACCTCCCTTGTAACGCTGTGGATATATTTTCGCGTTTTGTGATCGTAAATTCTTGACCATGACGGAACGTCTTTTTTTCTGAGAAATGTTTTTGCGTACCTTCTATTACAGTATTCTTTGTGGGCGGTGTCTGAATTATATTTTTTTTAATACTTAATACTTTTTCTTTCGTTTTTTTTGTAAATACTGTTATTTTTTGTGTGGTTTGGTGTGCGCGTATTTTTCTTCCTATGCCTGCACAAAAATCCCCAAAGGCACCTTTTTGGTTTTGTGGATTACTTATCTCTATTTCAGTAGATCTTTTTTGTCTATAAGGATTAACTCTCATAGTCTCCTTTTAGAGTTTACCTCTATGCATTGCTCATTCTAGCGTGAATTTCTTGTTGCGTAAAATATACTACGCCTATAAGTGATGATAAATTTCGTTTATTGCGAAAAGTTCTTTTTTGTGATGATATACTTTCAAATTCTTTGATTTTTTTACGTGACGTCTTTCTTGTAAATATATGATTGTGATTTTTTAGGGATTGGGAGTTTTTTTACTCTCCTTATTTACTCACATCTACGAGGAATTTGTATAGATTTCTTTTTCCAACGATCATAGGGTATTGCATACCCTCTCTGTCGACGATATTGACTTTTGCTACGATTCTTTTATTGTCAATTACAAACGGAATTTTTATAAGTGGTCGGAAGCTTGATCCGCTGGAGGCAAAAACAGCCGAAACATCAACGAGATCTGGTATGTTGTCTCTGACCTCACTAAAGATTTTTTCTGCAACATTATCAGCGTTGTTACGTGATATTTCGTACTTTGAAAAGTCAATTTTTTGCCACTCGTCTACCAGGTGTTCATACCCGATTTTCTTAGCTAACTCTATATCAATAGATGTTGTGTATGCTCCTGTGTCTATTTTTGCTTTTACTTCCTCCTCAAGATCATTTTTTCCAATGAGTCGTACCTTCTCTACTGATCCAATAACTTTTTTACCTGACGTTTCTTCAAGTTCTTGTTCGATCTCACCACCAAAGAGGTTTTTTCCGACACGTACACCATGCTCAACAGATTTAATTTTTAAACCTTCAACGCGCTCTAGACGTCTTTTTAGGCCGGCCATGTTGGCAACTTGAATCGATAGTCCTGGTCGTGCATTTATCTCAAGAAAGACTGGCCCTCTATCTCTATCGATTGCCACATCGGCACCAAGAAATCCTAGTCCAGATGCAATTTGAGATTTGACGGCAAGGTGTAACATTTCGTCCCAGTGTGGTATTTTGATTCCGCGTAATAATAGTCGCGATCCTGGGATGTATTCAATGAGTGTTGATTTACCTTGTACTGCTGTCGTTGTTGTGCCTGTTGCAAGATCTATGCCCACACCGATCCCACCCTGCTGTAGATTTGCTTTTCCATCAGACTCTTTTGTTGGCAGGCGAAGCATTGCCATGATGGGCACGCTGTTGTAGATAATGATTCGTATATCTGGAATTCCTTTATAGGAATATGGCTTGAGTTGACTTGCGAGCTTTAGTCTTTCCTCAAAAAAAGCTACGTCTGGTGACCCTGATAATGAAAAAGCACCATCTAGAATATTTCTGATATGCGATTTGATATCTTCTACGGTAACAGGTTTTCCACTCGATTTTACCCATACATTTTCAAGGCCTTTTTTTCTCCCAAAGACAATGAGGATTCCTGCTCCTCCAAGGCCATTGTTTGGCTTGAGAACAAAACTATTTGGGAGTGTGCTCCAATCAAAATTTTCAAGTGTCGAGAGAGACGAAATTTTTGCGATGAGATGGGGTACTGGCACACCATTGGATTTGAGCATTTTCTTTGAAATGATCTTGTCATCTGCTAAGATGCGTGTACTTTTCAGATTGTTTGGTCTTATGTATGTGAGGTTTCTTGCATTCATGCCGAGAACCTTACTTCCTGCTTTAAAAAAATCTAACATAGATAAGTGACAAGTAATTATCGTGATGTGTGCATCTTAGGTGATGTTAGCTTCTTCTCACCTTAATCTGACAGCCTTTTTGTGTTACTGAATTTTTTTGAGCACATCGCGAAAGCGTATATATTCAGCTGCTCGTAAACCTGTCCACTTTCCAAGGAATATATGGAATGGGATTAGTAATAAGATGCTATAGGGATTCCTTAGTATAAAGCTGATAACGCTTTGTCCAATTTCTGTAGATGAGGAGAGTAATGCGAACCCTATTAGTGCGATAATTAATGTTTCAAGTGCAAGTATAATTGCTGCTCGTGATCCTTTTTCTATTTGTACCGATACAAATTTTTCTACTAATGTAATTATAATAAGAAGGGCGAAGAGCTCTGTATTTGCGAAGCCAATTTTTGACATCATACCACCAAGAGTTAGAAGTCCAAGAACGGAAAGTGTAACAACTGTGATGGTTATGGCAACACGTGGTAGATATAAAAGACGAAGTTTTTTGAGTGCAAACCGCATAAGCATTCCAACAACTATCACAACAACGTAGGTTGCTATTGCATATCTGAGACTTGCTATGTTGTCACGTGCTATTGCTATAAAGGCGATTGTGATGATGGATGGTGTGTAAATGCCAAATGCTTGCATGCCAATTACTTGACGCAGTAACACAACAATCGTTGCAATTATTGGGAAAAGGAGCAGTATTGTAACAGTTTCTACAGGAACATTTTGAGAGGTAATAAAATCAATTAAGCAACTAATTTTTTCCCCGTCAAGTGTGCAAGTTTTTGACATGTCTTGTGTAGTTAATGATTCTTTTCTTGTTTATTATATCACTCTCTATGAGGTGTGGTATTTTCTTGTATATCTAAATAGATCGATATTAAATCATGAAATGTGTATTTGCACAAGCTTTGCTTGTTGATGCTCTATTTTGTTTTTTCTGAGAATTTGTATGAATTTACGTGACACAACGCGACTGCAAGGGCATCTGCTGTATCATCTGGTTTTGGAACCTCTTTTAAGTTTAGAACTTTTGTGATCATTTGTTGCATTTGTATTTTGTCTGCACGTCCATAGCCTGTGAGTGATTGTTTGATTTGTAGTGGAGTGTAGCCTGTTATTTTTAGTCCGTTGCTGTGACATTTTTCAACTATTACACCTCGGGCTTGTGCTACGGTAATGATTGTTTTTTGATTTTTGAAAAAGAACAGCTCTTCGATCGCTGCTACATGAGGTTGGTGTGTCGCAATAATTTCGGCTAGATCTTGGGCTATTTCACTGAGGCGTATTTCGTCAGTGTCGTTTTTATTGGTTGTGATGTCTCCATAGGCAATTACTTGTACTTTTTTGTCTGATTTGCTCGTGTTTGTGTCCAAAATTGCCCAACCAATAATTGCTGTACCTGGATCAATTCCTAGAATTCTGTAATTTGCCATAGAGTTTGGTTGATTGTTTATGTAGAGCTTTTTGCTTACATTTTTCGTTGTGATGCGTGACGATGCTTCCTGAGTCTATATGTCCTCTTTCCTTCACTTTTCGCATAGCTTATTGTTATCTCTCCCTTTTGTCTGCATCGCGCGCTTTTTTGATAGTTTTTATGATAACTAGCTGACTTTACTTGATGGAATTTTGAGGTTACTTAGCATTATTTAGTATACCGTATTTTAGCGTGGTACAATTTTTACATGAAAAATATTATTAAATTTAAGATAAAAAGAATCCTTATTCTTGTATGTGTTGTTTTTTTCTGTGTTGCAGCGTGGCATGTGTGGAAGCCTTTGCCGCAAGGTGTTTCAGTTGTCGGTGGTATTCATACACTAGAGAGTTCGCAGGTTCGTTTCTTGCGTGACCATACCTATGTTGATAGCTCTGGTGTTTCTGTGAAAAAGCAGGAAATTTTTGATGAAGTTTTTTCGATTATAGACGATGCTCAGGATTTCATAGTAATTGATATGTTTTTATTTAACGATTTTCTTGGTCGATCAACATTTTCATATCGCGCACTTTCAGGAGAGCTAGCACAGCGACTTATAGACAAGAAGATTGTCTCACCAGACATTACAATTATTTTTATCACCGACCCAATTAATCATGTTTATGGAGGAGATTCATCCACGCTAATCACTTCTTTGCGTACATTTGGTATAAATGTTGTAGAAACCGATTTGCGTCAATTACGGGATTCAAATCCTTTATATAGCGGTCTGTGGCGTAGTGTTTTTGCATGGTGGGGAAATAGTACCTCTGGTGGTTTTTTGCCTCACATTATGGATGCTCGTAGACCAAAAATTACCCTTCGTACATATCTGCGACTTCTTAATTTTAAGGCGAATCATCGCAAAATTATGGTTGCAGGATCTGCAAGTAATACTGCAACAACACTTATTACGTCTGCTAATCCTCATGATGGATCGAGTGCTCACAGTAATGTTGGACTTGTAGTTCTTGAAAAACGATCTTCATCTGGTTTATGGCAAGATGTCATTTTTTCTGAGCAAGCTGTTGCTGCTTTTAGTGACAGCGACGCTTTTGAGGCTTTGGATGTTTTCATGGAGCCTACTCAAGAGAATGTAGGGGATGACTCTTTAGGTGATGATCGCGTTACACTACAACTTCTTACTGAGAAAAAAATTAAGCAAGTGCTACTTGAAGATATAAACCGATCTGGTGGGGGAGATGCTATCGATATGCTTATGTTTTACATTTCAGACCGAGATGTAGTACGTGCTTTGGTGAGAGCTGCAAATCGTGGTGCAACTATTCGTCTTGTCTTTGATCCGAATAAAGATGCTTTTGGTCGTGAGAAAAATGGTATACCAAATCGACAAGTTGCACATGATCTTATAGAAAAAACAGATAATATTTCAGTTCGATGGTGTCTCACTAATGGGGAGCAGTGCCATAGCAAAATTACACTTTTTACATACAATTCTGGAGAGCGCTTGTTACATGTAGGGAGTGCAAATCTCACACGTCGTAACATTGGCAATTATAATCTAGAGGCGAATATTGTCGTGCGTTCCCAAAGTGGTTCTAGCACAGCCATTACAGATGCTACAAACTTTTTTGAATCTGTCTGGACAAATAAGGATGGTAAATTTTCCTCTGTGGACTACGATGTGTATGCAGATGATAATCGTTTTCGCGTTATTCTCTACTCCATTATGGAAGCTACAGGTATGAGTAGCTTTTGATTCGCTGATTATGCATCTTGATGCATATCTCTCTGATTTTGCCTATTTGTTTTTTAATATGAAGCTCTTGAGTGTGTTGTTTCCTGCGATGTAGGCTGTTTGGTTTGATTCGTCAACTGTGAAATGCTTTGCTTGTGCTAGTGATCTGTGGGTAAAGGTTTTCTGTATAGAAAATGTTTCTTTTTCTATTTGTGTGAGTGTTGCGTTTTTTTTATCGATGACCCAGAGGTAGTCTGCATTGTTGCTTGTGTAAAGAAGGTTTGCTGTAATTTTTGTATTACCTGAAATGGAAAGATCACCTTTTTTCCCAGACTCGAACACAAAGATTTTTCCATTTGTCGCTGTGTATATCCGTCCATCAATTGCAATATCCTCAGTCTCTGTAAGGTCAGTGTTGTCTGTAATCCACTTTTTTGCGTCATCAAATCCGCCGACTGTTCTTGTGTAGCGTGTGAGCGCATCATTTGTATCAAGTATGTAGAGTCTGCGTTGATAAGTGTGAATGCTCTTTATTTTTGTATTGTCTAGCTCACTGCTATTTGTTTCTATATTTTGCTTTGTGAAGACACGATCTGTTGGGTTAAATGCGTAGATGAGGTTTTGATCTGTGATGAAGATAATTAGCTTGATGTCTGGCATGATTGTAGCGTGCGTTATCTCCCCAATGTTTTGTGGTAAGCTGATTTCTTTGGATGCACTTCCCGTGATTTGCATGATCGATTTTGCAGAGGGAAGATAGAAAGATCCTTGGTATGGGAGGATATTTTTGGCACTAATGTTTTGACTGAGAATTTTTGGGTCCTGCGTTGTGTTTACTATATTTTGCGTGGTTACTGTGTTGTTTCCTTGTGTCTCTCCAACAGTTGCTGTCTCGCGGAGCTCATCTTCCAACTTCTTTTGTTGCAGCTCTTTCTGTGCTTCTTGCTCTTTAGCTACTTCCTTTTGTTTTGCTTTGTAGTTCATGATGAGAACTGTGCATACACACAATAAAATCACAAAGCCGATAAGTTTCGTGCCTGCTGTGATTTCTGACCATCGATATTGAAATTGCGAATGAAGTGGATCGCTTTTAGATTGTGCTTTATTCCAAAGATTGCGGGTGCTCTCTAGTGTTCTCAATAGTCGCGATGAGCCTAATTCTTCTTGCTCCCACATCTCCTCCTGATCGCTGTTATCTTTTGCATTGTATAGTGATCCTAGGAGATCAGTCCTATCATCTGTTGTAAGCTCTGTAAGCTTTGTAAGATTTTTTGTTGTTTTTTGAGTGGCCTCTTCTTTTTCTGGAACTTTATTTTTTTTAACTTTATTCTCCTGGATTCTGCGAAGGATCAGTGGTTTTTGGTGTCCTGTCACTGTTGGCTCATTACTGATTGTGGTGGCTGAGTTTTGTTCTTCCCATTGTGTTACTTCTTTGATTTTTTGCGTTGTTGAAGATTTCAGTTCTTGTGATTTCCTCTTAGTTTTTAGCCAGAGATCTTTTACGTTGGAAGGGGTGGGCGCTATGTTCGCGTGAGTGTCTTCCCCTTGTGTATTCATTAATTGGGTAAAGACACCTTCTCTCTTTTGCTTGGCTGATGTGAGAGTGTTTACTGCACGATCTTTAATTTTGCTTGTGACTTCACTTTCTTGTAGTTTTTTGCGTGTCTTGGTTGCCTCATATTTGATGCGCCTTGTATTTGCGGTGAAGAACTCTTTCGTGCTATATGTTGCATCGCGTGTGAAATCACCTATCCTTATGATGAGAGGGTGGCTATTGTTCTCATAATCAGAAGTTCCACTGATGTATATGTGTCCCGTTCTTTTGTCTGTGTAGTCTGATTTTAATTTTTTTTTGTCGCTTTGTGTTGAAGTGTTTGGTGTTGGGTAATTAGCTTCTTGCTTATCGCACTCTTTTTTTGTATAGGATTTTGCGCTAAAAGCATTTTTTGGTAATGGGATTTTATCTGATGTATTTTCTTGTCTTTGACCTTCTGAGATATCGCCTTTTTGCTTGCTTTCTGTATTACCGGGCTTTTCGATAACTTCAAGTAGTTGTGTAGAAGCTAAGACGCTTTCGTTTACTAAGGCAGTTGTGAGGAATTGTGCAAATTCTTCTGCTTTAAACCGTTCTGCATTACGTGTTAATTCATCGAGAGGGATGAGATCTAATAGCTCACGTGATGTTACGATGATTTTGTCGCCAGCTACAATCTCTCCGTGTGCAGTGTCGACAAATGTTTTGAGTGGATTGATTTCATCTTCACTTGGGGATAGGCCATCGCTAAGATGTAGGAGGTTACCATCGCGCAGAAGGAAGATGTGTCCTTGACCGGTTGTTGTGAAATAAATGTTCTGTTCGTTGTAGCAACAAAGAGCACTGTCTAATTGGCCAATCCAGCTAATGATATCGTTTTTCGCTAGTTCCGCGAGAGCTCTGTTAGTGTGGTGGAGAGCCTCGATAAAACTTTCATTGATCGATCTTTTTGGAGATGCAAAATATTCTTTTTTGAATTCAGCGGTCAGGAAATGTACGATGTGCGTGTTGGCGCTTGTCATATCTCCTATCGCAAAAAAACCACAAACACTACCTAGGTGTTTTTGTGTGAAGTTTTTTCCCGCAAAGTTGACTTGCTCGATGAAAGTTCTGTGTCGCGGTGTTGCTGCAACAAAGACATCCCATTTATGGATTGTGAGACCTTTTTTAATTTGTGTTGTGCGAGTAGGCATGGCACCGAAATATAACTAAGTTTTTTGACTTTATGTATTTTTTATAGTATTGTTTGTCTTCTTAAATAGGGAAGTCCTTACAATAGGTTTTATTATACATCATAGAGGCCACAATGTTTGAATTTTTATTGTAGGCGTAGTACACTTGTTCTATTGGTGGAAATTCAAGGCTTTTACACTTTGTATCCATACTTTTATGTGACATGACCGCCTGTCAGTAATTGTTGTCGGGGTTTCTCGTTGAAGTGTAGGCTCTAAAACAGATATATGCCAGAAATTCTTGAAGTATTGATGGGATCTCGATCACGTGCGCGAATTATGCGGTTTTTTGTTTTGAATCCTGGCAAGGAGTTTCTTTTCGCTGAGATCAGAGAAAAAACACAAACATCACTTGGTGATGCTCGTCGGGAGATCGCTGCTTTTGAAAAGATTGGTTTAGTAAGCGTTGGAACGCGTGATCGTAAAAAGATCTACTCAATTAATGAGGGTTTTGTGTATTTTAATGAGCTTCGTAATCTTTATGTGAAGTCGAATGTCTATCCTCAGTGTACTGAAGTAAGGAATATTAAGCGTATTGGTAGTGTGAAGCTTGTCATGATTAGTGGTGTTTTTATGAACTATTCTCGTTCCGAAATTGACCTTTTGATTGTTGCTGATGATACGAGTCGTACAAAAATAGATAGTTCAATCGCAGCTATTGAGGCAGAGCTTGGCAAAGAGGTTCGCTACATGCTCCTTCGTTCTGAGGATTTTCAATATCGTCTTGATATGATGGATCGTTTTCTGATAGAATTTTTTTCTGGTCCGCATGATGCCATTATTAATAAAGTTCCTCGCCTTAGTCGTTTTATCTCTGAGATGAAGCGCTAGTCGTTTTTTCTGTGATTATTCTTGTCTTATGTCTCAGCCCTACGATCCTTTCTTCATCCTTTTGATGGTTAGTGTTTTTTTGGCCTTGGTAAATATGTGGTTTGTATTTTCTCGCGGTGCGCGTGCACGGCGAGAAAGGGAGGAAAATAAGCGTGACATTGCACTTCAAGCAGACCGTTTGAGTGCAATAATGGAGCGACTAGAACGTGTTGATCAGGGTCAAGACCGTATCAATCAAAACGTAGACTCTAAGTTGGAGAATATTCATCGTGCAGGTCAAAATCAGTTTCGTGAAGCGCGTGAGATCATAGGTGAGATAACACTGAAGTCTGATCGACTTATTGAAAATGTTTCTAAACGCCTTGGTGATCTAGATAAAACTAATCAGAAAATAGTTGATTTTTCTGCGCAAATAAAGGATCTTGGCGATGTGCTTAAGAATCCAAAGCAGCGTGGTGTGATGGGTGAGTATATCTTGGAGCATGTTCTTGCGAACGCTCTTCCTCCGACTAGCTATAAAATGCAACATGGCTTTTCTGGTGGAGAGGTTGTCGATGCGGCGGTTTATGTAAAAGAAAAGATTGTTCCTATTGATGCAAAGTTTTCGCTTGAGAATTATGAGCGGTTTCTTGCAAGCGAAACAAATGCTGATCGCGATCTTTATCAAAAGGCTTTTCGTCAGGACCTTAAAAAGCGCATAGATGAAACATCAAAATACATCCGACCTGATGAAGGTACAACAGATTTTGCATTCATGTTCATCCCTTCTGAGGCTATTTACTATGACCTCCTTGTTAACACGGTTGGATCTGCAGATGCTGGTAGTGTTAATATGATTGAGTATGCTTTTCGAGATAAGCATGTTGTCATTGTTTCACCGACGTCATTTTTGGCTTATTTGCAGACCGTCTTGCAGGGGCTTCGCGCGCTTGAAATCGAAGATAATGCAAAGCAAATTAAAAAAAGAATAGCAGAACTTTCTCGTCATTGGAGTGCTTTTGATCTCTATATGCAGAAATTGCAAAAGTCTATGGGCGTTTCTGTTAATCATTTTAATAGCGCATATAAGGAGCTTGGAAAAGTAGATCGTGATGTTATGCGTATTACTGATCGGAGTGATCGTACTATTGTTCCTGGCTCAATAGATCGACCGCAAGATTTGGATTAGAATGGAGTTTCGAGTATTGGTTATGATGTGTTACCATGGGCGTCATAGCATAGATTTATTTAGGTCTTTATGGAGGGAGTAATCATGGATCATTATCGCAGACGCTTGAAGCGTTTTGGTATGCCGCAGCGAGAAAATACTGCGTTTTTTGATAATGCTATTGTACAAATCGTCTCTATAGCTGTAGGGGTTCTTATGATTGTTGCTTTGGGTGTTTTGATGTTACGTTTTTCTCCAGACCTATCTTCAGTGCGATTGCAGTACAGTATATATTTTGGTACGGCTTTGCGTGCACAATGGTGGAGTCCGTATGTCTTGCTCGCGATGGGTTTGATTTTTTATCTTGCAAATCTTGGGGTTGCAAGTGTGTTGTATAATGCAAAACAAAGAATTGCTGCGTATAGTTTGCTCCTGGGTGGTTTTTTTATACAAATTTCTCTCCTTGTTAGTGTGATCAGCATTTCGCTAAATAACTGATTCTTCTCCTTAGTTTGGCGCCACCGCTTCGCTTTCTCTTTCAAAATATTTATACAAGTAGAAGGTAGCTCCTCGTGCTAAGAATTGTAAAGTTTTGATTTAAAAGAAATTTCATGAAATTTTCTTTCCCGAGTCCAAAGACTGACAATGCAAAGGATTATCGTAGGCAGCGTTCACTTGAGGTGATTCCCGCGATTCTTACATGGACTACGCTTATTGGTATGGTTGCTTTTTCTTATTTCACACCAGTCGCAGTTGCGATTTTTATTATAGCTTTTGATATTTATTGGATTCATCGGACTGTCTTTATTTCCTACTATTCAATTAAAGCGTATCGGAGACTTAAAAATGACCAAAAAATTGATTGGTTTGCTCGATGTAAGGGGGTTGAAGACCTTTCTTTGTATAAAGATATCATAAAAGATCGGATTCTTTCTAATTGGAAATTGCGCAAGCATGCAACTCGTGAGGAGGGTAAGCGTTTGCGTGTCATGCTTTCGCAAGACAAGAAGCTCCTTCTTGACCTTGAGGAATTGCAACAAGAAGATGTTATGGCATGGGAGGATGTGATTCATGTTGTGATGTTGCCCACTGCTACTGAGTCAGCGCTTAATATAGATCCTGCACTTGAGGCTATTGAAAAAAGCCGCTATCCGAATGAGAAAATTATTATTCTTTTGGCTACGGAGGAGCGCGAAGACCTAGTTAAGCGTGAGGAGAAGGTTCAATTTCTCACGCATAAATATAAGGATGTTTTTGCAGATTTTATAGTTTCAGTTCATAGGGTTGCAGATGGTGAGATGAAGTGTAAGGCTTCTAATGCTACGTATGCAGCAAAAAAATTACAAAAATATCTTGATGAAAGAGGTATTGATTATAAGCGCGTCATTCTTTCAAATTTTGATTGTGAAAGCGTTGCCCATCCCGAGTATTTTGGAGCTTTGACGTATGCATATATTACTGAGCCAAAACGTCTGCAACGCGCATATCAACCAATTCCTTTGTACCACAACAATCTGTGGGAAACGAATGCTTTTGTACGAGTAATTGTTACAAGTTCTTCTTTTTGGCACATGTTTCAAAGTACACGGCGTGAAATGGTAACTTTCTCTTCTCATGCGGAAGCGTTTGATACTTTGGTTAAAGTTGATTTTTGGCCAGTTGATATGATTAGTGAGGATTCGATAATCTATTGGAAGGGTTATGCATACTTTAATGGTGACTACGCAGTGAAACCGCTTTATGTTCCTGTTTCTATGGATGCTGTCCTCGCTGAAACATACTGGAAGACAATTGTTAATCAGTATAAGCAAAAGCGTCGCTGGGCGTATGGCATCGAGAATTTTCCAATTATTATGCGGGCGATTTGGCCAAACAAAAAAATACCGACTTTTGAGAAAATTCGTATCGGCTTTGAAATGCTCGAAGGCCATCACTCATGGGCAACATCTGCGCTGATGCTTGCACTTCTGGGATGGCTTCCTCTTATTTTTGGTGGTCCAGAGTTTAATGAGTTAACGCTTGCTCATAATCTACCCCTTGTAACTCGTTACCTTATGACGATTGCAATGTGTGGATTGATTGTTTCTGTCGCTCTATCTTTTCTTCTGCTACCGCCACGACCTGAGCATTTGTCGCGAAAGCGTTATGTTTATATGGCGACACAGTGGCTTCTGGTTCCTGTTATCGCACCTCTTTTGGGTGCTTTGCCTGCTATTGAGTCGCAGACACGTATTTTATTGAAGAGGTATTTCACAGAGTTTTGGGTTACAGAGAAGGTTGTTAAAAAAGTTGTGAAGTAGTTGTAATGTAGATCACGATATTTTTTCGAAGTAATGCGAGAAATTTTTTGGTAGTGACTTTGCATTTTCTTTGAAATATCTTTATACTTGTACGTTATTCTAACTGGGTCACATCGTTTTATGTCTCTTTATCTCCCAGCCTTTATTGCTTCTTTTTTTCTGACAACCTTTTCCCTGATTGTCATGATTATCGCTCTCTATCGATTTCCTCGGCTTCTCAGCCTTTTTCGTGTGCCTATCGGATTACGGCATCTTGATTCAAGGAGAGCTGTGCGATGTGGCGGTATTGCTATAGCAGTTGGTTTTTTTGGTGCAATTTTTTTTGAGCATCGCCTCGTTATAGATGCGCAGACTGAATTTTTTTTGATTGGAGCTTTACTTTTTACTTTGTGGGGTTTGCTTGATGATTTCTTTGCGCTTTCGTGGCGTATTCAACTTCTTTTACAATTTGCTACTGCTGTACTTATTGGATCTTTGGGTGTGCGCATTTTGGGTGTTGACTTTATGGGTTGGATTGATTTTTCTGCTGGTAGTCTTTTTGACTTATTGGGAGTGCTCTCTCTTTCTCTAACTGTTTTATGGATTGTTGGCTTGCTGAATGCACTTAATTGGAGTGATGGAGTTGATGGTCTTGCCGGTGGTGTTGTTGTGATCGCTGGCTTTACGCTTTTCTCTCTTTCTTTAAGGGAGGAGGTTTATCAACCACCGATAGCAATTTTATGTGCAGCGCTTTTTGGTGCTGCGTTGTCATTTACGTTGTTTAATATAGCTCGGTTTACACCGTTGAGATTGCCATTTCGTTTTATTGCAGGATCTTCTGGCTCGTATATGATGGGTTACACATTGGCGGTTCTTGCAATTTTTTCTGGAGCTAAAATTGGAACCGCTCTTCTTGTTATGATCGTACCTCTTGTTGATGCTTTGAGTGTCATTTATGATCGTGCTCGTAGTGGTGTGAGTCTTTTTCGTGGAGATGCTCGACATTTTCATCACATACTGATGTCCCATGGATGGAGCACATCCCGTATTTTGATGCTGTACTATGGATTGACCCTTTTTGGGTCTTCACTGGCGTTGACCACCCAATCAACTGGTAAAATTACAGCATTTATTTTGTATGCATTTGTTTTATTTTTTGTAATTAGCTTCGTACGGAAGAAAACTTTATGAAAGTACCCTCTTTTATTTTTGCTTTTGTTTTTCTTACTTTGTTTCTACTCTTTACTTTGATCACTCCTTATACGGATCGCCTTTCCTTGGTTGGCGGTAGTCTTTTGTTTATACAGATTCGTGACACACAGCCAGAGTGGTCGCGTGGTTTATCTGGCCGGACTGATTTGTGCAAATATTGTGGCATGCTTTTCATTTTTCCTGTAGCTTCTGAGCGCGGGTTTTGGATGAAAGATATGCTCTTTTCCATAGATATGGTGTGGCTTAAGGGGGGCTCAATCGTCCATATTGAGGAAAATGTTTCACATAAGACTCCTGAGAAAGTATACAAGCCTCCCGTCTTTGTTGATGCAGTTCTTGAACTTCCGTCTGGTGGGGCTGCCAGACGCTCTCTGGACATTGGTGACACGATACGTTTCTAATGCAGACTTGTTTGACGATTTTCCCTTATGTTGTAAAATGTAAACTATACTTTACATCTTTAGCGTTTTTTTGGAGGCGTTATCTTTTAAAAAATATACTATTATGTTGCATTCTGATATCCATACATTTGACGATTCTGGTGATGTCCTTTCGTCGTGTGCGCAGCATCTTTCTCAACTTCTTGCTCGTTACCATGATCGGGAAATTTTTCTCTTAATTTCGGGTGGTAGTGTCTTGGATATCCTGGACGTGATTCAGGCTGATTATGTTGGTCCTCACGTGCGAATGTGCGTTATTGACGATCGGCATGGAGTTGCAAAGGCGGATCAAAATTATTATCAACTTTCACAGACTGACTTTGCGAGTAAGTTCATTGTGGCTGGAGGTATGGTGTGTGATACCAGCTTTGATGATTCGAGGAGTCTCGAGGCATCTGTAAATCTATTTAGCGCACACATAAAAGGCATTGTTGATCGTAAGCGTTGTGATGATTCTGTAATAATTTCAGTTTTGGGTATAGGCTCTGATGGTCATACTGCTGGTATTATGCCTTATCCAGGCGAGGAGCTTTTGTTTTCTGAGCTCTTTGATAGTGCGCGTGATGATTACGTTGTAGGCTATGATGCCGGTGACAAGAATGTATTCCCTTACCGTGTTACAGTAAATATGCGGTTTTTGCGTGAAGTCCCTTCGCATTGTATTGTGTATGCTGTAGGATCTGAAAAAGAAAAAGCTTTACATGAAGTTTTGAGTGACTCATCTGAGCTTAATGTTTTTCCCGCTCAAATTATTCATGACATGAAGGATGTTTATCTTTACACAGATCAGCGCATTCGTTAGTTGTTTTTATTTATATCAATTGCCTGGACTATATGATCTAATATATGAGATTATTTATTTATCAATTTGAATTATTATGCGACCAAAAGAATTAAAAACTAAAATCTTTCTTGATAGTGGGAATCCAGCAGAAACAAAGGAGGCTTTGGGTTTGATAGGCTTTCTTGATGGGCAAACAACTAATCCATCATTAATCGCTAAGCATCCAGATGCTCAGAAGCGAATTTCTTCTGGGGATCGCTTTAGCGTTTCTGAGGTTCGTCTTTTTTATAAGGATATTGTACATGAGATCGAGTCTTTGCTTGAACATAATGCTTCTATTTCTATAGAAGTGGCCGCCGATGCTACTACCAAAGCGGCTGAGATCATCGCACAAGCTCATGATATGAGAACATGGGTAGCACACCCTCATATAAAGATACCTATTACGCATGAGGGTTTGGTTGCTGGTGAGCAATTGATTGAAGAGGGGATTCACTTAAATTACACGCTGAATTTTTCGCAGCAGCAAGCTGCTGCTGTGCATGCTGCCTCGAGAGGCAGTGAATTCGAGCAGGTCTACATCTCACCCTTTCGTGGTCGGCTAGATGACAGCGGTGTTGCAGGCGCACATGTGATTAACAATATTCAGGACGCATATGCCTTTATATCTTCTCCTGTTGGTGTTCTTGTTGCGAGTGTGCGTGATTATGAGACCTTTTTATATGCATTGTACAGAGAGGTTGATATCATAACAGTTCCCTTGAAGATACTTTCTCAATGGTCTGTAGATGACTTGCAGGTTCCTCACCACATGGATGATCCATCTTATGGCAAGGAAACTGTCTTTATACCTAAGGAAGACTTAGACTTTGATGCACCATGGCAGTCATTTGACTTGTCCCATCCAAAGACAGATGAGGGGCTGGTGAAATTCGCTTCAGATTGGGCAAAAATTGTCGATGTTTCTATGGAATAGTTTTAAGATTTTTTCAATACACCTTTACTACATATTATTTCTGCTTATGAATTCTCCGTATACTAATGCCCTGGAGCAGCTTGATCGTGTTGCTTCGATCATGGAATTGAATAAACAAACGCATAAGCGATTACAGCTGCCTGAAAAGTTCCACGTCGTTTCTATTCCTGTTGTGATGGATGATGGAGAAGAGAGAATTTTTATAGGATATCGTAGTCAGTACAATAGTATCTTGGGCCTCTATAAGGGCGGTATTCGTTTTGCGAGTACGGTTGATAAGGATGAGGTGAAGGCTCTCTCTTTTTGGATGACAATTAAGACTGCTGCTGTTGGGTTGCCTTTGGGTGGTGGAAAGGGGGGTGTTATTGTTGATCCTCGAGGTATGAGCGAGGGTGAGTTAGAGCGTTTAAGTCGTGGTTGGGTGAAGGCACTTTTTGATGTGATTGGTCCGCGACAAGATGTGCCGGCACCTGATGTTGCTACTAATCCACGCATCATGGGTTGGATGACTGACGAGTATTCCAGGATTGCTGGCGAAGCATCACCAGCAGCCTTTACGGGTAAGGATGTGAAAGATGGCGGTATTGTTGCACGCAGCACATCGACTGCACGTGGTGGATTTTATCTGCTCGAGAAAATTAGGAAGGATAGTGGTAAAGAGCCAGGGGAGATGCGTGTGGCTATCCAAGGGTTTGGCAATGCTGGTTCATTTTTTGCAAAAATTGCATATGATGCTGGGTATAAAATAATAGGTGTTTCTGATTCTCGTACCTCTGTGATGAGTCAGGGTGGCGCTGGATTTGATCCGTACGAAGTGCAGAAAATCAAGGAGGAGCAAGGTGCCTTGCAAAATGTGGATGTGCATGATGCGGATGGTGCTGCGTTGCGTGTTGGGCAACCTCTGGATGTTTTGGGTATGAAGTGTGATGTTTTGGTTCCAGCTGCTGTAGAGAATCAGATTACGCAGGATAATGTTGAGAATGTTGTTGCGCCTTTGGTTATCGAATTGGCAAATGGTCCAACTACACCAGAGGCTGATCGGATACTTTTTGAGCGAGGCACCTTGGTTGTGCCTGATGTCTTGGCAAATGCTGGTGGTGTTATTGTCTCCTACTATGAATGGTATCAAAATATTAATGATGAGCAGTGGACTGAGGATGAGGCCAATGAAAAGCTTCGCTTGCAGATTTCACATGCTCACAGTTCGATTGAATCTATTGCGCAAGAGTATAAGTCTTCCCTGCGTGATGCTGCATATATTTTTGCATTGCGCGCGTTAGACGATGCGCTACGGAAGGGATGAGATAATCAACTACCCCAATCCAAGTATGCGGGGTAAGACGCTGAACTTACGTGTAATGTCTTTGGTGGCAGAGCTGTGAGGTGCTTGATTTTCTATACCGCTTCATTTTGGAAATACAGATGACTTTGTCACGGTATTTCATTTGATTTGGATCACAAATAAAAAGGCCCCGCAACAAATGGGGCTTTTTTTAGTTGAATCTCTTATTCTTGCTCGACATTCGTAAAGATGTCTTGGACGTCGTCGAGATCATCGAGGACTTCATGGAGGTTTTCAAAGGCTGCCTTTGTATCCTGAGAGAGTAAGACGGTCTGGGATGGTTCATAAACGAGGAGTGCTTCTTTGATTGTGTAGCCACTGTCTGTAAGCGATGTTTGTGCTGTGTGAAAGTCTGCTACTTCTGTTGTTATGACGAGTATGTCTCCATCTTTTTTTACATCTATTGCTCCAGCGTCAATTGCTGTGAGCTCTGCTGCGTCAAAGTCTTTCGGTTCGATGATGATGATGCCGACGTGAGAGAAGTTGAAGCTTACGCTACCACTGGGGACGAATTTACCGCCATTTTTCTTGAGCGCTGTTTTTACTTCTGTGATTGATCGATTGGTATTGTCTGTTGCGCAAACGATAATGAATGCAGATCCTTCGGGTCCCATTGCCTCGTAGATAACTTCTTCAATGCGGTTTGTGCCATCGCCACCCACAGCAGATTTGATGGCGCGATCGATGTTGTCCTTGGGCATATTTACCTTCCTCGCTCCCTCAATTGCCGTTTTTAATGCATAATTTGTTTCTGGGTCTCCGCCACCACTTTGTGCGGCTAAGATGATGAGTTTAGAGGCGCGTGAAAAGACTTGTGCACGCTTTGCATCTTGAGCGCCTTTGCGATGTTTGATATTTGCCCATTTCGAATGACCTGCCATTTTTTTGGATTATCTTGATATTGTATTGCTAGACTAGCATTTCGTACTATACTCGTAAAGAGGGGCTTTTTGGTTTTTATGTGAAATGATGATAAGGCGATGTGGTTGTTTCACTATAAGCGCTGACTATGCTGATTTACTTCCAATCTATCGTGTCGTTTAATGTGTTTAGATTTGAGGATGCTTATATAAAATATATTTGATGGCTAATTTTAATACGCACATTACGATCGCGGCGGCAGGTGCTGGTTTGGCTAGTACCGCCCTTTTTAAGGCTGGTTATGCCAGTGCGCCTGAAGCACTTGTCCTTACACTCGCTGGGACAATTGGAGGGATTTTGCCAGATGTTGATCTGAAGTATTCTTATCCGAGTAAGATTATTTTTTCGGTTTTGGGTACACTTATCGGCTTACTTGCTGTTTTTTCTGTGCAGCGTGATGTGAGTGTGGTGGAGTTGTGGGTTTTTGGCTTGCTTGTTTTTGCTGTGATTCGCTACCTCTTGTGGGGTGTGTTTCATAAATTGACGGTTCATAGAGGTGCTATTCATAGCGTGGCAGCTGGTGTCTTTTTTTCTCTTGCAACCATAAATCTCAGTTATCATATTCTTGGGCATGACGCAGCCTTTGCGTGGTTTTTGGGATTTTTCATTTTCTATGGCTTTTTGATTCACCTTATTCTTGACGAGCTCTATAGTGTTGATTTTATGAATCATCGCGTGAAGCGTTCATTTGGCACTGCTTTGAAAATTGTTGACTTGCGTAAGCTGCCCAATAGCTGTCTCATAGTGGGACTTTCTGTTTTCCTGTGGTTTCTTGCGCCTGAGAGCGAAGCTTTTGTTGAGGCTCTACTTAATCCTACGAATCGTGATTTTTTTCGAGACGACTTTTTGCCGAGATTTGAGCAGGGATTTCTGTATTAATGTGGTAATTTGGAATACGAAGATGTCATCATTATTACTATACTCAGATTTGCTTGTTGATACTTTTACTTGACAAAATTGTGAAAATATGTAAAATGCTTATAGCTACTCCGTCAGAGGGTGGCATGTTGTTTAATATTTTTCCCTAATGATGAGCATAAGCTCGGAGTGATAAATGAAAAGAACTATATTTACAGTTGCGGTAGGTGTGTTGATTGTGATGGGTTGTGAAGGGCAACAGCAATCACAACCCGCCACACCATCACAGGCTGAGAGACCCGTTTCACATGTGGGAGGGGTTTGTGACGCAGATGGAAATTGCGCTTCAGATTCGCAATTAGATACGAATAACTACAGAAATTTATCTAATGAAGGTTTTCAGAATCAGCCATCAGTGCAATCACGGGGTGGTGGTTTCGCCTCGGCTCCTCGGATGCAAGAAATTGTAGCACCGCAGGGCGCTGACTACACACCACCTCAAAAACCTCGATCAAAAGGATTGTTGCGAGGCTTGAAAGAATCCGTTTCAAAAAATTTTGGCTTCCCTGAAGGTGAGACATGGCCTGAGCTTCGCAACAGGTTCATTACGCCTTCCTGCCAGAGAAAGGAGCATTATGGTGGGGGCTTTACTTACCATGGTCGATGTCAGGACTATGTGGATGGTCAATTGCGTAAATGGCGTGACGAGATGGTCCTCGCTCATCGAGGTAAGCATCCTCAAAGAAAAACTATTACTGACGTGGATCGAGACTTCAAGAACGCTGCAAAGCAGCATATACAGAATTTAAGATGTGATGCTCAGAGTGATAAAGACTTCTGGGAAAATGGCATCAACGCAGGTTGTGGTGTAGGATCACAACAAGGCGGCTTTAACGAAAAATAATTAGAAAACAGCCGGCGCCCTCGAGATTCTCGAGGGCGTTTTCATTTGGGTTTGGTATATTGACAAAATATATATTTTATGTAACAATCATCTCACAATCTACATATAAAAGGTAGATGGTATAGAGTTATTTTACATTTTATCCCAACGGAGATTTATCATGAAGTTTCTGCACTTCCTCATTGCCGCTCTTGTTGTTGCACTTTTGTATCCGCTTATGAATTCAACTGTGACAACCTCAATAGATCACGGTAGTCGTATCGCTGAGAATTTTGCTACGCAGGGGACGCAGTTCCTCGCAAGTGTACTTAATCTTGGCTGGGTTATATTGCTTTTTTTGCTTTTTTATAACCTTTTGCCGAGAGTACAAAATGTTCTTAAGTCCGCCTCTCCTGGTGGAAAAGCGCGGAATTCGAAGGTTCTTGAGCCCATTATGTATGTTCTGACTTGTGCGGCAATGCACTTTTTTGTTTTCATACCGTATTTTGAGAATTTCATCAGTCATTTTTCTGTTGATTCTCGATACAGAGCTTATGTCTATATTTTTACCCTTTTGATTACATCATACGTTGTCTATAAAGTTATTGACTGGATCCTTGATCACATTGGTGTGTCAATAGGCCTCGCGCTTCTTGCGGTTGGTGGGTATTTGCTTTATGGCTTTGGAGGGCTTCCCTCCGGTCTTGCAATACCCCCGGTAAGTGGTGTGAATTTTGACAGTATTTCCCAATTTTTGCGAAATGCCTCTCAGGGTCCATACTTCAAGTATGTGTTGATTGTGGTAGGTATTATAGCTTTGCTGTTTGTTTTACCTAAATTACTCAAAGGAAGGGGAGAAAGGATGTTAAGTAGATTACGACGGAATCGCTAAAAGAATGAAAAGAAATTTTGCGAGATTGTCTATTCCTTCACTTGATTTTTGGAGAAAAAAATGACGCACGTTATTGGCGTTCTACTAGTATTACTCTTTCCTGTGCTAACATTAAAATCATACAGCTTAGGTCGTGATCTGCATGCGGTGTATTTTGCAACAGCTTCTCTTATAGTGCTTGTGATGCTGATTATAGTTTTTACGGGTGCCAGACAGCTTACAGCGATGGATATGGGTAAGTTTCTGATGTCTATTATAATCACTCTTGGTGTTTTCGCTGGTGCCCTTTTTGTAGGTGTTTCTCAGTTACCGGCAGTGATCCTGGCAATGATTGCCCTTGTCGTTGTATCGATACGGACATTTACAACGACGCCACATCCCCCGAAAGAGGTGGGGGAAGATGAAGAACAAAAGTTACTTGAATATAAGCCATCAGATAATTTTATAGACAAGTAAGAGAAAGATATGTGTGCCGCCTGAAATCAGGCGGCCATTTTCTATGCTTTTTTCAGTCTTGACTTGACAAATATTAGAAAATATGTATAATTCTGATATCTAGAAAATTATAAGAAAACTAGATGTAGTTGTTTAATAATGTAGTAAAGTGATAGTGCACCATAGTGGTGCTTTTACCCCAAGAAACGAGTCTCCGGGCTCGGAGGTTAAAAAATGAAAAGATATATAAGAAAGACGCTGATTTCACTGATTGTGATTGTAGGCATGACTGGCATTGCGCAAGCATCTTGTCCGAAAGGTTTTACGCAATCGCAATGTGATGCCGATAAAATGCCGGCATTTGGCGCGGGTGTAAATATAGATCGTGATGAGATCGCGCGAAGATGTGCGCACTGGCTACAAAAGATCCAGAATGCACCAGATCAGCGAGCTCGTCATTATTATGAGATTTATCATGCTAGCTGCCAGCAAGCAGTTCTCGAAGAGCAGTTTAGTGCTGGCGGATGGACGATGGGCCAGCCGTACAATGGTCAAGGAAACTGATATGAAAAATAAATCAAAACAACCTCTTGATTGGTCTGAAGGCTTTAAATTTGCACTCAAAGAAACAACGAAGGCGGCGATTATTGTTGCAGTTTGCGTAGCTTTGGCACTTTTTTTGTTTTCTGATGTATTGCTCGCTAGTGAATATGGAAGTGGTCTTCCTGGTGAAGACATGCGAAATGCCATTCTCGGGAAAAATTGGCCTAAGTGGGTTCCAGGTCTCATGATCTTTGGTTTTATTTGCGCTGTTATACATGGTCTCTTTAGAAAGTAGGCACCTGTATCTGATAGGCAATGATCAAATTTAAATGGGATTAAGAAAATGAGAAAAATTCTTATCATTCTGGCGCTTTGTGTTGGCGTTATCTATGGTGAAAAAGGAGACGGTCCTGCTACGAGCTTTGCAGAAAGCGTGGTACCGACTGTGGAAAAATTACTTTTACCGATTGCGAGCTATCTCGGTCAAAAGAACTATACTGATCAGCGTGTAGCACAAGATGCTCGTTCACCTGTAACAGATTATCGTACTGCTCAGCAGTCGGGTAATGCAGGGTGGGGCTCTGTGCAACAAAGTACATTCTGTGAATGCATACGGATGTTTGTTGCGCAGAACAGTCATGTATACTCCTCTAAAACGGAGTTGCT
Source organism: Minisyncoccota bacterium (assembly GCA_937936355.1). Taxonomy (GTDB): domain Bacteria; phylum Patescibacteriota; class Minisyncoccia; order Moranbacterales; genus JAHDCW01. The sequence continues at coordinate 124,918 of CALDDM010000002.1, forward strand.
TGATACAGCAGTTTCTTACTGCGAATATGACTTTGGGCCACGGACGGCCTGTCGATTGTAAGGATGCACTATTAGAAAAAGAATAATAAGATAGACAGAAAAGATTAAATTCGCAGCCAGTGATTCACTGGCTGCTTTCTTTTTGTTGCATTTAACTTTATTCTCCGTGATACAATGGATAATTATAAGTCTTTCATGTGACAGCTATGGAGAGGATGTTGCAGCCACTTCTAGACCGCGAGAATTTGACTACGCCAGCCCAGGAGGGTTTAGATGTTTCTGCACGGAAGAATTTGGCATTTTCTTTGGATCGATCAGGCACTGATCATTTCCCGCGTAAAAAAAATGAAGCTCGACATGAGCATCGGACGTTGCTGTATGAAAAAGAGTGGCGTGCTGCTGAGGATTTGTGGTCACTCTATGAATACATAGAGAGTTTGCAGGATGAAAATCTCGAAGAGATTTCAATTGGTTTGCGTGGAAAGATTCTTGAAGCTCTGGAGGATCGAGATGTGCCGTTTATGCGGTGGCAGGAATATCGTGCTGTTCGTGGATCATATAATGATGGAGAAAGTTCTCCAGAAGTGAGTCATCGGTACAAAGAATTACGAAAAGATCCTGATATTTGCTTTAAGGAGCATCTCGCTGGTTTTTATGAGAATATAATGGGGAAAGCTGAGACTGTTGCGCGCATCAAAGCCTTGCCGTACGAGGAACAGGTTACGGAAATCGCAAAGATTATTGGTGAGGGTCTTTTTGAGTCAGGCTCAGGGGATCATGAAAAGAGATTGGCTTATGTGCGAGAGTTGATTTATTCTATGCCCAATAGAATTCTCATCGAATATTTTGACGTCGACTATGAGGAGGGCATAGAAGAGGTCTTATCTGGAGATTGGGCGAATAATCATACTGTGCAAGAGCTGGTTTTTCAAGCGCTTGATATTCAGGATGTAGATTTTTCTGGCGTCAATGTAGATGTGCAAGTGGGTAATTTGCCAAATAGGGCGCTTGGCATACAATTTTCAGAATCTCCCATAACGTTGTTGAAGGACTTAGATCAAGTGGAACGATCTTCTGAGGTTCGTCTGCATGAGCATTTACATAATTATTTGGAGTTTTTACAGATGGGGAGCCTGCCGTATGTAGAAAGATTTTTTTCCGCTGTAGAATTTGATGTTACAGATGAGTTGAGCGTGCTACGAGCACGTGATCATTGTATGGAGAAGCTGCGTGCTATAGTGCAGGATTTATCTGAAGAGTTTTTGGTACAAATGGGAGGTGACCCGCAGAAATTTATGCAGGCTTTGACTGTTTATGTCGAAGAATTTCTAGAGGTTTTGGAGTCTGATGTTGTGCGGCAGGACTTGACTGATGAAAAGCTGGTTGTCGCGCAGTTGGGTCTGGATCGAGAAAGGGCTGCAGAAGACATCAAAGGACAGTTAAAAGACACTTTTCAGTATTACGCTGATACGTTTTATGTCGCTCAGAAATGTGATGTTCTTGATGAGGTGTGTGGTCTGACAGTTATTCATCATGCTGGTAATCCTGAGCGGATATTTAAGGCATTGGCGCATGAGGTTGGTCGTAAAAAAGCACTTCTGTTGCGTCAGGTGCGCGCTCTTGAGAGTCCGGAATTCTTTGAGAATGATGGTGGCTTTGGTGAATTTGGCACAGGGTATGATTTCTCAGATCCTCGTAAATGGTTTCAGGACGAAGAGTTTCTCCAAGGTGTTGTAAGGGATGTGCAGGGGATTTCAGGAGAGGAGCGATCATTTTTTTCGCAGATAGAGATTGACCCTAATAGTGTGATCTCACGAGAGGTGATGCCAGAAATTACAATTGAGGATTTTGAGCGTACGCAGTCTGCAATGGATCAGCTGAAAAGTCTTGGTTTTATGCCGCAATTATACGAGTATGTCCATGAGCATTATGATGATTTGTTGCAGGAACAAGAAGGTCAGGAGGGTGTCTCCGAGCAATCTGCGCACTTATTAGATGACTTAGAAGATGGCTTAGAGCTTGGTACGCGGAAATACTAACCGTAGCGCGGTAGGTTCTGCTTGATAATGGACCGCGCATTTTATCTGTGCTTTGGTACGGCGTAAATCATACCAACCTCTTTTGACTTGGGTGTGAAAAATCTCCTTGCCTTATCGATAACTTTTTCCCACAAAGATTTTTCTGTTGGTTGGATCATTTCCTTTTTTACCGTGGTCATTTTTGCCGTATTACTTGGCACGGGCTCTCCGCGCATATTGGCCATTGCTCGTGCAATAATTGCTTCTTGCTCCTCGTCGGAAAGGTCACTGAGCTTAGGTGTGACTTTTGAGCTTTCTTTTTGCGCAGAACTCCAGGTCCATGTTTTTTCATTTTTTGTATAAGACACCCCTTCTGGAATTGTGTTTGCAAATTCGTAATCATATTCAACATCGTCAATGTTGCTACCTGTCGGTGATCGTAGTTCCACATATCCAGCGGAGTTATTAAGAGAGATTGCGCTGTGCTTCTTTGTGATGTACTTTGATTCACCTGGCTTTAGACTAAAGGATTTTTTGAGTGGATGATTGCGAGCACTCTCTTCGTCTTTTCCTGTTGCAATGCTCCAGTCTTTTAGTTTTACTTTTTTCTTATCTTTGTTTGTGATCACAATATATTCTGCACCACTATCTTTCCCTTCTGGGTTTGGCATAATCTGAGTGATGCGAATTTTTCGCTTTGGATAAGATTTTATCTTTATATCAAATTGTTTGGTGGTTGATTCTGTGTTAGATGAGACTGTGACTGATGCTATGTATGTGCCTTTGTCTTTGTATTTATGTGTAGTGTCTTTTTTGGTGCTTTTTTTGCCATTGCCGAAGTCCCATCGTATATCTACGTCATCTTCATCTGCGCCTGAAAATTCTACTTCAAATTCTGCCGTGACATCTTTGTAGAGATTGTCTGTGTTGATGTCTGTGATGATGATCTCTTCGCCAAAGATATTTGGCCTACCGGGGGTTTGTGTTTTTGAAAATCGCCACCTCTTTCCAGTCCAGCCATATGAAATGCCTTTTGCTGCTGTGTCGTAGGCTAAAGTGCTTGCTATTTTTTCACCAGGATCGATAAGGGAGAGCGTTTCTGTTCCGGAGTTGTTGAGGGCGAATTTGTATGTATCACGATCTACTACTTTGTACTCACCAGGGTCGATGACTTCATCGCTGAATGTGTATTTTCCTGATTTTGATCCGTCTTTTAGAGTCCATGATGATAGGTTTACAGTGGATTGTGTAGGATTATAGAGTTCGATATATTCCACAACGCTCCCAGTTTCTGCGTCTGGGTTAGCTAGTATTTCGTTAAGAATGAGTGGTGGATAGGTATCAAGGGTTACTTCAAATGTCTCTGTTGTTGCATTGCTATCTACTCCCGCATCTGCTTCTTGTTTTTTCGATGAAGCATTGGGTGTTCCTGGTGTTGGGATTAGGGCTTGGACGAGGTTTTCTTTTAAATCTAATCTTTCTCGAATGAGACTCACGCCTTTGGTGGTCTCGCTGTATGAGACTCTATCTTTCTCATTTTCATTTGGAGCGATAAGCGTGAGGAACTCTTCACCGGAATTGTTGAGTGCAAATGTAAAGGTCGGTTTTTCTATTGCTATATAGGCACCAGCCGCTATAAGATCGTCGTCTTCAAAGGTGTACTTTCCTGATGCGGATCCGTCTTTTAGCATCCATCCGCTTAGGGATATGTCCCGTGCGTTGGGATTGTAGAGTTCGATGAACTCTTTGGCAAATGAGCTCTCATCATCAGGGTTGGGGAGGATTTCTGAGATGATGATAGCAGGGTAGATGGCGAGAATTTCAGTTGATGACTCTGTCTTTGGAGTGTTCTCATCAGTGATCTTGTCACTTTCTTTTTCCTCGGTAAAAATATTTTCTTCTCCAGGTGTCAGGGTTGTGGTCTGTGCCCATGTGCCAGTATTCCTATCAAAGCTGAGGCTTATGTCTTCGAGGGCTGTGGTATAGGTTACTTCTGACTTTACCTTCTCATCAGGACTTTGTAGTGTTACGGTCTCTGTGCCGGAATTATTAAGAGCGATTTTGGATTTTTCTCTGTACAATACACTGTATGATTGGGGTTGTACTGTAAGGTCTTGGATTGTATGCTTTCCCGATATAGAAGCATCGCTTAGTATCCACCCTGCTAGATCGATAGTGCTTTCGTTTGGATTGTAGAATTCAACAAATTCACCTTGAATATCTTCTCCCGCAGGATTGGCGAGAACTTCTGTGAGGATGATTTCTGCAAATGGACCTGTTTGTGTTACTTGTTGATCGGCAGGCGCGTTGTTTTGATTGCTACTATCTTGGCTAGCGCTTTCACTGCTTTGACTTTGCTCAGTGGCTTGTGATGTGATAATGTTCTCACTTTCTGGTGTTGGCGTTGTCGTGACGGTCCATACTCCATCTATTTTGCTGTAAGAACTACCTTCAGAGATGTTAGTGTATGTCTGTTTGTCAGAGAGGGATCCGTCTGGTTTAGTCAGGGTGACTGTTTCATCGCCTGTGTTGTTGAGCGCGAAGCCAAATATGCTCCTGTAAACCGTCAGAAGGCTTTTTGGAGCTATCGTATCATTGCTGTCTAGTGCGTGCCGTCCACCTGCTGATGCGTCGCTGAGTGTCCAGTCTTTTAGTGTCACCTCTGTATCTGATGGATTATACAGCTCGATAAATTCACTTTCTGCATCACTGCCTGGTGGGTTGGGATAGATTTCACTTAGTGTAATATCTGGGAGTTCTGCAGCAGGTGTGAGTGAGGTTATTTTTGCGGTAGTTTTGACCTCACTTTCATTTTGTGCTGTTTTGATACCATCACTTTCTGGTGCACATTGTAGGACTTGTATGATGTTTGGTGCGTTTGGTGTGAGTGTGTTGGAAGGACTTTGTGTTTTATCTGAGGTTGAGAAATTGAGGCTTCGTCCTTCTTGTGGTGCTGTAAATTTTACATGTGCTATGATTTCGTCTTGTGCATTTTTGAGGGTGACTGTCTCATCACCTGTGTTGTTGAGCGCGAAGCCAAAGTCGCTGCGAAATATTGTCTTGTGCTCTCCTGTCCTAATGGTAGCGTCAATAGGGAATTTATAGGCGCCTTTACTTGCGTCGCTTATCGACCAATCTGCTATCGAGACATCGTAATCATTTGAATTATGAAGCTCGATATACTCACCTGTTGTATCTGCCCCAATCGGGTTGGGAAGTACTTCGTTGATGGTGATGTTGGTTGTAGTGCCTCCATCTACCTCTTCTTCATCAGCTTTGGTATTATTGTCATTGTTTGAGATGGTGTTTGTGGTTTTAGTATCTTCTGTTTCCTCACTGCTTTCATTTTCTTCACCGACTTTTATCCCCTCATTTGCTGTAAAGACATTTTGTGCACCTGGCGTTGGTGTCGTCGTAGTCTCGAGATTACCATCAGTGGTTAGTTTTGTACGTGCTTGCGACGTGCCCTCCGGTGTGTCACTAAAACTGATTGTGTCGCTTGTTTCGCCCAAAGGGTTTTGTAGTGTGATCGTTTCCTTGTCGGTGTTGTTGAGGGCAAAGATAAAGTCGCTGCGCATGAGTATGAGATATCCTGCTGCTGGCACTGTAAGCTCTGCTAGTGACTGGGGTTTGTCACTTGCATCTACTAGCGTCCAGTCTGTCAGTGTCTGTGGCGAATTTGATGGATTATAGAGCTCGATAAACTCACCTTCCGCATCGCTGCCTTGTGGGTTAGGCAGTGCCTCTGAGATAATGATTGCTGGATATGTTATGGGTTCCGATGTGCTGTTGTTAGAGTTGTCCTGAGCACTTCCATTTTCTGTGTCACTCGCATTGTCTGTTGTGTTTTCTATATTGGTGTTGTTCGACTCTTCGACAATATCGCTTTGTGTGCTGTCTTTTTCCTCAAGATCTTCTTGTGTGCTGGTTTCTTGTACATGCTCAGATCCAGGTGTGGGATCATGGAGCTCGGGTGTGCTGGACTTTTCGCTGCGATTCCAAGACTTGCCTTCGGTAGAGCTTGTGAATGTTAGTGTGTCGATGACTGTTCCATCTGCTGTGGTGAGAAAGATGTCGTCTCCAGTGTTGTTGAGTGCAAATGTAAAGTCGGCACTATGTGTGAGGACTGCGTATGAGAGTGGGGAGATTATAAAGCCCTCTGCAAATGTGTATGAACCTCTACCTGTGCGATCATTTATCGATATGTCAGATAGATCGATAGGTGTTTCACTTGCGTTGTGAATTTCGATAAATTCATTGCCGCTATCAGCTCCTGTGGGGTTTGGTAATGCTTCTGAGATGTAGAGATCTGTATATTGAGAAGATGATTCCTGTGCTTGTGCTGTATGAGTGAGCGCGATGTAGGTCGCTATGAAAGCAGCGAATGCATAAATTGCTAGTGTGCTTTTTGATTTGATATCCATGTTAAAAATTACCGTCTTCTCCTCCGCGTACTGTTGTATTTTTATGTGTTATATCTACAAGCAGTTTTGCAATACGATCTTGATTCATTGATAAAAACCGACCTCATACTATATCATATAAATTTATTTTAAGCACATACATGCTTTTTGCTATTCTCTGTATGCATGCAAAAAAACTGCTAGCACTTTATTTGCTGACAGTTTTTTGTGGTGGGCTTATTTTTAATCGTGTGCTATCTCGTGGTCAACTTGTTCTTTCTTTATGGCTTCGGGGTGCGCACGTTTGGAGATAGCCTGGCGATTCAGATGCATGATCAGCGTTTTGATTTTTTCTGGTCTTCCTACGTGACGGAACATGAATTTTCCTTGTGAACCAGCAGTTTGTACATAGACATCGCCATAGTTGAAAATGGTTTGAATGATGCCTTGTATCTCGCTCTCCACATCTTGTATGTGTGTGTAGTCGAGCTCGCTTGTTGAGCGTGCAAAAAACCCCTTTTGTTCGACGTTGATGACACGCGCACTTGTTATGATCCAGATATCCAAAAAATAATCCACCCAAACAAAGAAGCTGTAGAGCCATGTGACGAGGTAAAGCATTGCTGTTCCAAAATAGATCGCTGGTATGAGCTGTGGCGTGCCATTTGCCTGCATGATGCGCGCTGCATAGATTGAGCAGGCTGTGACTAGGATGAGAAAGAAAGCTGCGATAATGAAGCGTGACGCAAGATCAAACCAGTGTCTGTGTACGACGGCATACGTTCTCTCTTTGGTATGTGTCGTTGAGTGAATGATTTTGTCAAAATTATTCATTAGTATTGCGTCAATTGTTCAAAGGGTATCATAGCAAATAGAGCTGTGGTGATCGTGACAAGAATGAGTGTTCCAATGATAAAAAATACTGTTGTCATCGTTGCTATCTTTTTGTCAATGGAATAGCGTTGCAAATGAAATGTGACGATGATGCATGCTATGAGTACGCATATCAGAAAAACAAAGTAGAGTAGTGCAAAAAGTTGCATGATATGGAGCTTTGGATTGATTTATACTTAGCTTTCGTATGGGTGGCCGAGATAATCGTATGCATGCTTGGTAGCAACGCGACCTCTCGGTGTCCGATCAAGGAATCCGTTTTGTGTTAGGTAGGGCTCATAAACATCTTCGATTGTCTGCACTTCTTCGGAGAGGGCATTTGCAATGGTATTGATGCCGACTGGTCCTCCGCCAAATTTTTCGATGATGAGTGTGAGAAAGTCTCGATCGGTCGGCTCTAGTCCTGCGTTATCTATTGCGAGCATGTCGAGTGTTTTTGTGACTGTGTCTAGTGAAATTGTATCATGCTCGTGCACTTGAGCGAAGTCACGTGCACGCTTTAAGAGCCTGTTTGCAATACGTGGTGTTTGTCTTGCGGCGTTGCCAAGTTTTTTTGCGGCATCTTGATTAATGCCTATTTCGAGGATGTTTGCTGAGCGAGAAATGATGCTTTGGATATCGTCGATATCGTAGAATTCAAGTCGATGAATTGCACCGAATCGATCACGTAGGGGTCCTGTTAATGTGCCCATGCGTGTTGTTGCGCCGACGAGCGTGAATTTTGGGAGGTCGATTTGTAATGCTTGTGCACTTGGCCCCTTGCCTACAACAAGGTCGAGTTTATGATCCTCCATTGCTGGGTAAAGTACTTCCTCAACGGATTTGTTGAGCCTGTGAATCTCATCGATAAAAAGTATGTCACCGTCACTCATGTTTGTAAGTATTGATCCGAGATCACCTACGCGCTCAATAGCTGGACCTGAGGTTACCTTGATATTGGCACTCATTTCTTTTGCGATGATGTTGGCGAGTGTTGTTTTCCCTAGACCCGGTGGTCCGTAGAGGAGGATGTGCTCGAGTGCATCACCTCGTTTTTTTGCTGCATCAAGAAAGATGCGCAATTGCTTTTTGAGTGTTTTTTGACCAACATACTCTTCGAGAGTTTGTGGTCGTAGTGTAATATCAAAAGTGACTTCTTGTACATCCTGTTCTGCGGGTACGCTTTCTCCTTCTAATTCTTGTTTTGATGAGGTATTGAGCATAGTGGGTGTTGTAACTTTTATATATGCAGCTGGCTTTGCTACTTCTTCAGGTTTTGAATTGCTCTGTAGGTTCCATTATACGGTGCTTTCTAGGGTATTGACAAATTTTTGTATGTATGCTATATTATCTAGTCATGCAAGGCGGGCCCGCTCTCCTTGATCTGACATACTTTACAAATGGTTTTTTTGACTCTGTAGGCATGCTTGGGTATTCTATCTTTTTATCTAAGTATTAGAATGTCATGTCCAGATCGGGTAGGGTGGTTCCGGCTGCGCTATTCCTCGACGGGCCTTCTCCCTATGTTCTTGCTTACCAGCTCCATGGGTTGTGTCTACAGTGTCTAGATTGCCATTTCCTGCAGAGAATAGTCTTGCGTCTTACTCAACCTTTTAGGTTGAGTTTTTTGTTATGATCTCCTTTTTACATAATATAAGTGAAAAGATTTTTATAAGCTCAAAAAATCGTGGTGTTGTATTTCTTTGAGTACGTCTTCTGGGATAATTTTTTTGCATGATAAAATGCCTCGTCACATTATGACGAGGCATTTTTCCTTAATTCTCTTTTTCGTCGGTTTCTATCCACCTGACGACTGTCCGGTAGGTTGGTTGAATTTCTTTCAATTCTTCACCATCCCTCCCTTTTAAAATAGAGAGCTTCCCGTTTTTTGTGAGGACTATTTTTTCAGTGAGTCCGTTTTCTTGTGTGGGTTGCTTGATCTTGCTTATTCGCTCTTCGATACACCTTGGTATTGTGTTCAACCTATCGATACAGGCTTGTATGTCTCGCTCTATTCTTCTCGTTTCCAGAAAAGCCTCTTTTGACCGATAATTTTCTGGATATTTACTTTGATCGTGGATTGATATCGCTATTGCCGATATGTTCCAGAAGATCGTTAGGGCTAGGCTAACAAAAAAAGTTTTGATCACGAACCATAAAGGCTCTATTTTTTTGAGGTTTTCCTCTAGAGCAGGGTTTTGGTTTTCGCTTTGCATCTCATTCTCCTTTTTGTCCTGGGGGTTTAGGACATGATACTATAGCATAATATTATTATTTTGTAAATACACCCTCCTTTATATATTGACATTTTGCTAGTATAATGCTATTTTTCTTTTGCATGAAAAATGTGCGATTAAAGGAGTTATTTTGAAAATTGATAAAAAGAAAGGACCTGAGCTGGTAGCGGCTGTAGATCATTTGCTCGAGTGCTCAATGCGCGACCGTCCGAAGAGTGCTTATTTGTTTGACCTGGCACGTCGAGGCGCATCTTCACAGGGTTGGGGTGCGTTGGCTGTGTTTTTTTATAGAAATAATCGAGGCTCGACCTATGTAGAGCGCGCACGTCAACAGGCTAGGAAATCCTTTGAGGATATCCTTGCGCTGAGCGCCGTACAGAGCGCTGCGCTTGGTGATGTGCGAGGTGTCTATCGTGCGCAAAAAGATGGACACGAGCTTTCGCAGAAAAGTATCGATGCCCTTTATGAGGCTGTCAGTATGTATCCGAGGGGTCCTGCTGGAGAGAGTGATCTGCGATTGGCGTTTTTGCTACAGCCTTCACCACATCTGGTGGTACAGTCTCTTATAAGGAGCCGGATTCGTGTATTGGATGATGTGCAAAAAATACCACATGATACGAAGGGTTTTGGCACGTACTGTGACAAGATCATTGCGCTACTGAGACCTACAAGTCATATTGTGCCTATGATCCATCTCGCGTGCATTACAACTGTGTGTGATGCTTCAGTTAGACGTATTGTGCGGTATGTTGTCGCGTCTGAGGATCGAAGCCTCTTCTCGTCGGTAAGATTGTTACTCGAAAAGTATGATGTTTCCGTAAGTCTGATGAGTCAATATGTTAATGCTGCAATGGATTGTGGCGTTGTGTGGAATGTCCAAACTTTTGAAAAGTACGTAGGTCAGAGACCCTCGACACCTCAAAGAAAAGAGATGCAGAATCGCTATCTTTTGTCAGGAAAAATTATTGAAATTGACCGATCAGTCGAATACTTCGGAAGGCGATTTAGGCGCTCTGAAGTTGGCGATGCATTTGATAAGCTGATCCATACTGGAAGCTTGGCGCGTGCCTTGGACCTTTTTGACGAGGTTTCACAAAGAAGGAAGAAGGTGTTACTTGCCACAGCGATCTCGCATGGCATATTAGGGATTGCAGAATCTGCCGCCAAGAGGCTTGGTAGTACACTGACAGATCATCAATTGATTTTGCTTTCTTGCAATCACAAAAATTTGTAATCGTACGTGGCATGGCCATGTAGGATCAATGAATAAAAAGTCCGCACTCTTAGATGAGTGCGGACTTTTCATTGAACATCAGCATCTCAATCTTTAAAGCATTGTGACGCGACGGACCTCCTCTAGCGTTGTTTCGCCGCTCAAGGCTTTCAGGAGGCCATCTTCTTCTATGGTGATCATACCTGTTTCTTTGGCAACGGATTCTATGTCACTTGCAAGAGCTCCTCGCATTATTGCGCTAACGATTGCATCATTTAATACAAGGACTTCGCTGAGAGCTATGCGACCTTTGTAGCCAAGGCCATTACATTTTGCACATGATCCTGGTGTATACGTTGTTCCTTCTGTTATTTTTGGGATCGTAACCTTGGGATTGCTTGCTACGCGATCGAGGAAGCTTGTGATGATTGTTTGCTCTTCCTGTGTAAGTTCGCGATTTTGTTTGCATGAGCAGAGTTTGCGTACTAGGCGCTGAGCGATGATGGCGTTGAGCGATGCTGTGATGTCATCCCGCGAGAGATTTAAGTTTTCGAGTCTGCTCAATGTTGCGATTGCGCTGTTGGTGTGTAGTGTGGAGAGGACAAGGTGTCCTGTCTGCGCTGCGTCTGTTGCTGTGCTGGCAGTCTCTGTATCCCGAATTTCTCCAAGGAAGATTACATCGGGGTCTTGTCGCAAGAGTGAGGTCAGTGCATTTGCAAATGTGTAGCCCTTTTCTGTATTTACCTGTGTCTGTAATATTCCAGGAATCTGATATTCAATTGGATCTTCAATGGTGATGACTTTGATTGCGTCTGTCGCTATCATTTGCAGGATGCTGTAGAGTGTTGTGGTTTTTCCTGATCCAGTTGGACCGGTATTGAGAATCATGCCATGAGGTTTACGTACTTGTTGCATGATACGCTCTTGGTTATATGGTGTGATTCCAAGCTCGCTGATGTCTGTATGAATTGCATCGCTTGTTAGTAGTCGCATTACTACTGTTTCTCCAAATCCGCCGACGATGATTGAGACACGAACATCTGCCGTTGCTTCTTTTGTCTCATCGAGACCTTCATAAAAAATACCGAAACGACTGTCGGTTACGCCTTGTCGTGCAGTTGTTGGTATGTTTGCGAGTACTTTGATCTCCCCAAGGATCTGCTGAAAACTTGTTAGCTCTATTGACGCGATTGTTTGTAGTGTGCCATCGATACGCAGGCGAATTTGTACGTCTTTGTCATTTGGCTCAATGTGGATGTCACTTGCGCGTAAGTGTGTTGCATAGCCTATGATTTGAGGTAATACATTACTACTGGTTGCTTGTGCTATGGTTGTTTGCATCTCACTGATACTATTTGCTTTTTGGGATGCATTTATAGTGTGCTGTTGTGAGATGGTGAGTCGTTTGGTTAAGGTTTGTGACATGAGGCTGTCGTAGAGATCTTGAATCATGCCTGATTCGGATGTGACACGCCACACCTCATCGATCGATGTGGATCCTTCAAGTGCTTTTAAGATACCATCTTGTGTCATTGTGACGAATCCTTCTTCAATTGCTTGCTTGGTGAGCTCTGCTTCGCCATGCATCTCAAGAATCATTTCTTCTAGTTTGTCACCAATTGTGAGTGCCTCAAAAATCCCAATACGTCCTTTGTATCCACTATCCCCACACTTCACGCAACCAACTGGCCTGTAAAGTGTTGTAATAGTTTTTGGTGTTTCAATCTCCGCTTTTGGTGAGATGAGGCTTATCATCTTCATCAATGTTTCTGCTACTTCTTGTGCTGGTTCATATGTCTGTTTACAGTGTTTGCACAGTTTTCGCACAAGGCGTTGTGCGAGAAAGATGTCAGATGCTGACGGTATTAGTGTTGGTCGAATTCCCATCTCAGTAAGGCGGGCTATGGTGCCAATTGCTCCATTGGTGTGGAGTGTCGAAAGGACAAGGTGTCCTGTGAGCGCTGCACCGAGCGCTACTTCTGCCGTTTCCTCATCGCGGATCTCTCCCACAAGGATAATATCTGGATCTTGTCGTACGATTGATCGCAAAGCATTTGCGAATGAGAAGTCTTGATCATGCGTTGCTTCTGTTTGAACAATTCCTTCGATTTGATACTCAATTGGGTTTTCTATCGTAATGATTTTGTTTTGTTCATTGGTCAGGTGCTTTAGTATGCTGTAGAGTGTTGTGGTTTTTCCTGATCCAGTTGGTCCTGTTGTGAGGATGAGGCCGTCAGTTTTTCCAAGTGCACCCATAAGGTCCTTGTGGGCTTTTCCTCTGAGTCCAAGGCTCTCTATAGAGGTTGTCATATCGCCACCGAGGACGCGCATCACGATGTTTTCTGATTTCTTTCCCGGAATGATGCTCGTTCGTATGTCTACCTTTTTCCTGCTTGTCGTGTTGTCTTGTGCTTGTTCCTCGATATCAAAAGAAAAGCGACCATCCTGCGCTTCGCCTCGGATGTTAATTTTCATACTACTCATCAGCTTGATGCGCGAAACGATCGTAGGGAGGTTTGCGAGTGGGATGTGCACGACATCTTTGAGTAGTCCGTCAATGCGATAACGTAATCGAACATGATCTGTTTGAGGTTCAATGTGGATGTCACTTGCCTCTAGTGCGATTGCACCTGTTAAGATGATGCTGAGAATTTCTGTTGTTGAGAGTGATTCGATATCCTTTGAGAGTTTGAGGAGTTTGCCAGTGCTTGCCTCAAAAGCTTTTAGGTCGGCGCTCCCCAGGGATAAGCGCATCGTGTCGAGCTTGTCCGTGATGAGTACGTTTTTGTAGATGTTGAGACCTTTTTGCAATGAGGCTCCTGAGATTACTGTGAGCAATACTGTGACGCCTTGGTTTTGTTCCAGGTTTTCAATGTGTTTTAGTAGACGCTTGTCTTCTGGTTTGCTTGTTCCGAAGTGGAGTTTGCGACCACTTTTGTGAAAGCAAATGACATTTAAATCGTGAGCGATGTTTTCCGGTATTAGAAAGATATCCTCTGTGGATAGTGGTGTGATGTTGAGGTCGGCGTATGGTAGGCCAAGTTTATTTGCGAGGCGCGCTGTGTACTGTTCGCCGCCCTTTTTGCGCATGCGTGTGATTTTGTCTGTGAGGATTTGATCTTTTTTGCGCGCAACTTTTTGTCCTTGAATGACTTGGATCATGATGGTGTGATAGAAAATGGGTCAAAGATATGTCTCTTCTTACCTCCCAGTATATCATCTTCTGTGGTCATGGATGAACTTTTTTCTGACTGACCAGCGTCTCTGTGTCATCTGTCTTCACTCTACCTTCTTCCTTCTTGTTGCATCTTGCTGAAGCCTCTTTTGTGTGATTTTGCCTGACCACCTTTGGCTGAGGCTTTATTTTTTTGTCAGGTTCTTTTGTAGTAGAGTAACGAGATTTTGTTGGGCTTCTTGGGCATCTGGCACGCGAAATGCGATTTCATAAAAGCCTGATTTTTCCTTGGGTCCAAAAACTTCTTCCGGCAAGTTTGCTTTGCTTGATGTATCGATGAGGCAATAGAATTGGTGTGTACCTGTGGATTCCCCAACCTCGTGCTGGTCTTTTTCCTGATATATGATTGCAATGTAGTCTGCCTTTGTGTGATTGCTTCTTATTTTTGTGATGATGCTTGGGATGAGGTGATGCGTTGTGTTGGTGGACGTAAAGTCTTCAGATGAGATGAGTGTTGTCACGATCTTACCATCTTCGTGTGTTGTGAGCCTTGTTAGGGCTTTACCCCATAGCTTGAGGCGAGCAAGGGGTTGACTAGAGAAGAGCTCATCGATGATTAGTTGTTGATTGGCGCCATGCTCGATCATGGTGCTTGCTATTGTCAGTGCGCGAGGTGTCGTGTGTGTAGCACGAAAGCTGTCTGTTGCTACGATGACGCCTGCAAGAAAACACTGTGCCACTTCTTTTGTGATAGCGTCAGGATATGTTTTTTGACAGAGATTAGCCATAATTTCACTCACTGAAGATGCGGTGAGCGTCACGATATTAATATGTCCGTATTGTTCATTTGCCCCACCGCGATCGATATTGATGATTGGGAGATCATAGAATAGGTCTGGCATCTGTAGGCCAAGTGGTCCAAATGACTCTTTGTCAGGGGCGCCGACTGCGATCATTGCATCGTATGGAAAGTCTGCGAGGCCAAACGAAAAGTCGCGGGAGTCTATGGTTCCATTTTTTGGAGTGACGCGAATCTCTACAGTGTCTTCTGTTCGCTCACTCCTGATGTTGGTGACGTCGTTGTGCGCTGTTTTGAATGTCAGAACAAAATCTCGTGTGTGAGAGAGTGAGTGGCGAATGTTTTTGGGCTGCGGTAGGAAAGCATACATTTCGCGGTAGTTTGCTGTGTCGTCATAAGCAATGGTTGCTTCGATTCCAATCGCTTCGCACACGAGTGCGAGTCCATAGCTTGCGGCGATGATGTCTCCATGGATTTGCGGGGTTGTTTCTTCGGGAATAATAACGAGCAAGTGCTGTGCACTTGCAAGAATCTTCTGAAATTGTTCTGTGGGGGAGAGTGCCATGGGGTGTCGTTTCAGTGTAACGTAGTATTTTAGCAAGTGAGAGATAACAGGTCAACAAATTGTTCTTTTTAGATAAGAGATATGGTATTGTTGTCTCATGGAAGGCATTACGATTCACAATCAACAAGAAAAAGAGATTAATTCTATAGGGGCGATGCATTTGTTTGCCTCTGATTTTTCTCAGAGCTTGTGCGGGGGGCAGGTGATCTGTCTGGAAGGGGATCTGGGAGCTGGTAAAACAACTTTTACACAAGGCTTGTTGGCAGCACTCGGTGCTCAGGGTCCGTATGTGAGTCCAACATTTCTCATAATGAAATGTTATGAGCTTGATGTTGTTTTCCGCGGACATACGCAGAATATTAATCGTGTTTATCATATTGATGCCTATCGAATTACATCTGCAGATATGATAGAATTGGGCTGGGAAGAGATCCTCTGTGACCAAGAGGCCCTTGTTATTGTTGAATGGCCACAGAGAATTTCTGATATTTTGCCGCAACTCCCACGCCAAAGAAATCTTTTTTTAGAGCATGGTGACGAGGAGGGTAAGCGCATTGTGCGGTATTAGAGTAAATTTAAGAAAAATCAATGAAGAAGGAATTGGTATGGAGCGTTACTTGTCTCGCACTACTTTCTGGCTGCGCTGCTGGTGAGGTTTCTGAGCAGGGCTCAGAATTATCTACACGTGATGGTGGTATTGCCAATCAGCTTGACGCACTTGAGAAGACAGAGGAGGTCGTCGATGGCGCGGTAGAAGCGAAAGATGCACAAGTGGAAGGGTTTATGAATGAAGATAATACATCATTAGATATTAAGACAATGGAAAAAGATTATTCGCAGGTACCAGAGGAAATTGATATGAGTCTTGCGCAGACATGCACAGGCGCAACGATCACGACCAATAAAGGTGTGATCAGCCTGAAACTCTATGGAGAAAAAGCGCCGATTGCAGTTGCGAACTTTTGTACGCTTGCCAAGAAAGGATTTTATGATGGTGTGATTTTTCACCGTGTGATCGAAGGATTTATGATTCAGGGTGGTGATCCAACCGGTACTGGTACTGGTGGCCCAGGATATACCTTTGAAGATGAGTTGCCATCTGCAGGTGAATATAAGCTTGGTTCGTTGGCGATGGCAAATGCTGGGCCAAATACTAATGGTAGTCAATTTTTTATCGTTAGCGGTCCAAATGGTGTACAGCTCCCACCGCTCTATGGACTCTTTGGTGAGGTGACTGAGGGTATGGATGTTGTTGCTGCTATTGAGGCAGTTGATACGGCGGCTATGGACAAGCCAGTTGAGGATGTTGTTATTGAGAAAGTCACCTTAGAGGAATAATTCTTATGTTTGAAGAGTCGGAGAAGGGTGGGTTGGAGGCAGAGCAAAAGAAGCTTGAGTTTCTTTTGGATTCGATAATGGATCAATTTCTAGAAGATTCAGAGGCATTAAGCCCTTGTGTTGATTTTTTGGAATCGCAAATTGGATCGGTGGGGATAGGTTCGAGTGAGTATATTCAGAAAATTGCTGAAATGGAAGGTGTGTTGCATGCGCTGGAAGGTCTTCGAGAGCAAAGGCATGATAGGCGCAATGATATTAAGCGAAACATTGACAAAAAGATTTTGACGTATTTGAGTGATGATGATGCTTCTATCGCTGGCTTAAGTGAGGTTGTGGGAGTTTTTGTTCGAGAGCGACAAAGGGCGAAGTTGTTTTTAAAAATGGGAATTACAAAAAAAGAAGCTGAAGAAATGAAACCTGCACACTTGGAGGGTTTGATGGAATGCTTACGATTGATTGAGGATTCCATTCAGAATACAAAGCCGATAGGTGTAGGAACAACCTCACAAGTTTTTGCTATTACAGGTAAAGATGAAATTTGTATTAAAGTTCTTAATGAAAAAGATGCGCATAATGCACCTCATGAATTTCAAATGTTGAACGATCTTGATGGTCATGAGGTTGATGGTGTGCGATCGCCAAAGCCTCTTAAGGCCTATTCTGGAGGTGATTTGAATGCTGTTTTGATGGAAAATTTTGATGCGACAGAGATGACGCATGTATTAGATGGCGGTGTCGCGTTGCCGGATCAATTTGATTTGGATGCCTTTGAGGGTTCGTTGAAGGCTTATGTTGATTCGTTGCATGAAATGGGTGTAGCCCATGGAACTATAGCCCCGAGAAATGTTATGATTGATCGAAAAACAGGTTTGCCGCGCATTGTTGATTTTGGAAATGCTGCAAGAGAAAAGGAGGTTGATCAGAATATGTGGGATATTCTTGTTTCAAAAGATTCCGCAGGTGTGCAGCAGTGTATTTCAGGTTTACGTAAGCTTGTTGAGTAAAAGGTTTGGGCATTTTTGATATTGACAAATTTGCTCAATGATGTATAGTATAAATAAAGGAGATTTGATATGATTGACCCCACGGTAGCAAAAAAAGCAATGGAAAAAGCCAAAGAGCTTGTTCGAACAGGTGGGGAAGGTGATTTTGTAGAATCTGCAAAATCTGAAAAGCTGCCCTTTTATGTGACGTCGGTAGCGGCAGACCTATCCTTTCCCTTACATATTTTGGTTGTTGAAGGTAAAACCTTCTCAATCGGTCTTAGAAAAGACACTTTAAACTGACCTGTGATGGTCAGTATTTTTTTTGAAAAATTGTTACCAAAAAAACATGAGGCTTCAATGCTTTGCTTGTTTTTCTTGTTATATTAGCTTGAATAGATTTTGATTATCTGGCGATGTTGTAATCAATGTCGCTCTTTATCGCTTCAAGAAATCTTCATAAGAAATCCAATTGTCCAAGACATCGATATTATCACCCGCTTGCTTGAGGGTGTGTATTTGATGTGACCTGGCAATAATTTCTTTTACAAATTCTGCGAGTTTAAAGAGATCTTTATCACCGATGAATCTTACTATGTCCTCATTGCTTGGTATGTGAATTTCTAGATCGGAGCTAATCTTATTCTTGCCCTGTGTTAAGCTTTGAGCTTTTTTATTTGTGAGTGTGATGCCGATAGACGTGTATGGTAATTTTCCTCGAGCAATATCTTTGAGCTCCTCAAGGGATTTGCCGTTGTGAATTATTGCATCTGCACCATAGTCAAAATCAACTGGTCTTGCACCAGTTGGTACGAAGCGGTAGTTTTCATCGATTGATTGTAAACCGGTATTAATGCCTTCAGCAAAAGCTGAAAGCCTTGGTTCTTCGTGTCGGGTTGCTTGCGCAAAGTCTATGTTTAGAGCGTCAGCGAGAGCGATATGCTTCTTCATTACAGCTTTGTTGTTTCTATTTTCAAATACACTAGATCCGCTTTGCAGTGCCTGCATCGCATGGTTTTTGTATTCTTCATACTTTAATGTCGACTTGGCATCACCAATAAAAAGGCGCTCTGCTTGTTCGCCGCTTATGTGATGCTCTTCAAATTTTTCTGATTTTAGCCTTTCCATATAGATACATCTTATCACGATTATATTTTTTGATGATGGTACCACTGGTGATTTATCCATAAAAAAGTAGCAGGTGTTTGCCTGCTACTGTAGTATTATGCGATGATTTTATCGATCGCACGGGTGAAGACGGTGCGCCAACCCTTTACCTTGGGTTTTACGTAGAATTCATCCTGTGCGATATATTTGACGCACGCAACTTTTGGACGATCTTTGAGGAGTTGATCTCTGTCAACCTCTTCAATTGTACGCACATACTTTTTCAACCCATTTTTTTTCAGGTATTCAACTACGTACTGATCAGAATTTTCTGATTCGACGCGACCTGGTGTTTTGCGCCAACCGTATGTTCCAGACAGACTCTCTACTGATTTTTTCTTCTGAGTTAACACTTCTTTACGAGGCTCAGCATAGCTGTGCAACATATAGACCATATGGTCGATCTCTTGCGTAAGCGACGCAAGAAGCGAGGCGTGTGAATCTTTGGCTTTCTGGATCTCTTCATCCAAGGCCTTTTTTTCAGATTGTAGGGACTGTGTCTTGAATCTGATTTGATCAAGTAGTTTCTGCGCCTCATCCGCAGATTTAGGTGTAAGGATGTTTGAAATTTTAAAGCGATTGGCAATACCCATGGGCATCTCCTTGTGATGTAAATGAACGATATGTCTACACTACAGATATCTTTCTTATTTGTCTTTTTGTCGACGGCACTCGACAAATATTGATCGATTTGATATTCTCAAGCTATGAATATTTCTCACATATTAGTGCATCTTGGCTTCACAGAAGCGCAACAAAAGGTATACCTCTCCCTTCTTTATGATGGTGAGGCTGGTGCTCGCATGATCTCCTCTCGCACAGGTATTACGCGGACATCTGTTTATGATCAAATTGAAACATTGAAAGACCGAGGCTTGGTCGCCGACTACACAACAGAAGGGGCGACAACTTTTCTCGTCAAAGACCCAGAGCAGATTGTGCGACTACTCAAGGAGGATATTGACGTTACGCAAGGACATATTGCGTATGCGCAAGATATTTTGCCAACATTACAAAAGAGGGTGTCGTCTGATCAGCCACGTATTGTCTTTTTTGAGGGGGTGGAGGGCATAAAGCAGATGATGAAGGACATGTTGTGGCATGACGGTATAATGCTGCAGATTTATTGGTCATACAGTGAGACGTTGAAAGTTTTTGGAGAGGACTTTTTGCTGTGGTTTAATAGTCGTCGGATAAAAAATGAGATTGCTGTACAGGCTATTTGGCCTGTGGGAATGAAAAAAAAGAAAGATCATATCTTTGCTGACAGGGACAGGCTTGTTGAGCGGCGTTATGTGACATGTGCCGATGTGCCAGCGATGAGTTATATTATCTACGAAGATAAAGTGCTATTCCTTAGCTCCGCTCGTGAGGCTTTTGGTTATGTTGTGACGAGTCGTGAGCATGCCACATTGCAGCGGATGCAGTTCCAGGCTTTGTGGAAGGCGTCTAAGGTGTGATGCTTCGCATGATTTTTGTGTGGTGATAATTCGTGTATGATGAAACTATGGTAACGAAAGAAAAAAATAAGCGGAAACTTCTGATGCTGCTGGACGGAAATGCGATTATCCACAGGGCTTTTCATGGTGTGCCACCACTCACACTTGCCGATGGAACACCCTCAAATGCTGTGTATGGTTTTGCCTCGACACTTTTGTCAGTTCTAGAAAAATTTCAACCTGATTATGTTGTTGCTACATTTGATTTGCCTGGAAAAACCTTCCGTCATGACTTGTATCCTGAGTATAAAGGGAAGCGTAAAGCGATGGATGAAGACTTGATACCGCAGTTCGACCTTGTTAAGGAGGTCGTACGGGGCTTGAATATTGAAATTGTGGAGAAGTCTGGTTTTGAGGCTGATGATGTGATTGGCACCCTTGGCGTGCAGGCTACTGCTGCGGGTGTTGATACGGTTATAGTGACGGGGGATCGGGATACATTGCAACTTGTAGATGATCATGTGAAGGTTTTTACGATGTCACGTGGTCTGCATGATATGCGCTTGTACGATGCAGAAGCTGTCTATGACAAGATGGGTGTGCATGTGGCGCAGGTTGTTGATTTTAAGGGTATTTGTGGAGATAGTAGTGATAATATCCCTGGCGTTAAGGGTATTGGTGAAAAAGGAGCGCAGCAACTTCTTGAGAAATATGGTGATTTGGACGGCGTGTATGCCCATATCGATGAGATTTCTGGAGCTCAGCATAAAAAGCTTGTTGCAGACAAGGAGATGGCTTATCTTTCTCGTACGCTTGGTGTGATTGATTGCGCTGTGCCTGTGAAGTTGTCTTTGTCTGCATCTAGTAGTGCTGACATTGACTTTTCTGGTGGTCGTGCGGTTTTTGGGAAGTTTCAGTTTACGAGTCTTATGAAGCGACTTGATAAAAAGAATGCTCTTGAGGGCGATCAGTCTGAGGGTGATCAGCGCGACTCATCTAGTAGTGCAGAGGGTAGTGTTTCTCAGAAGAAAAAACAGACTAAAAGCTCAAAAAAATCTACCAAGAAAGATGGTTCGAGTATGGAGAATTTTCGTATTTTGGAGGGTGTTCTTGCGCGCGAATATATGGGTGTGCATGAGCGCGATGTAGTTTGTGCTGTTTTTGATTTTGATGCTTCACGTATTGTGGGAGCTGCTTTTGTTTGTGTGTCTGCCGATGGTGAGGTGGGTAGTGCTGCGTATATTCCACGTAGTGATGATTTGGCTCAGGCATTTGATTTTTTTATTGGTCCGCAGGGTGCTCGTTTGTGTGTTTATGACGCAAAGGCTCTGTGGCATTCCTGCAAGAGTGTAGTGAGTCATGATTCTGATTCTCGTATAACATCAGAATCGCGCTGCTCTCAGGTGGAGCTTTTGCCTGTTATTTGGCGAGATGTACACCTTCTTGCGTATAGTGCGCGCACGGGGCGCAAGATCGACGTGGAGAGTTTGGTCTATGAAGTCGTTGGCAGTGCTTATGTGGAATCAGTTGCTGGTGCGCAGATGGCGCTTGATTTGCGCGATGATGGTGCTGTGCGTATGACGTGTGCGCAGCAGGCTTGGCAGCAGGCAAAGGTTTATGTGCGAATGGTGGCTGAGATGGATGATATTGCATCGCATCAGCGAGATGTTTCTCCTAGAACGTCACAAGACGTGCCTACTGTGTGGCATGTTTTTAATGATCTTGAAATGCCACTTGCACGGATACTGTATGACATGGAATGTGTGGGTATCGGTTTCGATGAGCGTGTTTTTGAAAAGATCTCCACTAAGACAGAGAAGTTACTTGCTCGCTTGACGCAGGAGATTTATGACCTTGCAGGGAGTGAGTTTAACATTAATTCTACAAAGCAATTGCGCACTGTCCTTTTTGAGACACTGCGGATTCCTACGGACAGTATCAAGAAAACGAAGACAGGCTTCTCAACTGCTTCTAGCGAGCTTGAGAAAATAAAGCAACTCCATCCTATTGCGCATAAAATTGAATCGTATCGTGAGCTTTTTAAACTGAAAACGACTTATATTGACACTTTGCCACTTCTTGCACGTGTCGATAGTCGTATTCATACAACATACAATCAGGCTGTGACGTCGACTGGTCGTCTCTCTTCCTCTGATCCTAATTTGCAAAATATCCCTGTACGCACTGAGGCTGGTCGCGCTTTGCGTGAAGCCTTTGTTGCCCGTTCTGGTTATAGCTTTATAAGTGCTGATTACTCACAGGTTGAATTGCGATGCGTGGCACATGTCGCTCAGGATAAGGCGATGATTCAGGCATTTCATGAGAATGCAGATATTCACACTTTTACGTCAGCTCGCGTTATGGGTAAGGCGATGGAGGACATAACTAAAGCAGAGCGATCACGTGCAAAGGAGTTGAATTTTGGTCTGATTTACGGCATGGGAGCAACGAGTTTTGCCAAGGCTTCAGGTTTGAGTAATGCTGAGGCGCGTGCATTTATAGAGAAGTATTTTGACACATTTCATGGTGTGCGTGACTATATGGCACAAACAAAGATTTTGGCACATGAGAATGGCTTCGTGGAGACAATTGAAGGGCGTCGTTACCATATAAATGGTATAGCATCCAAGAATGCGATGATGCGAGCTGGTGCCGAGCGTGCTGCGATTAATATGCCGATACAGGGATTGGCAGCTGAGCTTATGAAGCTGGCAATGATCGCAGTTGATTGTCATATCAGATCACACTACCCCGATGATGATGTCCAAATGCTATTGCAGGTGCATGATGAAATTATTCTGGAAGTGCCAGACGTAATTGTGAAAGATGTCATGGTGGATGTGCGTAAGGTTATGGAGGGTGTGCACACTTTGGATGTGCCACTTGTTGCCGATGCTGAGATTGGACAGCATTGGGGTGCATTATAGATTTCGTCTCTTTTTTGGGTATTAGAGTTATTTGCTTGAAAAGCTTTGTAGAGGAGATCGTGATTGGGTGTTGTGTTATAATGATTTTTATAAGAATTATAGGGGAATTTATGGAGCAGATTATACATTTTGTCCGACAGTATTGGAAGATTTTTGTGCCGGTTTTGATTGCTCTTTTGGCAATTGTGTTGCTTAAGGGTTGTACTAAGAAGGATGATGTTGTTGTTGATACGAAAGAAGAGGTTCAGGAAGTGGTGCAAGGTGATTATTTGCCCTATGATGCCCCTGCAAATGCTTCACCGCTCACCGGTGAGTCGTGTGCGAACTACGATAAGCGTGCATTTGGGGTGATGTTTTCTGGTAGTACAGATGCTCGACAGGTATATCATAACCTTGATAAGGCGGATTTTGTTTTGGAGATGCCACATCGTCCGATGCATGGTGAGCCAAGAATTCTTGCTGTTTATCAGTGTGATACTCCTGACAAAGTTGGTCCGATGCGAAGTGGTCGCGTAGATCATATCAGTGTTGCACAGTCAGTTGGTGCAATTTATGCGCCATGGGGTAAGTCAAGCATTGCGGGGGCCCTTCTTTCTCGAGAGAGTGTCGAGCATATAGAGGTTGGTGACGGTATTCGTGCAAATGATGGGTCTCGTGTTGGCTTTATAGATCGCAGTATACGTATGACGAGTGCCAACCCTGCCTTTGCTGATGTGTCAGGCTTGATAAGTGCTGCTGCAGACCGTGGGTATAATACTTCATCTCAAACAGAGTCTTTTGCGCATCAGGGCGAGCCAGCTCTTGAGGATCGACCGAGCTATCAGAAGATTAATGTGAAATTTGAAGGAGATAGTCGGGTGCAGTATTTCTATGATAAAGAGACTAACAGCTATCTGCGTACATATGGCGATGATCCGCATGTTGACTTTGTCTCGAAGCAACAGTATGCCCCAAAGAATATTATTACAATCATCACCAAAAAAGAAGCGTGGTGGGTTGATAATGATTTTGCGCAACGTGGTCTAGATAATCCATGGGAGGGTGTGCCGACTGATTATCAAAATCGTGATAATGGTCAATATCCAAACATGCAGTTAGGAGATCCGTGGTTTGATACAAAGTTTGAGGATGAGGCGCGATTCTTCTTTAATGGTCGCGAGATCGATGGTACGTGGAGGCGAGCTGATGCGCCAAATGCCCCATTTGAGTTTTTTGATGAGAATGGCGCCCCTATTCGTTTTGCACCAGGTCAAATATGGCTCCATGTCTTGGGACACAAGCAGAGAGTTTCACATACATCTGAGGAGGAGTATCTTGAAGAGCAGGCTAAGGCAGAGCGCGAAGCGGCATCTGGTGGTGCGCTCTAGTCTTTTACTGATAAAGCGTCATACTGCGCGGTTGTAGTTGGCGCTTTTTTTGTTGCTCCTATAGAATGTATACAAGGTAAGCGATATTTTTGACTATACATCTGTGATATTCTTTTTTTATGGCAAAGAGGCATTTCAACCGCTTGAGCGTATTAGAGCGCTACGAGATCGATTTTTGGTAAAAAATCCTGCAGGCAGTGGCTACCATTTTCTTGATTGTGATGACGGAAAGAGTCTTGGGGAAATTGGCCATGTACTTAGCGCACAAAATCTCTTTGCTCAGGAGCAACTTGTCGTGATCAAAGATTTTTTCTCCTGCAATGATGCTCATGCTCAAAAAGAGTTGATTCCACTTCTTGAGCGCTCGGGCGATGATGTGATTGTTGTTTGGGAGCGGTGCGTTCCCCGCAAAAATGCAAAGCTCTTTACGTGGCTTGTGCAGAATTCTTCTGACACGCAATTATATAACTTTCTTGAGGGTCCAGCGCTATCTCAGTGGGTTTCAGGTCGGTTTAAGTGGTATGGAGGAGGCGCTGATGCACGTGCTTGCACTCTACTTGCTTCTGGCATTGGTAACGATCTTTTTCGCCTTGATTGTGAGATACTTAAACTTGTAACGTATGCTTCTGGACGTACAGTTACGTCGCAAGACATTATGCTGCTCGTGAAGATGGACGTGGGTGGTGATATTTTTGGTGCTGTAGAGATTCTTGCGTATGGTGATCGTGTGCAGGCTTTACGTCTCATGCATAAACAAATTGCTTCGGGGGATGATATTCATTATATTTTTTCTATGTACTTGTATCAGGTGCGAACACTCCTGGCAATATCTGGTATGTACCATGATAAAGATCAGAGAGATAAGTCTATTATCGCAAAAGCGTGTAAATTACATCCTTATGTTGTGCAGAAATCCTTACCAATTCTTGCGAGGGTTTCTCAGCGTCAGTTACTGCGTGCGCATGACCTACTCGCATCTATCGATCAAGATATGAAGCTTGGAAAAAGAGATGTGCAGACGGCGCTTACACACTTTGTGACCACCTTTTAGAGAACGTATCCATGCGCTATGTGTGGCCTGCTGATGAGATTTTGATGGGTGTTGTTACAAAATATATTCTTTTTCCAATAAAAAAACCACTCTCGTGCAGCACGCGTTTTGAGTGGTTTTCTCTGAAAGAGTTGGCTATTTTGTAGTAGCTTCTTTGAGCGCTTTTGAAAGGCGTGATTTTTTACGTGATGCCGCGTTTTTCTTGATCACGTTTTTTTGGACGCCTTTGTCAAGGCTTTTTTGTACATTGATGAAGAGATCCTTTGCATCGTCGAGCTTTTTTTCTTGGAGTGCTGTTTGAAAAGCTTTGATCGCGCTACGAAATGATCCGCGTACTTGTCGGTTGCGTAGCGTTTTTGTGACTGATTTACGCATCTCTTTCTTGGCAGAATTTTTGATTGGCATAGTGGCTTATTTTCTAGATATTCTCTAGAGAAAGTTAAGATTTTACTGGAGGGTGATGTGTTGTAGATACAGGCAAGAGCGTGCCCCAACAAATCGAATTTACGGCTAGTTGATTATTTATATCACAAGATGTAGCTTTCTGCAAGATCTTCGTTTTGTTTTCTATATGGTCAAAATTCTTTTTGTGGATTTGTAGTGGTATACCTGTTAGAATTGCAGTATTATTCGCATGCAAATATAATATTTTTGACTGTAGATTTTGTGGGTGATTTTCTAAATTATATGTTATGATTCGTTTTTTGACGGGAACTGTTTTGGCTAAAGATCTTACTGAGTTGACTGTGGATGTGTCAGGTGTGGGGTATGGCTTGTGGGTGCCAGAAAACACAAGTGCAAGTACTTCTGAGGGTGAAGATGTGCGTTTGTATGTTTATACGCACGTGCGAGAGCAAGAGATCACGCTTTATGGATTTCTTCATGAGAATGAGCGACGTATGTTTGAGATGCTTATTGGTGTGAGTGGTATCGGACCCAAGGCGGGACTTGCGATTCTTGGTGTGGCCGATGTTAGCGCTCTGAGCGCTGCGATCCTCAACAAGGATACATCAATTCTTACGAATGTCTCAGGTATCGGCAAGAAAACTGCCGAAAAGGTGATTATAGAGTTGCAGGGTAAGGTTGAGAATTTTGCTGTGGGTGATGCTGCGAGCGCATTGCGCGATAGTGGCGCTATTGATGCCTTGAAATCGATGGGGTACACCGTGGGCGAAGCGCGCGCAGCGCTTGAAGGCATTGATCCATCTGTGCAGGATGTCAGTGAGCGGATCAAGCTTGCGCTCAAGAGTTTGGGTAAGTAGGCGATCTTGGATTGGTAAGAGCCTCTTTTAAGCGTGTCTTGTGAGATATCTTTCAGAATATGAAAAAAGCGCCCCGATAAATAATCGTGGGCGCTTGGTACTTCCGGTCAGACGGTACAGGCTTACAAGCATGTCGCACGGTCTGTTCGCGCTTTCCACTAACCTGTTGCTTTATAATCTCATTATAACTCCTTGCCTCACTTGAGGTCGTTGAAATTCCGGCGATTTTTTCTCTGGATCGCTGCCTTTTCTTACCCAGCTAAGGGCACGTGACAGTAGATACATAATATCATATAATATATATTATGTCAATACATAAAAAACCGCTTACAAGAGCGGTTTTGGTGTGTTTATTGTTGATCCTTTTTATTTTTCAGATCTCTCTGTGATTTTTGCGATGTTCTCTGGGCGACATTTGCCTGCTGGGAGATCTTCGAGCTTGATGTTTGCGATGCGAATCCGTTTGAGGTCTGAGATGGTAAGTCCGAGGGCACCGCACATTTTACGGATCTGCCTATTGCGGCCCTCTGTGAGGGTTATGGTAAACATATTTGCTGTTTTGCGTTTCACTTTAGCCTTTGCTGCTATTTTTTGTTCGCCGCTGTCGCTGATGCGTATTGTGCCAGATGCTAGTTTTTTGATTCCGCTGTCGCTGATTGGACTCTGGAGCGTAACGAGATATTCTTTTTCATGCTTATATTTGGGATGCGTTATTGCGTTCGCGAGCTCGCCATCGTTTGTCATGAGGATTAGTCCGCGTGACTCTTTATCGAGTCTTCCTATTGGGAAAACACGGTTTTTGCCAAAATCAAAATCAGCAAGGGATTTTGAACCTTCTTCAGGAGCTGCTGATGTAATTACGCCTTTTGGCTTGTTGAAAGCAAGAAGGATTTTTTGGGACGCCTCTTCTTGTTTCTTGATGCGCTTTCCATCTACTGTGATCGTTTCAGAGCCGTCTACTTTTTTGCCAAGTGCAATGTGCTGACCATTTACCGTGATTCGCTTTTCGACGATCATTTTTTCTATAGCACGGCGCGATGCTACGCCGCAGCTCGCGAGATATTTTTGTATACGAATTTTTTCCATAATAGGTAGTTTTTAGTAGAAGTAAATCTACCATGTAATTGTCTTTTTGTACAGTATATTTTTTAATTCCCTTGTTGACGCTTGTGTCCAAGGCCGATACCATGTTCATATGGATAATAATGACATGATGATTCCAGAGGGTGGTTTATTACAAAGTGAGCAGTGGGCTGCTTTTTGGTGTGCATCTGATAAGGAGGTGGTGGAAATTTCCTATGGAGGTCATGTGATCTTTGGCGTCCGTACCTTATTGCCTGTTGTTGGGTTTCATTATCTCTATGTCCCAAGGTTGCCCGAGATTAGTGATGGCTTGTTGCGCGCTATTGTTCGTGCTGCTCAAGACCACCATTGCCATTGGGTTCGTGTAGATTTGATGCGTCAGAGTGATGTGGATATTTTGCAAGGAATGTCTGTTGGTGCTTTGCGCGCGCCACATGATATGCAACCAGCTGAAAATTTCATCATCGATATCGATGATGCGCCAGAAGATTTGCTCGGGCACATGAAGGCAAAGACACGTTACAATATCCGCCTCGCACAAAAAAAGGATGTAGAGGTATCAGTTGTGCGCGCAGGCGATCATGATTTTACCGAGTCTTTTGGATCCTTCTATCGCCTTGTAGAGGAAACCGCTCGACGAAAGGGTGTGCGATTCCATGATAAGTCGCATTATGCGCACATGTTTACGGCGCTGTCGCGCGATGTTATTGCTTTGTATGTTGCAAAATATCAGAATGAAATTATCGCAGCAAATATAGTGACGTTTTATGGTGATACGGTGACGTACCTACATGGTGCCACAGGAGAGGCGCATCGCAGTGTGATGGCGCCGTTTCTTCTGCAATGGCAGGCAATTCTGGACGCAAAGGATCGTGGGTGTACACGCTGTGATTTGGGTGGGTACTATACGTCAACAGATGATCCTGGTAAGCAGGGCATCTCACGCTTCAAAAAGGGTTTTGCACCTCAGGTAATTCCCACGGTGTCTGCTGGATCGTGGGACATTACTATTTCTCCTTTGTGTTATAGGGCGTATCAGTTTCTGCGCAAATTAAAGGGGTAAACATATGGAGGGAAATATTTCCCTCCTTTTTTAATGGTTAATTTTTGAAATTTCGTTTATACTTGATTTCATGGAATCTCTCTTAATCTTTTTGAAGAAAATCATTCCGCGGCAACTCTTTAGGGTGTTGCAGCCTTTTTACCACCGACTTCTTAATTGGCTTGCTGCAGTGTGGTATCGTCACCCGAGTGAGGAGATGATCGTCATTGGTGTGACTGGAACAACTGGCAAGACAACAGTTGTTTATATGATTGCCCAGATGTTGCAGAATTCTGGTAAGACTGTGGGGTACACTTCTACGGCAATGTTTGGTGATGGTAAAAAAGAGTGGCTTAATGATAAAAAAATGACCATGCTTGGCCGTTTTTTTACGCAGCGTATGCTCCGTACTATGGTGGATAATGGCTGTGAATATGCGATTGTCGAGACAACATCAGAGGGTGCTGTGCAATTTCGTCATCGATATATCAACTATGACCTTTTTCTGATAACAGGGTTGTACCCTGAGCATATAGATTCACATGGAAGCTTTGAGAATTACAAAGCTGCTAAGCTTTCTCTTTTTGCGCATTTGACATCTTGTCCGGAGAAACAGATTACTCGTCAGGCTAAAGAACTTGCCAAGAGCATCATTGTGCACGGTGACGATGAGCACGCAGTAGACTTTCTCGCTTTTGATGGCGTTGGTAAACATGTCTTTGCGCGTTCTGGATCGCAGATTGCCCATCTTGCAGGTGACAAGATGTATTATAAGTATATAGAAACAACTTCTCGTGGTGTGCGATTTCAATTGGAGGGTGAGGATGTTCAATTGCAGCTGCTCGGTGACTTTACTGCGACCAATGCCTGTGCTGCAGCAGTTGTTGGTAAAGTCCTTGGTCTGTCGCTTGCAGAGATTGGAAGTGGGTTGGAGGGTATTGAAGGTATACCAGGACGTTTGGAGCGTTTGCACTGCGGTCAGGATTTTGAAGTGATTGTTGACTACGCGTTTGAGCCTGTTGCTGTCAAAAAACTTTATGAAACTGTATCACATCTTTTGCCTGAGCGAATCATCCATGTACTTGGTTCGACTGGGGGTGGGCGTGATGTAGCGCGCCGTGGTGAACTGGGCACGATTGCTGGACATAACGCGTCAATCGTCATCGTGACCAATGAGGATCCGTATGATGACGATCCGATGGAGATTATGCTAGGTGTTGCTCGAAGTGCGCGCGATGCAGGTAAGTCTGATGACCGGGATCTCTACATTATTGAAGACCGTCGCCGTGCTATAGAAAAGGCGTTAAGCTTAGCTGAGCCTGGTGATGTGGTCCTCATCACGGGGAAGGGTTGTGAGCAGGCGATTGCAGTCGCTGATGGCAAAAAAATCCCATGGGATGATCGTGTCATTGCGCGTGAGATGCTCTGTTCGTAGATTTGAGATAGGCTATGAAGCGCCTTTTTACAGTCGCTTTGCAGTTGACTTATTATAATATATGTAGTATGGTATATTTAAGTAAAAGAAGAGGATAATAAATTGCTTACAGTACTAAAAGAAGTGCCTGGGGAAAAAAACTTTCAAGCAGAGCAAATCTTTCGTGATTTGGAAGATTTTGTTACTGGATCTGGTCAGGATTTTTCGCTTTTTGTGGCTGCGTTCATGGCTCGTGATGAGGTATTGAAGCCCGATGATATCGCCGAGGCTTTGTATGATTTCGCAATGGATGGTGGTTGTCTGGATAATACGGATTTAACGCTAAGTTGCTTGGAGTGCGCGCTCCGCCTCAAGGCAGATTTTCCACTATGCTTCGAGGAGCTCAGAGCTCTGCAGGTACAAACAATGCGACCAACGCTCTTGTTGTAGTATGTATTGATTTTATAGAAAGCGCGCTGTCAAATCTATGATGGTGCGTTTTTATTATGCGAAAAACTGAATGGGATATTCGTGATGAAGTCATATGTGTTTCTGGGCTCGGGAAGCATAAGAACTCACATAAATCCTAGCTCTGCTGCGAAAGGTGCCGCATGAGCATGTGAGTTCTGGGTTATCTCTTTGTTTAACTGAGGTATCGTTGATACTTGTGAGGAATTCTTTTATACGAGAAATGTTTCGATGAGCCAAATACAGCCGAGTGAGACGAGTGTTCCTACTGTTATGCCTCCGGCTACTTCGTTTGCATAGTGACCTACGCGCTCTTTGAGCTTCGGGAAGTCTTCTTTGTGTTCGATATCATCAAGTGTTGCGACAAGCTTGTTGATGGTTTTTCCTTGGAGGCCGATATTTATACGGACCCGCATCGCGTCGTAGATGGTGATGATTGCAAAGCCTGCGGCTACCGCGAATGCAGGGCTTTCTACGCCATTGTAATATCCAATCATTACGACGAGTGATGTAACAAATGCGCTATGTGCGCTTGGAAAATGTCCAGGTGCAAAGGCATAATCCCAGTTTAGGCCGTGGCGCAGTGTAAAGCGGAGAAATTTAATGCCTTGTGCAATTGCAAGTACGACGATCGGGATGAGGAAGAGTTTGTTGGTAAGGATAAAGGTGTCCATATTTTTATATGTGGGATTTCGAGGTTCTTATTACACAGCATTGTATCATGATTGTGTTTTATGCGGTATATTTCCTCATATTTTCACCTTCCTTTTTCTCGTGGCTTCTTTTCTTTTTCTTTACTTGACATGTATTTTGTGTTACTTTTTAATTATTATAATTGTACAATTTTTTATGGGATTTTTAGGAGTTTTGGGTGCCGGTGTGATTGCTTTGGTAGCAGCTGTTATCGGTATTTATAATGGACTAGTTCGTTTACGTGCAAATGTTGATGAGGCGTGGAGTGGTATTGATGTTCAGTTGAAGCGTCGTTATGACTTGATTCCAAACCTTGTCGAGACAGTAAAGGGCTATGCAAAGCATGAGAAGGAAACCTTGACCGAGGTAATGGAAGCTCGCTCCAAGGCAACTTCTATGAATATTGATATTTCTAAAGTGACACCAGAGATGATGTCGCAGTTTTCGCAAGCGCAATCTGGTATCAGTGGAGCTCTTGGTAAGCTTTTTGCTGTTGCAGAGGCGTATCCAGATCTCAAGGCAAATGAAAATTTCCTTAAGCTTCAAGAAGAATTAAGTATTATAGAGGATGCTATTCAATCATCCCGGCGATACTTCAATGGTACTGTGCGAGACTATAATGTACGTATAGAAACTGTGCCAAGTAATATTATTGCTGGCATGTTTAATTTTGCTAAGCGAGAATTCTTTAAGATTGCTGAGGTTGAAAAGGAGAATGTAAAGGTTCAGTTTTAATTTTTTATCGGCAAGCTCTCTTTTTATGCAAAGCCTTAATTCTTTGAAGTCATCAAATATTCGTAAGACATGGTCTCTCCTGTTTATCTTTTTTAGTGTCATCTTGGCGGTAGGGTATGTCTTGTCAATTGTTCTAGATGCTCCTGGCATTATGCTTGCATCAGGTTTTTTCTCTATCTTTTCGAGTGTTGGTTCTTACTGGTTTAGTGACAAAATTGCACTTTCAATGAGTGGCGCAAAGCCTGTAAGCAAGGCAACGCATGCAGAGCTCTATAGCATGGTGGATAATCTTGCAATTGCAGCAGGTTTGCCAACGCCAAAGATCTACGTAATTCAAGACAGCGCACTTAACGCTTTTGCTACTGGTCGAAATCCAGAGAATAGTGTGATTGCTTTTACGCAGGGTATTATTGATCGCCTTGATCCTGAA
Organism: Minisyncoccota bacterium; assembly: GCA_937936355.1. GTDB lineage: Bacteria > Patescibacteriota > Minisyncoccia > Moranbacterales > JAHDCW01. The sequence goes on from CALDDM010000002.1 coordinate 157,600, forward strand.
GAGATTCGAGGTGTTGCTGCGCATGAGCTTAGTCACATTGCTAATCGTGACATGCTCATCGGAACAATAGCGGTTGTGCTTGCAAGTGCGATTGCTATGATCGGTCGCTTTATGCGTGGTGGAATGGGTGGTGAAATTAACCGCATCGGGGATAATCGTGGTGGCAATCCTTTGCGTGCTCTTGTTGCTGTTGGCCTCTTGTTGCTTGCGCCGCTTTTGGCTACGCTCCTTCGTATGGCAGTTTCTCGTAAACGTGAATACTTGGCGGACGCATCTGGTGCTATGCTCACAGGCAATCCTGAAGGCCTCGCAAGTGCTCTTGAAAAGATCGGTGGATCATCTAAAAACCTTGATCGGGCGAGTGAAATGACTGCACATCTCTTTATTTCGAATCCTTTTAAAAATACAAAAGTTACGAACTTTCTTTCTACTCATCCACCAATTGCACACCGCGTCGAGCTCTTGCGCAATGCAGATAAAGATGCTGCTGCTCCTGATTTAAAGTAAGAGTATGGACCGAAAGGAGCCAAAAGATACAGAGCTGTATACGTGGACATCACATGTCAAAATGAAGATGCGTTATTATGGCTTGAGTGAACAGCGTGTTAAGAATGTCATCAGACGACCGCAGCGTACGGAGGAGGGTATCGCTCAGAAAACTGTTGCAGTAATGCAACCGCAATCTCTCAGGCGTGACAAGGAAACAGGCAAAAAAATTTGGAAGGCGGAGATCTGGGTAATGTATCAATTAAAGGCGGATAGTCAAAAGGTTGTTGATATTGATGTGCCTGAGGCGTTGGCGGGAATCTTTGCCCCTCGTAAAAAGGTTAAAATCATTAGTGCATGGCGTTATCCAGGTGTTACAAAGGAGGGCGAGGGATTGCCTGAGGCTATACTCGATGAAATTTCTGAAGCCCTTTAAGATTTTCATGCTTTGCACTCTGCTTCGTTATAAATATCACTTTCTCTGACAATGTACGATTGGTACGTCTTACAGAAAGGGTGGTATTTGTGCCTCAAATAGCACTAAAGTATGAATGCTTTGGTTATGTTGACAGTATTTTTAATCAGTCTGTGAGGCTGGTTTTTTTGTGTATAACTTTTTTCGTTTTATAATAGAAGTATATAATATTGATTTTTTATGGAGGAGGATTTTCGGCTCAAGCGCACAAAGATTATCGCGACGATTGGTCCTGCATCCGAGGATGTGGCTACTTTGCGTTCTATGATCGATGCTGGGATGAATGTAGCGCGGTTTAACTTTTCTCATGGTGAGCATGTATGGCATCGGGATACGATGCATCATGTGCGTAGCGCGTCTCAGGATGCTGGGCGCAGTGTTGCGATTCTTGCTGATATCCAAGGACCACACATTCGTACACGAATGTCTGCGCCCCTTATTATGAAGAAGGGTGATGTTGTTCGTGTTTTTGATGTGAGTGCTCCTGAGAATTTGATTGCGCAAACACGTGATGAGAGTGCCGTTATTGTGATTGACTGTCCCGACATGACGCAGCATTTGCAAGTAGGTCATACCATCTATATCGAGGATGGTTTGATGTGTGTGCGTGTTACTGATCAGGTGGCGACGCATGTCGTTGTTGAGGTTGTTGCTGGCGGTACTGTGCGCAACCATAAGGGAGTTAATATTCCTGATGCTGACATACCGTTGCCTGCTATGACGCCTAAAGACTATGATGACCTCTCTTTCGCTTTGGAGCAGGATGTTGATTATGTTGCGATTTCTTTTGTGCGGATTGCGCAGGATATTGCTGATTTGCGTCAGCATATGCAAAAATTATTGCAAGGTAAAAAGCGTATTCCAAAGATTGTTGCGAAAATTGAACGTAAGGAAGCGATTGCTAATCTGGAACAGATCATTGCTGTGGTAGATGTTGTCATGGTTGCACGCGGCGATCTGGGTGTTGAGACTGATCCAGCACGTGTAACACTTTTGCAGAAGGATGTTGTCACAGCGTGTCTACGCTATATGAAACCAGTGATTGTGGCGACACAAATGCTCGTGAGTATGAAGCATAATCCTCGACCAACGCGCGCAGAGATTTCTGATGTTACAAATGCTGTCATTGATCATGTGGATGCGACGATGCTTAGTGGAGAGACGAGTGTCGGCACGTTTCCTGTGGATGCTGTCTCGATGATGGCGCGCATTGCACATGCAACAGAGGAATCTCAATACGATGATCTTGTTTCAGATGTGTCGACAAACCTTGACTCAGAAGAGGTGCATGTTGCGCGTAGTGCGTATGCATTTACGCGCGAAATGGATGCGCGGGCTGTTGTGATTTTTTCTGAGAGTGGCTACACAGCGCAAGTCCTTTCGCATTTTCGACCAGAGCGCATGATCCTTGTTGCTACGACTAAACAAAAAGTATATCGACAACTGTCTCTCGTGTGGGGTGTTATTCCGTATCTTTTTGATGCCAGTCAGAGTAGGGCAGAGTGTGTGGATTCGCTTATCGTACAAGCAACAGAGGAAGGGCTTTTGCACACGGGTGAGATTGTGATTACTGTACTTGGATCGACAAAAGAGGGTAAGAAGCTTGTTCTCAAAGGATCGCGTATCGTTTGATAGATTTGATTCTTGGTGTGTGTTGGCGTATACTAGTTTGATGATTGGAGGGGTGGCTGAGTGGTTGAAGGCGCTGCCTTGGAAAGGCAGTGTATGCGAAAGTGTACCGCAGGTTCGAATCCTGTCCCCTCCGCAAAATAAAATCATTATGAGAAATTTAACCGGAGAAGATGCTATGGTTGCTCAGAGGTATATGGAGCAAGCCGCTCATGTGGCTGCGGATGCAGCATGTCATCGCCGTTTATGTGGAAGTGTTATTGTGTCTGATGATCGCATTATTGGCCGTGGATTTAATAGTCCGCCACATGCTCTTGATAGTCAGCGTCGGTGCAATGTGAGCAAAGATTCTTATGATCGAAAGGTTTCAGATAAGACGTGCTGTGTTCATGCGGAGCAACGTGCTATTTTTGATGCATTGCGACAACATCCAAAGGAAATTATTGGGTCACGATTGTATTTTACTAGCATTGATCGGGAAGGTCAGATCAAGCGATCTAGAAGGCCGTATTGCACGCTATGTAGTAAGTCCGCATTAGATGTTGGCGTTGCAGAGTTTGTTTTGTGGCATGAGGAAGGTATATGTGTTTACGATACCCGTGAATATAATGATCTTTCTTATCATTTTGATGGTGTCTCACACTGATACAGTGCTGAGAATTCAGATTTTTTTGTGAGCTAGCAGTTATTGGCGGCGACCCATGCTGTGGTCCAGCAGAGCTGGAGGGAATACCCGCCAGATGGGCGATTGATGCTGAGGGTGTCTCCAATGCAGTAGAGATTTGGATAAAGACGTGATTGCATCGTAGAAAAGTCTATTTCTTCAGGTATCACTCCGCCGTCTGCGATGACGGCTTTTTCATATCCAAGTGTTCCATTTATTGGGAATGTGATCTTCTTGAGTGTTGCAACGAGAGCTTTGCGCTGCTCTTTGGTTATGTGTGCTGCGACGGTCTGTGTGAGTGCGAGATTTGGCAGGAGTGTGATTTGCTTAGCGAATGCCCTGGGGAGGATCTCTGGGAGAAGGTTGACGATTTTTTTCTTGGGACTTTCTTCAAAGAGTGTGATTAGGCGCTCATTTAACTCTTTTTCATTGCACGTTGGAAAGAGATCGATGCTTGCAAGGACAGGATCTTTTTTGAGTAGTGTGACGACTTCTTTCGCACTGTTGAGGATGACTGGTCCACTGATCCCGAAGTGTGTCAGGAGTATATCGCCTTTTTTGCGAACTTTTTTCTTTTTTGCTGTAAATGTTATCTGCGCATCTGTAAGGGTTGTCCCTGCGCACTTGTGGATCCACTTTGTGTCTGTGGTTAGTGGTACGACGTTAGGATTAGGTTTTTGGATTGTGTGGCCGATTTTCTCTAGAAATCGAAAGCCATCCCCAGTTGATCCAGTTTCTGGAGCGGCTACACCACCTGTTGCGAGTATGTACTTTTTTGCTTTGTACGTTGTTTCTGATGTCTCAACACCTGTAATGCATCCATTTTCTTGTTTGATGTTTGTGATTTTTATTTCTGTAAGGATGTGTACGCCACCTTTTTTTGCATAGGAGATGAGTGCAGATGTAACATCTGAGGCTTTTTGTGATGCTGGAAACATGCGGTTTTTGGCCTGTGTGACGAGGGGCAGATTGAGATCGTCCTGAAAAAAAGCTATCGATTCATTGACTGCATATTGTGAGAAAGGGCTGTAGAGGAATTTTTTTGATTCTGGGAATTTGTCGAGGAAGTTGTGTGTTTCCGGGGTGTTGTTGGTGATGTTGCACCTGCCACCGCCTGTAATGGAGAGTTTTTTGCCAAGAATTCCGTTTTTCTCGATGAGGAGAGTCGACTTGCCCCGTGCCGCTGCAACGCCTGCCGCCATTAGACCAGAGGCGCCACCACCAATAATGATGACATCGTATGATTTTCGTAATTTGAGAGTTTTTTTCATAGCGCATTTGCTCCAATAGTGTCTGTATTATACGATTGATTGAGATCAATAGATAGTAGGTTTTTGGGAGTGACTGAGAGAGGGAGTGGTTTTGTATATTTTTGCGTGATGGAGTAAAGAGCTCACATTCTCTGTGATGCTTGTGGTAATGTGGCTGATCGATATGTAATAAGCTTTGATCATTATTTTATGACTAAGTCTCTATTGTTTGATTGTTATGGGGTTTTGTATACTGATCGCGATGGTGTGAATGCGAATCTTTTTGCCTATATCCGTGATCGGCTTGTTGGTTCATATGCTGTAGGGATGATGAGTAATGCTAGCCTGGCTACAATCGAGAATTTGTTTTCATCTGATGAGCTAGCTCTTTTTGATCCACTCATTCTCTCGAAGGAGGTTGGATTTAGCAAGCCTGAACCGCAAATTTATATGTTGGCACAGGAGCGACTTGGTGTTGCTTTTTCTGAGATTATTTTTGTCGATGATCGTGAAGATTTTTTGGTTACGGCAAGGGACTTGGGCATGCAGACGGTTCATTATGTTACATTTGATCAATGTATCAGGGATTTAGATTTTCTTTTACATACGCGTTAGATCTTCTTTTGTATAGCTTTGTTGAATATGTTTTTGGCATAGTCATACGAATCATGCGGTTACAGCTGGTTTTTTTCTCGTGTTTGCTTCGCTTGGTTAGTCGGAGTATTATGATAGTATATTCTCTAAATTTTTCATATGACATTTACACTACCTGATCTGCCTTATCACCCCAATGCACTTGAGCCACATATTGATGCGCAAACAATGGAAATTCACTACAGTAAGCATCATCAGGCTTATCTTGATAAGCTCAATGCATATTGTGCTGAAAATGCAGTTAATCTTTCGATTGAGGACATTCTATCTGCAGTGGATGAAGAGACGCCTGCCGTTTTGAGAAATAATGGTGGGGGATATCATAACCACTGTCTTTTTTGGGAAAATCTTACACCAGATGATAATGTGCCTTCTGGTGATTTGCTCGACGCTGTTAATCGTGATTTTGGTGGCGTAGAAGAGTGTTTGGCGCAGATTGCTTCGGAGGGTGCAGCTCGCTTTGGCAGCGGGTGGGTGTGGCTTGTGAGTGATAAAGATGGGGCTCTTCGCATTATGAGTACACCCAATCAGGACAGTCCCTTGATGCAAAGCGTGTATGGTGAGGGGCATAATGTAATTCTTGCGATTGATGTTTGGGAGCATGCGTATTATTTGCTGTACCAGAATCGACGGCCGGATTATTTAGATGCTATAGGCAAAGTCCTTGATTGGCGTGTTGCTATGGAGCGCTATGGACGGCGATCTGTATCATAATTTTCACGTCATCATATTATGAAGGATTTTTTTCGTGGTCTCATACAGGTACCGTGGTGTGCGTTTTTTATCGTGTTTGTCTGGTTTTTTCTCGCAATATTTCTTTATGTCGTGCTTTCATTTGTGCGTTGATAAGTTTTGCTAGTAATAAATTATCGTGATGTTATGGCGCAGTGGGATAAAATTGAATCGCGAGGGCGGGTGCAGGATCGTCGTGGTGCAGGTCCAGTTGCTGGTGGAATTGGTTTGACTGGTATCGCAATCGTTCTTGCGGTTGCATACTTTGGTGGGGGTGAGCAGGCGGTGCAAGTGGCTGAGATTATACAAGATGTTAATCAGCAACAAGCTGCACAAGGGACGGGATCACAAGAGGGCACACCATATGAAGGTAATGACGCATACGAGCAATTTGCAGGAGCCGTGCTTGGGTCTGGCAATGATCTGTGGACACAGATTCTTAGTGGCACAACTATTGCGTATCGTGAGCCGACACTTGTCCTTTTTCGTGGTAGCACGCAGTCAGGATGTGGCGGTGCATCGAGTGCGATTGGCCCGCATTATTGTCCGATTGACGAGACGATCTATTTAGATGAGACATTTTTTGATGAGCTGAAGAATCGTTTTGGTGCGCGTGGCGGAGACGTTGCAGAGGCATATGTAATCGCGCATGAGGTTGGCCATCATGTGCAGACTGTTTTGGGTATTAGTGATCAGGTGCGTACGGCGCAGTCGCGCAATCGCCGTCAAGCGAATGATCTATCCATTAAGCAGGAGTTGCAGGCTGATTGTTT
>CALDDM010000003.1 GCA_937936355.1 Minisyncoccota bacterium
TCAGAGAGAATTAAAGAATGTGGAGAAAGAAATTAATCAGAGACCGCGGAAAAGACTTGGCTACGCTACACCACAAGAAATATTCTATGAAAAAGAAACGATTCCAATTAGATGATGTTGCAATTGAAAAGAGAAAACAAGTTCTATTATCTGTAGCTACTGAATTCCTCACTTCATCCCACAACGCCAGCTAGAAAATAAGAGCACTCGTTAGGGTGCTTTTGTTTTTCTAGCTGTGAACAAAGAGAATTCGAAGTTTATGTTGGGAACATAGTGAGCAGTGAATCCCTCATCCTCAGAAGGTAAAAAATAGCTCTACAAGAGTCACTGTTATTTCCTGAGACCCATCACTTTATATTGCTAATGATTTTTTGATTGATTCACATCACTGTAACTCTCAACTCGGAAAAAATTAAAGTCCCGAGGCAAAATTGCTTCGGGACAAGTTCAGGGCTATCTAAGTGACTTATTTCTTGGTCATTAGATGTTGAAACTTCATCCAACCACTTCTTTTATCTGTTCTGTAGTAAAAATGGATTTTATCTCCAGGAGGTTTTTCTAGTTCAGCGCCATCATATATTATCTTAGAAATGTATCCATCGATAATCCAAGATTCACGCGATCCATCCTCGGTACTTACTTTGTTTACTACAACACAAACTCTTAATAGTTTTTCGGAGTTGGTTGTGAAATCAAGAACACGACTTCTTCCTCCTGGTAGTTTATCAAATAGCGCATTAGACAGATCGAACTTAGAAGGGCCGTCACAAATACTGTGTGTATCAAAAGTGAACATGTAATTTAACTCCAAAAGAGTAGATCTCTAAATAGGATGAGATCCAAATCCTCTTACTCCCAGAGGGAAGTGACCCGATCATACGAAGGGGAATTGTATACATATTACCATTTATTATTATTTATGTCAATATTAGATGGAATGGTTGCTATTCCTCACTTCATCCCACAACGCCAACTGATGATTTTGAATACAAAAAAACACCAGGGGACTGATGTGTTTTTGTCCTTGCTGATAGTAGAGATTACCATCAGCACTATCTAGGCTATATTTTTTAGGCCGAAGTTGGGTTAATTGACTTCCTGAATGCCTCCACAAAAAGCTTTCAGGTTGTGAATCTTTTTTCTTATATCTTCACAAATTGAATTTGCATCCCGTGTATTGGGATACAAAAAATATCCCTCAATGCAATCTTCCTCATCTCGCTCTCGCAAAATCATATTGTGAGTTGGCTTTTGTAGGTGTGACAACACCCTAGAATATTCCAGATGAGATAGCAGCATTTCATCTTTTGAGCGTCCTGTAGCTTGCTTCGTGAGAAGGGGTTCGACAATATATTCATACTTATCGTCATTTACACCAAAGGTTATCCAGAGACCCATGACTTTGGTGTTAATATGAAGATCGTATACTTCACCACTTTCAAATCCCAAAGACGACTCTCTCCTAGTTGAGGGCATGAGATTGATATCACCGTAGTTATCTTCTAGCCACTGACAGACTTGCAATCGAGTATTTTTTAAAGAACTTTTTTTTGACACGTCTTTTCCTTCTGTTTTGATTTGCGTATTAGGATACCATTGATCTCAATTACTTGCAAGGATATATTGTTTTTTGCATTTTATTCCTCACTCCATCCCACAACGCCAGCCGATGATTTCGAGTAGTTAAAAACCGACGCATCCTATGTGTCGGCTTTCATGTTTTGAGTTAAGATCCTCCCTAGGTCTATAAGATTCAATCTTGAATTTACTACACCTGTGTACAGGTATTTATTTTGTGTTATTCCGAGAAATTCTCTTTTTGAGTTCAGGAGCAATGTCTCGAACCATGCTGTCGGAATCAAGAGGTTCTACATAAAGGACTTCTTTGTAGTGGTGTTTCCTTCTTGTCTTCCCACTAAAGTGAACTGTAATGGTGAGATAGATGTCATCATTAATTTCCTCAAAAATAAGGTCAAAACTTTTTATGTACTTGGCACACTTTCCAACCTCGCTTTTAATTTTCGAACAACCATTCAGAACATCTTCGTAAAGCACACCTACTTTCCATGTTCCGAAAACTGAAATGTCTTCTACTGATATATTAATCATACGCGCCTCCACAGCAGCGAAAAATTTAAAGTGACAATAACATATTTAATTAGTTTATGCAAGTAATTTAACAATTTTTTAATCAAACATAAAATTCCTCACTTCATCCAACAACGCCAACTGATTAGCTTCTCAAGACTTTAGATACAAAAAAACACCGGGGGACTGATGTGTCTGTTTTTATTAGCAAAATATAAATGTGCGAAATTTTGTGTCCAAGGGTGATGTGATAGAGTAATCATCCATAGAACATTAAAAAATGCCTGATACATGTATCAGGCATTCATTATCTCGAGTTTAAGTCACTCTAGACATTCAAGGCCTCTGCTTCCACTGATAAGCTTATCCCATTCTGTCGTTTTATTTTTTTCTAGCGATACGCCGTTTGGGTATAAATTGATTTGTATTCCTGCATGCTCAAGGACTATCTTATTTCCTCGGTGAGAGTATCCGCTGCGCAGAGCGATTTTTGCTTTTATACCATTTGGAATATTAATCACTTCTTCTGTTTGTCGAATAACAAAATAACCTGACTCACTTTGTGTGACTTGCACGTTCTGAATGATTTCACTTGCTAGTCTGCAAATTTGAAGGAATTTTTTTTCATGCTCCTTTTTTTCTGCAGTGGTTTTAGCTTCATCATCTGGATCTTTTGAGCAGCCAATTGCTATGGATGCTGTAATAAGTACTACAATTATTTTATTCATTGATATCTCCAGTTTTGCTGCGATAGTAGATCACAGCATTGAGGGAAATATATTTGCTTTCCGCACATTTGTCAATAAGCCATCTTTTTTGCGTCTTAAATTTTCTAAATTTCCTGACTTTATCGCACAATCCTAGCTGATTAGATACTCAAGATGTTAGATACAAAAAAACACCAGAGGACTGATGTGTTTTTGTTGGAGACTAGGAGATGTATTTCTCCTAGCCTGTGGAGCCGCTAGTCACTTGCCATTTTGCAGCGTTGTTTAAGCTGCTAAACTCTTTAAGTAAATACTGACATCTCGTATCGAATCGCTACCGTCGAACCAATATGTCGCTGATAATGGTATGTGGTGGCACGGCTGAATTAATATATTTGGAGATTTTAATCCGGGATTTACTCCGCTATATTGCGAAAGTATTTCATTGTGGTAACTCCTTGCCCAATTAGCTAGGGCATTGATGTTTTCAATGCTATAGTCACTACCGGTTATAAAAAAATTCCAGCCCTCAGGAAATGAATGGTTACCTTCGGAGATATATGCCTTTGTTAGGTTCCCATCGCGATACCTCGCGAGACTTGCGATAATTTTATCTAGCTCACTTTTTAATTGATCATTCTTCATGTTGTCACCCTAGAGAAAAAAGCCGAAATGGCATAAAAAGAATATCATGTGAGATATGGACAGTCAATGCTGTTAACTTTTTCAAGTTCGCCAATTTTCTCTATTCTTGTTCTTTATGCGTAAATATTTTCATTTCGCTCCACGCGATGTCGATAACTGAAAAATTGCTTGAAGTTAAGGCTGGAAATGCAGCGAGCAGTGAGTCCCTCATCCCTCGGTGGCATATCTTCACATACTCAATAAAATAAAAATCACCTCGTATGAGGTGTGTTTTGGAATTTGATTAGGGGAAAGTTTTTCTCCCCCTAACCGTTTTAGCTCATTTGATAATCAGCTCACCCTCTCGATAAGCTCTTCTGCAGTATTTGAAAATTCTCGTTTATGTACTTTTGGTTTTTCTTGATAGACATCTAATTCAAATGCTCCAAGGAATCTTATGAGAAAAGTGGATGTTTCCTCATCGAGTCCTAGTGATCGAAGTGGTTTTTTGATGCTATTTATCTCGCAGATAAGTTCTCCCGTAGTGTCGTTCATAAAATCTCTGTGTGGAATTTCTGTGCAGAGTTTTTTTATTGCGTCTCTGATCTTTATGTCGACGCCCGGCGGGACTCCAAATCCATCAGCTTTTGCGAAAGCTTGCATGAATTCAGTGGAAAAAAATTCCTCCGCCTTCATGCTTCGAGCGAGAACGTGCATCGGTTGACTCATTTAGGGTGCTCCAGTTGAAAGAGGTAATTACTATACTATGGAATGTGCAATTATGCAATTTTTTAGAAAGTGCACTGTTATTTACATCACACTCATTGTTTAAATCACAATATTTTGTATTAAAAAGCCCGATATGAATATCGGGCACTCTCTGCAGTTGAGAGAGATTTTTTACTTTTGATTTTGCTTTACATGAAAAGCAATAGGACTGGAAATGTCTAGAAGATATGCGTCGTGGGTTGGTCGCTGTGTATGCATGTAGACGACATACAGTGAAACGCGAAATAGGTAGACCGACTCATTGCTAAGCTTGGGATTTATTCCATTGCGTATTATTCCTGTTGCGGTTTCCTGGCCTTTAAGCTCAGATATTTTTTTCCATCCGACGAGATTATATTTCCCGTGACTCATCAGCTCTAGTGTTGCCACAAGTACTGGATTGATGGGATTCGTGGGATCGCCACCATAATTACTGAGATCATTAACATCCATTTTAAGCTCAAATTTGGCAATGTCATCATTGGTGATATCATAAATGCCTGCAAAATTTTCTCGAGACTTTACATTTTCTGTATGCGTGAGTGATGTGCTCCTGATGTGTCCTCTGTACGCAACATCAGTTATGATGCTTGAGCACACCTCAACTTCGGCATGACTCACATCAGACTGATCATCAAGAAATCCAACAGGGAAGCCGCCGCTCATGCCACACATATCGATAATGCCCGCATTCACGTCGATCTCGGTCTCAGATGGATCTTTTGTGAGGTTCCCATTCATGAGGCCACCCAAGAATACAACAAATATACCAAGTGCTATGAGGTTTTTATTCACTTTTTGTGCTCCTTTAAATAACAGTTTTAACCTAGTTATTTATAACATATTAATTATAAAATGTCAATTTATATCATGAAACCTCAGGCATTAAAAAGTACCTGACTTCATCCCACAAGGCCAGCTGAGAAAATAAAATATCCATTTGGATGCATTTTTTAACTGTATACTACTTGCATAGAAATATTCTCACCAAAACTAATGTATAATTAGCGATATAAAGAAGCTTATATTGTATGCAGAAAAGTCTTTACCGTATTTTCAATGACTCTACGTCTCGGTCATTTGTGATTGTGAATAATTTTTTTGCATTCTTGACTATCCTCACAGTTGTCAGCCTTACACTTGAGACGGTTGACTCTCTTGCTCACTACAGAGACTTCTTTCTTTTTGTTGAATATGCTGCCGTATGCTTTTTTGTTCTTGAGTATCTTGCTCGCATACTTTCAACTACAAAACCACTTAAGTATATCTTTAGTTTTTACGGTGTTATCGACCTGATTTCTTTTCTTCCAACGATCCTTGGCTTTGCGAATCTTACATTTTTGAAGGGTGTTCGCTTTTTGCGCATTCTTAGACTTCTCCGATTGGTGCGATTTCTTAGATCGTCGTATATTCGTATTTTGGATGCAGAGGATGCTAATGACACAAGGCTTGAAGCACATACGCGATCGTTTAGAGTTAAGATTGAGATCTATATCATCGTTTCACTTTTGGTTGTGCTTCTAGGTGCAAGTGTCATGTGGTTAGCGGAGGGGGGTAGAGAGGCTTTCATGCACATACCGCAAGCTATGATTTGGAGTGTGAAAATTCTTTTGGGTGGTATACCAACGACGACACCGGAAACGCTTGTGGGTGAGTTTGTTGCGATAGGTTTGCGATTCATGGGATTGATTTCTTTTGGTCTTCTTTTGAGTGTGATTAACAGTGCTTTGCAATCTGTATTGTTTGGTAGATCTGATAAATAGCAAATGAAAAACCGATCATGATCGGTTTTTCATAATCGGTTACGTGCTCATGTCTATTTCGCCATTAGGCAGTTCTTTGTATGTTCCAAATGCTTCACACGATATGCATTGTCGCTGACTGCGGACTATGCCATCTCTGAACCTGGCTTTGCGGAATACTGATGTGAGTCGAAATGCGTACTTTTTTTTGCAGTGTGGACAATCCACTTGATCGAGGGTATGTTTTCGAATGAAGCGAGTGATGCTTTGGATAGAGCTCTTTGCGTTCAATTTTGACTCCTAGTTGAGTTAGTATTCGATTTTTACTATATAGTAAAATGACAGTCTTGTCAACTATTTTGAACTTTGTATATGATATTCTGTCAAATTTTCTCGTCTTACTCCGCATTATTATTTGGTTGTTGCGCGAAGTCAAAGCTTATATCATTATGATCGCTGATCTGTGGGCTTGGTTTTTCTGTTTTTTCGTACCTTAAGTATAGAGGTTGCGCACTTAGACTTCTTGGTAGATAAAGTATCATTTGCATACTAGGATTGATGTTTTTTTCGATTATGAATTTACTCTCAGCAATGAGAATGCCTTGACCGTTTCTTTTGATAAATATACGAACTTGTCCTGCGTTTGTGAAGTTGTTTGAGACATCTCCTTTGGAGAAGTACCTTGCAACAGTGTCTTTGCTCTGCGTTAATTAAGAGAAGGTAAGACGAAGATAATTAGCGTTCTACACAAAAAAACACCAGGTCATCTGATGTGTTTTTGTGGTGATCGGAATGCATATGCACATTCCGATCAGTGGATGATGTTTCTAGATGCTCATTTAATTGTCGATGTTTGTGAAAGTAAATGTGCCTATCTCAATAACCTGAGACCATGTTGGCATGGTTTCTGGAGATGTTATCCAGATCAGTGCCGTAACGCAAAACGCTACAAGCGTGATTCTTCCCAGGAAATAGAAATGTTCTGTATCATCATGCATTGCCTTTGTCTCCTCTGTGACATCTCCACATTATACTGATGAGGGAGGGCTGTCAAATTTTGTGATACTTACTCTTTGCAGAGTGCTATATTGATTTTTTTTGACTCTAGCTTGATCGCCTTGTCGAAGTGGGATTCTGTGCGATCAAGAAAGTGATTTGATCGGAGGTCTTGGCTGATTGCGTGGGAAGAGTAGTATTTTTGTGATGGCTGTGAGGGGATGATGCTTGCACTAGTTAGTACTTTGCTTGATCCGGATGTGATAGGTACTATGCTTAGTTCTACTTTGCCACTATTCATGTATAAGTTTCGTGATAGTAGGCGCTCTACGATGAGTGCATTTCTATGTCCACCAACAATGCCTCTTTTATTTTCTGGGTCTATTCGTACGATGAAATCGTTTTTGTTGGATGTGGTGTTCTTTAGGTAGACGTCATAAAGACCATCTCCAAAATTACCGTGCAGAACAAGGTCAAAGTAATTATTTGTATTGATATTGTCTCTTTCGCGTAGCTTTAAGATGCCATAATCCCAGCGATCTTTGGATGATTCGTAGACTGGTCTTTGTCCTCGCTTGTTTACCACAAATCCATCGCTATTTTCTGATGGAAGTGCATTTTTTGTGTAGAATCCTATGCCATTGAAGTTTAATTGTTCACTCAGTGCGACGTAATTATCGATATCTGCCTTGGATGGCGTGCGCCCTTTTCCGTTTTGAAAGTCGTTCATGGTGTGTAGTTGTGCAAGGTGATATGCAGGAATACCAAAAGACTTCATGATCTCTCGCCGCTGTGTGAGTTTTTTCTCATATGCGGTGTAGCTAGAACTTGCTTTTTCATAGAGATCATAAAACATAAAATCTGGATAACTGCCCTGTGATGCAAGCCAGCTCATTCGTTCTTTAAGTGGGGTGCTGTTAATGAATACTGAGTGCCCAAGATGCATGCCAACTTCGCAGTTGGGATTAACAGATTTGGCATATGTGTGAATAAGGTCAAAGATCTTACTGAGCCTTGTTGCAAAGACGGTGTCGTACTGGTCGTTTGGTGGACGTACGCCAAGGTCGTGTGGGATTCCTTGCGGTGAAGACCAAAAGTGTCCACCGCCTTGACTCTTGTGGTAGATGCCAGCCTCCTCAAAGGCGATGATTTTGCATGTATCAGGAAAGTATTTTTGATATGCGTATACTTCTTTTTTGATGCGATCACGAAATGCATGACGGACTTCTTTGTCCTCTAGGATCTCTTGTGCGGTTGCCGTTTTCATCTCACCATCGACATTGATATTGTTTGCGTATACGCGTATTTGGAGCCACATATCTGCTCCAGCATTTTGCGCTTTTGAGAAGATTTTTCGATTGAGGAGGTTTTCGTCACTCCCTAGCTTTGATGAGATTTCTCCTACGGAAGAATATAAGATGCCTGTAATATTGTTGCGCGATAGATTGCTGATAATGTTTTTTATATACTTATCAGAGTAAGGCTCAAGATTATAACTTGAGAACATCATAAATTTCTCGCCACTACGGTCTGTAGTATCTGTAGATTTTCCTCTTTCTGTAGTTGTTGGTGTCGAACATGATTTGGTGCTGTATGATTCTGCAGAGGCATCGCTCGCTGATGACACCATGAGGCTTGGAAAGGTGCGAGACAGTAGGAATCCAAATAAGCCAATTGTGAATAGTAGGATCAAGAAAATAATTGCGTGATGTCGTTTACTGTTATTGGCCATAAGCGAAAAAGTAATATTGAAGCAAGAAATCGAAGGAAGGGTGGATATCATTTTATATCGCATTACCATTATAGCTTATTTTGGTGTGGTGGTTGTCTTTGATTTTATACCCCTAGCTTTATATTCTTCATTTTTTTGTTTTTTCTTACTTGGTATTCTTTTGTGTATTTCATGTGTCATCTCTTTTGTTTTTGATGCGAAGAAAAACCGACACAGGACATTTGTCCGCGGTCGGTTTCAATCTGGAATTAATAGATTTTTATCTCATCTTCGTGATCGATTGAATGTACGATTCCCACGGTAGGTTGTGGGGGTTTAGTGTTCCATTGCCGTGATCTTCGGCTATGAGTAGTGACTCAGTTTTCATTTGCATATCGAGTAATACGAGTGATCTATCACTTCTTATGATGAGGTCGGGTCGGATCAGCGCTGATTCTGCGCCTGACTCTTTGGGGGGCTGACTCTTCCCATCGCGGCTCTTTTACAGAAACGTTTGAGAATTCTATGCCTTCCTCTCTACACAGATTCTGTAATTTCTCAATGTCTATTCTTTTTTGGTTTTTCACGATTGTATCCTCCATTTGTTTGAGAACATTATAGTACAAAATTAAAATAATGTCAATATTTTTGTGTCGCCATATATACTATTTCTGCTGGCGGAGATTTTTTTGTTGGTTTATTCTTTATGCTTGACATTTCGTTTAAAACCTTTACTATGCAGGAAATACATTGAGACGGTCTCAGAGGAGGTTCATGTGAGTTTATTTAAAAATGATAATGTGCTTCCAACTGAGGTGCAATTTATTGGTATTATTTGTAGTCTGGGAGTAGGGTATGAGAATCATGGGAAAATCCTCTACGCCCTTTATCTTGCAATTAAGGTGCATGATGGTCAAAAGAGATATACGACCGGTGAAAATTATATTTGTCATCCTATTCGTGTGGTGACAAAAGTTATTGAGATCCTGCAGTTTATTCGCTTTGATGTAAGCCCTGATCTCTTAACGCGGATTATCATCTTGGCACTTCTCCATGATGTCGTAGAAGATAATAAGCGCTATCGTCGCAGGAATTTTGCGCACTATATTGAGCGTGAGCTTGATATTGAAGATTTAGCGCGTGATCTCATGGCAATTACTCATTTGAAAACAGAGGACTATGGTGATTACCTTGAGCGGTTTCGCGATGCGCGGTGGTATATGTGGCTTATTAAGTTCGTTGACTTTGTTGATAATTATCAAGATATTCATCTCGATAAAGACCACCTAAGACTTGCAAAAAGAATAGCAAAATGTAGGGATGATATCTTGCCTTTCCTAGAGCATGCCACGATCTATAATCGCATGCCGTCTAGACTGGCATATGTTGTCGATGAAGTGCATATGAAGCTCCTTTCGAGCGTTTCTGATGCAGAAACGCTCCTCGATGCTTTTCCGCAGGATAAATGAGGCCACCATCTCTATAGATGGTGGCCTCTTCTGTTGTGTGGCAGTGTCTGTAGTTTTGTGTTTTAGTAAAATGGGTGATGGTTGTAGAATGCTGCAAAATTGCGTGGGACTTCTTGGATCTGCTATAGTACCTTTATAAACTACTCAAATTTTTTTATGTATACACTCTATTATATGCCTGCATGTCCATATTGTCAGAAAGTTCTTGCATTTGCCCAGGAGAATGATATTGAGCTCACGCTCAAAGATATTCATGAGGGTGATCATCAGGCAGATCTCGTTGCACGTGGGGGCAAGAAAACTGTCCCGTACCTTGTGGATGATACTACAGGCCAAGAGATGTATGAGTCGATGGACATTATTAATTACTTGAAGTCGCAGATGTAAATGGAGCAATGTGCTGATCAAGATGGAGTAATGCTTAGCTCTGACAATGCTGTTGAGGGGATCTTTGGTTTGTGGAAGCCTCTTGGTATGAGCTCGCAGCGCGCTGTGCAGAAGGTGAAGTTTTGGGCACGAGATCGTACGGGTGACAAGAAAATTCGGGTTGGTCATGGTGGGACGCTTGATCCTCTTGCGCAAGGCGTCCTTGTTATAGCGGTGGGACGGACATTTACGCGTCAGATAGATGCATATGTTTGTGCGGCCAAGGAGTATGTTGCAGATGTGACATTTGGCATAACGAGTGAAACAGGTGATGCCGAGGGTCCGCTTGTCGAGCACGAAGACACTCAAGAGCCAGACCTCATTGCCGTAGAAGCTGTCGTTAATAGCTTTATCGGCGATATAGATCAAGTGCCGCCTGCTTATAGTGCGATCAAGATTGATGGGCAAGAGGCGTATAAGCGCGTGCGTCGGGGCGAGGATGTGGTCATGCGTTCTCGCACTGTGCACATCGATGAGATAGAGGTTGTTTCCTATGTGTATCCTGTACTGCGCTTGCGTGTTGTGTGTGGTAAAGGGACATATATGCGGTCCTTGGTCCGAGATATTGGTGATTCTTTGGGTGTTGGTGCATATATGAGTGCGCTTACGCGTACGCGTGTTGGACGTATTGAGAAGGGGGTCTGTCGCCGTATCGATGACTTTCTTTTGGGTTAGTGTTGAAGCTAAAAAAAGTGGAGAGAGGGGGTGTAGAGGGATGTACACTATGAATATTGCTATACATACTAAAGAGCTTGAGAATCCTCGCGTCGACGGTACGCGTTCTTATCTGTGTCACGTGCTTCATACGTGGGTATCGGCAACTTTGCAGTATGACCTCTTTCTTTATCATGGCCACAGGGCTTTTGCTAAAGCATATGATATGGATAGTGTTTTGTCCGATGCTCGTGTTGTGGATTGCAGAGTTGGTCATGTGCCACTGTGGACGCAGTCGCGCTTTGCATTTGCACTTAAGCGCGATCGACCTGATGTACTATGGATGCCAGTGCATAATCTTCCTCGGGTACGACCACGGGATATGAAAACTGTTGTTACGATTCACGATCTTGCGTTTAAGGTTTTCCCTGAAATGTTTCCTGCTGGCGATCGGCGCAAGCATGATGTCCAGACTGCATATGTGTGTGCGCACGCAGATCGTATTATTGCTGTTTCCGAGGCAACAAAAAATGATATTTTGCAGTATTTTCCACATACCGATCCTCACAAAATTTCTGTTGTGCATCATGGCGTTGATCAGGCAGCATGGGCAGATCATCGTGCTGATGATGGGAGCATGTGGGAGTCTGTGTCGCAGCAATATGGTATCGTAAAACCTTATATTATCTTTGTCGGCGGCTTGCAGCCCCGCAAGAACCTTGTGCGCCTTTTGCGCGCTTTTGAGCTTGTGCGGGAGAAGGGTTATGACTTGCAACTTGTGATTGTAGGTGGTGATGCATGGCTTTCAGATGGTATTCATCGTGCGTACGCGCGGAGTCCGCATGCAGAGCATGTTGTTATGACTGGTACGATCTCGGGTGATGTTGTTGTGCTTCTTTTGCGTGGTGCTGCTATGAGCGCATATGTTCCTCTGTATGAGGGCTTTGGCATGCCAATCTTGGAAGCCTTTGCAGCGCAGACGCCTGTCTTAACAGGGCGACATTCTTCACTGCAAGAGGTTGCTGGTCGTGCTGCGCATTTTTGTGATGTTGAAGACGTTGGTGACATAGCGCATGGGATCATGCGAATTGTGGATGATCTTTCGTATGCGCGAGCTTTGCGGGAGAAAGGCACTTCTCGGTTGGCTAACTTTACATGGCGTCAGTGTGCTGACAAAACGCTTGCTATCTGTGCTGGGTAGTTAGTTGTTATGTGTAAAGAGTATCGCAATACCGATGCACATGGCAAAGAGTGTGCATTGAGCCAACAGTGGAAATCCTTGCGTTGCTATAAGTATAAGCACGATCCCTCCTAAGCTGAGTAGCCCCTTTAGGATTAATGAGTAGAGTGTTGCTGTATTTGTGTTGTTTTTTTCTTCCCCTTCTTTGTATTGTTTTATAGCTTCTTTTTGATCTTCTCTTTGAATGTCTTTTTTGTAGAGGATGCTACTGACGAGTGTAATTGTTATCGCTGCAAAAAGGATTTTTTGCAGAGAGAAGACACCTGGAATTAAGAGTTCGACACCAAGCGCTGCAAGTGTGAAAAAGGCGCCGATGATCGTAATGTCCGGAAGGATGCTGTGGAAAATTTTTGTCCAAGGGTATTGCATGTCTTTATAGGTGTTTGTGGTTTTACTGTGGTCTTACTTCGGTCTTATCTTGGAGAGGATTAAACTGATTTGGCTCTGAATGTTGCTCGGTTTTGGTGATTGTGCGATGCGTGCGGTAATGTTTGAGATTACTGATGGATTTATATCTTCAATGGTAAAGATGTAGTCTTTTCCTGTATGGTGCGCAATGTTCCCAATGTCTGTTTTGCAGCTATATTTTTTGCTCATAAATTTTTTTCTGAGGATGCATGTTTGTGCAGTTGTTCTGTCGCTTAAGGCAACGCTGATTGTTTGGTTGGGCGCTTGTGCATTGGCGACGTCTTCCTGCGTTATTTCTGTGAGCGCCTCACCATTTTTTTGGTAGTATTTTGACCTTTTTTCTGATTCATTTTCTTGTGTGGAGAAGATTGTGCCATTTGGATGTACATCGCGCATTGTAAAGATTTTTCCTTTCTTGTATGTACTACGCTCACGAGATGTAGATACTTGAGTGGTATCAAAGTTGTAGCCAGATGCGAGAAGTGTTTCAGGCCTGTCGATTGGTCGGAGTGTTTGGTCTTCGATCATGAAGTACTCACTCTCTGATCGTACAATGGTGCCAGAGCGGAATGGTTTGGTATCTGTCTCTTGTGTGTTTGATTTTTTTCGCGGACTTAGTGTGTTTTGCTGCCAGGATCTGTAGGTTTTATGTATGTATACTGGACGACCTTCGAGGTTTTTTGTATTGCTATTGGACGTAGTGATGGTCAGTGTGATGGTGTCTCCACTGCGCTGCGAGCTTGCGCTAAATGTTGTCTGTGGGGTCGTTGTGCTAGATGCTACGAGACTTGGTGTGCTCAGGTCAAACAGAGGGTCTGTGTTGCGCACATTGTGCGAAAAAACCAGCGTCGGCAAAAGAAGTGACGTGATAAATTTTATGAATAATAATACTGCGCATATATAGAGTGCTATGCGCGTCATCTTTGTCGCAGTGGATATATTTTTTGTTGAGATGTTTTGCATCATGTGCTTTATCGTAACTGGTAGATTGTGTTTGTGATGGACACAGTCTCTGGCTCTGGACTCATGAACGGCATGTTTTTATTTCCAGTGTAGGGTAATCGGGATGTTGAGAATGTAACTGTACCACGCTGCTGAGCATCTGTCTCTTGGAGGATTGTTGTGTAATCTGGTGGTGTGATCTGGCTATCGCGAGGTATGTCATTTGCATATGGCACGAGGAGGTAGATTTTTTTGAATTGTGTTAGGTCAAGTTTCGCGTAATCGTCTGGGTTGTAGAAGTATACAGCGCTTTTTTTGTGCATATTTCTCAGTGCGGCGTCAATCATTGACCAGTTGTCACCTGTGACATGTGGTGGGAGGAGGATGAGGTCCTCAGGTTCAAACTGTGTCGCAAATGTTTCAACTTGTGCGGAAAGACCTCTATTTTCTGCGTATGCTATAAGTCCTTTACTTGCCCATAGTCCGTGTAAGCAGATACAGCCAACAAAGGTCCATGCAAATATATTTTTTGCGGTAAGGTTCTTTTCCCATTTTGTCAGGAGTGTGCAGTAAATACCTAGGACAGGAAGAATGATCCATGTAAAACGCCGTAGCATCCATGGGTGATCAGATGAAATCTGTGGATCAATAAAGTAGAGAAAAAGTGGTCCCGCGAGGATCAGGGGGAATGCGAGACTTGTGATAGTGTGCCCGCTTCTTCTCTTGTTGGTTTTTGAGTGGGAAATTATGCTGATTGCTGCGATACATCCTCCGACACAGAGAGTGAGGAGTCCATATGATGTATAGATTGGTAATAATACGTCAAGCAATTTTTGGATGGCTGTTTGCGTTGCTATATTTTGTACGCTTTCTGCTGTTGGCGCGTTACTTTCTGATGCGAAAAATAGTGCTAGAAAAGGTGTGAAAAAAGCTCCAAGTACGGTTTTGTAGAAAGCTGTGCTCATGACGAGTGCGAGGCATAGTGTTGCAATGAATATGCTGAGTGGGAGTACGATTCGTGTTGGTCGATTTTGATTTACAAATGTTGCGAGTGATTTTTGTAGCGGCTTATGAAGAGCGATGATGATGCTGAGGCTTGCAAGTATCCAAATGCCTTCGATTCGCGTGAAAAAAAGCAAAGTACTCCCTAGCCCAGCGATGATGATCAGCAGTTCTTTTGTTCTGTGTTCTTGACTCTTGGTTGTTATAAGCACGCTTACTGCATAAAAGATGCATGCAAAAAGTGCTCCTGCAAGATTTTCACTGAGGGTGGTGCGTGCAAACCACAGTGGTGTAAATGCTGTTAGGATAATGGCGAGAATTACAAATCCATGGTGTGTTTGGTTGAAGAATCTGATTGTGCCAAAACATATCCCGGTCAGAAAGAGGAAGAGACACAGGCCATTTGCGATGTTTATCCCTGTTATGCCTATGAGTGCGAGAAGTCCACTGATGTAGCTAATGTATGGCACGGGGAATTGTGTTACAAGTGTGCCAAAATTGCTGTAGTGAAATCCTGGGAAATTGAGTGCTTTCCCTGGGCCGTAGATGTCAAAAAATGGCTGAGAGATACTTGCCTGATCACCGCGCGTTGCATATAGTCCATGGTCTCGCACAAGAGAAAATGCAGCGTCACTGATCGAGCCTTGATCGCGCCCTGTGTAGATCGTTGGTTCGGAGGTGATCACGACAAATATACTTGCTGCCAGCGTAATGAGAAGCATGATCCACTTTTGTTTTGTGACTGTCTCTTGTTGCTTTTTTTGTGGTAGCGCATTTTTTTGCCTCAGTGTGTACCATAGACTGATTACAGTAAGGAGCCATATACTCCCTATGGTTGTTATGTGAAAAATGCCAAGAAGCGCACACAAAAAACTGATCCATCCATAGAGGAGGAATGAGATCATGACGTGCATTAGCAAAGTATCTGGAAGCGATCGCATGTGCTTATTATAGCCTAGAATCCTTCTGAAATGAAAGCTTGTGCTGGAGAGTGTCCCTACACGTATTCCTGCTTTTTAATGCGTATGGATGTGTTAAAATATAGATACGTGAAAAAAAATTGTGCGCAAATATAAAAACTTTTTACAATGGTATTACGGTAAGGGTATTCGTGATTACGGCACTGCAGTGCGTAATGTCATGTCTTTTTTGCCACGGTTTTTTTCTTTTGGGTTACTTGGTCGTACGCTTTTTGCTCCATGGCATCGTGATATCTCGTTGCGATCTTGGGCAGGTGTTCAGCCGCTGAAATCTCTCCAGCGCTTAATTTGGAATCTTTTCTCGCGTTTTGTTGGTCTCTTTATACGTCTTGGTACGCTTGCGCTTGGTGCCGTGTGCTTGTGTGCGTTTCTGATTTTTGCCGTGATACTCTTTGTCGTATATTTTGCATGGCCAGGTGTTGCGATCGTGAGTATGGTTTTCTTTTTTGCAGGGCACTGGATCATCGGTGGTGTTTTGGCGGTGATGCTGGGTGTATGTGGTGGTTGGGCATATCTCAATTACCGACAATTTTTTCACCGGCCGTATGCGAAGATGGATATTTTGATGCTTGCACAGCAACCGTGGTTTCATCGTGTGTGGGAACGCTTCGGTATCGCGGCAGACGATGTTGCGCCTGAGGTGCTGTCTTCTCTGGATGCGTTTGAGTCTTTTTTGCGCACACATGAAATGTCTCTGGAGGAGGCGCAGGACGTAATTGCTTGGGAGATGGAATATCAGCGCTCGCGGGAAGAAGTGGCTCGACCATTTAGCCAGAAAGCGCTTGATCGTATACATTCTCTTGGACGCTGGTGGCATTACGGCTACACACCCACACTTAATCGTTTCTCACATGACCTTTCTCGTAATGACTATTCGTCCTATGGCCGCGAAAAACTTCATGGGCATCAAAGGGAAATGTCTGCAATTGAATCAGCATTACAAAAGCCGGGAGAAAATAATGTTTTACTTGTCGGTGAGCCAGGTGTCGGTCGGACATTTCTTGTGCACTTGCTTGCGCAGCGTGTGCGTAACGGTATCTATCGTGGCACGGTCTTGGGGGAGCAGCGTATTCTGGAGGCTGATCTATCGCAAGCGATTGCCAAAGCGAAGGATCGGGGTCGTGATCCTGAATTTGTGGCACAAGGTTATCTTCATGAGGCTGCGCATGCAGGTAACGTTACTCTTTTTCTCAAAAATTTTGAACAATACTTTGATCGACACACTTCTCATAGCAGAGACTTTTCCTATGCTGCAATGCTTGATGAGTATGCGCCACTCCCACACTTTCGGATGATTGCGACGACATCGGAAGAGGCTTTTCAATCTGTTCTTCGAGTACATGATGGTATGCTTGCTCATTTTTCTGTGATCCACGTTGACGAGATGAATGAGGAGCATGCGATACAGACACTCTTTACGCATTTTTATGATCGGTCACGTACGGTTTTTACGTACCAGGCTTTGCGAGAGATTGTGCGTGACAGTGCTCGTTATACCAATACCGGACCGTTGCCGTCGCGTGCACTCGCACTTGCCGAGGAAGTTAAGACGTATTGGCGTGGTGCTGGTGGTGCCGGCTGGGTTACTCCGGATGTTGTTTTGTCATATATTACACACAAGACTGGTATTCCACTTGGTCATGTAACTGGCAAGGAAG
This sequence comes from Minisyncoccota bacterium, assembly GCA_937936355.1. GTDB lineage: Bacteria > Patescibacteriota > Minisyncoccia > Moranbacterales > JAHDCW01. The sequence goes on from CALDDM010000003.1 coordinate 17,416, forward strand.
AGCAGCAAAAGCTCCTCACCCTCGAAGAGAATCTTGCGCAACGAGTCATAGCGCAGCCGGAAGCAGCGCGAGCTCTTGCTGAGGCGCTACGGAGAATGCGTAGCGGGATTGCTCGTCCGCATCGTCCTGCGGGCAGCTTTCTTTTCCTTGGTCCTACAGGTGTGGGGAAGACGGAGATGGCGAAAACTGTTGCAGCTGAGTATTTTGGTGGTGAGGATAAGGTGGCTCGTATTGATATGTCCGAATATCAAGGCAGTGGCGCACTTACGAAACTTCTTGGCTCACGCTCTACGGGTGAGAAGGGTTCGTTGAGTGAGATCGTTGCAACGCAGCCTTATAGTGTTTTGTTGCTTGATGAAATTGAAAAGGCAGATGCTTCTGTGCTTGATATTTTCTTGCAGATTCTTGATGAGGGCTTTGCACATAATGGTTTTGGTCGCAAACTTCACTTTACCTCTATGGTAATTATTGCAACGTCTAATGCTGGATCTCGCGCGATTGCGCATATGGTAGCGCAGGGTGACGTGAAAAACTTACAGGAACAAGTCCTTGCGCGCGTGGTGGAGTCCGGTATATACCGACAAGAGTTTCTCAACAGGTTTGATGATGTCGTCGTCTTTACGCCGCTTGATGTTCAAGCTATGCAAAAAGTGACAAAGCTCATGCTTGCAAAATTTGCTGCGCGTATTGCGCAAGAGCAAAATGTCGTCCTTACGTTTGCAGATGATGTCTCAGCGAAGATCGTAGAGAAGGGTTACGAGCCCAAAAACGGCGCTCGGTCGATCTTGCGATATATCGATAAGACCCTTGCAGATGTTCTTGCAAAGAAGCTTATCTCTGGCAATGTTTTGCGTGGTGATGCGGTGCACTTCAGTGCATCGGATCTATTGTAGAAAGAAATACTTACAATTTCTCCTTTTGTTTTGAATGAGCACTCTTCAGGGAGTGTGTGATAGTGTCCTTGCTTAGGTGCCATTTTTAAGTTGGGATAGGTGTATGTCAAATTTATTTACACAGGAGTAAGCTTGTGTTACTGTGGGATACACATCCAATTTTGGGGACAAGCATGTCGACAAAAAAAGAGTCTGTTGTACTTACGAGAGAAAATGCTGGCTCATTTCTGTGGTGGGTAGATTCAGCCTTGCCTATTGTTGCAGGCCTCACATTTCTTTCTGTTGGAGCACATTACGATAGTGTGAAGTATGGATTGCTAAGCGCCGTAATTGTGTATGTCTGCATAAAATCCATCGTGTTTTTTTGTGCATACTGGAGAATGAAGTGGAGAAGAATGTTCTAGAACCAAAATGAGTGCTAAATATCTGACCGTCACTTGGAAACTGCAAGGAGGCGGTTTTCATTTTGATTTGTATGCGTACTTACCTTGTGTTTGCCTTGCGCCTGAGTCAAAGACTTTTGCGTCTTCATTGGTGAATTAGCACTCTACTTGACAGAGTGCTAATTGTTGTTTAGACTGTTTATATGGAATGAGGTAATTCTCTGTTTCCACAAATATGAAACTTAATGAACGACAATTAAAGATTCTTGCAGCAGTTGTGCAAGAGTATACACAGACTGGCTTACCAGTAGGTTCTAGCGTACTGACGAAAAAATATAATTTCGATGTTTCATCCGCAACGCTTCGTGCTGATATGGTGAGTTTGGAGAAGGAAAATATGCTCCATCAACCACATACATCAGCGGGTCGGATGCCAACGGATGCTGGATACAAGTACTTTGTAGAAAACATCATGGCAGAAAGGGAGCTCTCCAAAGAGCAGCAAGTTGCGCTTCAGAAAGAGCTTTTGCAGCTGCGCGCACAAAATGTGCGTTTGATGCGTACGACTGCTAAGCTCATTTCAACTGTAAGTGGCTATGCTGCAGTGATCGTTAATGCAAAGACGGGGGAGACATCAGAATTTGGTCTGACAAACTTACTGAAAGATGTTGATAAAGAGAATATAGATGACCTCTGTAAAGTGGCTGAGACCTTGGACTACATCGATGAGCAATGTGACGATCTGATGAAAGATTTAAATGATGGTCAGACGCATATTTACATCGGTCAAGATAATCCAATTACGCAGACCAAGAATTATTCAATGGTTGTGAGTAAGTATGAATCTGGAGGAGACGAGGGGATTGTTGCGCTGATTGGTCCCAAAAACATGAAATATGATAAAAATAAGTCTCTTATTGATTATGTGAAGAAGCTCCTGGGTGGAGCTGGTAAAGTTGGTGTCTTTGTAACTGTCGTAGGGATTTAGGACATTGAATAATATTGAATATAGAAATTTGAATTAGAACATTATGGCAGAAAAAAAGAAAAAAATGGACGATGGTATTGTTAAAAATTGTAAACGAGATGTTTTTGCAGTGACACAGAAAGCTGTGGTTTACGATCCTGTTGGTAAAAAATTTCTTATTGTAAAGGATTCGCCAATTGATGGTGGAGATGCAATTGAGGTTCTTGGAGATTGGCAGTTTGCAGGTGGGCATATTGATTATGCTGATGAAAGTGTGGCAGAGGCTATCAAAAGAGAGATTGTTGAAGAGCTTGGAGATAATTTTGAATTTGATTTGGGAGGAGTATTTCACACAGCGAGGGCTGACTATGGTAAGAATAGGCGCATTATGAATAGTTGGCTTGTGACCTATGTTGAAGGTGATATATCGCTTAGTGACGAGCAGTTAGAATATAAGTGGGTAACTAGTGAGGAGATACAAAATAGTGATGTTTATTTTGAGTGGCTGAAGGACATTGTCTTATCTGCTGATCAATATATTGAGCGATCAGAATCCCATGAGAAGATGTTGCGGACGCTCGCGGAGTTTGATAACTACAAGAAGCGATCGTCTGAACAGCAAAAAGACTTTGCAAAATACGCAAGCGAAAAAGTGATTATGGAAATGCTTCCTGTTTTGGATAACTTCCATGCCGCGACAGGCTTTGTGCCAGAGGATCAAAAAGATTCACCATGGCTGACAGGTATCATGTATATCCAGCAACAGATGGAAAAAGTCTTCGAAGACGCAGGTGTGCGACCAATCGAAGTGGCTGTGGGCGATGCATTTGATGCCCAGAAGATGGAGGCTATCAAGGCAGAGAATCCTCAGGGATCTGATGATGCTTCTGGCGAGGTTGAAAATGAGCAACAAGAGGAGCAACAGAAAGTTTCGAAGGTAGTACAAAAGGGTTATATGATCGCTGATCGCGTGATGCGTGTGGCGCGTGTCGAGCTAGGCTAGTGATAGTGGGTCTTATCTATTTTTGTCTGTGTGGAGTATAGAACGCAGTGGCCAATGTGTTGTATATTCCATCAGATAACAATGTAACATGAGACCTATGAGTCAAAACATCGTACGGTGGAATCCGCTCCACGAAGTCGATCGTTTCTTTGACGATGACTTTATGGGAGTGATGCATTCTACTCTTGCGCCTGCGATTGATGTTTATCAAGATAAAGATAATGTCATTGTAGAAGCGCAGATGCCTGGTATTGATCCTGAAAAGGTTGATATAGACATCGAAAATGACGTCCTTACTATTTCTGCGGATGTGCAGAGTAATCAGGAAGTTCAAAAAGAAAATTTCTATCGCAAAGAAATTCGCAGTGGTTCGTTTGCGCGACGTATCATCTTGCCGATGAGTGTCAAAGCTGACAAAGCTTCTGCGGACTATGAAAAAGGCATGCTGACAATCACACTTCCAAAGATTGAGGAAGTAAAACCAAAAAAGGTTGCAGTGCGCGTCAAAGGAAAGTAGTGGAGATAGTATCTCCTTGTCCTTGCTGAGGTAGCTCGGCAAGGATCTAGGGGAGGATATTCCCATACATTTATCAATAACATTATTTCAATTAGAATCAATTTTATGAGTAAAATTCTCGGTATCGATCTCGGTACAACAAACAGTGCGATGGCAGTCATCGAAGGTGGCAAGCCGGAAATCCTCGAAAACAAAGAGGGTAATCGTACAACGCCATCTATGGTGGCGGTCAATAAATCTGGTGAGCGACTTGTTGGACTTCTTGCGAAGCGTCAAGCAATGACGAATCCAGAGAATACTCTCTTTAGTGTAAAGCGTTTTATCGGACGGCAGTTTGATGATAAGGAGGTGCAAGAAGACATCAAGCTTTCGCCATACAAGGTGGTCAAGGGAGATGGTGGTAGTATCAAGGTTACAATGGGTGACAAAGACTACACGCCACAAGAGGTTGCTGCGATGATCCTCGGTAAAATGAAAGCTGATGCAGAAGAAAAGATCGGAAGTAAGATCGAAGAAGCTGTGATTACTGTGCCTGCGTACTTTGATGATTCACAACGCAAAGCAACCAAAGAGGCTGGTGAGATCGCAGGGCTGAAAGTTCGTCGTGTGATCAATGAACCAACTGCTGCTGCACTTGCATATGGTTTTAACACGAACAAGGATGAAAAGATTGCTGTCTACGACCTTGGTGGTGGAACATTTGATGTTTCAATCCTTGAGGTAAGTGATGACACAATCGAGGTAAAGGCAACTAATGGTGACACACACCTTGGTGGTGATGATTTTGATCAGGCGATTATCGCGCACATCTTGGAAGAGTTCAAGAAGCAAGAGGGTGTTGATCTTTCAAAGGACAACAGTGCTTTGCAGCGTGTGAAGGAATCAGCGGAGAAGGCAAAGATTGAGCTTTCTACTGCAGATCAGACAGAGATTAATCAGCCATTTATCACGCAAGGTGATGCTGGTCCTGTGCATCTCGTGATGACAATCACACGATCAAAGATGGAAGAAATTATCCACGACCTGGTAAAGAAGACACTTGGTCCAGTAGAGGCTGCTCTCAAAGATGCTGGTATCGCCAAGGGAGATATCAATGAGGTTGTCCTTGTTGGTGGTATGACACGTATGCCAGTGATCCAAAAGACTGTGGAAGAATTCTTTGGCAAGAAGCCAAATGTTACTGTGAACCCAGATGAGGTGGTTGCGCTTGGTGCAGCTGTGCAAGGTGGTGTGTTCCAGGGTGACGTGAAAGACGTACTCCTGCTTGATGTGACACCACTGACACTTGGTATCGAGACAATGGGTGGTGTACGGACACCGCTGATCGACAAGAACACGACAATCCCTGCAAATAAGTCACAAGTGTTTTCTACTGCTGCAGACAATCAGCCCTCAGTAGATATTCATGTGTGTCAGGGAGAGCGTGAGATGGCTGCGGATAACAAGTCACTGGGACGCTTTATCCTTGATGGTATCCCACCAGCACCACGTGGCGTGCCGCAGATCGAAGTGCATTTTGACATCGATGCGAATGGTATCTTGAGCGTCAAAGCGATTGACAAGGGTACTGGCAAAGAGCAAAGCATCAAGATCGAAGGTACATCTGGTCTGAGTGAAGAGGAGATCGAACGCATGAAAAAAGATGCAGAAGCACATGCAGAGGAGGACAAGAAGAAAAAAGAAGAGGTTGAAGTTCGCAACACTGCAGAAACAATGATCTTTACAACCAAGAAGGCAATGGAAGAGGCTGGTGATAAAGTCTCAGATGATGAGAAGAAGCCTGTTGAGGAAAAGATGAAAGAGCTTGAAGAAATCCTGAAGGATGACAAAGCTGACATCGAAAAGATCAAGGAGGCTTCTGAGGCGCTGAGCAAAGAAGCACAAAAAATTGGCGAGAAACTCTACGCTGCAAACGCGGCTGACGCGGAAGCGAAAGCTGATGGTGACTCAGACAAGGCTGATGGCGATGCCAAAGAAGCAGAAGTCGAGGATGACAAAGCTGACGCAAAGTCTGACGACAAAACTGAAGACAAGAAAGAGGATAAGTAAATCTTCTCAATCAAGCCGAGGGTGTAGAGCCCTCGGTTTTTAGTCACTTGATATGTATTTAATGATTGTATGAGTCAAATAAGAAATTCAAAAATTCTCGATGAGGGATATAGGGTCGATGATTTGCTAAACTTTGAACATGACACAAGGAATTTTAGTGAATATTTGAGTACAATTGAGAATTCATCTCTGGTGGGTTTAGTTGGATCTTATGGTTCAGGTAAGAGTACTATGATGCATCAGCTTGAGAAGTTAGACTCGAAAAACTGGATTATTTTTGATGCTTGGTCGCTGCCAAATAGGAAAGATATGTGGGAGGGATTTGTGCTAAGTGTAGCAAGGTCTATTTCAGATAGAGAGTTTGAAAATGTGAGGCAAAAAATTGATGCTGAGTCTGGTCAGGATTTGAAGAGCTTACTTTCATTGGTTGCGCATTCACTGAATGTCTATCTTCCAGGCTCAAGTACTGTACTAGAAAAGGCCGGTGCACTTTTTAGATCGTCTCCAATACGAAGAGTATATGAATTTGAAGATTTACTTTTTGATCTTCTGAGCAAAAATGATTCGGATTTATATATTGTCCTTGAGGATGTTGATCGAGCTGGAAAAGAAGGAGCTATTTTCCTTGAAACACTGAAGCAATTTGTACAGTCTAGGTTAAGTAAGCTCGTCAGCCATAGAATATTATTTATCGTCCCTATGCCTGCTGACATATTAAATACGGAGGGAGATATAAAAAATTCTTATGACAAATCTCTCGATTATAAGCATAACTTTCATCCGGAACCTGTTTTTCTAGACTTTCTAAAAGCTGTTTTTGATTTGGATGATGTGGGGTACTCTCAGTTAAACGATCTTTTGCAATTTTATCGTAAATCAGGATGCTCAATAAGGGATATCAAGTCTTTCTTGAGAGGTTCTTTGAATATTTTTTATCAAAAAGAAAGAATTCATAACTTTACTCCTGATATAAGAATGGTAATAATGATAGAGCTTCATAGACAAATGAAACTTGGGTATTCTAATAAAGAATTTGGAATGAAACACTACAATTTTAAGTCTTTAAACGATCCTCAGAGATATTTTGGTGCATTTTGTTTTTCGCTTTTGAACGATAAGGAAGTGCCAAGTAAATTTATTGAAGATGGAATGCCTGATAGAATTAGAATGCCTGAAATAGTTATTTCTGATAAGACTAAATCTCATCTCCCAGAAAATTTTAAGGATCCCTTTGTGAAAGAGGGTGTGATGAAGATATCAGCAAGCTACATTTAAGCATTATGAAAGCCTTATTAAATCACTTTGAATCTTTTTGGCGGGGGTTTTGTGCGATCTTTGGGGCGCGGTATGCGGATGCGCCTTTTGAGCGGATCGTTGTGATTACTGGGATCAAAAGTTCTCGGCGGTATATGAAACCTTTTATCACAATGCTTGAGAAGAATTTTCCTCAGGCTGAGGTGGTGCTTGTGCAGCGGTATTATCTCCACACACAGGAGAATCTTGTCGCTTCTCTCATTGATGACGCAGTGCGTGAGCTTGCACAGGAGAAGAAGACGATTGTCTTTGGGCACTCGTTTGGCGGAATCGTTGCGCGTGGTGCGATCAGTCGTTTGCAGCGGTCAGATCACATCATCCTCTTGGTGACACTTGGCTCACCGCATGGTATGCAGGACTTTGGCGTAGCTGATGCTATGGTAGCGCATAATGTGCCCGAGGCGTGTGCAGTGCCGGTACTTACTTTTGGCGGGCGGGCAGATGTCGTCGTGCCTGACGAATTTTCTCGGTTTCGCGGGGAAGTGGGACATGTCTCACTATCGTGCATTCATAGTGCATTTGTGCGCACCTCGCGTACGCGTAAGGAAGTTGTGAGCGCAGTCATGCAACGCCTTATGCGTGTTGTGTGATATTAAATGGCTATGGGAAAAAGTTGAGGCACCTTTCATTGGAAAGGCGCCTTGTGTGGATGTGTCCTAGTGGATCGTGGGATTTTGTGGATCATCTGTCGGCACTACTCCGTCTTTTTGTAGTGTCTCGATATCGATTGAGTCGTAGTATACCTGTCTTTTCTCGGCTGATTCTATCTCGAACTCTGGCATGTCACCGCAATCGATTAACCCAAGGGCAATGTCTTCGAGGGTATTATATTGTTTTTGCGAATAATACACCTCTTCTACGTCAATGTGTAATGTGAGATTAGCGCTGATCCATCTTTCGTCGACAAGCGCAATGGGCCACCAGGTATCTATGGATAAATTACCTGAGTGTTTGTCCCTCTTTACGGTGCCATGACAGAGAAGGTCTAAATCTTTAATATAAATATTTGCAATGTAGTGCTCTCCCGTGGCTCGTAGTGTGAAAGGAACTAGTCTAAATGCTACGCATGTATTTTTTGTGCTCATTTTCCTTCTCCTGCATGCGTTATTTATAGCAAAGTACCTGAAATTTGCAAATCGGAGCGTGATGTAAAGTTTTCTATAAATGTGAAGAGCGCGTCGTTGACGCGCTCTGTGAGTGAGACTTTTTTAGTGTAGGATTGTTTCTTTTTTGCTGAGATCGACCTCACCTTCGTATTCTATGAAGGGATCGTCATTGGGGTTGTAGGTTATAGAACAGCCATTTTCTTTCTCCTCTTGCAGGAGTAGTGCATATACTTTTTCGTAGAGTTCAGAATTCACTTCGATTGTGTCGACCACCACTTCTCGATTGCCGATGAAGTGATTACGATGCTCTGATTCGATGCGGCATGGACGAAAGATGGGGTCGATCGTGACTGCACCCGACTCTTTGTCGGTTGAAATAATGCCTTCGCAAATAATGTTACGTGCTTCGCATATTAAATTTGCATGATACACACTTATTGTAGTATTGCTTGATTTGGCCTCATCTCCCGAGACGATGATCCACGTGTCTGATTGTGACATTTATAGTACTCTCGTTTGTGAGAATGTTAAAAAATTCTCGTTGTCTAGTGTGGTAGGTTTTTGTTGTCTGTCGTATCTGTGCGATTGTGCCATATTTGGTTATCAGCTTCAGATTCTCTTTCAACCAATTTAGCATTTACACCTTCGTAGAACGCACTGTATTGCGTTGTTTTTGTAGCAGTCTTATTGAAGATGTAGTGATTTATACCTTCCTCACAAATTCTTTCTTCAGAATGGTGTGTGAAAACCATGTGACGATGATTTTCTGCATCAAACTCTATCAGAATTGCCTTGCAGATGATGCCTTTTGCAGGGCACAGCATTGACGTTGCTAAGGCTTCTGTTTTCGCTTCATTTTTGAGCGTAATTTCTTGAATATCAAAAATTAGCCAATCATGCATTTCTTTGTTCTCTGTGTTCATGCAGAACCCCTTTGTGGATATGTTAAGTTACTTCAGTGTTATTTGTATATCATGAATGACTCATTTTTTCAAGTAATGATGATATAATGATTGTATGAAATATTTTTGGAGGGCTTTTTTTGCGTGTGCTGTCTTGCTTGTTATTTTTTTCTTGCAGCGCCAGTTTTCTGGTAGTGACTTTGTGCAAGATATTGCAATGCGTGGTGGGTATTTTGGTGTTTTTGCTTTTGCTTTTCTCAATAGCTTCAATGTTATCGTGCCGATTGTTGCGCCGACGCTTGTGCCAACGTGGGTAGTGGCTGGGTTGGACTTTCTCCCCGTCATCATCGTTATGACTGCTGCTGTGAGTGTTGTGGATATCGGCTTCTATCTACTTGGACGGTTTTCGCATGGATACCTCGTCCAGAAGATGGAGAGCCACAACGCATATAAGCGGCTTAAGCGGTTACAGGAGAAGCACTTTCTCTTACCACTACTTATTTGTGGTTTATGGATTATTTTTGCGCCGCTCCCAAATGAGTTTGTGACGATCCCGATTGGGTTTTTAGGGTACCGCTTTCTCAGTGTCGGAAGTATTATCATTGTTGGAAATTTTGTTTTTAATCTCCTTGTTGGTGGGCAAGCGCTCCATATTTTAAGTTAGAGTATCTATTTATTTTTTTCAGTCTGTATTCTTTTTGTTAAGATGTAGATAGATCATATGAAATTATAAAATCTTTGCATATGCATAAAAAAAAGATCGAACATCTTGTTTGTGGGCTCGTTATTCTACTTATTTTTGTTGTTGTCTTTCTTGTTATGCGATCCAAGAAAGACGTACAATTACCAACTCCTGGCGCGAGTGAGGGGGAGATCTGGCAAGAAGACTCCAAGACCATGGATCAATTACATCTCGATGCTATTCCACCGACTCCACCACCTTCTTTTTTGCCGCAGAGTGAGTCCGCAGATGATAGTCACCAAACAGTCCAGGGTGTTGTTCTTGATTTGTATGATCAGCGCCCCGTTGACGGTAATGTGGGTGTTCGCGTAGAGCTCTCTGACGGCTCTGTTGTGAATGTTGATACAGAAACATCGGGATTTGGTGCACCTGTGGTTCGTGGGGAGGCTGATACTGTTTCTGCTGGAGACCGTGTCGAGATCTATGGGGAGACTGTTAGCAGCCCGCCTTTTGGTGATATGCCCCGCGTGATCAATATTTTTGGTGATGGTCTTTATCTTAAGAAAATTAGTGAGTAGTTCGTGCAATGAATCAGAGCATCGAAAAAATTCAATTAGAACCTGCTGCATTTCTTTTTCGTCGTATGTGGTGGTATGCAGAGAGTCGGAAGTTGATTCTTCTTGCTACTGCGCTCTTGAGTGGAGCTGTTATGGTGCGATTGCTCAATCCACTGGTAATGGCACATTTTCTCAATGTGATGCAGCGTGAGGGTGTGAATGATGGGAATATAGCGTACCTCGTTTTAGTTTTGAGTGCTTTTTTTCTTATCAGCCTCGTATCCTCAGTGCTCCATGTACCTGGTCGTGTGATCGAGCGTAAAAATGCGTTTCATATTGAAAAGAATTTTCGCGAGTATTTTCTTGAAAATATTTTACGCTTGAAATTGCAATGGCATAGTGATCGTGATAGTGGCGATACGATTGATAAAGTTAACAAAGCAACAGATGCATTGCATGACTTTTCTTCGAGGACATTTACCGTTGTTGAGATTGTGGTGAAGATCGTTGGCGCGAGTTTTGTGCTTTATTTCTTTCATCCCCTTATTGCAGCTGGTGTTGTAGTGATGCTCATTGTTGTCTTTTTTGTTTTGTATCGATTTGATTTGCGGTTGATTCCACAGTACAAGAAGCTCAATGAGTATGAGAATAGAATCTCCACGCGTATTTTTGACGGCCTATCCAATGTTTCGAGTGTGATTATTTTACGCATACAAAAGAGTATTTTTGGCGAAATCAGCAAAAGCATTGCTGCGCCGTATGATCTTTCTGTGAGGAATTTTAAACTCAATGAATATAAATGGACAACGGGTGGTCTCTTGCAAAGCCTCGTAACGATTGTGCCTGTTGCTTTTTATCTTATTTATCGTCATGGTAATAATCTAGTCATTGAGGTTGGGACAGTAACTGCTCTTATGTTGTATTTGCGGGATTTTTCAAATGTCTTTTTTTCCTTTAGTTATCACTACGAAAAAATTACCAGAGATAAGGCTAATATTCAAAATGCTGAAGAAATTGAGGAAAGTTTTACCGATATCTCAAACGATGTTCGTCAGATTAGAACATTACGAACCTTTGCCGCACATGATGTGCATTTCTCCTATCAGGCAGAAGGTGGTGATGATGCATCTGTCAAACATCTTGATGTAGATCATTTTTCTTTTAACGCTGGGGAGAAGATTGCTCTCATTGGCGCATCTGGCTCAGGTAAGACGACATTTCTCAAAATCCTCCATGGTCTTTATGATACGGCGCATGGTGATATAGAGATTAACGGTCGACGTGTTTCGGAATCATTTGGTCAGATAGATTTTGGGACGATGCTTGTGCCGCAAGAGCCAGAACTCTTTAGCGCGAGTGTTCGTGAGAATATTACACTTGGAACGAGTTGTAGTAAAAAGGTTCTCGCGCAGATCATGGAAATGGCGCGTTGCAATGACTTTGTAGGAGATTTGCCCTCTGGTCTTGAGTCAAAGGTTCATGAGAAAGGTGTTAATCTCTCTGGTGGTCAGAAACAGAGGCTAGCACTTGCTCGAGCTCTCTTGTTTGCGCGTGGTAAAAACGTTATTCTGCTTGATGAGTCAACGAGTAGCGTTGATCCCAAGAATGAGCTGCAGATTTATAAGAGTATTTTTGGGCAGCATAAGCAAAAGACGATCATTGCATCAATCCATAAACTGAATTTACTGAAGTGTTTCAATCGTATTATTATTTTTGAGAAAGGGCAGATTGTCGCTGATGGTACTTTTGATACACTCCTAAAAACGAATAAAAAATTTGCCAAATCGTGGAAGGAATTTAATGATTAATACAAGGTAAGATGGCACAAGAAAAAAAGATAGATAAAGAGCGTTCACAGAGACAAGAGATCAAAATTGCAGACAATATCACTGGTGCGGAGTATGCAAATCTCATGCAGGTTATGCATACGCGTGAAGAGTTTCGGCTTGTGTTTGCGCATCTCTTTGATCCGACTGGTAAGGTTGTGTGCAAAGTTACAACGACTCCAGCTCATTTCAAGCGGATGGTTCTTGCGATGCAAGAGAATCTGGACCTTTACGAGAAATCAAATGGAAAAATTATGGATGTGGAAAGTGATAGCGCCAAAAAAATTGGTTTTGAGTAAGCTTACTATTACTCTCTACTTGGGCTCGGTGTATCTTCCTCACTATTTTTGTTGCTAGAACTTTTGCGATGATCTTGCTCGATGATCTTGAATGACGAGATCATCTCCTTTGTTTCATTATGATTGGTTAGAGATATTAAAAATTCCTCGCGTGTTTTTAGTTGGTCTTCCGTGAATTCATTATGTTGGATTTCTTTGGAATTCTTTTCACCGTAGCTTGTTGCGATCTCGAAATAGCCATCAGGCGCAGGAATTAGGAGGGAGTATTTTGTCCCCAGGAATACGTATGACTGGGTGTTGCCAAGCCTGAATGTGGGTGCGCTTGCTACGTGCTTATCGAGTCGTTCTTGTGTTTCAAAGAGTCTTTTTTTATTGTTTTTGCCACCTTTTTCGAAGTCTTTTACTTGCTTAGGTGTGTTGAAATAAAATCTTTTGATTGACGTTTCTGGTATTTCAAACCAGATATGCATCGACATCGCATCGCGCATCGATGTGTTTTTGAGGCCGAAGATTGTTTCGCTTCCTGATGGTCTGTACGAATACACTTGGAGTGCGTCTGCGTTGTATGTGACGCTGTAACCACTGTAAGGATCTTTCCACGTAAGGTATTTTTCTGGCGTAAAATCGATGTTTGGTACTTTTTTGTATAAGAGTTCTGAAAAGGTCTTTTCGTGCCATTTTTTTTGAGGGGTATTTATCTGCTTGCAGGTGTAACAGGTGAAGTTCTGAGAGTCATGCACAAGATCTCGATGCCAGATGAGCCATTCTCGTGTGATGTTTCTGTTTTCCTGTGTCAGATGTGCGCCGGGTTCTTGTATGCGCATGTCTGATAGCGCGAGGTCGTGATCTCTTTTGCTTTGCGCAATGATCTTCTGTGCGTTTCGTTCAAATGTTGGAATTGCGTCGAAGCTGAGCATTTGAAGCTCATTGAGATCAATCCGACTTTCAGGTCTTTGGGTGAGCTCTAGATTTGTTTGCAGAATAAAGCGCTCAAGTGGGTAGACCGTCGCAATAGCGTAAAGCCAGAGTGCAGCAAAGCTGAGTGTACGAAAGATTTGGTGATGTGTGGACTTTGCCACTAGAAGATAGAGAAACCAGCAAAAAGCACCAATGCAGAAGAGCGTGGTATATAGTGCGAAGAATTTTTCATAGCTGAGGCCGTAGCTTACAACATAAAGGTACACGCGCTGTGCTGCTGAGAAGAGAAGGAGGAGTGATGCCACTGTAAATGCTCCAAGTGTGTATTGTACCCACTTGGCTACTTTGCCAAAAATGCCAATGTAGAGGACTGCATTGAGGACGGTTAATATAAATAGTTGCCAAAATCCTGACTTTACAAGTGTTTCTGTGATCTTGAAATCTATAGGCAATGTTCCGATGAAGATATTTTTTGCTTGTATTGTAATGAATATGACGTAGAGTCCGATGATGCCGATGAGGATTGTTCCCAGGAGTGGGCTGTATGCTTTGAGGGAGGATTTTTCACTCTCTGTACGTAGGGGCTTGTAGGTTGTGCTCCAATATATTGTGTAGCCAAGAAAAAGGAATGTGAGAAAGATCCCGGTTATCACTTTGGTGAGACCCGCTAGGCTTAATTGTGATACAAACCACGTGATGGTTTTTTCAAAAATGAGTGCGAATTCTTTGTCTGCAGAAGAGAGAAGTGGGATGATGACGGTAATTGCAAGAGCGACGAAAATGATGCTGCCAATGATTACTTGATGCAGAGCTGATTTTGCTTTGTCTTGCGATTGTACCGATGTGTTACGTGCTTTGCTGATTTCCTTTTTGGTGTTGCTGATTTTGTGAATCGCTGTGAAAGCATTTCCCAAAAGGCGCGCAACTGCAAGGAAGCATTCTGGAATGAAGAATTTACTCCAGATAGAAGGCCTGAGACTTATGTGCGTACCATGCGTTGTGAAGACGAGGTATAAGACTGGAATGAGTACGATGTTGATGATCTTGATAAATGGATTGGTATAAAGCCCAAGACTTAACATGATTAATGTCAATGGAATAATCCATATGAGACTTCTGCGTGAAAAGTGCTTCCATGTTGTATAGATATAAAACGCAATCATCAGCAGGCCAAATGCCATCGCCCCTATGCCAAGGGCATTATATCCGTATGTCCAGAAGTTCCACAGGAAAAGTGGGAAGTATACCCCAAGGATGATGGAGAATATAATTTTGCAAGTGTGAGAGTTCGTATATTTTCTGCGCATAAGTGTTTATATGAAGTGGTTAAACATGATGCAATGAACTTGTGGGGCAAGCGTAGCGCATTCATGATCACAATGCAATACTTGCCATAGCTTGGTATCTGTTGCTTAAATATGTCACGATATTTGTATTTGTTAGTTGCTTTTTTTTGTGAATTTTTCTACAATGCTCAATGTATAAACGGCTTTTTGATAAATATTTTACATGCTTGCTATGAAATGTCTGAAGAGATACCTCCTGCTCCCTGTTGGCGTTGTTGTCCTTGCTGGTTGTGGTAGCGATGCGGTGACAACTGATCCGGTTGTGGAGACTATTAATAATGAACCTACCCAGAATCTCGTTATAGAGCAGGAGGCTGTTTCAGCTGCAGAAAATCGTGATGGTGGCTCTGCGCTACCACCAGAAGATACAGATCCACAAGAATTGCCTCAGGCTGAAGTAGGTGAACGGGATTCTGCAACTGCACAACAAGCTGATGTGCAACAAATAGATGTGCAAGAGCAAGAAAAAGATAGGGAGCAAGGTATTGAGCCGCTTGGACTTGAGCCTGTTAATTTGCCGCCACCGCCTTCACCTCTTACCCCGGAAACTAATCCCGAGCCGCGTGTTATCAGTGAGCAAGAGCAGATCGAGATTGATCAGAAAACGCGAGCCGCTAAGGAATGTACAGATCGTGGAGGTCTTTATAATTTCTCCCATGGCGAGTGTTTTACTGATGCTACCGATGAGAAAGCTAAGTCAAATCCGTCTGATAAGCTAGAGATTTTGCCAAGCGATGATGATGAAACTGCTACTCGCAAAGAGTGTATTAACGCTGGTAATGTTTATAATGCTGAGCAAGGTGTTTGCATTGAAGATTAGTCTGTAGGAAAGACAGCGAAGCGCTGTTTTTTTGTGGATAATTTTCTTGACTTGTGTGGACAAAAACTTTATCATTTCTTGGTTGTTCTTTGGCGTATTTTGTACTTTTTTGACATTTTTTGTTGCTTTTGTAAGATCATTTGTAATGCAACGTAACATAACCAATAACTCAAACTTAACAATAACAGTGGACCATAGAGCTCCTCATGATAAGAAAATACTCAATAATCGATATGGAAGTCAGTGCGGTGGCAGAACTTATAGAATGTGGTAGTTTCCCCGTAGAACACACTTTGCGGCATGGCTATATGATTAGCGTGGAATCACGCGACCACGGAATCGTCCGTGTAGAAGAGGTGGATCGTTTTGTGGAAGTGATTGAACCCGAGATAGAAGTTGATTACTCCGCGTGAGAATGGCCGTATACCCCAGTAGGGGTATGCGGTTCTTTGTTTTCACTGACTCTCTGGATGGCGTTGACGCTTTGTCTGGTTCGTTTGTAATATTTTGTGCGCGAGTTTCTGAAGCGCGAGGTTTATTCCACAGTATACGCTCTTGATGGAATGATGTCGTATCATTGACAAAATAAGTGGTTTGACTTATACTTTCCTTACGTAATAGAAACCAACAGAATGTAGGCTCGAAGCCCATCGGCATATGAGTCTCAGTATGTTGGGATTTTGTTTTAATTAGCATAGAATTTTGTGGAATGCCTACGATCAATCAATTGAAGCGTAAGTCGCGTAAGTCGAAATCGTCTAAGACATCGTCACCTGCGATGACATATGTTTTTAACACGCTTAAGAATAAGCCTGTTGCTTCACAGGGTCCATTTAAGCGTGGTGTTTGTGTGAAAGTATCAACTGTTACACCAAAGAAACCGAATTCAGCTCTTCGTAAGGTTGCTCGTGTAAAACTTACTAATGGTATGGAGGTAAGTGCATATATTGGTGGCGAGGGACATAATCTTCAGGAGCATTCTATTGTTATGATTCGTGGTGGTCGTGTTAAAGACCTTCCAGGTGTACGTTATCATGTCGTCCGTGGCGTACTTGACTGTGCTGGTGTCGATGGTCGTAATCGTGGACGTAGTAAGTACGGAACCAAAAAACCAAAAGCCGCTAAATAAGCAGCTCGATTTTATATTCTAACCTCTAAATTACCAAGAAATGCCTAGAAGAAAACGAACATTTAAGAAGTCATGGCGACCGGATCCTGTTTACAATAATATGCTTGTAGGAAGATTTATTGGTCAGATCATGCTTGATGGAAAGCGTTCTATTGCTGAGAAGATTGTTTATGACGCATTTGATGTGATCCATGAAAAGACTAAAAAAGGAGGACTCAATGTTTTTGAGCAGGCGCTTAAAAATGTTTCTCCACTTGTAGCTCTTAAATCACGACGTATTGGTGGTGCAAATTACCAGGTTCCTGTCCCCGTTGTGGGAGACCGTCGTCAAACACTTGCGATGCGGTGGATCCGAGAGGCTTGCCGTAAACAGAAAGGGCGTTCAATGGCTGAGCGATTGGCTAATGAGCTGCTTGCTGCTGCAGAAAAAGAAGGTATGGCGATGAAAAAACGAGAAGAGACGCACAAGCAAGCTGAAGCAAACAAGGCATTTGCTCACTTTGCTTAAAAAACCATTTATTTGGCGAACATCTTTGTTGCGCATAAAAAATACTCAGTTATCGTGTTACAATACGATTCACTCATATTCTTCATGTACATCTCGATTTTTGCTCGAATATATGAATTTTATTGCTCTAGTTCAGGTATTATAAAATAAATAAAATAGACACTAGGTTTTGTTTTTGTCCTCCCACTGCGCGAGGTAAAATCTACATTCTACAATCAAAAAAGTATGGCACGTAAAACATCTCTTGATATGGTTCGTAATCTAGGTATCATTGCACACATTGATGCTGGAAAGACGACAACGACAGAGCGTATTCTCTACTACACAGGCATGAGCCATAAGATTGGTGAGGTGCATGATGGAGATGCAACGATGGACTGGATGGAGCAAGAGCAGGAGCGTGGTATTACAATCACATCTGCTGCAACGACCTGTTACTGGAAAGAGCATCAGTTTAATATTATCGATACACCAGGTCACGTAGACTTTACTGTTGAGGTGGAACGATCTATGCGTGTGCTCGATGGTGCAGTTGTTTGCTTTGATGGAAAAGAGGGTGTAGAGCCACAGTCAGAGACTGTATGGCGTCAGGCTGATAAGTACAAAGTTCCACGTGTTTGCTTTATCAACAAGATTGATAAAGATGGTGCTGACTTTGAGTATTCGTTTGGTACGATCAAAACTCGATTGACACCTAATGCTATTCCGATGCAACTACCTGTAGGTGCTCGTGGTGATTTTGAGGGCGTGATTGATCTTTTGACCATGCAAAAGGTGACATTTGAAGGTAAGATGGGTGAGAATGTTGTCTATAGTGATGATATACCAGCTGATTTGAAAGATAAGGCTGCCCAGTGGCGAAATAACCTTGTTGAAAAGGCTGTGGAGCAAGATGATGCACTTATGGAGAAATACCTTGCGGGAGAAGAGATTGCGCTTGATGAGCTTAAGTCTGCAATTCGCAAGGGAACAATTGAGAACGATATTATCCCGGTTTTCACAGGAACCGCACTTCAAAATAAGGGTGTTCAGCTTGTTTTGGATGCTGTTGTTGATTTTTTGCCAGCACCGAATGAGATTCCTGCAATCATCGGCACCGACCCAGATGATTCTGAGAAGGAAATTCCACGCGAGGCCGATGATTCAGCACCTTTTAGTGCTCTTGCATTTAAAATTGCAACAGATCCTTTTGTGGGGCAGCTCATCTTCTTTCGCATTTATTCTGGAACACTCAAGTCTGGATCATACGTTTATAACACTTCCTCTGAGTCTAAGGAGCGTGTAGGACGTATTCTTCGTATGCATTCTAACGACCGTGAGGAGGTTGAGGAAATGTATGCTGGTGAGATTGGTGCTTTGGTGGGTATGAAGAATACGCGTACAGGAGACACGCTTACTGATCCTGACCATAAAGTTATTCTGGAATCAATTGAGTTTCCGGAGCCTGTTATCTCCATTGCAGTTGAGCCAAAGACCAAGGCTGACCAAGAAAAGATGGCGATTGCTCTTGGAAAGCTTTCTGGTGAGGATCCATCGCTTAAAGTCCACACAGATGAAGAGACTGGTCAGACAATTATCGCTGGTATGGGTGAGCTTCATCTGGATATCATTGTTGATCGTATGAAGAGAGAGTTCCAGGTAGAGGCGACAATTGGTCAGCCGCAGGTATCGTATCGTGAGACTATTACACAGGATGCTGAAGGTGAGGGTAAGTTTGTCAAGCAATCAGGTGGACGTGGGCAATATGGTCATTGTAATGTGCGTGTTGAATCACAAGAACCAGGGAGTGGTTTCGAATTTGTCGATGAGATTAAGGGTGGATCAATACCGCAGGAGTACATCAAGCCTGCTGCGAAGGGTATGGAAGAATCACTTAAAAATGGTATCGTTGCTGGTTATCCAATGGTAGATGTCAAGGTTACGCTTTATGATGGGTCATATCATGATGTGGACTCTTCAGAGGCAGCATTCAAAATTGCAGGCTCAATGGCGATCAAGGATGCGGTCACAAAGGCGAAGCCTGTTATATTGGAGCCGATTATGAAGGTTACTGTCACAACGCCGGAAGAGTCTATGGGAGATGTTGTTGGAGATGTAAACTCTAAACGTGGCATAATCAAAGAGATGACCGACCAAGGTGAGGGTACAGCGAAAGTCAAGCTTATTGATGCAGAAGTACCACTTGCTTCGATGTTTGGTTACGCGACACAGCTTCGATCTATGACACAGGGGCGTGCAAGTTATGTTATGGAGTTTTTGCACTATGCGGAAGCACCAAAGAATGTTGCTGATGAGATTACAGGCGCATCTGCTGAGTAACTTTGCACCTTATACAAAACCCCTTCTCACGGAAGGGGTTTTTGTTTTGCCTCATTTTTTTGACTGTGGACAAGTTAGGGAAAATATTTTGCAATATGAAATAAAATGTATTACGATGAAGTTATGATATAAGTGAAGACATTTACTGAGGTTTTGTGTAAATGGGTAAATGTCTAGATTTCCTATCATGTAATATATAACAAAAAAACTATGTCAAAGGTCATGTGGATCGTGATTGCCATGATTCTGTGGGTTTTTGTTTGCGCATGGTGGTTTTGCAACATTAAAGGTCAATGTAGTGAAAAACCATTAGCAAAAGCAGATGTCCAAAAGAATGTACCGGCAAAAGTCGTGAGGGAGCCAGCTCCAATCCCGGAGCCTGTGCCAGAGCCAGCTCCAGAACTAGCTCCAATCCCGGAGCCTGTGCCAGAGCCAGCTCCAGAACCAGCTCCAATCCCGGAGCCTGTGCCAGAGCCAAAGCCTGCATTTATATGTACAGATTATCTGAAGGGCACACTCAAGCTTGGGCAAGCTTCAAATACCTCGGTTGATGCTACGAAAGTTGAGGAGTTTCTGAATCAGTATGAAGGTGCTTCCCTTGCTGTGGACGGTGTTTACGGAGCTGCAGATGAGCAAGCTGTCCGTTCATTCCAGCAAAAATACTCTCAGAGTGTTCTCGAGCCGCTTGGCTTAGCTGGTCCAACAGGTCATGTTTTGGGTTATACTCGCGCACAAATCAACAAGCTGTATTGTCAATACAAAGAGGCAGAGTAAATCTACGTATAAAATTTTAAAGAAAAAATATGGAACTATTTACAGAGATATTGGCTTGTGCTCCATTGCCATTATTTATCATGCTTGCAATTGCAGCTTTTCTTGGGTGGCTCTTGCGGCATTTGATGGGTGGAGGAAGTGATGGAAACGGTGCCGCAGGAGGTGTGATTCCCCTGAGTGTTGATCCCAATGACCTGAAAGTTGTCGAAGGAATCGGACCAAAGATTGAAGAGTTGTTGCATGCCGCTGGTATTGGCACATGGTCAGATCTTGCTGCTACCAATGTTGATCGGTTACAAAGTATTCTGACAGAAGCAGGACCGCGCTTCAAAATGCATGATCCAAAAACATGGCCTGAGCAGGCTGCGTATGCCCGTGATGGTCAGTGGGATCAACTCAAAGAGTATCAAGATTTCCTTATCGGTGGAAAATAGATTTCCATTGATCTGGTAAGGATCATTTAAAGACCCTGCTTGTTAGGGTCTTTATTTTTTGGGATATTTTGTATCGACTTTGTGCAGTCTGTATGTTATAGTATGGTGTATTAAATAGAGTGAATTCAAGAAAATGAATAATCATCCAAGGAAGGAACGTACGTTTGTGATTATTAAGCCAGATGGCATTCAGCGTAGTCTTACGGGAGAAATTATCTCTCGTTTTGAGCGTGTGGGTCTAAAGACGGTTGGCATGAAAATGATTATGGCAACAGAGGACCAATGTTGGAAGCACTATAACAAGGATGATGAGTGGTTTCAGTCAAAGGGTGAGAATGCGGTTGCTAATCGAGAAAAGCTTGGCTTGCCGGTTGAGAAAGAAGCGATTGAGTATGGTCGTGACATTATCGGTGTTGTCGTGAAGTATATGGTGGCGAGTCCAGTCATTGTCATGGCACTTGAGGGGAATGAGGCGTGTACAGTCGTTAAAAAACTCGTTGGTGGCACAGAGCCTGCAACTGCCGATATCGGCACAATTCGTGGAGATTTTACCATTGATTCTTATCAGATTACGGATGTTGATGGTCGAGCTGTTCGTAATCTTGTCCATTGTAGCGATAATCCTGAAGAGGCAGACTATGAAATTGGATTGTGGTTCGACAAGTCTGAGTTGATTGATTATCGACTTGTACAAGAAGCAATGCTCTATGATGTAAATCTTGATGGTATCATGGAGTAGTTATCCGAGTATCACTATGTGAGCCGCCTCATACGGGCGGCTTTGTATTTGGGTTGATGTGTTTGGGGTATACTAAGTAGTAGGGTATTGGAGGAGAATTGTAAGTCATTTGTGATATTCGCTTAAGGGAATGTGTGCGTATGAGGAATTTGTTTGCCAACAAATCATGGAAGAGTATTTTATGGGGCGCTGTTAGCGTGGTTGTTTTTGCTGTTGCGAGTGGCGAATTCTCTGAGTATATGCCGTGGTCTAGTGATGTGCAGGATATTAAACCTGTAGAAGGTGATTCACAGGCAGGTAGGGCTCGCGTCGATTATGTTGTTGATGGTGATACTGTCGTGCTGGAAGGTGGTGTCAAGATTCGTTTATTGGGTATTGATACGCCTGAGCGTGGTGAGCCGTACTATGATGTTGCAACTGATCGACTCAAAGAGTTAGTGGCTGGTAAGGATGTTATCTTGAAACGCGATGTGTCAGAGACGGATCGATATGGTCGCGGGTTGCGACATATCTACGTTGGGGATACGTGGGTGAATGAGATCATGATTTCTGAGGGCTTGGCACGAATGGTGACGTATCCTCCAGATGTTGCACATAAAACACATTTTCGAGCACTCCAGCGAGAGGCCCTTGAAAATAAACGGGGATTGTGGCAGAATATAGGCAATAAAGAATAAATACTTTCTTATGAAAATTGAGGCCGTTGATTACGCTGCTTTTCGCAATAGTGCGTGGGAGCTTTTTAAACAGAATGCTCTTTTGCTTTGTGGTGCTTTTGTCTTGTGGCAGATCTTTACAATCATTATTGATGCTGTTAAGAATGCTCTTTTGGGCACACTTATACAGCCTGATTCCCTGCAGACATCGTCAGCCCCTTCTTCATTTGCAGAGATGGTCAGTAGCCTGGATCCTCAATTTTTTGGCATCTTCGCTTTGGCTTTGATTTCCTTGATTGCGACTGTTCTCTTTAACTCCCTCTTTCATTTCGGATTTGCATATCTCGTTAGTGAGTATGTAAAGACTAAGGCAGCTAGTGTAGCTAATCTTTTTCATGGATTTAAGGATGTAAGACATTGGTTGTATTTTCTTGGTGTAACGTTGTTTATGACAATTGCTATCTATGGAATTCTCTTCCTTGGCGCTCTGGGTGCTGTGTTAGCATTTGGATTGTTGGGGGAGGTGTCGGCTGGCTTAGGCCTCGCTGTTGCGTGTTTGGTTGCGGCTGTATTTTTGTACATTGTTATTTATCTTTCTATTAATTGGGTTTTTGCTACTCTTGCTGCCATTATTGACAAGAAGCCTCCTATGGACGCCTTGCGATACAGTAAATATCTTGTGCAGAACAATAGAAGGGAAGTTTTACGTATTTTAATGCAATGTTTTGGATGGATCATTGTTGGTTTGCTTTGCTTTGGTGTTGGTCTGATCGTGGCAGTGCCTTTTGTGATGATTCTCATGACGAAGTATTATATCGCGTTTCGGGATCATGATGTAGCAACTATGCAGTAGATAAGATAAAGAATATAAGCTTTAGGGGGCGTATGAATACTCAGAAGGATTCACTTCATTTGAAGCGGCGTGTAAATCGAAAAAACAAGGATCAGGCTCTTGCTGAGATTGCAGGAGAGGATTTTTCTCGTCGTACCATTTCTTTTTATCGGTATGTTTCTTTGTCAGGCCCACAAGCAATGCGGGATTTGCTTTTTGACTCTTTGGATGAGATGGGTTGTAAGGGTCGGATTTATGTTGCATCTGAAGGTATAAATGCACAAATGAATGTACCGCTTCCTGCATGGGGCACCTTTGATGACTTTATACAGAGCATACCAGAATTTTCTGGTGTTCCTTATAAGATTGCACGCGAAGAAGCGAGCGTCCCTTCATTTTGGAAACTTACCATTAAAGTCAAGAAAAAGATCGTGGCTGACGGTATAGATGATCCAACATTTGATCCCTCTAATACAGGGAAGTATATGGATGCAGAGGAGGTTAATCGTGCAATCGATAATCCAGATGTTCTTGTTGTTGATATGCGTAATCAGTATGAAGCAGAGGTTGGTCATTTTCCTGGGGCGCATATTATGCAAGTTGATACATTTCAGGAGCAGTTAGCGAGTGTAGAGAAAGAGCTTGGAGAGCATAAGAGCCGTGAGGTTCTTATGTATTGCACGGGTGGCATACGGTGTGAAAAGGCGAGTGCGTGGTTTAAACATAAGGGCTTTGGTGATGTTGCGCATATCAAAGGAGGGATTATTGACTATGATCGTCAAGTAAAGGAGCGTGGTCTTGAGAACAAATTTATGGGCAAGAACTTTGTCTTTGACGAGAGGTTGGGTGAACGTATTAGTGAAGATGTTATTTCGACGTGCCATATTTGTGAAAAAAAGCCTTCTGATACGCACTACAACTGTGCAAATCTTTCTTGTCATGTTCTGTTTATCTCGTGTGATACCTGCAGATTGCGGTGTGGTGATTATTGCTCCCGGCAATGTTGTGCTTTTGACAAAATCCCTAGCAGGCTTAAGAAGCCGATGATAAGGATGTATAACAAAGTGCGTCGTACGTATAAACCGACTTTTCATAAGACGAAGTTTCGTCCACAGTGATAACATAGAGTGCTCGGAAGACGATTCGATGCAGGCACTGGAGGATCGTTACATTTTTCTTTGCGTGATAAAATAGTGAGATAAAAAATAAAAACTACAATGGAAATTTCTGGTCACTTTCGAATGCGGGATCATAAGGTTGGCTTTGTGACATCGCTTGGGTTTCTTTTTGGTATTTCCGTTGCTTTGGTTGCCTATATAGGATCATCGTATTTTCGTGAAGCGACGGGCGTTGAGAATGTGGGTTTATTTTATGTTGTTATCTTTTCGCTTTTGTTGGTGTGTCTGCTTAATTTGCATAGGATCTTTCTCTGGTTTGGGCGTTCACGGACCTTGCTCTTTCTCCTTTGTGCGCAGATTGTTATTTTGAGTGCATTAGCTGCGCTGCCTGTTGGACCATGGGGGGCCTTTTTTCTCATACTATACTATGCGCTCTATGGTGTGATTTGGGTTGTCTGGGACTCCGTACTAGAAGCGTACTCTTCAGATGAGCAAACTGGCCGTATTCGAGGCATGTTTTTGAGTGTGTGGGGTTTTGGTGCGATTATTGGCCCGCTTTTGTCCCTATCGCTTCTCGAGCGCTATGGGTATGGATTGATCTTTTCACTTGTTCTTGGTCTTTATGCTGTTATGCTTGTCATTGCCTTGATCACTCTTCGTGAAATTAAAGGTGCAATTGATCATCATGTCTTTGCCCTGCGCGATACGGTGCATCGACTTTGGTCGAATCAGGCTTTGCGACGTGTGTATTGGGTTGCTATAAGCTTGAGCTTTTCTGCTGCAACGCTTGTTGTTTTTATTCCTTTAAAATTACGGGACCTTGGTTTTGAGTGGTCTGAGATGGGATTGATGTTTACGATTATGCTTTTACCTTTTGTTTTGCTTGAATATCCTGCTGGTGTTTTGGCTGATAGGAAATATGGAGAGAAAGAGATTATGTTTATCGGCTTTGTGATTTTGATTGTGGCGATCTTTTTCATGGCTATCTCGCAATCTCGGTCTTTTGTCGTGTGGACTGCGATTTTGACGCTGTCGCGCGTGGGGTATGCACTGATTGAGTCTATGCGTGACATCTATTTCTATAAGCAAATTGATGGAAGTGATGTTGCTCTTATTAATCTCTTTCGTACTGCACGACCTGTTGCATATATCCTTTCGATGATTACAGCAACAATTTTTGGTATTTTGTTTGGTCAAGGCGCAATCTTTTTTGTTCTTACAGTTGTTATATTGATAGGTCTTTATCCTGTTGTGCGCCTCGTCGACACGAAGTAGGGGAGTCGTAGAGAGAGTATTGAAGTTATATTTGATACTTCTGTAGCGTTGTTTTTCTCGAATGCGATTGTGGGGTGGATTTGCTTAGGATCACTTTGGGGGTGGACACACTTTTCGTCTTGGCGTAAATTGCCTGCATGCTATAATGCTTTTTATGGAATACCGTGTTAAAACTGATCATTTTGAAGGTCCTCTGGATCTTCTTCTGTCACTGATCGAGGAGCAGAAATTAGATATCACACAAGTTGCGCTTGCGCATGTTACTGACGCATATCTTGACTATATAAAGAGTCAGCAAACAATTTCTCTCGCTAGTATGACTGATTTTTTGTCTGTAGCCGCAAAGCTTGTCTTGATTAAGTCACGGGCTTTGTTACCACTTTTGCAGTTTGATGATGAGGAGGAGCAAGATATTGCCGAGCTTGAGAGGCAGCTATCTGCACTTGCAGCACTCAAGGAGCACATACCTGACTTCTCATTGGCTATGTCTGATGCTCAATCACTTTATGCACGTAAAAGTATGTGGGGTACGCAGGTTCAGTTTATACCCGCAGATAATATCACTGCGCAGGCAATGAGAGAGGCTTTTGAGAAGTCACTTTACTCGATACCGCAACTTGATTCAATTGAAGAGAAAATTATTGCAGATGTGATGTCATTGGAGCAGAAGATTTCACATATTCAGCTTATCATAAAGGAGAAGGCTGAGATTGCATTTTCGGAGATTGGTACAGGTAGTCGTCATGATGTTGTTGTGTCATTCCTCGCGTTACTTGAGCTTGTTAAGCAAAAAATAGTAGTCGCTGATCAGGATGGTATCTTTCATGATATTTTTGTTAAGTCGGAAAGTGAGAAATCTATATGAATAATAAAACTGATATGCCAGAATCTGAAAATGGTACGCATTCTCACTCTGACGTAACGCCAGAAGATAAGAAGCGTCACGGAGCAACGTTGGAAGCAATTCTTTTTGTGCATGGTAGTCCTATCTCCTATTCGCGTATCGCTGAGGTCTTAGGTGTTTCGCGTAATCACGCCGTAGAAATTGTTGAGTACTTAGCCGATGATTATAATACTCGTGAGTCTGGTCTGCAGGTAATCGTTCATGATCAAACTGTGCAAATGGTAACACACAAGGCACATGCGCATGTGATCGAGGGTTTTATAAAAAAACAGTTGGAGGGAAATTTGTCACAAGCAGCATTAGAAGTCTTGGCTGTTGTCGCGTATCGCGGTCCTTTGTCGAAGCCTGATATAGAGGCTATTCGTGGGGTCAATTGTTCGTTTACACTGCGAAATCTTTCTTTGCGCGGCTTGATAGAACGTGCGCCTCACCCCACTGATTCTCGAACGCAACTTTATCGTGTTACGATGGACTTTGTGCGTCATGTTGGCGTTGAAAGCCTGCAAGATCTACCGCATTTTGATCAGCTTATAAGTGATCGTCGCATTGATGCTGTCTTGTATGGTGAGCAGTTAGAGGATGCACCAAAAGCTCCCCCTTCACCAACACAAGGTACTCAAGATTAATGTCAGTAGTTGTAAAAAAAATCTTACAGTATGTCTCTGCACATCGAGAGCTTTTGATTGTTATTCCGCTAGCAATTATTTTTTTTGGTATTCTATCCATCAGTGTGATGATGTTTGGATCGCTTAAATCCAGTCATGCTCAGCGCACTGTGCAGGCCGTGCGAGATCTTGTTGAGCGCGTTGCCCCGGTAATTCCAGGCATACCTTTGAGCGCTCCACACATGGATGTCCCACAGAAAAAAGTGGATATTGTAGAGCTGCAAGTGAGTGCTCGCAGTAGCGCTGTGATCGATGTGCATTCTGGTGAAATGATTTATGAGAAAAATGCTTTTGAAAAAAGGTCTATTGCCTCTACCACAAAGCTTTTGACTGCCATGGTTGTTGTTGATAGTGTGCCAGATATCGATGAATATGTGACGATTACCCAGCCCATGCTTAATGTTGTCGGTGTTCGGGTGGGTTGTGAAAGTTCCTACTCGTGCTCTGGTGTGCAGCTTGTCGTTGGCGAGCAATTGCGTATTCGCGATCTTTTGAAGGCAATGCTGATTGGTAGTGCAAATGATGCAGCTCAAGCATTAGCACTTCATGTTGCATCATCGGAAGATGCTTTTGCTCGACGCATGAATGCACAGATGCAAAAGCTACGCTTGACTGGGAGTAATTTTTGCAGGCCGTCAGGTCTTGAGGTTGATGATGCCTCCCGCATAAATTCATGTTTTTCAACTGCTCGCGATGTTGGTCAGGTTGCCGCGATTATCGCTCGCGAGGCTCGGTATAAGCCGATTATGGAGATACTTGGCGCTTCTCGCGCTGACTTTCAATCAAGAGATGGTACAATAAAGCATGTTACCCAAACAACAAATGATCTCCTTAAGCAGAAGGTGGTAATTGCAGGCAAGACAGGCTTTACGCTTCGCGCTGGCAGCTCCTTTGTTGGTATTGCAGATCATTTGTTGCCTGGGGACCGTTTTGTGACTGTTGTCTTGGATTCATCTGATCGTTTTGCGGATACATCAAAAATAATACATTGGGTGCGGAAATCTTTTATTTGGTAGAGATGTTGTGTATTTAACTTTCCTTTATGGTTGAACTATCGAACTTTTATACAGTGCCTTATATTATTGACATCATTAAGGTGATGACAACAGGCGTTTTGGCGTTTATCATTGCTTTTGCATTCACACCTTTTTGGACTAATTTTCTCTATAGAAATAAAATTGGCATCAAAATTAAGAAGACGGGTGTGCAGGGGGATAAGTTGACATATGTTTCGCGTTTTCATGCGAATAAGGGTGGAACGCCGACGATGGGTGGTGTGATCGTGTGGTTTAGTGTCATTATTCTCATCTTTGCTTCGCAATTTGTTTTACCTGAGCTTGCGAAGCTCTATGACTCTCACTTTCTTGCGCGTCTTGATTTTTTGTCACGTAAAGAGACCTACCTTCCACTTTTTGCTCTTGCTGCCGCAGGTACACTTGGTTTGTTTGATGATATTATGAGTGTGCGTGGTTGGGGAAGTAATAAGGGTGGTGGAATGCGCTTTGCACTGCGTTTTGGATGGTTGTTTGTTATTGCGGGACTGGGATCGTGGTGGTTTTATGATAAGTTGGGATGGGATCTTTTCCATGTGCCAGGTGTTGGAGATTTTTCAATTGGCCTGTGGTATATTCCACTCTTTATCTTTGTTATTATTTTTACAGCGTTTTCTTCCAATGAAACTGATGGTCTCGACGGATTAAATGGTGGCGTTCTTTTGATTGCATTTGCCTCCTTTGCTATGGTTGCGTTTTTCCAGAATAAGGTTGATCTCGCAGCTTTTTGCGCGGCACTTTCTGGGGCGCTCCTTGCCTTCTTGTGGTTTAACATTCATCCAGCCCGGTTTTTTATGGGGGATACAGGGGCGGTTGGCTTGGGTGCTACGCTTGGTGTTGTTGCGCTTTTGACTAACTCTATTGTGCCACTTTTTGTGATTGTGTTTATCTACTCACTGGAGTCGGGTAGCGCTTTTATCCAGCTTTTTTCTAAGCGTTTTTTTGGTCGCAAGGTTTTTTTAGCTGCACCGATTCACCATCATTTTCAGGCGCTTGGCTGGCCTGAACCAAAGATCGTTATGCGCGCGTGGATTTTTACTGCACTTACAGCTGGTATCGGCACTCTTATCGCTATTATTGGTCAGGGGTAGAAGGCTTTTGTATTTAATCATATTAGACTCTGTGTATGTTGCAAGATATTAGAAAAATTGACTTGACTGATAAACGCGTTATCATGCGTGCAGACTTTAACATTACACTCGATGATCAGGGCGACGTTAAGGATCGACACAAGGTAGAGGCTGCACGTGCTACGGTAGATTATGTGCTATCCCATCCTGGAGTGACGCTTGCGATCATGTCGCATATGGGACGGCCCACAGGTCCAGATGATAAGTCATTTTCTCTCGCCCATCTTCGCGATGATGTTAGTGCCATCTTGGACCGACCTGTTCGTATTGCTTGTGATTGTATTGGTGTCTGTGTGAGCGGTGGCATTGAAGACCTGCCAGATGGTGAAATTCTTCTGTTGGAGAATTTGCGTTATCATGATGGTGAGAAGGGTAATGATGATTATTTTGCGCAGCAGCTTGCAGCTCCATTCGATATTTATATCAATGAGGCCTTTAGCGTTTGTCACCGTGGACATGCGTCTGTGGATGCTATAACGAGACATATTCCTAGTTATGCTGGTATATGGCTTCAGGGTGAGGTAGAAACTTTGACGAAGGTGCGTGATGCTGTAGATCAACCAGCGGTTGCAATTATAGGTGGCGCAAAGATAGAAACAAAGATTCCGTTGATTAGTGCACTTGAGCAAACATATAGTGCTGTGCTTGTAGGTGGTCGCACAGCTGTCGAAGCAATGGATGAGAGTCTGGTTTTCAGTGAGAAGGTGATGTTGCCGACAGACTTTGCTGGCGCTGAAAAATTTGATATTGGATCAGAGACGGTGAAGGATTTCGTTCATCGTATAG
Source organism: Minisyncoccota bacterium (assembly GCA_937936355.1). GTDB lineage: Bacteria > Patescibacteriota > Minisyncoccia > Moranbacterales > JAHDCW01. Next base: position 47,319 of record CALDDM010000003.1, read on the forward strand.
CACAGGCAAAGACTGTGATCTGGAATGGGCCGATGGGGAAATTTGAGGAGAGGCCCTATGATAAGGGAACGGTAGCAATTGCACGCGCGATTGCTGATAATCCTGATGCGTTTAGTGTTGTTGGTGGCGGTGAGAGTGTTCAGGCACTTAGGCAAACTGGTTTACAAAACCACGTGAGCTTTGTTTCGACAGGTGGTGGTGCAATGCTTGCTTTTCTTGCAAATGAGAATATGCCAGGATTGGGATAAGGGGTCGATGGGTCTCAAGAAGACGTATGTCTTCTGTTGGTAGGTGTAAGTTGGATGTCATATAAAACAAAAAAAATGCCAAAAAAAACAAAAACAAAACCCCTCAATAGTCTCCTTGTAACATTCTCCCTCCTCTCTATCATCGCAGGACTTTTTTTTGCAGTCCAAAAAAACGCTTGGCCCCCAACGCTCTCCCTGTCTGATGCAACGCTCTACAATGATATTCTCGTCAGAGCAAAGGGATCTACCGGAAATGAGATTATTGAACTCAGAATCAATGGAGAGGTCGTCAAAACAATAAAACTCACTAAGCAAAAGAGAAACTATGCGTTCCGTCCACAACAGGAAATGTCTCTTGATACTGTAGAGGTTTTCTTTACAAATGATCTTTACGATCCGATAAATAAAATCGACTACAATGCCCACATTGACTTCATCAAGGTCAATGGCAAAAAATACGAAACAGAACATCCAACAACACGCTCAAAAGGGTCGTGGGTGCGCAGTACCCGCTGCACACAAGAGATTAGTCCGCAATCAGAAACACTTCACTGCAATGGCTACATGCGCTACAACGTCCCCAAAGACACAATCATCGGACAGCAAAGATCAGACATCACTATCACAGACATCACTGTTGTGCCAACAGAGTCAGAAGCAAAAATGACATTCACAGCATCAGAAAAAGTCCAAGCATTTGTCCTCTATGGCACGCAAGATCTTTCAAATCGTGGACCACACGAAAAGTCTTTCACATACGATAAACATGTCCAAACACTTAGAAACTTAGCACCAAACACCACCTACAAATACCGCATTCGTGTCAACAACAAAGAAGGTGTCTTTGCGATCCATAACGGCACTTTTACAACAGAAGGAGAACCAGGACAGCCACCCGTCTGTGGTAATGGAAAGCTTGAGGCAAACGAGCAATGTGATGATGGCAATGAAGCGGCAAATGATGGTTGCT
>CALDDM010000004.1 GCA_937936355.1 Minisyncoccota bacterium
AAGGGATATACATCGAGTCTGAAGCGCCATGCACAAGATGCGAATTACGCAACGTGAGCAACCCATATGGCACATAAGAACACGCACATCGCTTCCTATCAATGAGAAAAAAGATACCTACACGACCAAATACATGTCGTACATCATCAATTATCTGAGGCTCATTTTGCTCATTACCAAAGATCTGCAATGGCGTCATGACATACCTGCCTCTAACTGCATCATTCCAAATACGCCTAAAGTTCTTACTTCGCTTGAAGTCTTGGACAATAGGATTAAGGCCAAGCGCCTTCGGACCATGTCCTTGCAGTGCGTACATAATGGACTGTCGCGAATTATCCGCTCCAATTAACGTAGAGCGACAACCCCACGATGTATCATGCTCCACCTCAGATCCCTTAAATACCTTCTTATTGTACACCGAACCATTTCTTTGGTCCTCACGAAACAACTCCTCTTGTTGTTGGCGTGAAAAAAAAGTAAATGGCTCAGTTCGTGGAATCACAGAGCGAAGGAAATTCAGACCCTCAGAACCAACAAAACTTTCAATATCACCTTGAACACAATCATAGTGAATTGGTGCTAAAGTCATCTTTGAATCAAGAAATGGTTCCTTAGTTGAAAACAAGTCATGATTCTCCCAAAGACTCGCAGTCTGCGCCTCACTTCGATAGAACAACCTATCAATAAACACATCATCTTTCTCCTGAGGAGACTGTTCATCAATATTGACACTTGATATCTCAAGACCAGAACGCTCCCTCAAGACAGATGCAAAGTATGCAGATTCCTGTGCACAGATTGTTTTACTGCCTGTTGCATAGAACACTTTCTCCACACCCATGTCACTATACCAACGTGAAAAAACATCAAGACATCTCCCTCTCTGCTCCTCATTTAGCGAAGCAAGAAGCATACCCCTAGATGACGGGACATAATCAGCCTCAGAAACGTGTGAAAGTCCCTGCTTGTCAAGCACACTATCGGTGCGCACACAATGACCGAGCGAATCACCACTAGACAGTTGTGACACGTGATACGGAATTTGTGTCCCAAAGATCGACGATCTCGACTTCTGGGAAATGATATACCGTATATAGTGAGGATAGAATTGTGCAAACTGATCAGCAAATCCCTTAACTCTAAGTCCAAGCATCATTTTCTGGTCTTGTTTTTGTGTTTTGGCATGCGCCATAGATATAACCCTCTTGTGAAAAGAACTAAAAAAACCAGCGAGAGTATCGCCAGCTTACGTGATTCGAACAAATTTCTACAGAGAATTATTCAACACATAAAAGGCGACAATACTTAGTAAAGTATGCCCACATGCAGTGAATAAAACTATTGCTTACATTGCTCATAAAAACTATTATATCTGATCACGCTCAAATGTCAAATAAATCCTAACACTCTTAGCAAATACCGAGAAAAAAATACTTGGATATTTTGGCATTATAAAAAATTGAGACCCTGCCGCATTGCGACAGAGCCTTTACGGACTTCAGAGGCTTAAACACCTTTGGCACAGTAATATTATTCTGCTACATCCTCCCCCCTGACTTGTTTAATGAAATTTTGATGCTCATGTGGAAACCCCACACTATCCTCGAAATCTTTCATCTTAAGCCGATCAGAGGCACATGACGGACTAAGCGTTACGGGTGCAGGCCTGATACCTAGCTGTCCAGATTTTGCGCCATAACCTGTATTGAGCTCGCCGTCTAGTTTCGTATCTACCATTACGTGTTCCTCAACTAAAATAGGATTGTACGATGCAACAATAAAACTGGCCGCTAGTGCCAGTGAAATGTTGCGCTTATGAAACTATTTGCAATCTATCTGACACCACGAAATAATCTGCTATCCAGCAGAATCTTCACAAGCGCCACGATGAAATTACCATAGATCATAGCTAGATTATATCTCACATACGATTCCGATGCAAATCACAAGTACGATACAGCCATAATAAATCACGCACAGGAAATTACGGCGATCCTGTTCCTTGATTTTGCTCTTCCGCAGCAACAATTGGACGACCAAAAAGCTTAAAGAATATACTCTTGCGGATCGTCTCAAATTCTTTCAAGCCAAAGAGTGCACTCACACCGAGGTAAATCGTTACACCAGCAACAGCAGTCACACCAAATTGGACAAAATACTGCCAAACATAAATTTGCTCACCAAAAGTGAAACCGATAAAATTCTTGATTCCATGAGCAATGCCCCCTGCAAAAAATCCAGCAATGATAATTTTTGCGATACCAAATGCTGTCTCCCGATAATCAAGTTCGGGCATTCGCCTCTTGAGAAGTCCAAGGAGGATCAATGCATTTGTCACAGCAGCTAACGAAAATGCAATTGCAATAGCCCGTATACGAAAGTCCGCCTGCAACAATGTGAAAAGGCATATTATATTTACAGCTTGCGCTCCAAGCGCCGCAATAAGTGGCGTCTTGGTATCATTCATAGCATAGAATGCTCTAGCCAAAAGAGGGATTGCACACTGTGCAAACAAGCTAATCAAAAGAATACTCAACACTTGAATCGTATAATCTGTCGCCTCTTTATCAAAATAGCCAGCCCCATAGACCAGACGAATAATCTGAGCACGCAAAACCCAAAAGAGGATACTCATAGGAATTGCATAGTACAAAATGCGTCGCAGCGTTCGCATTAATACCTCACGAAAATACTCAGGTTTATCACCAGCATGGGCTGCGCTGAGCGTTGGGAATGCTGCAAGCGCAAAAGAAACACCAACCAATCCAAGGACAACGCTTTGGATATTATACGCAAAAGTGAACATCGTCAGAGCTCCAGCACTCAATAGCGAGGCACTGAAAGTTGTCAAAATCAACGCGATTTGATTCGAAGCACTGCCAAAAATACGAGGAATCATTGATCGCAGAATTTGCTGAACGTCCTGGTTGTGCCATGGAAGAGTTTTTGGCAATGAGAAATCAAAGCCTGCATGCGACACAGCAATAAGATGTACCGCAAAATGCAAAAATGCTCCCAACACAACACCAAATGCAAGTCCAATGTCGCCAAATCGCGGCGCAATGAACACAATACCAATAATAATTCCAGCATTATAAAGCAGTGGCGCACTCGCATAAAGCATAAATTTCTTCATCGACACAAGAACACTACCAAAAAGAGCGCTCGCAGTTAAGAAAAGAGGTGACAAAAACATAATGCGCGCAAAATTGATCGTCTCATCAATTTTGGCCTCTTCAAAACCAGGTACCATCAGATGTATTAATGCAGGAGCAAAGATAAACCCCACTATAGACAAGGCAAAAAGCGCGCTCATCAAAACAAGAAAGAGGTCATTGGCACAGCGCCATGCTCGTGTCTGATCAGTATCCATCATCAATTTGCTAAAACGCGGAACAAATGCAGCAGCCAAAGATCCCACGATAAGGAGCTCAAAAATAAGGTCTGGCAAACGGAAAGCAGCATAGTAAATATCCAGCGTATCGCCAGCACCATAATTAGCTGCAAGAATTCGATCACGAACAAGACCCATGATACGACTCACAATACCAAAAAAAGCCACGATCATAGCAGCAATGCCGATCGAGTGGGATTGCAAGGTTAAAAGTTTTTTGTAAAATTCAATAATCATTTTGTACTACCGAGACCAAATGAAATACTACACATCACCTTATTACTCTAGTCGAAAAACCGTGCCGCGATAAACATCACCGCTAAAATCCTGCGTGATAAGTGATGAGGCATCCACGGCTATACCACTCCCTCTCTGTGAAGAAAGGTATGGCACACTTGCGACCTCTACAAGACCATTGTCATAAATAATGTCAGACTCTAGTGTAACATTTTGTGCACCAGCCTGTTTCTGAAAAAGGATACTATGAGAAGCGAAGCGTCCATCGGCATCAATACTTGTCACATAGCGCCAGGGCAACTCATATACATATCTAACAGTAACTTTTTCACCAGGTGACACGTAAACCCAATTCCCAAAGACAGTCTTACCTGTATCATCATATACGCGCGTTCCTGAATCAGGATGTACATAAACGCCATCCTCCTCTTGCGCAACATCTCCATCTACCTCAAAACCAAGTGTCTCATAATCTAATCGTGGCTCATGCCATTCTCGTGTATGTCCAGTTGCCTCCAACAATCTCGAGCCT
>CALDDM010000005.1 GCA_937936355.1 Minisyncoccota bacterium
CCAACTCCAGTATGTTCCATTGTCAACAAATGAGTCTTCTGATCCGTTCGTACATCGGTTTCTGAGGTCAGAAGCACTTGATACATTTGTGCGACCATCATCGGATCCACAGCTGTTGTTGACTGGTGGTGCTGTCTGCGATGCGCTACATGTACCACTGTTTCCACCTGAGCTATTGCATCTCCAGCTCCATGTGCCCCATGTGCTTGATGCTGTACCGCGTGAGCACATCTGACTTGATGTTAATGCTGATTTGTTTGCAAAGCTTCCTCCGTTTGCTGAACCGCATTGTCCGGTAACGAGTGCTTGCCTGTTAGCTGAACATGATGTATGCGTTCCTCCGTTGTAGCCCCAACAATCCCATGTGTAACTACTTGAAGAAGTATTGACGCCAGAAGCTGTACCTGAACTACAGCGATTATTTGTTGGTACACTTGTAAATGTTCCACCGTTGGCCGATCCACAGCTACCGTTTGTTGGAGATACTCGGTTTGCATAGCAGCTTGCGTTCGATCCACCGCCTGTTCCATTACAGCGCCATTGGTAGCGAGAAGATGTGTCGCTTTGTTCACTAAATGAACCTCTACTACATGCTGATGAGCCTGACGGCTGTGAAGTTCTGCCGGATGTGCCATGTCCTGATCCACATTGTCCGTTGACTGCAGGCGCTTGTTTGTAAGCGCCGCACGGCACACTCCATGAGCCATCTGTACCCCGGCATGTCCACGTCCAGCGATCACTTTGGTTACTGTAGTTTCTTACCTCTCCGCCATTTGAACATTTGTTCCCTGGCTCGCTTGAGAGGCGCGTTCCTGAACTTAGTGTATGAGAACATGAGGATGGTTGTCCACACTGAACAGTGTAATTTTCTGTCCTCCTATCTTCTGTTTGGTTTGCGTCACCCCATCTACAATGACTCGCCCACTTTAACTGTACGTTCGCACTGTGGTTGCCGTTTCTGCCGCCATTTGGCAAGTTACCGCCGACCCACTTGAGTGATCCAGTCTGTGTTTGATCTTGACCTATTATATTTCCATTCAGTTCGACAGTGGCACATGATGCAGTCGGGTTGTTTCCACAGCCCCATAGTCGTAGGTTCCCACTTATGCGCGGATAGCACGAGTTGTTGTTTTGGATACTGTAGTCGTATTGCGAACCTTCTGGCTCACCCCACCGGCTTTGTGCAGTCAGCACAACTGCGTCAGCAGATGAGGCAGCGATGATCCCCCCGGCTCCAATCAGTCCAAATATCATTACTTTTGTCGCGTCTTTTTTACGAGCTAAGAGTATAATCATAGCTAGGATCAGTGAGCCAATGATCGTAAATAAGACAAATGGACTCATGCCTTTTACTTTTTCTGCGACAGGGTTGTTTACAAGTATGTTGCGGCTTGATCCTGATTTATGGCTTTTATCATCAGATAGTGACCCAGTGAGATTTGCACTGTCAAGCTCTTCGCCATCAGCAGTTTCGATAGATACAGATACATTTGGGTTCGGGCAGTTTTTTGTGATGGGCACTTTAATATCCTGTGAGATGCCCTTTGATGCATTTTGGCCCATTGTCGTAATGACTGACTCGCTACACCCTTCTATTTCTGTAACTACATTGTAGATCAGATCAGTTTTGTTCTCAAACATTTCTTGATTGACATCTGCTCCGCGAGCCTCTGGAAAAAAGTCAGCCTGCGCTGCGATACTTACATTTACCTCCGCTACATCACCTTTGTTGTAGCTCGACTTGTCGATGCGGACATGCTGTACAGTTGCGGACTCACCCTGTAGAACGTATCTCGCAAGTACTGGGTTAGCAATTTTTTGGCCATCTTGATCTTTGAGCTCGAATCGCACCCCATAGGCTTGTGGCATTGAGACTTTTGGCACATCGAGACGCAATTCTTCTTTTGTGTTTGCTACAACTCTTTGCATGTCATACATTTGTGTCTCAGTAACTTCACCAGAAAAATTTCTTTTGTATGTGATTACTTCAATTGCGTAGTCAACATCATTTTCTGATTGGTTCTCAAGGGTACACAGGACATAGAGGTTCTCCTCTGAGTTTACATCTACACCCTCACCAGTAGTGAATGACTCCTCAGACCCGTCAATGCGCATTGTACAACTGTCGGGACTGACATACAGGGGCACTCCCTGCGCCTCGAATGCTACGTTGGTGATAATGGCTGGGGCGAGCTGTAGTCCTGCCGTGTTGACAACTGCAGCGCCCAACGTGAACTCTCCTGCAAGTGCCGCAGGTGCATCATAGACAATTTCTTTGACAACGGATGCTCCTGGTGCAAGGCTAAACGGTGCGTCGTCGGCATAGAATTCATCCACCATGTCACCAGTTGCGTCTTCACTTGAACCTTTTTCGAAAAGTACGACGCCGTATCGCAGTCCAGTCTCCACTTTCTCTCCACGATTTTCAATTGTGATTGCAACTGTAAACTTATTTTCTGCTCCAGACAGCAGTTCTGCTTTTCCGATGTTTATCTCAGAAACCACAACCAGCCCTCCTTCATTACCAGCCTCTTGGGCTTCGCCTACTACTTCTTGCGGTGATCGTTCTTGTGCCTGCACATTTACAGTCCACGCAAACAGTAAAGCCCATACCGTTAGAAGCGAAATGATTTTTCGCATATTTTTTTGCTTTTATTATTTACAGTAAGAATACGTTACCTAGCCAAGGTCTCAAGCTTAGCTAAGAAGCATTTTCTTTCTCCATAGTATTATATACCACAAACCACAAATCACTCCTGTGGATAAATGCCTGTGGCCTGTCCTATGGCACCAAGGATACTTCATTTTTTCAGAATAATTTTCTTTGGCATTCAATATTGCTCTCAAAACATTTGACAGGACTCCGACCACTGTTTTTTGCGATGTTTTGCATTACCCACTCTAAGTTTTTCGGAGTATTATGTGCAGACTCGTTACCACAAAGTAACTGTCACATGTTAACTGCTCTGTCCGCGCAAGCTTATGTCAGTTACATCGTGTCTGGAACATCTATCCCTAGTATGTTTAGACCATTTTTTATGGTGTGGCCCACAGCTATTGTAAGGCCAAGCCGCGCATTTGAGTGATCTGAACTCTCATCGAGAATTTTGCGGGCACTGTAGTATGAGTTATACGCATGTGCCAATTGCAGTAAGTAGCCGGCGAGATGGTGTGGTGAACATTCTACAACACTTGTTTCAAGTATCTCTGGGAAAAGTCCCAGAATATAAACTGTTTCTTGCATATCCTCGAGATAGCGCGTATCTGCACTAATACCTTTTTGCTCTGCCTTCAGGGACAAGGATACTGTGCGAGCATACGTGTATTGCAGGTATGGCCCGGAGTCACCCTCAAATGATAGCGCCTCGGCTGCGTCAAAGATTATATTTTTTCCCAATGAGACCTTGAGAATTGCAAATTTTATTGCACCGATCGCAACTGCAGAAATCGTTTCATCAGTAATCTCTCGCGTATGCTCACTCTCATTCGCTTTTTGATGGATTTTTTTTGTGACTGTTTCAATCACATCTTCTGCGAGCGGAACATTGCCAAGACGTGAAGAAATTTTCATGCCAGAGAATTGCAATCTGCCATGCGTAATGTGGCGCGTCTTGCTTTGCCAGTCATTATTTATCTTACCTGCCGCAGCTAAGACAACCTTATAATATTCACCCTGTTCCATGTCTGTCACAATTACTGATTGGTCAGGTGTGTATTGCGCAAACTTTAGAGCAAGCAAACCTATGTCCTTGGCTTCATATGTTGGCAACCCTTCGCTATTTAGAAAAACGCGTGAATGCAAGCCTTCTTGCTCCCCTCTATAGATAATTGCACCCTCACTTGATTCAAAAACTTCTCCTGTATTTTCTTGGACAATCTTACGCCCTACCTCACCTGCCTCACTCTCAAAAATAAAATTGTCAAAAGTTGACCCAAGCGATGCCGTCATTTCTTTGAGATACGTCAAACTTAAGTCCTTCCCTACAATGTATAATTGTGTCAGATCATTTTTTTCTCCAGCATAAATTGATTGATTGATTGTACGTATTTCTTTTTGTGCCTCTGTATCGGCATCATATGAGGCGGTGCCGCGCACATAGCACTCTCCCAAAAATTGCATCTTCTCGTATACGCTTTTCGTATCGTCCAAGAGAGTATCTCGCGCATCACTTGCAGCCCATACTGCTTTTGCAATTCCCAAAGACATGTCTGACGGGTACGACAATGTGACAACATCTCCACCAGCAGCTTGTACCATACGGACAATACTTTCACCTACCGTATTGTTGACGAGATGGCCGATGTGAAAAGGCTTAAAAAGGTTTGGACTTGTATGTTCAACTATAACTCTTTGCTGATCAAATAGTTGTGTGGATCCATATCGCTGACCTTCGCGTAAAATTCTTTCAAGAATAGTAGCGCGATGCTTATCCGTAACGGTAAAATTGATGTATCCTCCAATAACATTTATCTCTTGGATATCTTTGATATTGAGCTCACTGACAATTTCATTGCCAATCTCCACAGGACTCCGATCTAATGCCTTCGCGAGAATGAATCCCAAGTTTACAGTATAATCGCCATGCGTATAATCCTTTGGTCTTTCGACAGAAAATTCAGGTATATCAATCCCATCCCAACTCCCTTGAGACTGGAGATGGTTTATTTTAAGTAGAAGAGCTTCTTTGATTTTCTGCTTCATATATATCTTCGCTTTTTCAGATTTATAAACTCTCGCCCCTAGCATCTACAATTTCTTGTCATAGTTGTCAGCCCAGTACAGCACATTTTCACAATAAAATTTTGTATTACCGCGGCATGATCCCAGATATCTTGCTGCTGCGCCCCATTCGCCATCCTTGCCGTTTCTCGTAGCTCCATCGTTTGCAAGTTTTGACGCCATCGCCATAACTCCGTCTACGAGATTCCACGGGTCAGGTGGGTTATTTCCTGTACGCTTTGCTATAACACTCTCATATGACTCCCATGTGTCTGACATAAACTGTGCCACACCCATTGCTCCGCCTGTGCCTTTGTAATTTGATGGCGGACAAGAAACTTTCATCTTCTTATAGTCGTAGTCAAGTTTTTTTGTTATCCGTTTAAATGCATCTTTGCGATTGTCATTCATACGACTCTCTTTGTACGTACAGCCACCCGTGAAGCGCCCAAGATCTGTCTCAACAATAAGCATGCCAAGTAGGAGCCCTTTACGCACACCTGTCTTATCGCTTGCAAATTCTGCTGCCTCAACGATATCGTCTGTACTTAGACCCACCCCAAGGAGCGATGAAAGTTCAGATTGAATTCCTGCCAGCTTGCCATTGATCTGTGCAATGGTAGCTTCTACCTCCTGTACTTGCTGGCTTGTTGCAGCCGTTGTTTTTTGTAACTGACTTTCTTGTTCTTTTTGCTGTGTGAGTAACTCCTCTTTTTCATTTTTTGCAGAAATCAGGAGTACTTTTGCAGACTCAACTCCTGACACTTTTTCATCGAGTCCCCTCATCGCATCAATCATCCGCTGTCGCAGAATATCATTTTGATTATTAGCCAGAAGAAATTCGCCCTCATCACTTGATGCCTCGAAAACTTTTTCCTCTAAGCTTGTGATGCTCTGGTAGTATATTTGCCGCATGACTGTCGCAAGTGAAATACGGTTCAATGCAATTTGTGCCTCAAGAGCTTCAATATCTTTGTTCTTCCTTGCGATTTCTGCGTCTTTATTCTCTATTTCATCTTGTGTCTGCGCGAGCGCATACCTCTGACGCGTCAGATCATTATACTGAGCGCTTAGGATCGCCTGCTTGCGCTTCTTCTCCTCCTGTGCGTCATCAAGATCTTCCTCTAACTCTTCTACATCTTCCTCGAGATCCTCCTGCTTCTCCTTTTTTTTCTTGGCTTCTCGCTCAGCCTTTTCCTTTTCCTCTCGTTCTTTGCGCTCCTCTTGGGTCTCAGCCTCTTCTTCTGTAGTATCTTGGGCATAGACATCGACACCCATTATAAAAATACACCACAGTAAAGTAAGTGAAATTACCGCAAAAAAAAGGTTAGACATCCGAGTATTTTCAGCATTCATAATTCACATAATAGCATGAGACATCACACAATTCCACCAAGCCATAACAAAATCCCACCTAACAGCCGAAGGCATTAGATGGGATGAGTCCTAGTTGCGTATCTGTGAGGTAATTAGTCCTTACTCTCGTTCTCAGCAGTGCCTTCTGACTCACTGCCCTCAGCATCGCCCGCCTCTGCGTCCTCCGGGGATTCTTCCTGTGCCTCATCTTCCTTTTGGATACGTGGTGCGGAAACAGTCGCTACTGGTGTGTCAAGATCTGTTAGAACTTCAATGGTGTCTGCAATATCAAGATCTGAAATTTCGACTCGATCGTCGAATGTTTCAATCTTGCTAATGTCAACAGAAATTTCATGTACCAAATCACCAGGCAATGCTCGGATTGATAGTGATTCAAGAGCATTCAGAACGCCACCCAAATTCTTAATTGCCGCAGACTCTCCGGTGACAACAAGTGGAATGTGCGTCTCCACTTTCTCATCCATGCGCACATGGAAAAAATCAACATGCATAATGTCGTTTGTGATAGGATGTGCCTGAAAATCGTGAACGAGCGTCCCAAATGAATCGTCACCACCTATTGAAAGCGTGATGATTGTACTCGTACCTGCTTTTTCGAAAGCACGATTAAAATTCGTTTGGTCAACCCAAATATTCTTTGTCTCAAAGCCATGTCCATACACAACGGCTGGGATTCGTTTTTGAGCGATTTTGCGCACACTTCGACCAGTTTCTTCTCGTAGCTCAGTTTGTAGTTCTATCTTTTCCATTATATATACCTTTATCGCACTTTTATAATTTAAGCTTCATGCAGTCTGCTATTGGCAGAAGTCGTAAACGCTCAGACGTGGCTTTTGAAGATGCTGATAGACAGCAATTACCTCATCTGGAGAAACTGGCTCTTGTTCAAAGACATGTGCAGCCTCTTGTGAGCCCACATCTACCATAACGCCAAAGGTAATCATGCCAACGTCATTATGAGTAACAAAAACAACGAGAGCTCCGCCACAGTGAGTGCAATTGACATGAATAGTCATCTGATCACCTGACTGTCCAATTGGCACAGCATTGAGAAAATCATTTTTTGCCGCACATACTGGACATTTCTGTGGTACGACATTTTGATGTTGATGTTCAGATTCCATACGGAAGTATATTAGCGCAATTATCAGATATTGGCAAGAGTTTCATATATCTGTATTTCTGGTTTTGGTAATTGGATCCAATTACGCTCGCCAACTATAGGTATATTATCTCACAATGTCCACAAAACATAAAATCATACCCTTACTACTACGTGAAGTGCAAAGTGCCTAGTATGACTCATTTATCAGATGCTCTTGAATTTTCTTACGCGTACGATAAACACTCAAAATAATGCCAATTGCCCCACACATGCTTAACATCGCACTTCCACCATAACTTACAAATGGCAATGGAATCCCCGTTACAGGCAGCAGAGCCATGTTCATACCGATATTTACTGCAACGTGCACAAAAAGAAGAACGGTAACGCCAACACATAAAAAATATCCGAAGGTGTCCATCGAGCGCATTGCTGTTCGCTGTATCCGAAAAAATACAAGAAGGAAAAGAGTCAAAAGAAAAGATGCTCCTACGAAACCAAATGCTTCTGTGTAGGATGCAAATATAAAATCGGTGTGCTTTTCAGGCAAGAAATCAAGTTGTGATTGCGTGCCTCCCCCCAAGCCGCGCCCTGTTAATCCACCATTTCCTATTGCGATAAGTGATTGAATTACATTGTAGCCAGCATTTTGCGGATCTGATTCAGGGTGAAGAAAGGTTGTGATACGATCACGCTGATACGGCTCCAAAAAATACCATCCACCGTAAGCAGCTAATAATCCTGCTAAAATGAAGATTATAATATACCGCCTCCTGATCCCCGAGACAAAAATCATACCACACCAAATAGCCAGCAAAACAAGGGCAGATCCAGCATCTGGTTGTCGTAAAGTCAACCCCACGTAGATCATCGTTGTAATAAATGACCCTATAATTGTTGCAACTTCTCCAATCTCACCACGCTTTCGTGAGATAAAGTAAGCCAAAAAAATGATCAATGCTATCTTTGCAAATTCGACAGGCTGAACGAGAACAATCCCCATATCAATCCAACCGACAGTACCGTTGATCTGCGTTCCAATAAAAAGGACCATTATCAGCAGAAAAAGCCCACTAATATAGATCACTGTTGAGAATGTTCGAAATATATCATATCGCACAAGTCCGATGCACGTTGCAATCAAAAGGCCAGAGACAACAAAGACTGACTGACGTACAAAAATACTTGCATTGTCAACGCCAAACATACCATAAAGTACAGCAATGCTTAGCAAACCAAGCACCGCAATCGTAGCGAGCAGAATATAGTCTAAATCCAGAAGTCGACGTATCATGTATTTCACTTCAGTTCTCTGATCATCCTGAAAACGCACCTACCGTTGATCGAATATTTCTGTCTGGGGGTCAAATTGTTTAATAAAATTTTGTTCGTCAAATACATTGACAGCCACTTCTACATCCATACTCACAAGATCTCCTGGAAATTTATGTGGCCAAGGCAAAGTAAAATCACGCTGACTAAACCCTCTGAAGTCATCCACAATAGATTGATTGACAGCAATTGGCGTGCCCTGCTGATCGCGAATAATTATCCCAACATGCACGCGCTGAAAATCAAAGGCTGTCCTGTTGTAGATACTACCAAATGCTTCAGCATAATTAGCACTACCCGATTCAATCGTTCCAAATCTTTCCCCATCTACTATAAAGTCAGGATCAGCAAAATCTACAAACCGCGTCCACTCCGTACCATCTAAATCAATGCTGATTTGCGCTCCGCGAGGTGGTGTCGCTGACGGTATCCCTGTCTCTATGATTGATCGATCTTGTTTCGGCAAGATAAAACTTTCACCACGAACTCGCTCAATCTCTATTCCATCAGCGTCTGTTAAAGAGATAATATATGGTACCCTTTGTGCACCATACAACGTGTTTGGATTACGAATCTGTGCAACAACGTCGTAGCGACCTTGTGCACCCTGAAGAAGATTGACCCCTAATATTTCAAATGCCTCACCTTCTACACGTTGGTCACATGCCCCGCATACACCCCCACAATCAACACCTTCTTCATTCTGATTTTTCTTCTGATCGACACATGAGGCAGGTTCACGACCCGCATTCCACACAACGAAAGCCAACCCACCTATAATTGCAAGATAACAGAAAATAATTATTATTCGTTTGAGTGCGCCATTCATGATCGGTACATTAGTATTTGATGATTCAATTATACACCATTACTTTTACCCTTTAAACTTCTACACTGCGCTGCTGGATCATAGCTTGCCATAATGGCTATGTGATTTTCCGGTGCAACTAAGCTGACTCACACATCCTTATGTCAATTATTTCGCTGCATGACCACCAAACATATTTCTCAGTACATTAATGATCTTTCCCTGGTAACCAGGAGTGCTTTGTGATGTAATGCGCGCGTCTACAGAAGCTTGAATTACTTCTACTGCTGTACTCTGGTCTTTTGCTACGTCAATTGTCCATTTCGCTTCACTTTTTTCCATCCCAGCAGCACCGCCAGATCCGGCAGTGCCAGAGATTTCTTCTAGATCTACACCATGTTTTTCATAACCCTCCCCAAGCCAGCCGATGAGTCGCGATGCTATAATGCTCTCAGCATTGTAGACACGAGCCGCCTCATTTAAATCAATATCATAATCTGACTTCCTTAACACGTCCATACCCTCTGCAATTGCTTGCATCATTCCATATTCAATGCCGTTATGCACCATCTTTACATAGTGTCCAGCGCCATATCCTGGGAAAAATGCATATGCCCTATGTGCACTCAAATCACGAAACAACTCCTCTTTTTCGCGAAAGGCCTTTTTATCGCCACCGATCATCATGCACGCACCAAACCGTGCACCTTTTTGACCACCACTCACACCCACATCCATAAAGTGAATCCCTTTGGCACGCATCATCTTTCCATGTTCCACACTCCTGGCAAAGTTCTCATTTCCTCCATTTATCACTGTATCACCTGCAGAAAGATTTCTCAGAAGTACTGTGAATACGTCGTCAGTAATCTTTCCTGCTGGCAACATAGACCAGATTACCCGCGGCTCTGCAAGATTCTGCACAAGATCCTCAACAGTTTCCACTGAAGCTGCACCAGCCCGCTCTACCTCCGTACGTGCTGCAGCGTCTATATCCATAGCCACAACATGATGCTCTTTTTCTAAAAGTCGCAGAGTCATATTTTTTCCCATCTTCCCGAGTCCTATGAAGCCAATTTGCATAAGAATTTTAATTACTATAAGTTATCTACATTGTGCTTTTTATGTAAGTGAAGATCCACTGCATGAGTCCTCCACATGCGCGCGCACCACTATTGGATCTCCTTTGGATCAGCGCCCTTTTTATATACCACCGGATCTTTTTGCTGCCATTTTTCTAAAACTGGCATCATAACCTTCCACGCCGCGTGTACCTCCTGTGTGCTTGCAAAGAGGACCTGATCGCCAATCACCGCGTCATATAAAACACGTTCATAGGCATCAATCTCATCAATCTCAACTTCTTCTTGGTGATAAGAGAATGTAAAATCTTTGGGTGTAATTTTATTTTCGAATCCATGTATCTTGGCAAAGAATCGCACAGTTATCTTTTCACTGGGCTGTATATCAAAAATTATTTGATTATATTGACCCTCAATATCGCTATCACACAAACACGGTAATGGCTCTTTCAACGTCACTGTTATACGCGTCGACTTTTCCCTCAAGGCCTTTCCGGCACTCAAAATGAAATCTGCCCCACGCCACTTATCACTATCAATCGTTCCATGTAAACGGAAGTACGTTTCAGTCTGTGAGTTGGCGCGCGCGCCCTCAATGCTCTTGTACCCCATGTACTGACCTTGTACAGATATTTCAGCATCTGCATCAAGAACAGTTCTCTCTAGTACGCTCCCACGTTGCTTGCGTACATGATGTGCGTCAAACACACCTGGGTTATCCATCGCTACTAGCGAAAACATTTGCAAAAGATGATTTTGACCCACGTCTCGCAAAGCTCCAATGCCATCGTAGAACTTACCACGCGTGTCCACATCTATTGTTTCATGTAATTCTATCTCAATTTTTTTTATGTACTCACCATTCCATATTGGTGCAAAAAGAAGATTGGCAAATCGAAACATAATAATATTCTGCACTGTCTCCTTTGCGAGATAGTGGTCTATGCGATAAATTTGCTCCTCCTTAAAGAGTCTCCCCAATAGGTCGTCAAGCTCTCTTGCACTTACCAGATCGTTGCCGAATGGTTTTTCGATAAGTACGCGCGTCCAACCATTTTCGGAATCACAAGTCTGTGCCAGACCACTATTATGCAAGTGCTCTAAAAGTGACTCATAGAATCGTGGTGACACACTCAGATGAAAGATTTTATTTGTACATTGACCAATGTCATCATCAATCTTTGCAAGCTCACTACGCAGTCCCGTATAGAGCTCTTTAGTATCGAAGGATCCTCGCACATAACGTACTAGTGATAAAAACTCATTTTTTTTATCATCCCCTCCAACAAGATGCTCTGACACAAGTTTACGAAATGATTCTTCCGTGTAGTCACTATGCGCTGCACCGACAACTGCAAACTGTTCTGGTAAACGATTTTTTTTGTAGAGGTCGAAAAGTGATGGAAAGAGCTTCTTCCTTGATAAATCGCCTGTTCCCCCAAAAATTACAAAGACAGTAGGAATATTAAACCGCTTTGACTTTTCATTGTTGTTCATAATACTTTCATTCACTACCTTAATACCCTTACCTCGCAAGCTTCGTCATAAACACATCTTTACAACGCCCCTCTTTTTTTATGCTAACCCTTCGCACTAGTCACTTGCATTTTCCGTTGCAATTGCCAGCTCGTGAATTGCACTCACAGGATCATCTGCTTGTGAAATCGCACTCCCGACGCCAGCAGCGTCCAGCTGCCTTGTGGCAACTTCCTTTATTGTCTTCATGTTAACGCCACCATCAACACTCACCCATATCTCTGTGCGCCGATCCCTTATGAAGGGTACTTTCTCAAGCATCTCCTCTATGAACGGTGCGCCCTGTTTCCCCGGCACGACTGTCATGATTTGCACAGCATCAATCTCATCCATATAGGTGTAAATCTCTTCAGGATGCGTCTGTGGCGCCAATGAAATACCCTTTGTAAAATCATACGGATCCATTGCGCGCAAGACCGCAGAAGGACTCTCCACTGCACCAAAAGAGAAGTATACGCGATCTGCGCCGATTGCACTGCATGCATCAAAGTATTTCTCAGGATTTGTCGTCATGAGATGTACCTCAATTGCTAAGTCATCCAGCTCGCCCACCACATCCCCCAGATTAAATGTCTTAGCATCGGTCATTGTACCGTCCATCACATCGATCTGAATCCACGGCACAACACTGCGAATAGCCTCAATTTGCCTGACTGCGTCTTCGCTCTTTTTTGTCAATATCGCTGGTACAATTAGCATCTCTTTATCATAAGTATATTATCACCCTCGTAATCCAAAAATATTTTTTACGAGATTTTTTTTACGTGCACTATAACTTTTTGCACGGAACTGATCTGCACAGTTCCTTAGCCCATAGCTGTATGTTGGATATGCATGAATTGTATCAGAAAGCTTTGTTATAGAAATATTGTTTTGCATTGCAAGCGCAATTTCATTGATCATTTCGCCTGCTGGTCCACCCACAATCGTAGCTCCTACAATCAAGCCTTTCCGATTTGTGATTATGCGGAAGAAACCCTCCTGGGCAACGTCTGTGATCGCACGATCTACAAAATCATACCCTTTGTCAAATACATAATGAGACTTAGGATCAAACACATTGTCCTGCGTGGAGATTCCAATTGAAGCAACCTCCGGAGCCGTGAACGTCGCTCGAGGGATAACCTTACTCATCTTCGCTGGTATGTGAAAAATGATGTTTGTCAACGCCACCTTTCCCATATGATTTGCATAGTGTGTAAACTTCCACGGCGTTGCAACATCGCCTACCGCATATATATGCGTGACTGTTGTTTGTGTTTTCTCATTTACTTGTATTCCCTTTCTCACATCGTACTCTACACCTGCCTTTTCAAGACACAAATTCTCAACATTAGGCTGTCGTCCGACAGCAACAAGAATCTCGTCTGCTATAATTTCTTGAGATTTATCTTCAGTATCATTCTTTATTGTGACAACTTTCTTGCCATCGCGCACAAACACTTCGCGTACTTCACTCTTGTAAAAAATATTGATGCCATCGGACTTTAGAGACCTGTCAACAATTTCTCCAGCTTCTTTTTCATCACGTCCCAACACAACCTCATCACGCGTAATGATATTTACAGCAACTCCAAGTCGCGCAAATGCCTGTCCCAACTCACATCCAATTGGCCCACTCCCAATTATTGTAAGGGATTTAAATGTGTCAGCCTCAAAAATTGTACGATTTGTCTTTGGATTTACGGACGCAAGGCCTTTGATAGGCAGGTCGGCAGGTCGCGCTCCGGTTGCGATTACAATTTTTTTCCCACTAATATTTTTACCATTAACCTCTACAGTATGAGAGTTCACAAAACGAGCGAAGCCCATTTCAATGTCAACTCCATTTCTCTTGATCTCTTCTGGATCCTCAAATCGATTTTCAATATCTGCAACCACATTACGAACATGTGCCAGAACAGCGTGCACATCACAATCAGTATCTGACATAGAAGATAAGCCAACTTTTTCTCGTTCATTGCTGGCGTGCGCAATATGCGCTGCTTTGATCAGCGCCTTTGACGGGATACATCCATAATGCGTGCAGTCACCCCCGAGCTTCTCTCCCTCTATCAGAATCACTCGCGCGCCAATACCTGCAGCTCCGATTGCTGCTGTCAGTCCACCGCCCCCAGCTCCAATCACCACAATGTCATAGTCGTAAGCCATGTAATAATATTTTCTTTATAAGCCTGTGATGTAAAGAATACTTTACATTTTAGAAATTTACAAGAGACCCTTCCTGGTTAACTATGCTCGTCATCATACTCCTGATAAATGATCGCACCGCACATCTTGCAGTGCACTGCATTATAGTCATGGTACTTCAATCCGCATTTACCACATGTTATAGATTGCTTTCGCGAAGAAAGCATATATAAACGAATGAGCGAGCTAAGATAAATAGGGATCAGAAACAAGCTAGAGATAATTACGCCGACGATCAATAGCCTTCCCTGTGGCGTGACTGGCACGATGTCGCCGTATCCCACTGTTGTCATTGTTACAACAGCCAAATAGATCGCATCATCAAAGGAATCGACATCCTGATTCACTCCTTTTTCAAACGTATAAAGCAGAGAGGCCGCCATATAAAGAAAGACAAGGAAAGATGCTACGATCTTAAAGATTAAGGCGAATTTTTTTGCCCTTATGCGATGCGGATACTTTTTGGTATAGCGATCCAGAAAACGAAACATCTTGAGCACACGAAATCCTCGTAAAAACTGCAATGAAGGCGCGCCGATAAAAAATGGAACGATAGCCAATACGTCAATGATGTTTGCAAGTGAAAAACTATACGCCAATCGCTTATGTGCATAGTAAATGCGTAGAAAAACTTCAATCACAAAAACTCCCATGATGAGTGTGTCAGCATGATGAATAATTTTCAACAGATCCTCTGGCAACGGATATGTCTGCAACACAAAAAAGATTACACTTATCCCAATGAGGACTAGGAGTATGGTATCAAAAATTACATTGCCATAAGCATCTCTGTCGTCACGGAAAAGCTGTGCAATATTTTTCTGACTAAAGAAACGTTTTGAGCGAAATTTCTTCATGCAGTCATTATATCATTGGGTCAAAAAAATAGAGAATGTCATTGCAATTACATTGCGGCGTTTGCATTAGAACTTGTAATCATCATAAAGAATAAATCATTTTATTGATCAATTTTTTTACCAATGTAGCTCAACACTACGAGACCAACGATACCCATGCCAAGTGTGATGGGACTCAGTGCACCCAGACCTTTACCCAGCACAACAAATGCAGCCGTGCCTGGTATCAGGCCGATAGCTGTGCCTAGGATGTAGTCTTTGGCACGGACACATGTAATGCCAAGTAAATAATTAATAATATTAAATGGAAAGACAGGAATAAGTCTGATTGCGATTACAGTCAGCATGCCCTTTTTTGCTATCTTTTGGTCGAATTCCTTCACGCGTGGGTATTTCGGCAGTACCTTGTCACTCAAATATTCACGAAATAGGTAGCGACCTATATAAAATGCAGCGACTGCCCCCAAAACATTACCAATCCACGCGATCGCAAGCGCAATGAGAAATTGCCCAAACCCTCCGGTGAAAATACTCCCCGTGAGTAGCGTTAGAGGTGCTCCAGGCAAAAGAGTCACCGCACCTATAATTTTTGCACAAACCAGTGCCAGCGCTACAAGGAGCACATTTTCAGTAGCATTATTCTTTAAAAGGTCCAAGATACCCAATAGAGTCTCCTTATTGATTAATGCGCAGATAATTAGTCCAACCCAAAAAACTGCAGCAACCACTTTCCTCATGTCTCTTTTTTGCATTTTTTTAGCTTAACAAATCTTGTGCCTTTTTTATGCGTCTCGCATATTTTTCTTGGTCTGAGAAATCAATAATCAAAAAATGCTTAATGGCCTCGATAGCAGCATCATAATCAACGAATCGCGCACCTAGAGAAAGAATATTAGCGTCATTGTGCTCTCGTGCCAACTTTACAATCTTTATGTCATGACCATAGTACACACATGCACGACTGCCTCGCACTCGATTTGCCGCTATCGCTTCTCCCTGACCCGATCCGCCAAGAATAATGCCACGACTACCAGGATTTGCCACAACCGCCTTAGTTGCGGGAACAACAAAGTCAGGATAATCATCTTGCGCCGCGTAAGCATAGGCACCAAAATCTTTCACTTGATGGTTATTGTCCAAAAGCCACTGCACAATTCTTTCCTTAAGCTCAAAGCCCGCATGGTCAGAACCAATATATATTTTCATTTTTTTGTATTAATACTTTTATTATAGTAAATAATCAGAGACTCTTTTTCTTCAACAGATATTTTTGATGATATTCCTCTGCAAGATAAAAATCTGAGATTGGCAATATTTCTGTTGCATAGAATACGCCATCCTTTTGCTCCCCAGCCTCTTTCAAGTCATGCGCGATCCTACGTTGCTCTTGATCCTCATAAAAAATAACGCTTCTGTATTGCGATCCCACGTCTGGACCCTGTCGATTGACCTGCCAAGGATCATGCATTTTATAAAATGCATCTATAAGGTACTGCGTTGGCAGTAATGCAGTGTCGTAGAGTACACGCGCAACCTCCGCATGTCCAGTTTTTCCTGTGCAGACTTGTTCATATGTGGGATGAGCGATCATTCCTCCAGAGTAGCCTACATCTGTTTCTCTAACACCTTTGATTATCCGTATTTTTTCTTCAATACCCCAAAAGCAACCAGCGCCAAGAACGATTTTTTTTTCACTCATAGCAATTACGTAATACCTTACTCTTGTAACAATTTTGATACCCACTCACTCATCTCTTGATAAGCACCTTCACCGAAATGCGTGTGTCGAATATTACCTTTTTTGTCAATGAGGTAATGTGCAGGCCAATAACGATTATTGTAATTTCTCCATGTGGCAAAATCATTGTCCTGCGCGATGGGATATGTAAGGCCATGCCTCAGAACCTCTTTGCGCACATTCTCGATCTTTCTTTCATAGGCAAACTCTGGCGCATGTAATCCAAGGATCACAAACCCATCATTTCCATACTTCTCATATAAAGCCTGGACATGTGACAAAGTACGAATACAGTTTATGCAGCCATAAGTCCAGAAATCGATCAAAACAACCTCTCCCCTCAGCTCCTCAAGTGACAAAATTGGCTCACTATTTATCCAATTTGTTAACCCGATAATTTCTGGCGCCCGTATTTGTGCAGACTGCATTGTATTGTCAACAGATTCCTCTGTGACCGAAGAATTTTCCACACTCTCCGAAGATTCTTCTCTGGCATCTTGTGCGCCATGGCTACCTTGAATATCTTGATTAGATTTCTCTTGCATAGCTCCATCAGCTGCTGCGCAACCCGAGATTATAATGAGCACTGTGATGATAAAAATGTTCTTCATAGAAAAATACTATTACTGCAACTGCACATTACTTTATTAACTCTCTATGAGGTCGAGAAAGTGCTGTTGCGTAATATCCTGTCCGTGGAGTATTGAGTGCAGTGAACCATCGCGATTAATGAGGGCTTTTGTGTTTGTAAATCGAATGCCATAGTGGCGCGTCACAACATTGTCTTGCATGACTAGAGAGAGTGTCGTTGGTCGGTTTTGCAGATATCTTCGCGTTGCCGCCTCAGAGTCAATCCCTATCAAAACAACTTCTACTTGATCGCCGTATTGCGCCTGTAATGCCTCCATTTTTGGGAGATTGCGACGACAATTCGGACAATGCTCTGCAAAGAAATCAACGATCACAGGCTTTACTTCACGAAAGTCAGAAAGTGTAAATACCTCTCCCGGACGGTCTAAGTGCGCAAGAGAGAAATCTGGCGCGTAATCAATCAATGGAGCTGCAGGAGTATTCTCAACCTCTACAATCTCTAGGCGTTCAGGGTTTTCTTGGATGCTATCATCAACGCCAAATCCGTTATTTTCTGTATCAGACACAGGAAGTGGTATTTTTTGGGAAAGATCATTTTTTTTTGCAGCGTCACTAGACATGACACGATCCCTGCTAATATAAAAACCAAGAGCAACAAAGCAAAGAATTAAAGAGCCAAGAAAGATGAAGATTTTTTTTCTCATGTAATTTTTTCGTTTATTACTCGACCACTAAACCTTCAGGATACTGCAAAGAAAATTCACCAAGAGTGCTAATGTCAAAAGGTAAAAAAGTGAGATCTTTAGACAAAGCTTCATCAACAACAAGTTCCTTGCCAGATGCGCTCGCCCAAAACCTACTACCACCTCCTCTACTTTCCAGAACAAGAGCCCCATCCCACAAAGCATCAGTCGCCTCAAAATAGACAGATGCTCCGCCAAGAACGCGACTTGCTATCACTGCCGTCTCACATGTCGCACAAAATGCCACAAGTATTGGCTGTCCACTTATGCTATCGTTGATAACCTCATACCTACTCAACAGATCAAATGAGTAAAAAAGATGGCGTGTGCCAGCAGAAGCAACAATACCTCGCTGTGAGGACTGTGATTCTGCTTGTGCGACACTGATTCGCGCTGGATAGTCTATAGATGAATCAAGCAAGCCTCCAACCACCTTCTTGCTGAGTTGTTCAGAAAGAACGGTAGAATCCATTCCACGATCGATCAACACTTGCTCAACGCTCACGTTTTGTGATTGATTAAAAGCAACAGCTAGGCCAAGTAATCCCACAAAAAGCAAGGCTATTACCCATTTTTTTTTCTGAAATATTTTCCACAGCATAGCAGTGAGCTTATTGAAACCTCGCAAAAGCAGATAGAATCATAATACCATTATTTATGTAAGTCAGTGTCAGGATGTATACTCACCCACGAGATCCAAAAACTCGGAATTGCTGTAAGCTGTATTTCTTTTACATCTGTTATGTCATAAAATTCTGCAATGCCCTTGCGAGCATTAAATGTTACACGTAATTTCCGATCGCCAATAACATCCTCAAATGATTGATCTCGCTCTAGAGCACTAACGAGATAAGCCTTTGACTTTCCACCAACAATCAATCCCAACACAATATCCGTTTTTTCCAAACGATCATCATCACCTGAAAATCGAAATATTGGCTCAATGTTTCTCAGATCACCACCATATGGCACACTACTGTACCCAAAGATCTTTTTGTGATTCTCATCCCCTATAAGCACTTCGCCCTCTGGAAAATTTTCTACAAATTTCTTGTACTGTGTAATATCAAACCGTACTATATCAAGCTTTTGCCCGGAAGCAGGTCCAACAACAGCCTCACCAAGTGCCTGTGACCACAGTGACTCTGGGTTACCCCTGTTATACATCAAGAGATTTGACTCCCACAACTTCCCTGATACACCAAATTCCTGCTTTGTGCCATCCACTTCTGGATCAAAAACAATACCTGTAAAACACAGTGGGCAATATGTAACAAGTAACGACTCACCTTCAAAGGTATCATTGACTATTTCATGAGAAACAAGAATCTGGTAGGGGTAAAATCGGGCTTTTCCATTGCGCTCGATCACAATGCCATCACCATCTGCATTCATCCAATCTGGCACATCACTCACGAGCGCGTATGCAGGATTGTCAATTGGCTTGATGCCGTCTTTTGGTACGCCACCACTCAAAATCTCACTCAAGTCTATTGATGCGCGAACACCATCTTGCTCCAGAAGGTTATTTACTGAATTTGGTTCGTTGATATATACATCGCCAGACACATCAGATTCAAGACTAATAGGCTCCGAAATAGTACTCGAACATCCCGATAATGTTGCAGTCACAAGCCCTACAAAAAATAATCCCCTCATAATCTCTATGCAAACTAGTTACCAAACTTCTTGACATATTCATAAGCACTCAGCGTTGCCTTGATCGCATCCCCGACAGCAATATTATTCTGCTTATACAGCTCATCAGTTACGTCGCCAGCAGCATATATACCGTTCATACTTGTGGAAAATGTACGATGATCAACAATGATTTCTTCTCGATCATTTAGATCAACAAGCCCTTTACACAACGAACTATTTGGAACAGTTCCAATCTCTACAAAAACACCCTGTACCGCCAGTTCTTTTTCTTCATTCGCTTCTTTGTCTTCGTACAGCAAAGACTCTACCATTGCACTACCAGAGATCTTGAGAGTATTCGTCTTATAGAGAATCTCAACTTTTCCTGAATCACGAACAATTTTTTGTGTAATGGGATCTCCACGCAGTTCATCACGACGCGCTAGCAAATATACTTTCTTTGCATACGGTAGTAAATCAACAACACTCTCAAGTCCGCTATTGCCACCACCCACAACTGCAACATCCTTATCACGAAAAAATGGTGCATCGCATGTTGCGCAGTACGCCACTCCCTTGCCATTGAAATCATCTTCTCCAGGCACGCCCAACTTTCGATGACGACCACCAGTGGTGACTATAACTGTTTTTGTTTTGTAGACATCTTTTTTTGTTTTCACCAAAAACATATCACCATCACGTTCAATGCTAGTCACTGTATCTTGTAAAGATAAACTTATATCTTCTTTATATGACTCCAGGTGATCCTTGAGTTTCTTGGCTAACTCAGGTCCTGGTATTAGGATATCGCCAATCCAATTTGCAATACCATCGGATACAACGCTTTGCCCACCTATCTGGTCCGCCACGAGCATCGCTTTCATTTGTTTGCGAGCAGCATACACGCCTGCAGCAACTGCTGCTGGACCACCACCAACAATGATTGTGTCAAAAACCATTCTAATTTTTATTACGTATTATGTTTCTAAACTACAAAGAGATGCTTAAAGTGAGAGAAGTTTTGTTAGTTTTTCTTGGTCAAAACCGACGACCACCTCTTCTGTTCCATCCTCTCTTTCAATCATGGTTACGGGCACACCCATTTGACCAGTCTTTTCAACCATTTGTGTCGCAGCTTCCTGACTCTCGGATATATCGATCTCCTTAAACTCCACTCCCTTTTCGAGAAGGAATTCTTTCTCCATTTTGCAATAACCACATGATGGTGTTGAGTATACTGTTATATTCATACGTTTAGATTTACATTTTATACATTCATTATATAAGAATGTCTTCTATGATGTCAAGTAGACTTTACATCTTATTATCCACAAGCACCTGCTCCTATGGGATCATTTGCGATTGACAATATTCTTCTCAGACGTCATAATACTGAAACGCCATTAAAAGCAATGTACCCGTAGCTCAGTTGGATTAGAGCGTTTGGTTTCGGCCCAAAAGGTCGCAGGTTCGAGTCCTGCCGGGTACACAAGAACACGCCTCTCATTTTTTGAGGGCGTAGATAGCGCGCTCTATGGATGGCCTCGTCTCCCAGTATCTCACCAAGAGATTTTCACCTTAGAGCTCCTTGCTCTGGGATTTTTTACTCCTGAGATTTTTGCTCGAATGGATTTTCTACCTCCGAGCTACTAGCAGTATTTTGTGGAGATGTATCTGCTTGACTCTCCTGCGCTGATTCACTAGAAATCACATCGTCTCCTTGCTTGCCACCAAAGAATATATCTTTCACTTGCGAACCTTTCTCAGAAAATTTTATCTCTCTTTGCTTAATCGTAAAGACAGCTTGTTCAAATTTATCTTCATTAAACTTGACTTTTGCCCTACGAACTTCCGCCTCCTGCTTCGCAGTCTCTGAGTCTTCATCTAGCTTATAGAGATTTTCATACCATATAGAAAATGCGTAGATAAGAGCAAGGAGAGCAAGAAGAGCTGCTACATATCGAAATATTTTTATCCACAACTTCCATACAATATCCATGACACCATGGATGCCTCTCCCCTTGAAATTCTCGATTATTTTTCGTATCTGTTGCATAATAGTATACCTTTTCTTTTACAATCTTTACGCCTCTGACTCATCTTCATTCTTATCATCTGACTCTGAATCTGAATCTGAGAAGTCATCCTTCTTGCTCTCAAGCAAGTTATCTAGGTAAATGGCAATCGTTAATTCTGAATCAATCAAATTTGTTCTGTCATCAGCATCTGCCTCCGTGTTCTGACGAATATCCCCAAACCTTCGCGCCTCTGCACTCGTACGCGTATCATCTCTTGCTGTCAGCGCTATTTGGGTAATATCATTCTCGTAGTCAAAATTTTCGAGCTTTATGATAAAATCCATAAGATTCTGATACGTACCAGTCATTTGCATCACAAGAACTATGCTATAGTCCTCATCGACAGGATTTATTCTCCTTTCTTGTGGTTCATTCTCATCTGACTTTTCATCAGACTTTTTCTTTGGCTTTGGCTTTG
Organism: Minisyncoccota bacterium; assembly: GCA_937936355.1. GTDB lineage: Bacteria > Patescibacteriota > Minisyncoccia > Moranbacterales > JAHDCW01. Next base: position 22,217 of record CALDDM010000005.1, read on the forward strand.
GTGACTTCTTTTTTAGTGTGTATGTGAATGCAGAATGACCTGTTGAGCGAGCTATCTCCTCGATCCTTGTAAATACCTGGACTTTTTGGTTTGCATCATCTGCCAAGAGCACGTCCATACTATCTCTTTGTGCCACTATGGTATCTTGCTGGCGGCGCAAATCTACCACGGACTGCAAGAAGTCTAAATTAATCTCTTGATCAATACGAATGCTCCGAGCTTCATTAACTTTCTCCTGCGTCATTGAAACAACAAAGCGAGCGCCAAATATAGCAAGTGGCACAAAAATGAATATGAATGCCCCTGCGGTAACTGCGATTAGATTTTTTTTGATTATATCCATCATAGAATAAGACACGTTTCCGGATTAACGGTGAATGTCATAATAAAATTTGCATCACTTTGCTGTACAAGATATTCATCCGGTATTTGAACATCGCTAAAGCACAGCTGGTCATCCCTACTAGCTTTGAGCATTTTATCTTTTAATACTACGAGTGCACTCGATGTGTCTGCTACGCCAGTCAGAGTCACGACATAGTTCTGACTTGATAGTTTTTGTACGCGTATCTCAGGTGAAATCACATCATTTAGTACTGAGAGCATTGTACTCCAATGCACACCTTTTGACTGCAGCATTTCAACCACTTTCACATGATCATTTGTCTTGGCAAAAAGTGCGTGCAATTTTAAAACTTCTCCATATTCTTCACGCTCAATGATTTCGCGATTATTGTCATCATATACAGCAACTTGCTGTCTCACTAGCATGTAGATCGTTATCAAAACGCTCAGCAAAACCAAGGCGATAAAAAAAATGATTAATTGTTGATTAATGAGCAAGTGAAAAATTTTCTGCTGGCGCAAAAGATTTTTATACTGTTCCGGAAGTAAATTTAATGTAATTTTCATTTATACTAATCTTGCGTCATGGATAAACCTATTGCTGTAGCGTACTGAATTGATGCCTCTTTGTTGATCGGAGGAAGATCTTTAAATTGTGCATTTGTCCATGGATCGCCTAAACGCACATCCATCCCAATACTGCGAGAGAGATAAGGAATTAGACCTTTTGTCTTTGATCCGCCTCCACACAAGATGATTTCGTCAACTGCCTGTGAATATCGTAAACCCGTGAGATAGAAATTGATAGACTTGCGAATCTCTTGCGCAAAACTGTCAACGATCGGCTTAACAGATTGAAAAATATGATCGTTTTTAAGAGCAGATCCAATTCCGTGCTCAATCTTCACTTTCTCAGCTTCCGCATGCGAAAGATTCATTGTTTTTGCGATCGCATCTGTAATCGACTCTGAGCTTAACGGTATACTGGAAGTGAAAACAGGAATGCCCCTTGTAACGACCAGAAAACTGGTTCTCCGATCACCGATATCTACGATCATTGTAGTTCGTTGATGATCGAGAGATAACAAACTCCTAACCTGCGAAAGAGACTCAATCTCAAACCCGTGCACCTTATAATTCGCATCTTCTAAAACAGCCATAAATTGATCAACTACACCGCGTGCAACTGCGACCACAAGCACACTCATCTTACCAGCATCTCCCTGCAGATGCTCAGGCAAAATCTGCCAATCATAATAGACCTGGTCGATCGTCATGGGAATATTTGCTTCCATCTCCCATTTGATTGCTTCACCAGCCTCTTCACTTGTCATTTGGGGAATTGAGATAATACGCAAAAATGCTTTCGTTTCAGGCAATGAGCAAACAACATGCTTTGTGGTAATGTTGGCTCGTAGACAAGCTGCTTGAATTGCGCTACCAACAGCCTCTGCGTTCAAAATGCCTCCATCAGCGACGGAACCTTTTGGCAATGACTCAGCACCTGCTAGGACATTGTGCATGTATTTTCCACGCACGTCTACCTGCACAACCTTAATCGATAAATCACTTATATCCAAACCAAAAAAATCTGGGTTCGGATCAAGGAATTTTTTCTGTAGTAATGACATTATTTTCTTTTTGAGGCTCAGTCACGGTAAAAATTGGCATTACCATTTATCATTTCTGTAGAAAAAATGACCTTTCTTTTGCGCAAATTATACTAAGCCTTACAGTATATTTTACATTACAACTTCTATATTGCAAAATCAAGAATCCTTAATCGCTCACATACTACTCCTTTTCTTGCCATTGATCGATCACGTATGAGCTGCCTGTCGGAAAAAACGGGGGCGCATTGAAAAGAAAGTTGCTATCGTAGTTTATCTCCACAGATGTTGTGTCTTCAAACCCAAAATCTTGATACGTGGCTACGGCGCCTAGGATCTCAACTGCAGCAAGTGTGTTACCGTATGCACTGCGGCCAACGCGTCCTGTTTGTGCAAGTAGTGCAGCGTGTATATTTAACACACCATCCCCTCCCAAAGCAGGGTCTGCAATGACCTCCACGTTATTCTCAGCCGCTATACCCAAGATTGTTCCCGATACTTGATCTTCGTAAACAATGTCGCCATTGATATAGACATCATGGTTTCGTCCATCGCCATTGTGGTGGGCAGCGATTGTCACTTGCTTTCCGCTGTCTATGACACCCTCCACCCAAATGTCATTGCGTACATAGATTGCATTGGTGTCAGCAAGGGTCAACGTCTCCTCAAATTCATAGTCCTTATTCTTATAACTTATCTCCTTGGTTGTGTTGTTGTACTTTTTTACCCAGTATAGGTCGGCGGTACCGTCATCTTGAAAAATCAGATGCCAACCTTGGCCCCCAGCTTTTGTTGGCAAATTAAATTGCGCGTTAGATGCTGACTGAATCTGAGTAAATGCTACAACAACACTATTAAAGTCCTGCGTAGGTACTGGAAAGGCCTTGCCTCCGACAAAAACATCACCTTCCACGCCATTAGTCCATACCCCATCCTTCGTCACACCTCCATAGTCGTAGCTAGAAACAGAACTTGATGACAATCCATTGATCATACCCTCTGCACGTAAGCCGTTATTTGCATGCACACCACCATCTACACTCGTTCCCGATGCAATCTCAATATCAGAGTGCGCAAGAATAGCAAACTCACTCCATGGCGGTCGTCGCAGACGCATGCTCACCGTACGTTTCTGATTTGGTTTTTTTTGTGTCCATCCTGTTGACTCGACGAATGCTGTGGTAGTGCCGGTAGTTGGCAAAACAACACAAACACTATATGTTCCTTGAACACCATTTGCATCATAGTTTTCCTCATACCTCCCAGCATCATCCGCTGTATCACAAATACCATCAGGACCCGCACTCCCACGCGGAGGATTTACAGGATCATCCCAAAAGTCTGCAATCTGCTCGGCAGTCTTGCCATCTACATGATGAGCGATATACCAGCGATATGCATACAAACCAGACTCTGCAATCTGCAGCGCTCCTTCTCGTGGTTGAGCAGATAAACTGTAGCGAATGCTCGAGGCGACAAATGTAATTAGACCACTAAAGATAATTGCAACCACAGCCAAAACAGCTAGAGCATAGACAAGTCCTCCACCGTTAGCTTTTTTTTGAATAGTTGTTTGCAATTTCATAGTCTCAATTTTATTGCTAAGACGGTGCTTGGCCAAAGTCAGATAAATTACGTATAACGGATTTTGACTTTATACGCACATTGTTTGGAGCCTTAATCTGATCAACATTTACAAAAAGTAATATCTCAACGAGAGTGATCATATTTGTACTGCCCCCATAGGCAAGCAGATTATTTGACCTGTCGTAATAGGCAAAAATTGGCTCTCCAGCTCCGTCGTTTACAACATAATTTGCAACATTTGAAAGAACCTCATCGTTATCTGGATCATACGTCAAAGGCGAGCCGGACGGCTCCGTGACACCCCTCTTGAATTCATCATTTGTATCTACAAAGTATCGCAAACGCTCAACTACATCGTCACCATCATAATCTGAGTAGAAGATAATCTCATACTCGCTCGCACTCTCCAATGGGAAAGAGCCATCCTCTGCATGTGTCGCCTTACGCAGTTCCCGCACAACTTCGCGTACACCCTTATCTGCAACACGTGATGCAATACCTGTCTCTATTGTAAAACTATTTGCGATCAGTACACGTGAAATCAGATATGTAAAACCAATCATCACAACAGAAAGGATGAGTATTGTTATGAGCGTCTCAACGAGAGACACTCCACGTAATTTTGTTTTAAATCCCATTAATTTATGTCATTTTATGAGCCAACGAGTGTCACATCCAACTGCTCAAGACCACTGACGACCACCGAGGAGATATAGTCAGTATATCCATCACCACGAACGCGTATGTCATACTCCTGACCTGCCACCAATGATTCTATTGCATTTTCTGGGAAGTAAACTGTGCCGTATTTATCTGTCTGCACTTCGACACTATACCCAAGACTTGCGTTTTGCAGACGCACATAAGCGTCAGGAACAACTGCACCTGTGTCAGAATCAGTTACTGTAATGAAGACACTGTCTACAGCGGACTCCATGAGCACTATATTACAGTCAAAGACAGCGCCCTCATTAACCTCTGTTGCGTACCGATTAACGTCATCACCAGGCAATAGCCTCCAAAATACATTTGTGCCATCTGCATGTTCGATTGTGTAGAAACCAGAGCTCTCTACGTATCCCGCCACAGAATCCATATCCACTTGTCCTGATGCATCAGTTGTTGTACTCAATAATGATAGAGAGCCATTTATATATACAGGATCTCCGTCTGTTGTTGAGCCGATGATACGACCACCTTCCAGATTAAATGCGACATTGCCAATGCTGTTACAAAATGGATCTGTTGAATTAAATTCCAAGTCAGGGATGAGCCCAGTTTCTAGCGTTAGTGATGTTACAGTACCAGCAATCGCGGTAAGATCGACATAACTCGGGTAAAATGATGAGATTGGATAATCTGGATATGTTTGTACAACTTCATATCCATCACTACCAGAGCCAACTGTTACTCTGTAGATTTTTTCGCCAACTGGAACTGACGCAAAAATTACGTTACCGAATGCGTCTGTCGTACTTGTACCTGAATAATCTGGTGCAGTCACCCCATTTGTATCGTTTAGTGCAACAGTGATCCCTGATACTGGACCATTCTCGTCGAGTACATTTATCGATACTACGCCGTCACTTACACCCAACTCATTACCGCTAGGTGGCACGAAGTACGAAGACAAAACAACACTTTGCCTCTCATTTGAGACATCACTGAGACCTTCTCCCCACAAGACAGTAATAATCACATTTTTGTAGTCTTGTGGATAAAGATCTGTAGGGTGCACCCCATCTTCCGCATCATCTATATAATAAATTTCTCGTAGAATTCTATATGTAGCTCCTCCGACAACCGTCGTAGAATCATACAATATCGTTCCAGGCCCGACAGATCCGGTTGGCGGAGTGGGCGTCAAAGCAAGAGACAGGTCGACGTATGGTGTATTTCTAAAGACCTCTAGCTCTTGGTTTGCAATTTCGACAGCTGCAAGCCTTTGTTTTGAATCAATAATATTTACAATAACCATACCGTAAAGCTGGTAAAAGCTCAGGGTCATCACAGAAAAAATAACCAAAACCACAAGCGCCTCTACGAAAGTAAAGCCCTTCATCGATGGTTTGTTTTTTTTCAATAATGTATTCATATACTTATTCTACAATATACTTTTGAATATATTGCACTTTTATTGAATATTTTCCAACACACTGTACATTGGCTGCAACATAGCAATTGCAAAAAATCCAACACCCGTACCAATGACAATCATAAGAACTGGCTCAATGATTGAACTCATGTTCTTTGTGATCTGGGACACCTCAGCCTCGTAGAACTCTGCAATCTTCATGAGCATTTGTTCGGTCTGACCAGTTTCTTCACCGACCTTAACCATCTGTGCAAGGATTACCGGAAACAGCTTTGGGTACTCCTCAATTACGACAGACATCTCAACGCCTTTCTGAATTTTATCACGGCCACTGTGGATCGCCTCTTTATAGTATTCATTGGCGAGAGTATCTGCCACGATATCCAATGCTCCGATCACACTCACACCACTACGTAAGAGCGAGCTGTAGATTCGTGCAAATCGTGCAGAATTAACCTTGATCACAATATTCTTAATAGCTGGGAGATGCAGTACCAAGAAGCTCAATGCACGTTTCCCCATCTTTGTTGTCAGGAAAAACTTCAATCCAAATCCGCCAAAGACAAAGAGGATTGCAATAATCACACTATGTTCCCGCAGCGCATCTGACATTGAGATAAGAATCAACGTCATCTTTGGAAGTGTCACGTCCATATCAACAAAAACACCTGTGATTTGTGGCAAGATATATGTCAGCATCAAAACACCTACAGCTGTCATAGCAAAAACGATTACCGCAGGATAGATCATTGCACCACGCACTTTTGACCGCAAATCGTTTTCTTTCTCTATTTGTATCGTCAGAATGCCAAGTGATTCCTCCAAGGATCCACCAACCTCACCAACACGTACCATATTTACAAAAAGATCATCGAATGCCGATGGGTGCTTTGCAAGAGCATCACTGACTGACATACCCTTTTGCACATCAAGGTACGCTGTTTGAAGAATTTTCTGAAATTTTTTGTCAGTTGTTTGCAATGAAAGATTATTTAGAGCTCTACCAACCGACAACCCTGAAGAGATCATCACCGCGAGGTTACGTGTAAAGAACAGTTTCTCTTTGAGAGGAATTTTTGAAAATCGATCCATGATGCTGATCGACTTCTTCTTTGTGGTCTCTTGATCGACCATCCGCATTGACGTCACCAAAAAACCTTCGCTGCGCAACTGCGCGGCAAGTTCTTGCTCACTACTAGCAATCACCTCACCACTCTTTGGTGATCCATCTGCTGCTTTGGCTGTAAAGAGATACTTCGGCATACTATAATTCTGGAAACTTAATTTATGGATCCCTACTCTTTCGTTACACGCAAGACTTCCTCAATTGTTGTAACTCCACCAATCACCTTGTAAAAACCATCTTCCACCATCGTGACCATGCCATTTTTGCGAGCTTGCTGCTCCATTTCATCTGCAGTTGCCTTTTGGACAATGAGTTTTTCAATGTTTTCTTGAATCTCAAATACTTCATAGATACCGCGACGGCCTTTGTATCCAAGGCCACCACATTCTGAGCAGCCTTTTTTTCTATATAGCGGAACATCTGACCATTCCTGTGCTTTTTTCATCGCACCAAGACGTACCATCACTTCTTTGATATTGTCGAGATTATAACTATTGCTGAGAGTGTCGACTTCTTTTGGGGTCATTTTGTAGGATTCGCGACACTCGTCACAGAGCTTTCGCACAAGTCGTTGACCGATCACCATGTTTGTCGTTGATGCAAGCAGAAAAGGCTCCGCGTCCATATCTACCATACGTGGGATCGCGCCAGCAGCTGAGTTAGTGTGCAGTGTAGAGAGAACGAGATGACCGGTCATCGCTGCATGCACAGCGATTTCAAGTGTCTCACCATCTCGAATCTCACCAACCATGATCATGTCAGGATCCTGACGCAACAGAGAGCGCAGTCCAGCAGCAAAGGTCATTCCAATTTTTGCATGCACCTGTGTCTGATTCACATTTTCCATTCGATACTCCACCGGATCCTCAATTGTCGAGATGTTCACCTCTGGCTGATTTAATATATCAAGCACAGTATAGAGCGTTGTTGTTTTACCAGAACCTGTTGGCCCGGTAACTAGAATCATTCCATTTGGCTTATTGATTTCGCGCTGAATTGCTTCAAGCGCCTCACCAAAGAGACCCATTTTTTCTAACGTGAGACCCTGCGATCCCTCATCGAGCAAACGCATAACGATTTTCTCTCCATCAAACACTGGAAGGATACTCACACGAAAGGAGATTTTATATTCATCTGTTTCAAGCTTAAAGCGACCATCTTGCGGCAAGCGGTGCTCATCTAGTTTCAAGCTTGCAAGGACCTTGATACGCGCTACAATACCTGCTCCTGTTGTTTTTGGAAGGCTCATCGCCTGACGCAACATACCATCGACGCGATAGCGAACGATGATTGTTTTTTCGAGTGGTTCAATATGAATATCGGATGCACCCTGCAAAATCGCATGCTTCACAAGCGTGTCTACAATGCGTACAATCGGTAAATCTTCCGCAATCTGTGCCAAGTCCTCATCGCCTTGTGCATCTGACTCGCCCTGGAGCAGGTCACCAAACTCTGCATTGATGTCTTTTTGGTATTGCTGTAATATTTCACGAATATCAGATGCGGTTGCAATATGCACGACGATTTTTAGGCCAGTTTTTTTGCGCAAAAAATCGATTGTTTGCAAATCTTCTGGATTGACCATTGCCACACTTAGCTCTTTGCCTTTTTTGGCAAAAGCAACAACATTTGCCTTCTTTGCTATTTGCTCTGGTACAATTTGTAGAGTTTTTTCAAGGATGTCTGTTTTGGACAAGTCAATAAATGCAAAGCCAAACATCTGCGCTTTTGCACTTGTCAAGTCAGCCTCTGATAAGATACCTTCTTTCAGGAGAATATCAGCGAGCTGAATGTTTGTTTTCTGTGCTTGCGAGAAAAGAGGCTTAAGCGTTGCCTCATCAATCACCTTATTGTTACGCAAGTAATCATAAAGCTGCGTATTATCAACTTTCATTGTACGTCATTATGACAAGGATACTGCTTAAGTACTTCCACTCAACCATCATCTTGTCTTTTAATTTTTGTATCTATAATGTATTTATATTATACACCATAAATATCCTCTTAATATAGAAAAATGCCGCACATTGTTGTGTGCGACATTTCAACAGAATTTTACACACACTCCTCTACTGCGTGTGCATAGGTGTCTTGGCGTTCGTCAATAGATAAATACTGATCACTTCCGATCTTGATTTGGAACTTCCTATCTTTTCGTACTAATTTACCTGTTCTTGGTCCAACCCATCGGGTTGGGCTCTGTACCTCGAACCGACATATGATCCAGTGCTTATACGTAACTTTTCTTTGCCATAAAAGTTAAACTTAGCCATCTTGGTCTCCAGCTGGTAAATATCGTTTTTGAAGTGAATTGCTCACCGTAGTACATAAAATTAATCAGGGCAGCCCATTTGGACCGCCCTGATATTCACTACTCCCTACCTCGTTTGACCTATTTACTGATCACTTCCTCCTGCGTAGCGTTGTCAGTCTCAACTTTTTTTGCTGTAGCCGGACTGAGACTCAACAGAGATGCGCAGACCAAAATTGCCAATCCAACTTTTACATAGGATTGTAACGTTACGGTAGACATTTCGACATCTTCTAAATTTGCCTCCATGATCTTCTTTGCGCTATCCTGATCCAGATCGCTTAAACTCACCTCTTCTCCGGCGAATACCTTATTTCCAAAATGGAATAGAATTCGTATCGCACCAAGGAGAATGGTCGCAGCGATGGCTGCCATACACATGTATGTCACCAATCCTTGACCTTCGCCACCGGTAATTGCAGCTCCACCAATTACAGCTGCAAATAATGCCACACCAAGAAACGCCAGATCTGCGGCGAAAACTATCGTTGTCTTCATGCAGTCATCTTTTGTTTTTTGCAACAAGTCTTTGCCAAAGAACTTTTGATGCGCAATTGCAAAGAAAACGATAATTACTTGTGCCATGAGGCCGATCAGCATTGCTTGAGACCACTTCATTTGTACCATAAGAGTTCCGCCAGCTATCATGCCAGATATAATCAATTGGACAGACTCAATGATACCGACACCATCTTTCCCAGCTTTGACTGCCGCACTTGTTGATTGATTTGTTAGTGTAAATCGGTCTACGCACAAGAGTACGAGTAACAAGTAGCCAATAGCAAGTATGGCAATCAGCGGGAGCAGAACGCTATTGACCAGGCCGCTACCCCACGCACAGAGTATGATTATGCACCAGGCAACAAATAAACCCCCTAGCCGATGAGACCATGCTCGATTCCCACCGCTTATGTCAGCGAAAATAGTTTTTGCGCTTTCCGGCAGAACTTCTTGCATACCACCTTTTTTCTTGATGAAAAATAGTGCGATTGCGATAACCGCCGCCATGCCCAAAATTGGCGATACGGATATAAAAAGGTATATAATACCGTTCAACATTATTGGTAATCTCCTGTTAAGTTGCTGTTGCGTTTTTGTCGGATGACAGTTTATTTGCAACACTTATTTATACATTATTAATAAAACTTTGTCAAATTAAAAAGCCCCTCCCTGGTTTAGGGTGGGGCTCGTTTTAGATAACGATCAAGAGAATGGCAGTGAGCACAAATACTGCAAGTACTCCGCGCAAAAAGTGAGCCAAGAACCATAGCACACTCCTCACGACTGCTTACTACGATTTTCTAATCGCAGACGGATTGCTTCCAAGGCGATAACCTTGATTTCATTGCGCCTTGGCTCAGTCTTTTCCCACCACGCCTTCACGTGTATGGGGGTCACGGATGCAAAGATCGACATAATCGCGGAAACAAAAGCTACTCGCGGTCGTTTGACCTTCTTCCACAAAAACTTCACCGATCGTGCAACAACCTGCTTCGTAAAAAGAATTTTGAAAATACCCTCTACGATAAAGTACACGATTAACACTGGCAAAATTTGCATAATGATGATGAGTGATAGCAAGCAGTCAATAACGCCCCACTTTAGCCATGCTACAAACATAGCCTTTGGGCGCATCTTTGCCCATGCTTTCACCGACTCTCTCTGCTCTTTGAGCCAACTGTTTTCTGCCTCTAGCTTGTTATAACTAGCAAGGGCAGATGCAATGGTAATTGTTTTCACAGAAGTTCCAAGGAACACAATTTTTGCAACAGTCCAGATCGTGCTAATCGATGCCTTTAGCAAGACAAAGATCTTACTCAGGAAGACGAGAATTCCTCCTGATGACAGCAAACTAATTACACCAAGAATCGGTGCAATCAGTGCAAAGGTTTTGCCATACGATTGCATGACCTTTTCCCAGTAAATGAGAAAGTAAACCATCTCAGCGCCAAGGATCAGCAGGATGCGAAAGCGTCGTGGCTGGATAAATCCAGCCGTCGCCACAACAACCCTACTCTCTATAGCGCGCCAGCGTAACAATAAACCGCCAAGGATCCAAAGTGCTATACTCATGATGAGATCTAGCAATTCTTCAAATCCATGTGCAATCAATAGGTATAGCCAGCCAAGAGCAGCGCTCAGTAAATCACGCGCTGCCTCATACAGTTCTCCACAGTACGCAGAGATCTTATTCTTGCTACTATCCACATAAATCTCCTTATGTTGTGTTATGTTTCGACATCGCTTACGTCAGCTGACTTTTTACCCATCACTCTCTCATAAATTTCCTTCATTTTTTTGTAGAAAATTATAAGTGGGCCGTCTATTCCAGACCGATCTAGCTCTCTACCCTGATTTCGCAGAGAAAATACCAAGCCTTCAAACCAACTCCATGCCGGCATGATCTCTGGCTTGAGGCGATCTTTTACCACTTGAACTCTTGGATGATTCCACTTGAAATAAAGCAATGTAATTGCTGTGAGAATAACAGTGTATATAACAAACTTCAACTTGTTGTCGAGTGCCCACAGAGTCGAGTAGTATATCGCTGCACCCAGGATCGGCCAACAGACTATCCCATACAGTATCTTACGCAAACGAAAATTAAACATATTTTGCCATAGGCCACGAACTGACCACTTAACATCTTGCCAGACGGTCATGTTAATATTTGGTTGCATCTTGGAACGTACTTGCTTGGCTTTTTCAACTTCACCTCGCTTCATTAATTCTCCATATTCATCCATCTGGTTTTCAAGGTCTTTTTTTGCCTCAACACCAAATTGAACCAATGGAAGTTTCAAAATCGTGCCAGCAACTTTTATAAAAACGAGAGCTTGGCCAACATTTAGAGCCATAATTTTTCTCCTGATATTATTGTTAAACAACAGATGTTCATATTCGAACTATATATTATATCACAAATTTTTAAATAAAGCAAGGGTCTGCAGCAATGCTACAGACCCCATTTACGTCTATTTTACAAGAGTTCCATCAGGACACTTAAATCCCTGGAAATCAAATCCCTCTTCTGTTTTTATAGTGATGATAGGAACCTCTTGGCCTACGGATATACCATCGAGACATGTTGGTGGCTTAATTTTTTCGTACCGCACGACCTTTGGCTGGAAACCCCAATCAACATCGTACCACTTACCGACTTCCCATGTATAGCTCCCGAAAGGAGCATTTTCAATCCCTTGCATCTGCTCTGGTTTATCAACTTTCCCGAGAAAAGTCCATAGTCGTGAGCGAGGGATGTCGATAACCACGTCTTCACTATTACGCTCAACAGTAAACGAAGCTTCTGCCGTCGTAAAAGTACTTTTTGTTATGGCCCCAGGTGGATTGTAGTGCTTTTGCTGCAAAACTGGCAATGTCATTCTTGCTGGTTGGATGAGTGATATTACAACCATCAATGCTGTAGCAACATACCAAAGGTGTGTATTTGCAGCAAGTCTTTTGTCGATTTGAGAGTTCTGCAGACCTTTCACAAATGGCCACGTTCTTAGCTTCAACCAATATGCACAAATAATGCCACACACAGCTAACGCAAAACCAATAATTCCAAGCGGCTTGGTGAAAAGACTCATAACCCACGCCAAACCAAATGTCAACACAGTTACAACGATAATTCTGTGCAAATATGGCACAAATATTGCCGCAGCAATCACTGCAGCAATCAACGCCACAAGATCTAAGACCTGAGGCAGTAGTAGCCACTTTGCTATAAGCGAGTAGGCTGCCATTGACAGCAAAATGAGAGCTGCAAATCCGATCTGCTTCCAGTCGAATTTTTTCTTCAAATCTGTTACCTTCTGTGTTGCTTTCTGTGTCGCCTTCTGTGTTATACCTTTCATTCGACCTCCCGGTCTGTAAATTATTGGTGAAATATCACGTAATAATGCAAATTGAAAATGCTATCTTTCTTATTAGGAGTACACTGTAAAATCACTTTGTTAAAGTTCAAAATATTTATATCATACTTTATATTTATTGTCAAATACAATATGAAAATGTAAATTTGACTTTATCTATATTGTGTGTTATAATTAATTTGAGTATTTTAAAAATTCTATATCCAAATATCAGGGGAAACTTATGGGATACGACTTTAGCTTTTTTGGCATTGTGAAATTGTTGTTCACAAACCCAATGGCTTTGGTACTTGTTATACTTGTGATGCTGGCTGTCTACCTCTATTTTGATGAGGCGATCAAATCAGTCATCGCACATATTTTTGGCTTTCTAGATAAGCTGCTTGGGCCAATGCTTTCTGAAGTAGGCAAACGCTTGAGAGAGCTTTTCACTAGTTGGCGGCGCATCGGCGCCTTGGCGCTCGCATTGCTGCTCGCTTTTGGAGGATATACCTTCATCACCAACAAACCTGCACGTATGGCAACAGCACAGGACAATCTCATTGAGTCCGTCTACAAGATGGCAAGCAGTGATGGATGTGTTGTCACAGTTGATCCGTATGATGACGGTGAAGACAGGACGTTTCATACGCGTATCACCTCTACGAGTAGCGGTGATAAACAGTCGTTCTCAGTTGACCTGTTCACACCCAGAGAAGGTGCCATCGCATTTGCCGACAAAGAGAACCGTGAGGAGAAATTCTCACTCACAAAAGCTGATGACGGCAACTGGAAGATTTCCGGTGCAAAAGAAGCATTTGCGATCTCTGTTTTGGAGAGAAGCGTTGGACAGGAATGCCAGGTCATCAAGGAAGAATCTGTGAAGGGAGCGGACTCACAAGATACACCTTTTGATAATACACCTGGCACATTTACTCGAATTAAGGAAAGAGTAAAGTTCTGGGGTAAATAAACCCCACTCGCCCACAGGGCTACGTACATGTACGTAGCCCTTTTGCTTTGCGACGTGGCACGTAGCTGATTTTTTGTGGCATTAAAAGAGACCCTTCCAATTGAAGGGTCTTAGTTTTTTTTGGACGATGCAATATATGCCCGCCACTTTTCCTGTACGATGGTCGGGATGATCTTGGTAGCGTAGACGCGCACTGGATTCTTGCGCTTGCGAAAGTACTTATACATCCTTGCCTTTACGATGCGCAAAAGTAATCTGCCGTAGTAGACGCGCGCATCATGAATTACATATGGCACCATGACACGCGTGATAAACTCACTCACTTTACCCATGGCCACAATGAGCGCATTTGGCACAAAGTGCAAAATCACAGGTAAGATCAGGCGCCATGCCCAGGCAATCACTGAGAAAGCCTTCAAGACTACCTCCCACACAAGATCAAAAAGCAAAATATAGATGCCGAGCTTATAATGCCCAAAGAGGACAAGTATGACACACAAGATGAGTCCATACACAAGCCTCTTTGCTCGCTCACCCGCTCTGCTCCACCACTTTATAGAACGGTCTACAATGTGAATCTGACGAATATAGCTCTGCACGACAAGTGGTAGTTGTCGCAAGATTTTGCGCTCAACACCACGAAAGAGCGTACCTATAAAAGCTATGAAAACACGTTTCGCTGCTTGTGTCAGGAAGAATCGTGTGACTAACCGACCAGATTTTTTGAAAATCCACACTTTTGCCTCACCAAAGAGATGGTGAATGCCTGTCAGTAGGATCACGTTTTTCACACCTGAGATGATCACACCACTAAAACCAACCACTAAGGATTTACCTGCTACGAGCATCTTCAAAGCATACGCCACAAACGGATCAATGAGTGCGAATTTAAATGCTGCAATAACCTTCATGATTGGTGCAACGATTACGTCTGCCCCTACAGCCTGCATTAGCACAGCAGACAAGGCGCAGCACATAACCACAAACCACAATTTCCAGAAAAGGAAAAGTGCGATGTAGACTACCTCAGATATAAACCACACACTCCTCTGGAGTGTGTTTGCTATTTTTTTAAACACTATAACCTCCAGAAATCAGTTTAATGAACTTTGTGACAAAATGTCACAATATATTATAGTATGAATATTTAAATATGTCAATTATATATTTATGTCAATAAAAGGACAGTAGGTTTTTACCTACTGTCCCATACAACGAAACCTCTTTACTCCTGACTTTTCCGCAGCCTTATCACGCCACACACAGACTCACAAAAAAATACAATCAGACCAGCGAGAGCGCCATAAGCATGGGCCCATTTTCCAATTATTTTACCAGAAGCTGTTTGCTGTGAATCAGGTGTTGGCAATCCATAGAACAGACCCTTAAATGCATCTGCAAGTACAGATAGATCTAGCTCGTTTCCAGGCATGCCATTATGTATCACATCTTGATAGACGACAAACAAAACAAAAGTGATGATCATGATAGACACCTTCTTGCGAAGCAAAGACCTTTTCACCTCTATGTATTGACTGGTCTTTAGCGCAATGTATAGCTCAAGGTTAAAAACAACCTTCAGCGGTATATAGACAAAAAGTCCAAATATCACAGCACTCGCACCAACTATAACCACATTGGAATATCCCCACCAGATAAATGTCCCCGACATGAGTGCAATCCACAACAAGACTCTCTTGAAGTCGTTGGAAACATATCCAAGCAGAACCAATAAGCTAAACAGAAATGGCACATTGCCATAAAAGTGCGACTGCTCATCATGAGCAAAATGCATCAAGAAAATGCCAGGCACACCCCCAAAAAAATCACGTGATACTAAGTAGAAAATCTTAAAAAATCCCTCGTAACCCCCAGTTGATTCGAGCAGCTTGAATACAACAAACATTATGCCGATCAGAACTGCTTTTGCATAGATTTCCTCATCATCCACCACGCCCTTGAATGACATGGCTTGTAGTTGAGCCGTACCACTATCTGTACTTTTATAGTTCACTATCTTGTCACCCCTTGTAAGTAGCTGTAAACGATCAGAATGTTAGAAAAACTAACATCTCATATTATCATAAAAATAACTATTTGTCAATATATTTTTAATATCATAGAATGCACGATAATCTATAAAAAATGATCATGTGTGAGATCCAGCAAACAAAAAGCCCCGCGGTAATCGCGAGGCTTTCTTACTTGCTCTTTTTTTGCTTGCTCTATAGATTAAGCAGGCCGAGGATTGGACTACATCATGCCACCCATGCCTGGCATACCGCCGCCGCCCATACCGGCCATTGCAGCTGCTGCAGCAGCATCTGCTGCGTCATCCTTTGGCTCATCTGTGATCGCAACTTCTGTTGTCAGAAGCATTGATGCTACAGAGACTGCGTTTTCTAGTGCTGTACGCGTTACCTTGAGTGGGTCAATGATTCCAGCTGCCATCATGTCTTTTTCAAAGACATTATCTTTTGCATTGTATCCAAAGTTTCCTCCCTTGCCATTAACAACCTCATTTTTCACAACGCCTGCATCCATCTCACCACAATTCACAGCGATTTGTGTAAGTGGCGCAAGTGCAGCAGCAAGCAAAGCTTTGTAGCCAGCGTTAAATTCTGTGTCATCACCCAGCTTTTTGTCTGCAAGGCTACCAGCAGCTTTTGCAAGAGCTGTGCCACCACCAGCAACGATACCCTCTTCTACAGCAGCCTTTGTTGCAGCAAGCGCATCTTCAAGCTTGTGCTTTGTATATGTCATCTCTGTCTCTGTTGCAGCTCCAGCACGGATCACAGCGACTCCACCAGAAAGTTTTGCAGCGCGCTTTTGTAGCTTTGTCTGCTCATAACTTGATGATTCATCTGCTGCTAAACGTTCGATCTGCGCAACACGATCAGTAATTGATTTCTTTGATCCAGAACCATCGACAATTGTTGTGTGGTCTTTTGTCGTTACTACTTTTGCAGCGCTCCCAAGCATATCGAGCTCTGCCTCCTCTAGCTTCATTCCTTTGTCTTCCGCGATCACAGTACCACCTGTGACAATAGCAAGATCATCAAGTGTGTCTTTTTTAGCATCACCAAATTCCGGCGCCTTAATCGCCAAGACATTCAATGCGCCACGAAGTTTATTAACGATCAGCGTTGCAAGCGCCTGGCCATCAATATCCTCTGCGATAATAACCAACTCCTTTTTACCGCTACTTGCAAGTTTTTCAAGTATCGGAAGAATCTCATCAACTGAGCTAATCTTTTTGTCTGTTAAGAGAATTGCTGGGTCTTTCAACTCAGCTTTCCGACTCTTGGCGTCTGTAATCATGTACGGTGAAATGTAGCCCTTATCAAATTGCATGCCTTCAACAACATCATAAGAAAGCCCTACTGTCTGCGCTTCCTCGACAGTGATTACGCCGTCCTTGCCAACGCGATCCATAACTGTTGCGATCATATCTCCCATCTCCTCACTCTCTGCGCTGATTGACGCGACTTGTGCCATCTCCCTAGACTTTGCGATTTTTTTGGAATTCTTTTTGAGTGTTGTGATCAAATCTTCCTTTGCAGCCTCAAGACCTTTACGAATACCGATTGGATTAATGCCAGTTTCCACAAACTTCATACCCTCAGCAATAACAGCTTGTGTCATCACAGTTGCTGTTGTCGTCCCATCCCCTGCGTTGTCATTTGTCTTATTTGCAACCTCCTTAATGAGCTCTGCTCCCATATTCTCATATTTGTCAGCCAGCTCTATTTCCTTTGCAATTGAGACACCATCATTTGTGACGACAGGTGCGCCGTAGCCCTTCTCCAGGAGGACATTACGACCTTTTGGTCCGATGGTTACTTTCACAGCATCTGCCACTTGATTGATACCTGAGACAACGCGCTTACGAGCGTCGGCACCAAATGCGATTTGTTTTGACATATTTTTCACTTTAATACTGAATTTATCTTTATCAGCAATTAGCAGTCAAACACTTAGAGTGCTAATTACTTCTTCACTTATTGTACTGCTCTAACAAAAACTGTCAAGACTTTACCTATAAAATCCCTCCCTTCATTTTGACCCTGTTGTCAGACCTCATTTTTCGTTAGTTATTTAGCATGTTTTTTTCTAGCATTCTATGTGCGTTTTTCTTTCTGTACACACCAATCATCACAATCGTTGCACAGGCTACGCCACCTATCAGCCAGCCAGCCCATGAAATATACTGAGCAATTTTCTCAAAGGCAGCACCAAAAAAGTATCCCACACACACCAGAAATGTTGTCCAAAAAATCCCACCCAAGAAGGCGGCTCCTAGAAATTTCTTGAGTGGCATATGCACCATGCCAGCTACAATAAATGTCGCCAGACATAAGCCTGTTGTAGATTTTGCTGCCAAGACGGCCCTACTCCCATGGCGATGAAAAGTTTTTTGAACCTTATGGATAAGATCTTCTGATACGCCGATATACCGTCCATACCGCAAAATAAAGGTGCGTCCCCATTGCCTGCCAATGCCATACCATAGCACATCCCCCGCGAGGTCACCTACAACAGACAAAGCGAACACCCATCCAAGCGAAAAGTGTCCAAGCGATGCGAGAAAAGCCGCTGCAAGTGTCACAATCGGCCCCTCGATGATCATCATGAAAAACATGATGACATAACCGTATTCAATCAGAGCGCTTATCAGTTCATTGTTCATCCACCTATTGTAGCAAAAAATACCACACTTCACCGCGCTCACTCCTTATCGTTTACCAACTACAGAGCAGATGCTATACTAGGCACACATAATTCATTACACTTGTGTTGCTGGTAGTTCACATATCAGTTTCACGTTACGTACCCACCCTATGATTCAGCTACAAGATTTTACCGTCAAAGTCGCCGAGGAAGGCGTCCGTAAAACCATCCTGAGTGATGTAAACTTCACATTTAAGCCGGGACACATCTACGCAGTCATGGGCCCAAATGGTTCTGGCAAATCAACGCTTGCGCGCACCATCATGGGTGATCCTGCATTCAAACTTGCGAGCAAGTCCAAGCTCATGCTCACAGAAGAAGAAAAGAAGCGTAACATCAAAAACCTTGCTCCTAATGAGCGGGCAGGACATGGCATCTTTCTCTCAATGCAATCCCCTTTAGAAATACCTGGCGTGACAGTATTTGGTCTTTTGCGAGCCGCTACCAAGGATCGCTCAGATTTTGCAGACGTTTCAGCGCGCGATCTCAAAAAACGTATCGATGTCATCGCTGGAGAACTCAACATTCCAGAAGAGCTTCTCAAGCGATCTCTCAATGAAGGCTTAAGTGGAGGTGAGCGAAAGAAGATAGAAGTTTTACAGATGGCAATCCTTGATCCGCGCTATATCCTTCTCGATGAGATTGATACTGGTGTAGATGTTGATGCCCTCAAGACGATTGCGTCTTTCTTGAAGAAGTTTATCAAAAATACAGATAAAACGATCATCATGATCACACACTATAATCGTATCTTGAAATACCTAAAACCCGATGAGACAATCATTATCAAAGAAGGTACAGTTGCTGCGACGGGTGATGCGACACTTGCCAAAAGAATTGAGAAAGAAGGCTTTGAGAAAATCTAATTCTACTGCAACCGCAAATAACCTCAGTAGATTTTGCCGCTAGCGCTGAGCTAGTGGTTTTTTATTAGTCACCTCCTTATTGTGCACCGAAGGAATTTTTTATAATTTTTTCTAAGACTTTCGCATCAACCTTCTCAAAATCTGTGATGTAAATACAACTCACAGAAGACCGCACATTACCGAGTTGCGCAACCAATTTCTTGAAGTCTTTGGTGCATGGCACACTGTAGATTACTAGCGCAGATTTTCGTGGTGAAAAACCAACTGCAAACCATTCATATTTCTTCCCAGTTGAACGTTTATACGTGTATGTCCCAAATCCAACAATACTCTCACCCCATATCACACCCTTCTCACCCGTGATTTTCTTCATCAGATCATAAACCATCTGTGCGTCACGACGCCGACGATCATTCCCCACTTCTGCGATGAGTTTTGTGATGCTCCTGTTCTTGTTGGGCTTCGTTTTTAAATCAGACATATGTATTTTCTTTAATCCTCATAGATTTATTATGCCACATCCTCACACCTTGTAGATTCTGGATAAAGAACTTAATACGTGATAAAATGCTTCTACTCATTCCTTTTAGCACTACCGTATGCCACCACGACTTGATACGACCAAGCTGACACCGGATAAGCATAGCTTTGCAATGCCAGAGGTTTTTGACGTGAAAACAGATCGCGGCCTTAATCGAGAAACTGTTGAGGCCATCTCTTCCTACAAGAAAGAGAAGGCATGGATTCGTAATTTCCGCCTGAAAGCATATGACACATTCCTGGAAAAAGAGATGCCGCAATGGGGCGCAGATCTCAGCATGATTGACTTTGATGATATCGTCTACTTCCTCCGCGCCACCAAAGAACAAGGGCGGTCATGGGAGGATCTTCCCACAGAAATTAAGGAGACCTATGACCGTATCGGCGTCCCAGAGCATGAAAAAAATTGGCTTGCAGGCGTTAGCGCTCAATACGAAAGTGAGGTTGTCTATGAAAGTGTACAGAAAGAGCTCACCAAACAAGGTGTTATTTTTTGTGATATGGACACGGCAGTCAAGAAGTATCCAAAGCTTGTCAAAGAATACTTTGCGACGGTCATACCAGCAAGTGACAATAAGTTTGCGGCTCTTAATAGCGCTGTATGGAGTGGTGGCTCATTTGTTTACGTGCCCAAAGGTGTTACCGTATCCATGCCTCTACAAGCATACTTCCGCATCAACACAGAACGCTTTGGTCAGTTTGAGAGAACGCTCATTATCGCAGAGGAAGGCAGCAATGTACATTATATGGAGGGCTGCACAGCACCAATTTACTCGACGAATTCCCTTCATAGTGCTGTTGTAGAGGTTATTGCCAAAAAAGGTGCAACTGTTCGCTACACAACAGTGCAAAATTGGAGTACCAATATTTATAACCTCGTTACCAAAAGAGCAATCGCACATGAAGATGCTCGTGTAGAGTGGGTTGATTGCAATATTGGATCTGGGGTTACGATGAAATATCCAGCAGTTCATCTCGTTGGAAAGGGCGCATCTGGCGAAGTGCTCTCCATCGCTATGGCTGGCAAAAACCAAGTACAAGATGCAGGTAGTAAAATGCTGCACTTGGCACCCAATACGACATCTCGCGTCATTTCCAAATCGATTGCAATGAATACTGGCACCAGTAGCTACCGAGGCCTTGTGCATATCGCACCGGGAGCTCATGGATCCAAAAGCTATGTGCAATGTGATGCTCTTCTACTAGATGATGTTTCTGAGTCAGATACATTTCCGACGATCACCGTCCAAGAGAAAGAGACACAAACCGAGCATGAGGCAAGTGTTGAAAAAATCGATGAGGCCAAGCTCTTTACACTAATGAGTCGCGGTCTCAATGAAGCCCAGGCACGTGGTATGATCGTCAATGGGTTCATTGATGAGGTCACCAAAGAAATCCCTCTCGAATACTCACTCGAGCTTTATCGTCTTGTGAATATGGAAATGGAAGATAGTATCGGCTAGAAGAATAATGCTGATTAGAAGTTATATCACAGAAATCACATATCACTGCAATGCACTACCACAATATCACAAATAGCAAGAAAAAAAACTTTCGCATCACCTCTCCAGGTGTGCATGTTTATTATTTTACAAATATCTCTGCAGAATTTTCTTTTACTGTTGCCCATGAAAAGGCAGAGGTCTATGTATATGGTCTCTATACTGGCAAGGACCAGGATATCTATAGACTTACCACAAAACAAAAACATACAGCTCCAGGTGCGCAAAGTCACATCATGATTAAGGGCGTTTTTAATGACGCATCACGTTTTTATTACGAAGGCATGATTCACCTCATCAAGAAAGCAACCAGAACTGATGCCTCACTAGAAAGCCGCAACATCCTCCTCTCAGACCATGCACATGTCACGGCACGACCTCAACTAGAAATTCTTCCTGCGGATGTGCGATGCACTCACGCAGCAACTATTGCGCACATTAACAAAGAGCATACTGACTTCCTTATGTCCCGTGGCCTCAGTATAGAAAATGCACAAAACCTCCTTGTTCATGGCTTCCTTGAGGACCTCCGCACGCAATTACAAGAAAAAGTACCAAAAGCAGATTGCACATTCACGCTCTAGCTATTTCAGTATAAAGCTAAGATAAAACACTCAACTTTACAAAAGTTGAGTGTTTTAGTAAGAACTTCTTTGTGATAATATGCAGTAGATTTTACTACCGAGTCACACACTTAATTGTGGAATTTCTTTGGCGACATAGGATGAAGAGTCATTCATTCTTGCAACGCGTTCAACAGGCAACCCTACCTTAGCTAGGTCAAACTCTTCAAAAGATTTACCGATACTCCACACAACAAGAAATGAAAAAAAACTCCGCATATGCGGAGTTTTTTTGAGATGAAACTAAAGTTAAACGATTTGTTTATTTAGTTTGCAGAATGTCCATCTGCATCCATCATTTTTTCACCAGTCTTTTCCATAGCATCACCAGTTGCTTCCATAGCTTCACCGGTCTTGTCCATTGCTGCACCTGCAGCGTCTACTGCTGTGTCAGCTACTGCTCCAGCAGCGTCTCCTGCTACATCAGCTGTCGCTTCCATCGCGTCTCCCGCTGTATCTACTACCGCTCCAGCAACATCACCAGTTGCTTCTACAGCGTCTCCTGCTACATCAGCTACACCACCAGCTACATCAGCTGTTGTGTCCATTGCTGCACCTGCAGCGTCTCCTGCTACATCAGCTGTTGCCTCTACAGCGTCTCCCGCTGTCTCAACAACTGCTCCAGCAGCGTCTCCTGCTACATCTGCAGCCTGATCAACTGCACCACAGCCAGCCAAGACAACGACTGTCAAAAGAGCCATAAATGACTTCTTCATATTTTTTTCTCTAACGATTTAATGGCATAATCATACCATACTCGACACAAAAAGTACAATTGTAATTCTCACCGCCTTCATATCGCTCACCTAGCGGAAGAGGTCAGTGAAATTCCCATATCCTTGTGCCTCTAGCTCTGATACAGGCACAAAACGCAGTGCCGCGCTATTCATGCAGTGTCGAATCCGATCATTCCATTCTGGTCCATCTAATATGATATGCCCGATGTGATTATCAGCGATTGCACTGCGAATTTCTGTCCGCACCTCCCACGGCAGTTTCCGGTCTTCATGTTCCGTCACAACACCCTCTGCAATTGGTTTATAAAAGCTTGGCCAGCCTGTGCCAGAATCATACTTATCTTTTGAGGAGTATAGCGGTTCTCCAGAAATAATGTCCACATAAATACCTGGTTCCTTGTTATCCCAGTATGGGTTGTGAAAAGGTCTTTCTGTACCCTCGTGACGCGTTACTTTGTACTGCACATCAGTTAATTTCTCACGCATCTCGTCGTCGGAAGGTTCTTTGTAGTTTGTATAGTCAAGTGAAAAAACGGGTTTGTCTCGTCCTTCTATATAGTATGGATTTTTTTTCTTGCTCATTTGCTTGTTTTTCATCAGATCTTTTTTTGCCATATTGCCGCCTGCATGCGCTTGTGCTCTTACAAGCTCGTTACCCCACACGTCCTCGACATATCGATCTCTCCCAGATGCACCACGGTATATCTTATAGCGTGATGGATTTTTCAGATAGTAATCTTGATGGTAGTCTTCTGCTACGTAAAAGATCTTCTCTTGCTCAATAATCGTTTCGATTGGTGCGCCTAAATTCGACTCATTACTAAGATCGCGAATCGACCCCTCAATGATGTCTTTTTGCAAGGTGTCTTTGTAGTATACAGCGCTTGCATACTGTGGACCGCGATCACCAAATGAGCCCCCTGCATCACGTGGATCATGATGACGCCAAAAAACATCTAGTAGCTGTTTGTATTTTACTATGTCAGGATCATAGTAGACTTGCACTGCCTCGCGGTGTCCGGTGGTACCCGTATTAGACTCTTCATATGTTGGATTTACTGTGTGCCCACCTGTGTAGCCACTAATCGCCTCAATCACTCCATCTGTTTTTTCAAAATCTGCTTCCGTACACCAAAAGCATCCGCCAGAAAAAATTGCTGTTTCGTAGGAACTCAAATCAAGATCCCTCTTCTCCTGTAGTGTCACATCCTTGGTTCCAGAAAACTTAGAAGCAAACTCACTGTATAGTGTGAATGTCACAAGGCCACCAAGTATCCCCAGAACGAGATATGCCGCTTTTCTCTTCATAAAATAATACTTACTATATCAATATACATATTTTAGCAATATCACCTCATAATGTAAAGTCTACTTTACAAATTCATCATCATCTTCCATTGACAGGAGGTGTTATGCGCAATATAGTGCACTATATATGAATACGAAACTTTCTCATTACTTTCCGCAGTGTACACATGACCCGACGCTGATCTATCTGGATACCGCTGCAACATCGCTCACACCCACAAATGTTCTGGTATCGATGGAAAGATATTATACGCAATATCGCAGTAACGTCTCTCGTGGTATTTACAGCAATGCCGAGACTGCGACCAAAGTGTATGAGGCTGTGCGCGAGAAGTGCCGTGCATTGATTGGTGCTCAAGATGTCCAAGAGATTATCTTTACAGCAGGTACAACGCACAGCATCAACATGATTAGTAGTAGCATCTCTACACTGACTGATGATATAAATCGTGCGCACGGACCTCATATTGTTGTGACAGCAATGGATCATCATGCGAACTTTGTGCCTTGGCAACACGTTATTACACACTATCCAGAAGGTACTTTCTCTGTCATTGATCTTTCAGATGATTACACCCTCAATCTCACACATCTTACGGAGATACTGACAGAGAAGACAACTATTCTGGCCCTACCCTACATCTCAAATGTATTGGGGACAATTAATCCAGTACGCGAAATAATTGCAATAGCACGTGATATCAACCCAGACATTATAATTGTTGTTGATGCAGCACAAGCTGCTGCTCATGTACCAATCGATGTTTTACAGCTTGATTGTGATTTCCTCGCTTTTAGTGGTCATAAAATATACGGGCCTACTGGTACTGGTATACTGTGGGGTAAGCGCAAACACCTAGAGAAGGTAGAGCCATTTTTGTTTGGTGGTGAGATGATCGCAGAGGTTACACATGAACAGACGATATACAAAGATCTTCCGCAGAGACTTGAAGCAGGTACTCCAAATATCGCTGGTGTGATTGGCATGGGTTCAGCGATTGACTTTATTCAGTCTATAGGATTTAGTACAATTACTGATCATGAGAAAGAGCTCACAAAATATGCTTTAGAACAATTAAAATTGATAGATGATCTGACAATATATGGACCTCAGGATGAAAAGATCCGTACAGGTGTTATAAGCTTTACCGTCGATAATATGCATCCACATGATATCGCAAGCATTCTAAGCACTGAGAAAAACATTGCTCTGCGCGCAGGCAATCACTGTGCCATGCCACTGCACATCCAACACATGGATGTCCCAGCTACCGCGCGCATAAGCATTGGACTGCACAATACGAGAGAAGACATTGATCATCTTGTGGATGGGCTCGAGATCGCACGAAAAATACTTTGCAAACCATCCAAAGGACAAAAAGTATGAACATCTATCAAGAAGAAATACTCGCGCACTATCATGAGCCATCTAACAATGGCGAACTTAAAGACCCAACACATACGCACTGCGGATTCAATCCGACGTGTGGAGATAAGATCTGCATCGATCTCATCATCGACCATGACACGATCACAGACATCTCCTTTCATGGACAAGGTTGCGCTATATCACAAGCCGCTGCATCTATGCTCACGGAACATGTAAAGGGAAAACCTGCCAACACTTTGAAAAACCTCACAAAAGATGATATTCTAGAAATACTCGGCGTAGAGCTAAGCATGAATCGCATGAAATGTGGCCTACTTGCGCTTGAAACAGCGCATCGAGCATACTATAAAAATATCGACGAATCTAAATCTTAAATGAAAATCATGACTCAACTACTCGAAGAAGCAAACCCATCAGGACCAGTACAAGTAAATGATATCGAAATCACGATTGATCGTGACGTGTGTATCGGAGCAAGTGCATGCATCCCCCCAGCAGACAAGACATTTACTTTGGATGACGAAGGGAAAGCTATTGTCCAAGCAACAGCAAGTGAAGAAGATGAGGCAAACATCATCGATGCAGCTCGCGCATGTCCCGTACAAGCGATCAAGGTAAAGCGCGGTGAGGAACAAATCGTCTAACAGAGAACATCTCAGACAGTCCCAATGTTAGCCACCTCCCACATACTATGGAACAAGACACCCTCCCGAAGCTGACCAGAGACCCTTCACTCATACAAGCACTCAGTGTCATTAATGATCCAGAGATTCATGTTCCGATCACCGAGATGGGTTTGATTTATGGCGCTCATAAGAAAAACGCAACTGTTTTTATTACCATGACTCTCACAACAATTGGTTGCCCATTATTTGATGTCATCAAAAAGGATATTGAAACAGAACTTAAGAAGATTGACGGCGTACGAGATATTTCTATCGACCTCACATTTGATCCGCCGTGGCACACAGGCATGATGAGTGAGGAGACGCAACTAGAACTTGGCCTGATGTAGCTCACTATCTATAATGTGACATGACACAATTCATCATCTCTTTCTCAATATTGTATATATCACTCTACCTACCAGTCGCCTGGATGGCGTACTTTGTACCCTGGTATACATACAATACGACAGCACAAATATCATCTTACCTTGGCGCAGAAACAGTCACCGTAGCACATTACAACCTCACTAACTTTTTTCGACACGCAGACAGTCTTCACGAAGACTTTTGGAGCAAAAAAGAAATTCTCCATATGTATGATGTGCGCATGATCTACGACTGCGCCTTTTTTATCTTTGTGGCCTGCATAGCCATCATTCTTTGTCTGACTTTCTGGAGTAATCATACTGACCCTCAAGCGCAGCGTGGAGGCATACGATCTATAAACCGCTCAGCACGATACAATCTTTTTCTTATACCACTCTTCTTCTTACTTATCCCCGTGTTTCCTTCTTTTTGGGCGCATATCTTTCACGATGTGCTCTTTACTAATGACCTTTGGCTTATGCTGCCGAGCGACCTCTCCTATCACCTCTTTCCACTGTCATTTTTTGTGAATAGCCTTCTCCTTCTCATCGTGACAGCATTTCTCATTAATATTGCCATCTTTGTCGTCACGAGAAGAATCATTTTTCAAAGAGCTAAGCCTGCGAGCTAGATGAGAGACCAAAAAACTGCTCCCAGTACTTATTACTGAGAGCAGTCGCTTTCCACGATCACCAGCTGCTTCTGCTGAAGCCGCATCATATTTTTACCTAGAACTACTATTTTCCCTGCCTCCGCTTCTAGAGACTACGAACTAATCGAAATTATTTCTAGACTTGAAATAGTGATATTACCTCGATACAGCACATGCTGTGAATATGCGAAAAGAAAAGGATCTTCATTGCTTTCTTGATTCTCTTTCAAGTATCTCCTCATTTGACACGACACTTCCCTCTCAAGATCACTCACTCTAAACGGAGAGAAATCCTGCGGTGTCGGTAATTTCATTTGTGGCTGCAACAGGCACAGTGCAGATAAATCAAGACTCCTTACTGGAACCTGGAAATAGTCACCGCTAAGATTGAAGCCATACGCAGCAAATGTATCGACGAGAACGCGCGGATGAATTGACGTCATAAAAATCACGTCACCCCACAGACAGTCAAGATAGGGTATTGTGACTAATTCTAACTCTTGCCTGCTTTCGTACTTCCTTCGCTGGACATCATAAATCTCAGGGGCTTTTTCTCTTAATGTACTAAGCGGTAAGAGTTGGCTTCCGTATATTGGTTGTTGAGGTACTCTGTGGTATACACATATATTCATGCACATCTCCCATTTCTGAATGAATATATTTTAGCATAAATTATGCTATCTGTAAATATACAAAATCCACCTAAACTGGTGGATTTTTATACAGCGCTCTGCTTGCTTACTCAACATGCCATGCAATGCCTTCGTATACCCAGTTTGGATCGTTTTGCTGTACACTATTTCTCTCTGAGAGACTCGCCGTAAAGAAATGGCTACGATAAATTGGACTCCAGAATCGGTAGACTGCCTTCGTTCCAGGTGAGGCTTGTGGGTGGACGTACCATCCTATGCGCTCATATGACCAGTTTGGATCATTTTGGATGAGCCGATCCCTCTCTGTGAGGGAGATAGTGTAGAAGTGACTGCGGTACGCTGCACTCCAGAATCGGTAGACTGGCACCAAGCCGCTTTTCTGTGTGACGCTGGCATCATAGACAACACCTTCGTATGTCCAGTTCGGATCATTTTGGATTAAACTATCCCTCTCTGTGAGGGAGATAGTGTAAAAGTGACTACGATAGACTGGACTCCAGAAACGGTAGACTGGGTCGTCAAGCGTGATTGGTGCGCGCGTTGTCACGGAAAGTGGGAAAGCATTAGCCTCTGTGTCAAAATCACGCGTGTAGTCTGTAGACCGAAGGATTACAGATACCATATAATCCCCTACGGTTGTCAGAAAGAGATCGTGCGTAATCGTCGTAGTCTGACCCTGTGCCAAATTTATAGTCGTTGGATGCTCGCTTTGTGATACATAATTTCCATTTACATCATTGATGACATAGATTACACGAAAGGGATCGCTACCTGTGCCAGTGACATTTGTGATCCTTGTTGGGACAGCAACAACATTTCCCACATTTTGTGGACCTTCTGGCACAATGATTGTTGGGTCAATAATCTCTGGGTCTGTATTGTACTGTGGAGGTAAGACAATGACTTGCTTAATAGTTGATGCACTGTAGCCCGTTGAAGACGTAACCGTCAATGTAACATTGTATGTGCCCGCTGCAGCGTAAGTATGCGTAGGATTGATGCTTGTTGCAGTGTTACCATCTCCGAAATCCCATGCGTATGTCAGTGATGCATTTCCCAAGATGGTTGAATTACTACCATCAAACTCTATCGTTAACGCTGAGCCAAAAACGATTTGATCCACAATCACTGGGATCGGGTTTTGTGGTGAGTACACAATGCGCTTCAGTGCTCCTGGAAAAATATTAAGGTAATATACGAGTCCATCTGGACCAGTCACGAACTCAACAGGCAGGATTGATTCGTTTGCATCTTCTGTGGCAAGATTTGTCACACCAGAAGCGGCAATTGGTCCTGGTGCACTTGCATCAAAGTAATTGATCTCCTTGAAGATGTAATCACCAAAAACATACTTCCCAAGAATTGACGCTGGGTATCCAGGATCAGTTGCGAAAGCGCCGCCAGTCACTGCTCCCTGCCCATTGCTGTCATGTGCATAGACATAATACGGGCTTGCAAAGTCCGCCTGTTGCGCAGCAGTTAGAGGACATCCTGATAGATTCTCATAGCCGTTACTTGCAACTATCCCACCTTCATAGCAGGGCCAGCCAAAGTTATCGCCTGGCTCTATGCGATTGACCTGTTCATATTGGTACCACCCCACATTGCCTCCAAATAGTGCATTTGTTCCTGGTTGAAAATTGAAACGATATGGATTGCGCATACCATAAGCATATACCTTTGACCGATTATCGTTTGCATTACCCGTAAAAAATGGATTGTCAGAGGGTCCTGTTCCATCGGTGTTTATGCGTAGAATTTTGCCACTCAAATGATCCAAGTCCTGCGCACGAAAAGCATGTGTGTCAGGAGCGAAGAATCCCGCTCCATCGCCTGTTGCGACGTATAATTTTCCGTCTGCACCAAATCGTATACCGCCGATCGAATGACTCCCAGAGTCTGACGCTATACAATCATCAACACCTGGATAATCAGCACATGATGGCTGCGATGGCGTCCCAGCAACCGAACCGAGAATGGTCAACTTGGAGCTCAGAGGCGCTATGTCTCCCGTAGCTGTCACACGCACAACGCGAGCGGTCTTCTTTGCGATATCGTAGCAATTAGGATCAAATGGGACGGGTGATCCACTTGTACATGCAGGCAAGCTTGGGTCAAATGTGTAGCCGTTTGGCTGCGATGGATCAACTTCGTATGTATATGCGAGATATACGTAGCCATTAGTGGCAAAAGCAGGATCAACAGCAATACCGATCAGCCCGCGATCCTCTGCTGCATTGACATCATCGAGCGTGATAAAAGGTGTCGGCAAAAGGGTGCCTGATGCATCGATGATGCGTACAACACCATCTTTTTCTGCAATCAGTGTACGACCGTCTGGCGTAAAGGCAACAGCAGTTGGAAAATTTAATCCCACTGCAACTGTCTCAATACCAAATCCTGCCGGTAATCCTGCTACAGCCTGTGTGGAGCTCGTACCAAAGACAAAACACAATACGAAAGCAAGAAAAAAGGAAATACTTTTTACGATATTCATAGTCACATTATTAACTGGAAAAATATATAGTCTCTCATTTAATTATACTACAGACTTTTCCACGTAGCACTCCGATCCACGTCTATAACGTGGAGCCATATCTGTCCTGGGACAAAGCGAATCTTCTCACCGTTTGTATGATAAAAATCGAATTGCGCTGAAGCACTCTTTTGCTTTTTCCAGCTTCCCTCGAAGGCCTCTCCATCCATGTAAAAGGTAGCAGGCCCGCCAAAGTTAGTATCAAACCATGGATCACCTAATGCAAAATTTGGATATGCTCCAGAAGCGCTATCTCTCTGCTGCGCATCAATACCGTCCCATGGATTTATAAGACCTCGCGCGAGGTAGCTACCGTTTGCATAAAACGTTCCTTTTTCAGCACGAATAACGATGACATTTTTTGGTGCGACACGCTTGCGTATGTTTGCATCGTATTCTTCCCGACCCTCGAAAAACCGTTCATACGCATTACTTTCACGATCATACTGATAACGGACACGGAAGCCTTGCTGCAGGTTGATTGATAAATCACCAGTCAATGGACGCTTCGCAAGTGGTGCATCGCCTTGATGCTCGTATCCGCCAAAATTATTGCTTGTACGATAACCAAGTGTTTTAGCCTGCTGCAATAAACCTACAGCACTTGAGAAAGCACGATCTTCACCTGCGAGTGGCACATCTCTTGTAGATCGCCGAAAGCATGACTGCGCATTACCACCCGGGTACACCTCTCCATTACAATCAATATGATCTACAACGCCTTTCTTAAGGAGGCTTTTGGATGTGCTATCCCCTCCCCATGGTACGTAGATTGCATCAAATGCACTTGCAACGTTTACAAAATCAACCCGACCACTGCGCATCGGGCCCACAAACTGTGGTCGCTCACAGTCAAATACCCCCATTACGCGGGTTCCTCCATGCGTGTAGCGATGATCCATTTCTACAACAAAAGAAGCTGCAGTAATCCCTGCGAAGTATGGTCGTGTTTCCACGTCCCCTGAATACACAATTGCAAGTGATCGCTCACTGGCTTGGGCACACGGCTGCCCTGTAATGCGACTTGCATTCCCTGCTTTCACATAGACCTCCTCCACCTCCTCGTCTTCCTGAATGACTTCTTGCTTTTGCTCTGTAGGAGAAACAGAAGGTGCAGAGAGCAATTTCTCACCTGATGACTCCACACCTACTTTAGGACGCGCATCTTGACCAAAAAAATAATAAACCCCCACAAAAGCACCTATAAGCAGGAGCGCTAGAAGAAGTCGGATAATCATACCTAGAGATATTTTCATAGACTATAGTTTTCTACTAATTGAAGCTATTATTTAGAGCCACCGAAATGTTCGTGATGGCTCAAGTACATGCATCCAAATCTGACCTGGTACAAATCGTATCTGCTCTCCAGAACCATTGTAAAATTCCAAAGGCGCACGTGGATCTTCGATTGCACGACGCCACGAACCAATGATTTCTTGACCATCAACGTAAAAGTGCGCCCATCCACTATTGGACGTGTCAAACCATGCATCACCAAGTTCAAAATTTGCGTAACGACTATCCTCTTCAAAACGCACTGCTTCAGATAGGCCGGTCCATGGATCACGTAAACCTTCTGCGACATAGTCCCTCTGTGTAGTCAGTGGCTCGTAGGCTGCCTTGAGAACAATCACGTTGCGTGGAGCAACGCGTCGTCCTGTAATAACATCAAATTCAGGTTCCCCTGCAAAAAATCGTTCGTAACGATTAAATCGCTGATCGTATACGTAGGTCACATCAAAACCTTCCTGATACTCAATCTCGAGCACGCCGTCAACAGGTCGTGAATCTCGTGGTCGGTCAGAGCTATGGAGAAAAATTTGCTCCCGTTGCAGTGTCGACGCATCACGCTCTAGTGTGTATCCTACATCTCTTGCCTGCCCCTGCAAACGCAGTGTGTTTGCAAAAGGTCGCGAGGATGTTGTCCCGTCTAAAGCCTCTACATCATCGCGTACAAAGCATGACTCATCAGAGCCAGCAGGCGCATACAGTCCCGCACAGTCGATATGGTTTTGCACGCCTTCCGTCAAGAGACTGCCAGTAATCTGATCTCCTCCAGAAGGAACATAGATTGCATCAAATGAACGTGCAATACTCAGAAAATCTACTCGACCGGAACCAAGTGGACCTACGAGAAATGGTTTCTCACAATCAAAGACACCCATCAGCTGCGTTGCACCACTTGGGTAGCGGTGCGCCATCTCTACAACAAAGCTTGCATCTGTGATGCCAGCAGTTAGACTCCGTGAGCTTGGTAGGCCATCGTACATAATTGCGAGTGGTCGCACATTATAATCATCGCACGGCATACCGGTAATGCCGCTAGCTGTGGCCCCTGGTACATATGGACGATTTGCAAGGAGGTCTGCATCATCATCAAAAAGCCCATCCGCATCTGATAGGTTAAGCGATGCTGCGCGGTTGTCTTGTAACCAAAAAATTGCACCCACCATCAGAAAAAGGCTGATCGCCAAGAGTGACAGTGAGATTGATCGAGGATTGTTTCGAAAAAATTGAATCACCATTGATTCCATAGTACCCTATTTTATAGGCAAACCATATTTGTTTGAACTCCTTTTATTATACATTATAATAAGCTAATGCAGAGCAAACACATCATACTCGTCGGTGGAGGGCATACACATGTCTTGACAGTGAACGCTTTGAAAAAAAATCTACCCCCTCATGTAACTGTTACTCTCATCGAGCCGCAAACAGAGGTTCCTTACACTGGCATGCTGCCTGGGCTCATTGCAGGCCATTACACATCACATGATATTTCTATAAATATGCGTGATCTCTGTGGCACAGACACGAAAATCACCCATATACAAGATCGCGTTGTTGCAGTGCGCCCACACGAAAATAGCATCGTACTTGCCTCTGGGCAGTCACTTCGCTATGATGCCGCATCGTTTGATATCGGCATCCACACAGAAGCATCATCCATCAAAGGATTTACTGATCATGCTACACCAGTCAAGCCACTTGGAGAATTTGCAAGAACGTGGCAGCAATATGTTGCGCGTAGCAATGAGTCTGTCGGCACAAAAAATCATTATATAGCAATTATCGGTGGTGGGCTCGCAGGTGTCGAAACTGCCCTTGCTATGGCACATAGAATTCATACCCCTCCACTCGCGTCGCACGACCCACATACAGATTCATCACACATCACTCTTATCGATCAAGGGAGGATTCTCTCCACACTCGGTCAAAGAGCACGAAAATTTCTCCTGGAGGAACTGCAACGCTACAACATCCACATATATGAAAATGTTGCGGTTTCACAAATCACCCGCACACATGTACACCTTGAGACGAATAAAAAAATTCCTGCTCATTTCGTCCTCGGAGCAACAGGGGCTCAGCCATACACATGGCTCAGAGAAACCAACATACCTCTTGAGGAAGGTTTTATCAGTGTAAATGAACACCTCCAGAGTACGGGCTTTGAAAATATTTTTGCCACAGGTGATTGCACCTCTTTTATCGCGAAACCCCTTCCAAAGGCAGGTGTTTATGCAGTGCGTCAAGCACCAACCCTTACACATAACCTCCTTTGCACGCTACAGCAAAAGCCATTGAAAATCTTCACACCACAAAAGCACTACCTCAAACTCATCTCCCTCGGAGAAAAAAGAGCGTGCGCAGATAAGTGGGGACTCTGTGTTCATGGAAAACCTTTGTGGTTCCTTAAAGACTTTATTGATCGGCAATTTGTCTCGCAGTTCACCGATCAAAAACAGGATCAAAAAAACCTCTGATCACATCTCAGAGGTTTTTTCTTCTTAAACATGGCAATTCCCAATCTTGTATACGACTACACGTGGCATCTAGTTGCCAAGTGCTTGCTCAATGAGGGCTGTTAGCTGCGCCTCAGGTACCGCACCGTTGACTGGGATTTTTTCATCTCCTGCAAGGATTACGCTGTATGGTGTTCCCTGTCCACCTGCACGCTGTGCCTGCGCAAGCTGATCTTTGACCTTTTCAGCCATTTTTGGATCTTTACGGCACTCTTCAAATGCAGCAGCGTTAATACCTAGCTTCGTTGCTTCTGCAGTCACCTCATCAGCAGCTTGTGAGATAAAAAGCTCGTCGAGATAGCTCCAGAAAGCATCATTACCAGCAAGCTTGCCGACGCATTCAGTTGCAATTGCCTTTGCCTCAGCCTCTGGATGAAGCTGTGCGAGTGGCAAGTGTCGATACACCCAGTTAATCTGACCGTCGTACTTCTCTAATGCTGTCTTCATTGTGTCATGAAAGCGACCGCAAAAAGGGCAGTCGATATCTGAAAACTCTATCACGCTGACTTTGGCATTACGATCGCCCCGTACCCAATCGTCTTTTGTCACATCTTCTACAACGATCTCTTGTGGCTCTGCCTCAGCAGGAGGATACGCACCACCCGGCTCTCCAGCAACTCCAGCCGGTGCTCCACCACCCGCTACACGTGCAGACTCTCCTATTGCTACCTTACCCATTGCCATGCCGATAAAAAGTCCGAGGAAAACTGTTGCAAATGCAGTCATCGCTCCTAACCAGAAAACCTGATTACTGAGAATTTTCATATATCCTTATGTCATGAATTATTTACGTTACGTCATTATATCAAACACTTTAAAAAATTGTCAAACAGACTTTACATATTAAAGATTTTATCTTTTTATAGTTTTCATGGTCTATGGTATTATTATGAACATATTATAATTATCTTTGCTTGACTTAGTGTTGCGTAGCATCATAAGTCTAATGCTACCACTATATATCATGAATCTTTTTTCACTACTCGACAGCATTACAGAAAAAGAAAAAGGTGCTGCGATCGACGATCTTATCAGCGACTCTTCACCTAATGCGCCGTTCTTTTTTCTCGTGATTCTTTCTACCGTTATGGCGACACTCGGGATCATTGCAGAAAATGCATCTGTCGTCATCGGATCAATGCTGATAGCACCGATCCTCTCACCAATCCTCTCATTGTCGCTTGGAACAGTTATGTCAGATAGCAAGCTCATGAAATGGTCTGCCGTTACGATCATCAAATCAACACTCTTTGCACTTGGATCTGCTGGTGTTGCTACACTCTTTTTTTCTAAAGGATTCAATGTCACAGAAAGTAATGTGGAAATTGCATCTCGCATCCAGCCAGAGATCATCTACCTGATGATCGCGATTGTTGCTGGTGCTGCAACTGCATATGCACGTGTCAAATCTGAGCTCAACGAAGCCCTCCCAGGCACAGCAATCGCAGTGGCACTTGTACCCCCACTTGCAGTTTCTGGCATCGGCATCGCTACCCTCAACCCCATCATAGCTGTCGGTGCATTACAGATGTTTGCACTGAACCTCATTGGAATTGTTGTTGCATCGATGGTCATGTTCTCACTCATGAACCTCTACCCCAAGAGGGGCATGGCAGAGCGTGCACAGGAAAGAGAGGACCGCAAGCTAGAGCGCGAGAAAGCCAAGGCAGAGAAAGCCAAAGAAGAAGACGAGAAAAAGAAGGTAAAGAAAACGAAAAAGACGACGAAGACTACAAAGAAAAAATAGACCCACCAAAAACTGCCTACACTTATATATAGGCAGTTTTTTTGATATAAAAAAACTCCTACCCCGCTATGCGGGATAGGAGCAACTTGCCCCCTCTACTCGAGGCGCCACACCTCTGATCCACTTTCGATCGTCTTTGCATCGACATAGATGTGCTCTTTTGTGGGAAGTATCGTATTTGCTTTGGTGATCACTTCATCTCCAAAGTCAACTGTCACCACCTCGTTTCCTGAGATGCGTAGCAGATCATTATTTACTGCAACATACAACACCTCTTTCCACTCCGTGAGAGCGCGAAAGTTTGTAGCTGAATTTAAAAGACCTACAATCTCGGTCGTGCCACCTCGCAAAACATGGAGCGTCCCAATACCATCAAGTTGATTATAGCTTGGCATATAGACATCGCTACCAACGTTCATCGCAGATGATATGAGAGCCCTACTGTCTTGTGTGAAGTTCTTGCTTTTGCTGGGATTGTTGATATCATAGATTGTCATGCCAAACTTGCCATACAAGAACAATCGCTCCCCTGCTAGAACCATGCGATTAGTCAAAGGCGCAAGATCTCTCAAGTACCGTGAGTGCGTACCGTCTGTCCACCACAATTCACTATGACCACTCACTCCATTAAACGTACTCAGTGTGAAGTAGATCCTGCCATTATAAATCACAAAGGCATCGATCGTACTAGCAAATGAACCAACACTACCGTCAAGTGGCAGAATCCTTGCCTGACTTAGTGAGGTGCGATCAATAAAAAAGAGCGACCTACCATAATCATCTAAGGATGAGCGCACAACGATCTGATCTCCATACAACGAGATGTCAGTAGTTGGCACAAACTGAATCGGTGATATGTCATCGAGTGGTCTCATAGTAAATATCTGACCGAAACCACTTGGCACATACAGACTCTTACCTCCAGTATGTAGCGCAATTGCAATTAACTGATCGTCGACAACCTGTAGCGACTCAATACCTTGAACGATACCTTGCAATGCATGCGTAGAAAGAAATGCCTGAGTAACCTGACTGCCAAATATACGGTAGACACTGCGGAATCCATTGTCACCAGCAAGGAAAAAAATGCCTTCTGTGGTCTCAACTATATCTCCTACATTTTCCAAGCCGATTGACGAAGCCCAGATGTTTGGATTCTGCGCTTCACCGGTCAGAAATGACTGATCGACAACATAGCCCTGAAACGACAATACTCCTCCACGCGATGCGCTCATCACCACCTCACTTCCTATTTCTACAACCTGACGCGTGCGAGCATCATCAAATAGAAAGTCTGTCATCTTCTGCGGTGTTGGAGCATCTCCATACCCTGCGACGGCAAAGATGTCATCGACGATACTGTCCCTCAACTCAGGTATCTGCATATACCGCTTAAACCCGTGACAATAGACCGACTTCAATACTGTGAATGACGTTGCATCATCACATGCCCCACCACCCGTTACAGGCGTATTGGCGGGCAGCCCATCTGGTATTGCCTTAATCACATCACGGTAATTCGTTGTATACCGTTTTTGTGTAGCAATATCAAACGATGGCTCTATCCGGTCACTGGGAACAGCCACGCCGACAAGTCCCAAGATATTCGAAATCTCGTTGCCTGCATAGGCCAGATACAGGGCATTACCAAGCCAATTGCCCTGCGAATGATCCACAAGAATCACTTTTTGTGCACCATGAACACCTACTAGTTCAGAGATCGCTGGTAAATATGCAGATACAAAAGCATCAATCTGTAAATCTGCTTCTGTTGTCGAGATGATTCTGTCAGAAATTTTTATACCAAAGACTTCTGCAACATCAGGTGTTATAAATGCATCCACAGTCTCTTCAAAGGTATCCGCGACCTTCACCACGAATCGCCATAGCGGATTCCATTGCTCTTGCTGAATCCCGAGCTCCACAGACTCAATGAGGTCATTAGCTAAACCGTATGAGTCGTTATAGAACTGAGAAACGAAGAAGCATTGCTCATTCAAACTAAGTGAACGAACTCGACTAGCAATAATCGATTCCAAAAAGTATCTTGATTTCTGCGTCTCCTCGTCAGATGTTGTGATGCCATTTACAAAAATTACTGCAACCCTTTGCTCGTCGCAAGATCCAAATGGATCAGTAAATGACAAGTCTTGCGCATATAACGCTTTACTACTCAACAATCCAATAACCAAGTAAAAAAATACACCAAACAGTTGCATATTTTTCACGTTCCTTCTCCTCTAATTTCTGTGTGTAGAATGTGCAATCTATAAGAGAGCCTATAAATCACTCAGGTTAAATGTACAAAACCGCCCTCGATCTTCAAGCCTTGCATCTGGCCGCCCCCTAAATGGGAATGCCTCCTCCATGCGAGCGCCAGCCTCCAGCCTACCTTTGCCGCGTGCACGACTCTGCCCAAAAAAGGCCGCTTCTATTTCCCTGCTAATATCATGTGACTCCCAAATATCTATACCCTCAACCACTTGAGTTGTGTAATCCAGACATCTATTTGACTCACTCATAGCATCAAAAACTTCTACCAACTTCTCCGGCTCGGCATCAAGATTACGAACAACATCTTGCATTGCCATCACCATTTGCACTGCTGCCTGTCGGACAACTGTGGACCCATCAGCAGATGCAGCAGCCTCTTGCACGATCAGCTCCGCATCATCCCAAATCCCATTGCCATCACTGTCGATTGCAGCCATTTCAGGATCAAGGTCTGCATCAGGATTTCGTCCACTACCACCTATTGTCAACACAAGTGGTATACGGCCAATCTCATCATCACATGTCTCACTTTCTTTTTTGCATATGAGCAGATTGCCCTCCACAATTTCTGACTCAGCACCATCGGAGATGCCTAGGTCTATAACTATGTTCCTATACCGCGTACCAGGACCCTGCGACTGAGCATTATGCAACCTTACATCTGTCACATAGGACTCAAGAGCCCCTATAACTCTCATAAATCTACCTTGCGGCACTTGATCTCTGAGTACTTGCACGATGATTTGAACATCCTCGCCACGACTTCCCTCTGAAGTTACTCGATCAACTTGTATTTCATCGAGAAAAAAATCGATTGCCTCTACATTTTTATTACTTCCAGCAATAGAGATCGTACTTGCGACGAGCGCAAATAATCCTACAGCCAGTGAAATGAGCATTGCCTTTTTTGATTTCATGATATGTCTCCTGTTGAGTTTATACTGTCATTATACAGCAACTTTTACTCCTTACATTTTTTAAATGTACTACACTGTTGAAAAAATCAACTAATAACGGTATCAACTTTAGATACTTATGTCAAATGAGCTTATTTGAAAATGCACGGGGGAAATTCTTTTTTCATATTTAAAAATCTCCTACCCCGCTATGCGGGATAGGAGTTGCATGTCTTTTGAGACGTACGTATTTCAGCATTGTTATATTTTTTTTACTTTGTCTGAAACTCTTTGACTGAATTCAGGTCGAGCTCGATCTGTAGCAGACTTCACTGCAGCATCATCATCCTGATCTTGATCCTCATCTGTCTGATCAGATTTTTCTGCGTCCTGCTTTTCGGTCGGTGGATGTTGTGAAGGATTGTTGTTTTGCTCTATAAACTGTGCACGTATGCGTGCGATTACTTCATCAATCGCATCACTTGACAGCTTGCCGCTTTTTGAAAGCACCTCTCGTTTCAAGACGAGATGTCTTTCTTGCTCGTCGGTGAGTGTATCGTCTTTTGGTGAAGGCTCATCTTGATTGTCTTGCTTACCTTGCTCACTTTTTTTGCTCCCTTGATATAAGGTGTACGCGGCAACCGCAGCAACTGCACCAAACGCTAAAACTCTCGCTAATAACACGGTCATTTATTGACTCCTTTTGTGTCGACATATATATTATACATCATTACTGGTATATTGTAAAATTTTCTATTATTTGTGTATGATATTTATCCTTCCCCAATTTTTGCGCAACGATGATTATATTGTTCCTTGAAAAAAAGAAGCTCGCTTCAGAAGTTTTACCTTCTTCCACGAGCTTGCTCTCAGATGAGAGTCGAACTATTATCTACCAACCACCAGACGCGCCGCCGCCGCCGAAATTGCCGCCGCCGAAGTTATTTGTCGGCGGTGGACTTGATGGCTCACTACTGTAGTTGGATGCAGAGTATGCAGAAGAGCGCCTTGCGCGAGCTTTTTTCCTTTTATCTTTAGCTTTTTTTACTTCCTGCTTTGCCGCTTTTATGGAGTCTTTAGAGCTGGATATTACTTCGTCCAACTGATCTGCATATGTCGACCAGTCAAACAACCCACCATCCTCGCCACCAGCAACTAATGAAGAGATAATAGCTAGATCTGCAGCAGTGCCGCTGACACTCAGCTTGTTCTCCTCACTAACGTCACTGTTACGAACAGCACTACGAGCTTTCTGAACTGCAGACTCAGCCTCACGTAACTTCTGCGAGCAAGATCCGCGTGCTTTTTCAAATTCCTCGTACACGCGGCTCAACTGCCTACGTAAGGACTGTATTTCATTCAAGTGTGCTCTCGCTTCTTCAACTGCTTTACGAGCATGCGCAAAATCCTGCACTTCCATACTCACCTTACTCTCAGCGATTTCCAACTTTCTCGCAACCAAGTCTTCGGCTTGTGACTTGAGTGATTCTAGCTTTTTTGAAAAGGACTGCCATACGCTTGGCACCGCATTTTCTTTTAAGTATCTTACCTTTCCCTGCAGATCAGGGTCGTGGTCAGCAATTGATTCGGTTGTCTCCCTCATCTCCTGTATTTCACGATTGACATAGTCTCGATCTGCGGCTAAGCCATTGAGACTGTCAAGTAAATCACTTAATTCATTTGCAATGTGTTGCGCGGTTTGACCAATCTCATCACTTTCGTCCTCTACGTCACCCGTCAGACGTGTAGCAACCCCTTGCTGATTTGCAGCAACTACTCTAGTGCAGTCTTCAAATGAAGACTTCATACCTCCAAGATTAAACCCCTCAGCCATCAACTTCTCATAACGCATAGCCACTTCTTCAAGTAGATTTTGTGCCTCTTGGGATGCCTGACGGACATCACCCTGAAACTCTTCAATCTGTTGGTCTGTAGAATCTAACTGATCAATGTACTGATCTGCCCTCTTTAGTTCATGTAAAGCCTGTGAAACGTCTTCATTTGACTGATCTGGATCGTTCGTGATCCCATCTTTAGCTTTACCGATCAAACTTTCAGCATTTTTGATGCTTTGATCAAGTTGACCTCTCCGAGCATCATAGCTTTCTCTGATCCACGTTGGCAAACCTTCTCTACCATTAATTTCAGCTACCTGCACCTTTCGGTCATTGAGTCGCTTTTCTGTTTTTTGAATTTCACTTGCGACCTTAATTCGCAAACTCGCCTTTCTTTTTCTCTCAGCCTTTTTCTTGAAAAAAGATTTGATAGCAAAGAAAATTGCAGTAAGCAGAGCAATCAAGAAAGATACAAAACCCACA
Organism: Minisyncoccota bacterium; assembly: GCA_937936355.1. Taxonomy (GTDB): domain Bacteria; phylum Patescibacteriota; class Minisyncoccia; order Moranbacterales; genus JAHDCW01. The sequence continues at coordinate 63,734 of CALDDM010000005.1, forward strand.
CCTTTAACCATGTTCTTCCTTTTTTGTGACCTAGCTCGACTTTCCTCAGCTGCGCGAGTTTTAAATGCTCGCATTATACCCAACCGCTCCTGCTCACTTGCATGACCAATACTGTCTGTCACATCTGCCAGCAGATTGTTGATACCTCGAGCGTAGTCCCGCTCTTTAAATGCTCCTGGCAAATGTTTCTCAAGCAGTTTTTTTGACTGAGAATCTGACAAGAAGAACTCAAGACCTTCGCCGACAGCTATTGCAAACCGTCTGTCAGCTAGAGCAATAGCAATAACAACACCATTATCTCTATCTGCCTTGCCAACGCCCCATTCATTGCCCAGATTGGTTGCCCATCTGTGAATGTCTTGGCCATGTGTTGTTTGCACTGTGACTACGGCAATTTCGGCAGATGTCTGCACTTCATAATCGTGAAGTGTTCTTTCCATTAATAGCTCCTCCGCAGAACTCAACATCATTGCTGAGTCACTGACATAGCCATCTTGCTCGAGCCCGTAGGCTTTCGTTATTGCAAAGAAAATACACACAAAAAAAGTAAAGTGTCGAAATTTCTGCATTAAGAATGCTCCTGTTGGTTTTTATTAAAGTACTCTTAGCTCTTGTCTGAGCTGGTACAACGATATGTCAAAATTTATTATATACTAAAATTAATTTAATGTCAATTTCTCTTACTCTTTCTACATTTCCACATTATATATACACGCAAATCATTTTTATATATTTGACATTCTTTTCTGCTATGGTATCTTGTGACAGTTCACATATCATACACAGTGAGAGCGTTATGCCTTCTTTAAGAATCAAAGAAATTGCTCGTTGTTTATCTGCAACTCAGCGATTGACGTTTTCGGGACTGCTGCTCGGCTACTCCTACGAAAACATTGCGCTACTTCGTGAGCGAAGCATTGGCACGATAAAAATCCACACTCGCGTTATCAGAGAGCATCTTCCTTCCCTAGATGGATCTGATGATCCAATAAGACTCAAAGATGTACCCTCTCGGATTCAATCATTACATACAGCGTCCAACAAAAATCTTGTCCCGCTGATCATGATAGAGGATCGTATTCCTTCTGTGTTACGAGGAATTTCAACACACGGCCACATCGATGATAAAATGCATTCTCATGCAGCATGTCAGACATTATTGGAAATTGCTCAAGGTAAAACAGAACAAGAAATTCTTACACATCTTCAAAATGACACTGAACTTAGTGTTGTGGGGTACGCCTTTGAGAAAAGGCATGTTCTTGAGTATATGCTTGCCATTGCACTTATACTCTACAGCGAAGGCTGTACTGATGTCTCACTTAATCAGCTCAGACAGCACATTTACATGGACCCTCGTCAAGACAGCTAAAACAAGCTCACCAAAAATACAACGCACCATGCAAGGCATGGTGCGTCTTTTTATTTACTACACAATAAGGTAAAAATGAAAGAGCCACATAGAGGCGCTCCTCCATGTGGCTCATAGCTATCAAAATAGGTATGAGAACATACCTTTTACGTTTTTTTCTGTTTCGCATGTCCCGTCACATGCTCCGATAATGTTTTCATATAAGTGTCGGCCACCGATTGGCTGCACAGTACCGTCAACCACCTCGTTCCAGACTGTTACCATACTTTCTGCATGATGGATGCCATCACAGCCGTAGAGCGTCTCAGCTCTACTGCCATCGCCCCCAATCTCTCCCATCTCTATCTTGTACGCTTCAAAGCTTCTGTATGTCAGCCCGAGAGAGCTGGCCAAAGAATCGTTTGCTGCGCGCGTTGCATCGATCGCGTCATGATCTGCATCAAGATTTGCGTACTCTGCAGCCTCATTTGTACCTGACATTCAGTATCTCCGTTCTTGTTCTAAGGAAAAAAACACCATACCAATATAACATTTTTTGTATTATTTGTCAATATTATGTTGACAATAAAATTGTGTTGTTGTAGCCTTTGTATATCTTGACGACTCCCGTCAGGCACAAACAGACAGAGGCTCATAATGGCTGATGTAAGTATAGAAAGCGTCGTAGAAAATATACTTGAGAAATTACTCAATGATGATCTCAGTGTGGCAGAGATTGCACCTGACCTCACAGATCTCATATTTCTTTCAAAGAGGTGTAGTGCAGATCTTGATATGGCAAAAAATGAGCTCGAAGAGGCTCTTAAGGAAAAAGCTCATGCAGAGTCACTAGCTGCAGATCTACGCAGTAGCATTGATCACCTTAAAAATAACAAGCTGGATTCTGAAATACAACTTCGCGCGTTGCATGATTTAGTCCAATCTGCGCGGAAAAAAACTCGAATTAACAAGGGTGACCTTAATGATATAAGTGTCATCACAGCTTCTCTGACCTCGCAGTAGTGAGAAAACTCACTTAAGTCTATCGATCATACATCTCACGATCCCGCCCCTTATTATGGAGGCGGGTTTTTTATACTCACCCATGCTTACACCTGGAGATCAGGCGTTTTTTATACAATTACCAAGATGGTATGTCGAGTCTTGATTTGGTTATGTCTAGATAGAATTCCAGTCGGAGTTTCATGTTAGAGGGCTGATAATACATGAGCTCTACTCGAGTGACCCATTGCATAAATTACCGGAGGAGCGACTGCTACCAATAGCTTTTATTGTGTTCTTGGTAGGAGTCGAACCGCAGTTTATACTCGTAAGCGCTAGCATTGGGTGACCTTTTGACTAATAGCCGGAGGTGCGACTACTCCCGATGTCTTGTTGTGTTCTTGGTAGGAGTCGAACCTACGACCTTTTGGACCGCAACCAAACGCTCTATCCACTGAGCTACAAGAACATATTGTGTTATGACAAATGATGGAAATCAAAACCATCAGATAATAAAGATCAGTATACAGGACCCATAATCTCGCGTCAATGCTCATTTTGTATCCATCCCTAAATCTTGAGAAGGCGTTCCATCGTATCGACAAAAGTACGTTCTTGTCGCTTCTCTGGCATATACTCAAGTAGCGCCTCACGCACATCTACAGGGTCTAGCTCATGCAGTGGTACGTGTACATATGGGAAGAGATGCCCTTCGACATTTAGGCTGATGATACGTGTATGTGGCGGCTCGTAGAAAATCCAAAACGACTCAATTTCATCGTAGTAATACAGCTGATCACCAACAACAAAACCATCTTCGGTAATCGCATAGTCCAAAACACGTGGCGGCATGATGATATAAAGAAAACCAACTGCTCCTATAACAAGGAAAAGAATCGCAACGATATGACTGTTTGTCCATACAGAAAAAAGCACCATTCCAATGATAAAAGCGACTGAAATAAAATACCACCTTTTACTTTTGGGCAATACCTCGTACTCTGGACCTTGCCAGTACGCCACAACGCTCTCTGGGTTTTCTGCGATATAAGAACTTCCCTCATATTGAAAATCAAATGACTGCTCTCCATACTCGTCGATCTCAATACCATCTTCAAGCTCGCGCTCCATGGTAGATCGTACACTGTCATCTGTCGCTATTTTTTTGCCTGATCGTATATTCATGTATTTATTATACCTTATATTTACAATCACTCAATCACATGATATGATTGATCGTACAATTTGTACGGAAGCGTGGCTGAGTGGTCGAAGGCGCCGGTCTTGAAAACCGTAGTCCCTTCACGGGGACCGAGGGTTCGAATCCCTCCGCTTCCTCCAAGATAATAAAAAGCAGAGCAACGTGCTCTGTTTTTTATTATCTTGGAGGTGGGATTCGAACTGTGAAATTGGTTGGGAAAACGACAATTTTTTCTTGGAGAGGATTTGTGGGACCGTTGGTTTTGCAGAAGCGTTAGCGACGTGCCCTCTCCTACTTACTCTAACAAAATACCCTCGAGGGGTGTTTTTTGTATATTCCTAGGCACCGTGGATGCCATCACGTAGGCCGTGAAAAAATATCATTTAAAGAGCATGCTAAAATACTTACATGAAAACCATTGATTTTTATGATAATGAATACTACATGCTTAGCGCTTTTTCTGCGCACCGCGTAGAAATTTGGGATCATACCTTCCCCACTGCGGAACATGCATTTCATTGGAAAAAATTTGAAACTGCCAATCCGGAAATTGCGCTAGCAATACTCAACGCACCTAGTCCATTTGCAGCCAAAGTCATCGCTAAAGACAATAAACCCTATCGGCGTACAGATTGGTCCGGGGTCAAAGTGAGCTACATGGAAGAAATCTCCCGTGTAAAATGTCAACAACATACAGATGTCTCAGATGCTCTAACACAATCAGAAGATAGCAAGCTTGTAGAAGATGCGCCTCATGACTCATTCTGGGGCACAGGCGCAGATGGATCTGGCTCAAATCATATCGGAGAAATATGGATGCGTATTCGTAGCGATCGTTAGAGAGTTTTTTTACTACATTGCTTGCTTATATGCCTTGTTAGCTATAAGGCACTTTACAAGAGTTCTCACTTATGCTATTGTATTTTCGTACACAAAGCTGTATTTTTTTACTCACCAACATTAATATAACGGGAATTGTAAGTGCATCTAAATGGTAAGAAAGTATCACGAGCAAGTAGATTCACCGCTATACATGCGGTCATTCTACCAAAAACAAGAACGAAGCAAACGGAGACAAGAGTTCGAGAAGACATTCAACGTGCCCTTGATGATCATGCGGCAGGTAGAAATAATAGCGACCTCACGCTGAACATCAAAAAAATTCATCCACGCAGATTTGAGCTAAGCCTCTTTGGAAACGGAATCACGACCGCCCAAGTTGACGTGATTGAAGAGATGATCTTAGCGAAAACATGGGACTTTGCTGTTCGTGATGGACAGATTGTAGAGTAAAAATTTGTAGATTGTAGCTACATCAATACAAAAAGGCCCCGACAGTGATCGAGGCCTTTTTCTTTTGTGTAAAATTTGTCGTATACTACAACTAGATAGAGAAAAACCTTTATGATAACTCTTGAAACCCTTTTGACTGACATCCCACGCATTCAGGCAAAGTACCACCCCAAGCTAGAAAAACTCAAACTCCGCACCGTTGGAGATCTTTTGCGTCACTTCCCTTCGCGTTATGATGACCTTGCTGAAACTATTCCTATTATTTCTGTCCGTGGTGATCGGTCCTGCACTATCATGGGCACTGTGGAAAAGGTCGCTAGCAAAACGATTCCTGGTAAACGCCTCACCATCACGACAGCAACATTTTCTGATGATTCTGCGACGATCCGCGCGACGTGGTTTAATCAAAAATTCCTGGAGAAAAATCTTGTCGTTGGCAAGCAATTTCGTGTTAGTGGACGTACCAAAGTCGATAAATCTGGTGTTTTTTTCAGTGCGCCAGACATCGAGAATGCAACGAGTGACCCACGCTCCACAGGTCGTATCGTCCCGATTTATCCAGAGACTGCAGGCATTACATCCAAATGGCTTCGGTGGCAGATCAAGCTCGTCCTTGATTCTGATATAATATTGCCCGATATTCTCACTGGCGCCACAGCCCAGAAATATGACTTCCCCACGCCACATGATGCCATGCGCGCAATCCATTTCCCTGACAATCCAGATCACCTTGAGAATGCGCAACGGCGCTTTGCCTTTGAAGACCTCTTCCTCCTCCAGGTCTACGCACTTACCTCTCAGGCCAAGCACACGGCGCAGTCAGCACATACCATCCCCTTTGACCAGCAGCTCATCACACAATTTGTTGCAAACCTTCCCTTTGATTTGACCGATGCCCAGAGGAAAGCGAGCTTTCAAATTCTCAAAGACCTCGAAAAACCACGTCCTATGAATCGACTCCTCAATGGTGACGTTGGCGCAGGTAAGACACTTGTTGCCACCATCGCAGCTCTCCAAGTGGCTCATGATGCCTCGGCAAACAAAGAGGATCAGAAGAAGCAAGTTGCGCTCCTTGCGCCGACAGAGGTTCTTGCCTGCCAACATTTCTTTACATTTCTACGGGATCTTGAGGATTATGATTGCAACATCGCACTTCTCACTGGTGCATACAAAATCTATGGCACCTGTGAGCAGCTCGCACAAACTACAACGAAGACTAAGCTCCTCGAAAAAATTGCAGACGGATCAATTGATATCATCATTGGGACGCATGCCCTCATTCAGGATACCGTCTCCTACAAGGATTTAGCTTTGGTGATTGTCGATGAACAGCAGCGCTTTGGTGTTGGCCAGCGGAGTGCACTGATCGACATGGCGCATGGAGCAAAAGATCACACAGTTCACGTCCCACATTTTCTTACGATGACAGCCACACCGATTCCCCGAACATTTGCCCTGGCAATCTTTGGTGACCTGAGCGTGTCTCTGCTTGATGAAAAACCCGCCAACCGCAAAGACATCAAAACAGCGATTGTCACGCCAAGTAAGCAAAAAAATATCTATACCTTTATATCCGAGGAGCTGACAGCAGGCAGACAAGGTTATGTCATCCTACCGCTTGTCGAGAAAAGTGATGTTGGAACCATGGCACACGTCAAAGCAGCAAAGGAAGAACAAGAACGTTTACAAAAAGATGTCTTTCCTGACTACACAGTTGGACTCCTTCATGGCAAGATGAAGTCCGCCGAAAAAGAAAGGGTCATGAAAGAATTCAAAGAGCATAAAATCGATCTCTTGGTTGCAACGTCTGTTGTTGAAGTTGGTGTAGACGTACCAAATGCAACTGTCATGATTATAGAAAATGCTGAGCGATTTGGCCTGTCACAGCTCCACCAGTTTCGTGGACGTATTGGACGTAGTGACCTCCAGTCATACTGCTTCCTCTTTACGGCAAATCACCACAATGCGAGACTCAAAGCACTTGAGAAACACAATGACGGATTTGCCCTTGCTGAAATTGATCTTGACCTCAGGGGTCCAGGCGAGTTTATCGGTCGTAGACAAAGCGGGCTGCCAGATGGTGCCATGAAAAATATTGCAAATATTGCACTTGTCACACAGACGCGCGAAGCAGCACGTCACATGCTTATCACAGACCCAGGCCTCAAGAATAATCCAGACCTCCGTGGGGCACTTATGCACTTCCGTACACGCATACACATGGAGTAAAGGCTGTGTAGAATGAAATCAAGGCTAGGCTTGTGCCAAAACATCCTCATAGACGCCGATCAGCTTCTGCGTGCAGGCAGCCACTGTAAAGTGGTCATGCGCGCGCGCAGACGCAGCACCTCTGAGCAGTGTGCGGTATTCATCGTCGTAGACAATCTTTTCTAGCGCGTATACAAAATCACTCCAATTCTCTTTGACCAGGATGCCACTTACGCCGTCCTCTACGACATCTCGCACACCACTACTACGTACAGCGACAATTGGCACACCGCTATACATTGCCTCTGTCACAATTGTGCCCTGTGTTTCTGTTGTTGATGCATACACAAAAACATCTGATGCAGCGAGGTAGTTTTTTACACTAGATCTCGATAGCTCTCCTGTAAAGATGACGCGGTGCATCAGATCCCCCTCATCAAAGAGCGCCTCCATGTCATTGCGCAAATCACCATCACCACAGATGAGAAAATATACGTCATCATGTGCACGCAGAAATCGCCGTACAGACCGCGCTAAAAATAAGACGTTCTTCTCTTGTGTGAGACGCGACACCGTTACCAGTAAACGAACACCCGCAGGGATGTTGTAGTATGTGCGAATCTGCTCGGGATCTGGGTCACGAAACAAATCCTCATCAACGCCAGATGGCACAATACTAATCTTTTGCTCATCCATGTCACCCCTATAAAGATCCGCAGCTGATTGCGTAGGAAAAATGATATGATCAGCGAGCGTCGCAAAGCTCTGTGCGTTATGCATGATCCACCTCGAAGCAATATTTTGTGGGATCAAGCTTGCATAGTGCGTGTAATGATCGTATCGAGAGTGCCACGTAAAGATCAGGGGCACTTTTTTCTTTTGGGCCCACCTGCGCGCTTGACCACCAAGAATATTTGGATGTTGCGTGTGGATCAGATCAAATGATTTTTCCTCTATAATCTTATCAATCTCAGGTGCGTACGGAAGAGCCAGAGAAAACGGCACCTTTGTCGGCACAGCAATTGATGGGTATCGATAGACACCTGGACTCGCACACTCTTCGTCTTGTGGCCAATGCGGCGCAAATACGCTCACCTCGTGGCCCGCTGATTGCAAGCCACGATAAAAACCATCCACCGAGGTACTGACACCGTACGGATTTGGGAGGTAATTATTCGTAAAAATTCCTATCTTCATAAAGAGATCATAGACAGCAGCATGAACTATACATAGAACCATTGTACAAACATCGCCACACATAAGCAAACTAAAAAAAGACCCTGGCGAATACATCGCCAGAGTCATAACTTTTCTATAGCTCAACCAGCCGCGTCACTGCTTGACTGATCTCATCTGTCGCGAGATTAAAGCCAATCGAGAAGTTGAAGTCTTCGTTTCCACACATGCCGTCCATACGGTCAATACCAACGCTAAATCCCTTTAAAAAGGCAAATCGCATACCAACCTTGTTGAAGGTTTCACTTGGCTCACATGGATCAGTGTCAGGATAAAAGTCTACCACAGGATGGTCCTGATACCGCTGGCCACCCTTCAGGTAAACTGCCATATCCATACCATCAGTTACGGGAAAAATTGCTTGCGCTTCCCAGAAAACTAGATCCTGGCGCTGAATATCGGTCATGCTGTAATTTTCGTCCCAGACATTGCATCTGATATTACCCGTATCAGACCGCAGGCCGCCTCCAATACGGAAATACCCTGATGACTCGATGTCACCCTCAAGCCACGCACGTGACTCAAAGCCAGAGTTCACACATGCAACATCAACTAGATTGTTGCCACGTGCAATCTCACGGGACGTCTGCATGTAGGACAGGTCAGCGCCGAAACGCATTGTTCTATCGACAGGAAAAATTTTCCCGAGGCCGATATTCCAATGGGCATCGTACTGGCCGTAGTCCGGGTGCGATGTCTGATTGAATCCACCTCGGACTGTCAGATAGTCTGGCAGAACATCGTTGCGCATGCCAAGCTCTAGGCCAAACTGTCCGGAAGCGTTGGCACCTGCAGAATAACCCACACCCAGAGCCCCAAAATAATCGCTTGCCGTAGAGTGGCTGGAAAAAGCAAGTGCAGATAACACGCATAGTGTACGAATCATTGAGTGATCCTCCATTTTAGAAAAGGTACAAAATTCGTAAGCCTAGGCTTACACATATTAAAACATTTGTATTATACTATATTTATACCAATATGTCAATTATTTGTTCTTGCATACAAAAAGACCACTATGATGTGGTCTTTGTCCTGCACTGCCTCTCCACCTCTCTTTATGAGCTTTGTGAACCTTGGTCGATAGCTGAGACATCGCCCTCATCTCCAGAGGACGTCTCTGTTTCTACATCTGTGTCTGTATCTGCGCTTACTTCTACCACGACATCTTTCTGCGCTTGGATTGCTGCCTCGTCTGTCGCATCTCCTAATTCTCCTACTTCCTTTGCCTCTTGCTCTGCTTCGCTGACCTCCTGTGACTCATCTACCTGAACTCCCTCATCGGAAGCGTTAGCCTCAGCACCTTCTTGCAGATTCTTTTCTCGCACTTCTTCTCGCACCTCCTCTTGTGCTTCTTCATGCACTTCTTCTGGCGTCTTTTGCGCATCTGGCGTTTCACCTTCCGCTTCACTTTCACTCGCCTGATTTTTAGTCTCCTGCGTATTCACTTCCTTAGCCGGTTCAGCAGATACACCTTCATCTGCTTCTTCCGCCTCATTTCCTCATATGGGATTATCTACGGTAGACTCATCAGCAGTGGATACCTCACCTCTTTGATCCACAACCTCGTCACCCTTCTGCCAACCCCCCCCCTGTACACTCACTTGCGCTTCGTCATCAATCATGACTGTTGTAGACGCTTCATTTTTTTCTAGCATCTTTTGCGGATACAATCCTTTTCCACTACTTGCACACAAAGTTATACACAAAAAAACTCCGCTTAAGCGGAGTTTTTTGCCTCTTCTAGAGTATTTCTTCTATGATCGTGTGTAACGAAGACGAGTGATCAGCAGACCGCCACATACCAACATACTAGTTAAAACTGTCATCCCAATCCACAGGAGGAGATTTGTTCCAGTTTTTGCAAGTACATGCGCATCCCTGAGGAAACCAAAGTCTGTATCTGTGTCATGATCACAGCGATGTGTTACCTGATCAATGCCATTGAGCGCAGTCATGTCTCCATCCTCGTTGGAGAGTGTGTAGCCACGCAGCTCTTTGTCACTTAGCTTTATGTCAATTGTATACTTCCCTGGCGGATATTTGCCAAAGTCGTATTTTCCTTTTGAATTTGTTTCTGTTTGTGCAATCACAACGCCGTCCTCATCTAAGAGATAGACCGTTACATTTTTTATACCATCTTCTCGATCATCTTTCTTGCCGTCACGATCTTTGTCGATGTAGATGTATCCCTCAATGTCTTCGTGTTCGGATTCCTGGCATGACAACCCTGGGATCGTGACTTGTGATGTGTCGCCAATGACATCAGTGAATGGGTTGTCTGACACTCCCGCAAAATCAAGTTTCCCATCGCCGTCAGCATCCCATTGCAGCGTTGCTTGGTTTTCGATCGTTGTAGATGCTTCAGAGGAAACGAGGACATCAAAGCTGATTGTCAGAGCGTTCTGTGCATCTGCCGCTTCTAGCACACCAGGATCAGGAGCTATGTCAGCTAAAACTGTCACAGAGCCACGTGGGTAAGTTGCATCAGGAGCGTTGTATAAACAACTGTGTACGACAGTAGCTCCAGCGCCGTTGCATGATAATGCACCCGCATATTCCGAGCCCACTGGAGGCTCATCGATGATGACTACATCTGTCGCCGTGACACCTGAGTTGTTGATCCATACCATGTCCCACGTAATGATGTCGCGCCCTTTAAGGGTACCGATTTTCACACCAAATGGCGGATCAAAGACGTACGTAAAGTACGCACTTCCTCCAGATCCTTCGATTGGCTCTGCGCCGATCGAGTCACCATCCTCATTTACTGGAGTTGCCTGGACATTTGCCGTATTTTCTAGACTGGAATCTAGTGTAGCTTCGTAATAATAGGTGATTTCAGAACCAGGGCTCACAGGCGCTGAGCCAGCAATAATGCTCATATCGGTATCTGTAATCCCTAGCTCAGGATCTGACACTTCGACTGCTGAGAGATGTGTATCGCCGGTATTCTTTACTGTGAAGCAGTATGTCAGATCGACGAGTTCACGTGTTTTATCAACATGGACAAGTTCACTCTGTGCAGCTGACGTACCACACCCAGCCCCACCATCATGACTTACATACACCGTTTTTTCCACCTCAAGTGAGGGACTTCCATAACTGATTGTTATATCATCCGCATTCACTGGTGCTGGATCATTGCCACCTTCGTCTGCTGGTGTGATGTCTGCCGTGTTGGTGATCGTGTCACCCTCCGTTGCTGGATCTGCTGCTGTCACGTCATAGGTGATGACACAATCTGC
>CALDDM010000006.1 GCA_937936355.1 Minisyncoccota bacterium
GGAGTAAAATTTGGCATAAGGGGAGCAAGTGAAAAGGCAATTAGAAATCAAGGTGGTGGTCGTTACGCTCTACGCAATGGCGTGCTACTTTTTAGCACGCCCGACAACACAGACCCACGGAAAAATGGGAGGCTATATACATATAAAGCTCAAAATATTGTCACGCCACCACCCACAAGCTCATCAACATGTGGTAATGGCATCGTAGAATTAGACGAGCAGTGTGATGACGGTAACACTAGAGATGGAGATGGATGTAGCGGTGCATGTCAAGCAGAGTCTCCGTCACCGACAGCGGTGTGTGGCAATGGAAGGCAAGAGGTGGGTGAGCAGTGTGATGACAGCAATACGCAAAATGGAGATGGGTGTAGCAGCGTGTGTCTTATAGAACAAGCAGGCATCAAAGATCGTAAAGCAAGTCTCTTGCAGTCACCGTGGAAGATGGGCTACGGGGCAAATGCGACAGGTGCGGGGTATAATGGGAAAATATATACTGTCACAAACACCAACGACAGTGGACCTGGGTCACTGCGAGAAGGGCTAGAAACTGCCGGGAACTGGGTTATCTACGACAAGGATCTTGATGGAAAAACAATATTTCTCAACAAGTCTATCTACATTGCAAAGAATATCACATGGGATGGGCGAGACGCACTGGTGAGAGTTGCGCCTGAAAGGAGTAAGCCACAATTGACTCTGTTTCGCTTTCAGAAAGGAAATGCAATCGTCCACCGTATATACTATGGACCAGTGGACAACGTAAGCTTGGCAACGTCAAATAGATTTACAGGTATGAGCGTAACGCAGGGTCAGGATTATTGGTTTGATCATGTTGAGACAACGCACCATGACGATGATTCATTTGGCATCGGAAGTGAGTCAACAAACTCGGCAATCAACGTAACAGTTACCCACTATAAGGTGCAAGATTCTAGTAAGGGTCTTCTCGTTTCTCAAGACAAGGCAAAGCAACAGAACGCTGGAAGGGTGGGAAAGGTCACAGTTGCGTATTCAAGTTTCTCTGCGAAGTGTCGTAATTTTCGCGTCTCAGGTGGAAATTGGGTGCACGGATTCAATAACTACGCGCACGCATTTGGCGGTGATACATGTGGGAACGTTGCAGGTCATGGCAACAAATCAAACCGTGATGGAACAGATACCCCAGTGCTTCTAGCGGAATCAAATGTCTATGACGACAGCAATGATGGACTTGCAGGACTCTTCACCAAAGTGACTACAAATCCACCGTTTGACAATCAAGGGTATGTGTTCACAGATGGCAAAAACATCTATTTAAATGGTGGGCCAAATAACTATGTGTTCAAGCCAGGTGACAATGTTCCAGGCAATGTTAAGCGACCAGTTCCACCGTACAGCTACTCAAAAATGGACGCATCACAAGTAAGGAATTACGTACTAAAAAATGCGGGAGTAAACGGCGCAAACATTCCAGCTTTCAAGTAATCTTCAACGTATCTGATGACAGTGTAGTGTCATCGGGAATAAAAAACTAAAAAGTAGAGATCAAAATGATATTTGACAAATATGCCATCGCATATTATCAATAGAGAAACATACACAAGGCCCTTAGGAGGTCAGCATGAAACAGTCACTAGTACTTTTGACATTTTTGCTCGCGTCATTGACACATGCACTGGAGTTGCCAGATGAGAGAGATGAGCCATTCTACGAATACTCACAATCCTATCAGGACGTGTGTATACCTGAAAAGGAGATAAAGCCTTACACATATGAAGTTGAAAACCCTGTAATTGCCAAAAAATTAGTAGAGAGATATGGTGGGGCACTGTTGTTTACCCGAGGGTTTGGGTCAGTAGAGATGGTTACAACGTTGAAAGATTCAAAGAGTAGACTCGAAACACTCCTTCTCGGCACCACATATGTAACTACCTGCGTATCCACGTCAGGGTTTTCACAAAATTTTGAAGTCTGGGGAACAGACGAAGTTGAGAGAGTACTCACGTCATGGAGTAGTGTATACTTTTACACGTGCGGTAATCAATTGTATCCAAATCTACACGTTACAGCTGTAAAAGTACTCGATAAAATGAGTGGACTACTAGAAGTGACGGTATATTCCTGTGCAACGCAGGAAGACATGACGAAACCGACAATCACTCAGAAACAGATCGCACTTGATGATAGCGTTCTGGAAGCGTTTAGGGCGCACTCAGGCCAGACAATCTCCGTAATCGACGATCGTCGCTGTGCTGAGTCCCCATATGTCGACCTCTCCAGAGCAACAACGTGGATTCAAGATGCGCAGGGTCGGGAGCATAATCTTGGTGGTAGTCACGTGTACACAAAACTGAGGCAGGAGAAAACCGTCTTCGGTATCCATTCGCATGGCTATGTACTTTTTGACATCGAATTACGTGGTGAGCTAGGCGGCGACAGTTACTGTGTGTCGTATCGCAGTGATGAGCATGAACAGAGTTATCACCTGGTTGGTGAGAGTGCACGTCAGGCTCTCGACTACATAACGCAGGTACATATTTTTGGTTGTCGGAAAAAGCAAGAAATGCTACCAAAGATGTATGTAACTAGTCTAGTCCGTGCGAAATACGAAGACCAGGTTGGAGTGCAGGTGTATTCCTGCTTCATGTAGGAAAGGCGTGATGGAGCAAACGATCAGAATCTAATATTCTGATCGTTTTTATTTTAGGTAGGGCATACGTATAAGCATGCAAGTGTCAAGAGAGAATTGTTGACAGTTAGATGATGTGTTGGTATATTTCTTATACGTTTACCTTTGCACAAAGTGTGCACAGATGACGGGTGAAGCTATGGCTGCTGCGGGCGTTCCGCAAAAGCTTGCAGAGAAAACAAAAGTCATGTACAATTGGCTCATTGTTTTTGTTGCATTTGGAAGCATCGGGATTCATCATCATGATGGTGAACGTAGCGCCTCTAAATGTAGCTAAAATTTATAATAAGTGATAAATACTTTTTACAGATCTGTGTGGATAATCACATTTCGTGTAAGACAAAAATATGGCAGAAGATTTTGATCGCAGTAAGCCACATGTAAATGTGGGTACAATTGGTCACGTAGACCATGGAAAGACAACAACAACAGCTGCGCTCTTGCACGTGCTATCCCTAAAGGGACTTGCGAAAGAGCGAAAAGTTGACGAGATCGACAATGCGCCAGAGGAGAAAGAGCGCGGAATCACAATTGCAACAGCACACTGTGAGTATGAGTCTGAAACACGGCACTACGCTCACGTTGACTGTCCAGGTCACGCTGACTACATCAAGAACATGATTACTGGTGCAGCGCAGATGGACGGAGCAATCCTTGTCGTTTCAGCAACTGATGGTCCAATGCCACAGACACGTGAGCACATCTTGCTTGCTCGTCAGGTCGGTGTTCCAGAGATTGTCGTATTCATCAACAAGGTAGACATGGTAGATGATGAAGAGCTTGTCGAACTTGTTGAGGAAGAAATCCGCGAGCTTCTTACAAAGTATGAGTTCGATGGTGACAACGCCGCGATTATCCGCGGAAGCTCTCTCAAAGCTCTTGATGCTACAAGCGGAGATGATGAGGTCGCAAAGCCAATCTTAGATTTGGTCGCTGCACTCGATGAAAAGATTCCTCAGCCAGAGCGTCAAACAGACAAAGACTTCCTTATGCCAATTGAGGACATTTTCTCAATCGAAGGACGTGGGACAGTTGTAACTGGTCGCATAGAAACAGGTCAGCTTAACATCAACGATGAAGTAGAGATTGTTGGTTTGCGTGACACACAAAAGACAACAGTGACAGGTATTGAGATGTTTAACAAGAATCTCGACCATGGTGAGGCTGGTGACAACGCTGGTATCCTTCTTCGCGGAACAAAGAAAGAGGATGTTGAGCGTGGACAGGTACTCGCAAAACCAGGTTCTATAACACCACACACAGATTTCGACGCTGAAGTCTACATTTTGACAAAGGACGAAGGTGGACGACACACACCATTCTTCAAGGGCTACAAACCACAGTTCTACATCCGCACAACAGACGTAACGGGAGAGATGATTCTTCCAGAGGGCACAGAGATGGTTATGCCCGGTGATACGGTCACAATTTCTGTTAAGCTTGTAGCAGAAGTTGCAATGGCGGACGGCGTACGATTTGCGATCCGTGAAGGTGGACGCACAGTTGGAGCTGGAGTTGTAACGAAGGTTACAAAGTAAAGCTAGCAACAGAAACTTTCATGAAGAAAGTGGAGAGTGCTTAGTTGAATAATACTGCTAAGCCCCTCTCTTTTCTCATGAAATATCATGACCTGCACATAATTCAAAAAATATTTCCATGGCAAAGAACGACGAAATCTCAACACGCATACGGATCAAGGTAAAGGCCTATGATCATAAGGTAATCGATAAATCTGCAGCACAAATTGTAGATACAGCACAAAGATCTGGTGCACAGGCAGTTGGACCTGTACCGCTGCCAACACACAACAAGAAAATCACTGTAAACAAGTCGACTTTTGTAAAGAAAGATGCTCGTGAGCAGTTTGAGATGCGCACTCACAAGCGCCTTATTGACATCATGAACCCATCACCAAAAACAATTTCTGATCTCACGGAGCTAGAATTGCCAGCTGGGGTAGACATTGAGATTAAGATGTAGTGATAACCAAGAACCTCCGCGCTGTATAAATTTCAGTCATCCAAAAAATGAACTATATACAGCGCGCAGGTTCTTGAGGAGAGTTAATGCATTACTTTTTCCCAGTAGTGACTGAGAGAAGAAGAAATTGCGCATTCAAAATTTATAGTTTCGTTAAAGTCCTTGCATTGAAAGTGCACAGGGATACTCATCGAACGATATAGTCAAAGCTCCGAGTGCACACAATGCATGAGAAGCTTGACAGAAATTTTATCGTGTCATATACTGACAAAACGGTAAAAGAGACTTATCGTGGCTCTTGAGTAGAGGCCATTTTTTTATTATCAGAATTTGCATCACAGGGTATAGTCACAAAGACTATAAAAATGTGCTCTGCACACCAGAAAAAACACCATGAAATTCGCAATCGGAAAAAAACTAGGAATGACAACCATCTACACAGAGGATGGTGCCCAAAACGTCACACTTGTAGAAATTGAACCAAATACTATAGATATTACACGTAGCGAAGAAAAAAACGGATATACAGCTGTGAGGCTCAGCGCTCCAGGAATGGGAAGAAAAGAAGTCCGGAAAGAATTTCGTGTTAAAGACACAGAAGGCATTGAGCTAGGTTCAAAGGTCGATGCTTCAACATTCACAGAAGGAGATATCGTATCTGTGAGCGCTCCTACAAAAGCAAAGGGCTTTCAAGGTGTAGTTAAAAGGCACAACTTCAAAGGCGGTCCAGCATCACACGGTCATCGCCATGTCTTGCGAAGTCCTGGCTCAATTGGGTCAGCATTTCCACAACATGTTCGCAAAGGAAAGCGCATGGCAGGTCGTGTTGCAGCAGGAAGAGCAACCAACAAAGGACTGAAGGTTGTACACATTGATGCGCCGCACAATATTATTGCTGTAAAGGGCTCTGTTCCAGGCGTTGCAGGAAGGGTTGTGGAGGTAGTCACAACAAACTAGGGTACGCCAGTAAGAAAAAGAGCGCAGATCAAAGATAAGAAATCTCAATTTCACTTGAACTAACAACACATATGAACGTAGCACTGTACAACACTGAGGGAAAAAAATCAGGAGAGATAGCACTTCCTGACAGCCTCTTTGGCTTGCCATCAAATAGTAGTCTTGTGCACCAAGTTTATGTTGCACAAAGCGCAAATAGGCGCAGTGGTTCAGCTCAAACGAAGATTCGTAGTGAGGTGCGCGGAGGAGGGAAAAAGCCATGGAAGCAAAAGGGAACCGGTAATGCTCGGACAGGTTCAATCCGCAATCCGATCTGGAGAGGTGGAGGAACAATTTTTGGGCGCTCAAAAAACCAGAATTTTACAAAGGACATAAACGCAAAAATGCGCAGAAAAGCACTGCTAACCGTTCTCTCAGAAAAAGCACGAGCTCAAAAAGTGGTTGTATGCGAGACGCTGGAGTTGCCAGAGGTAAAAACAAAAATCGCGCAGAGCATGCTCCAGAATTGCGGAGTTGATAAGTCATGTATTGTTGGACTCGGAGAAGGTGAGGCAAAAACATACCGAGCACTCAGAAACATACCCAAAACAAACACAATTGAGGCAACAAAATTCAACGTGAAAGATGTCCTTGACAAGGAATACGTCGTAATTTCTCAACGTGCTCTCGAGCAAATGGAGAAACACTTCGTGCCAAGTGTCTAATATATAACAAAGAGAACAAAGAATCATGGGTCTATTTGGAAAAAAACAAGATGACAAGAAAACTGTTTCGCAGGCTGACGCCGGAGTTGCTTCTACTGCATCGAATGAGAAGTCTAGGCAACCAGCACCAGCTGTAGCTGTCAAGCAATCAGCACAAGCAAAAGCCTACTCAACGATTGTGAGCCCACTCATCTCAGAAAAATCTCACCAAGCGATTGCAACAGGAAAGTATACATTTCGCGTTGGTTCAGATGCAAACAAGAAGAGTATACGCAAAGCAATATCCGATTTGCATAGTGTGACTGTGACGAGTGTAAATATTGTGAGTATGCCAAAGAAGAGGCGCACAATCAAATATGATCGTGGCTATCAAGGAGCATACAAGAAGGCAATTGTTACACTGAAGAAAGGTGATCGTATTGCAGACCTAGAGCTAAGTTAAATCCACACGGCATTCATTAAGGTATTCCATAGAACAATAAGCAAAGATCATGGCAATTAAAGTATACAAAAGAAATACAGCGGGAAGGCGAAATATGTCTGTCATTAAGCCTGAGCAGATTTCACGCTCAACGTCAGAAAAGTCCCTGACCGTAAAGATGAACTACAAGGCTGGACGCTCAGCTGGAAAGATCTCTGTAAGGCATAAAGGTGGTCGAACAAAGCGTCTCTATCGAATGGTTGACTTTCGTCAAGACAAGTTAGACATTCCAGGAAATATCGCTGCCATAGAAAGAGATCCAAACCGAAGTGCTCTTATTGCACTGGTCCACTATGCAGATGGAGAGAAGAGATACGTTCTCGCAACATCCAAAATGAAAGTCGGACAAACAATTATTACCGCAAAAAATGCCCCAATAGAAGACGGTAACCGCTTACAGCTCAAAAACATTCCATCAAGTACCGTGGTCTGCGGTGTCGAGTTTGTGCCAGGGAAAGGTGTTCAGATGATTCGAAGCGCAGGAAATGGAGCACTCATCATGGCGGTTGAAGATGGATACGCACAGCTCAAGATGCCCTCAGGAGAAATACGCATCGTCAACGCAGAAGGATACGCTACAATTGGACAGATCAGCAACTTTGAACACAGTGCAAGGCGCATCGGTAAAGCAGGTCGAGCAAGACACATGGGAAAGAGACCTGCAGTGCGTGGTAGCGCTATGAATCCAGTTGATCATCCGCATGGTGGAGGTGAGGGTAAGCAAGGTGTCGGACTCAAATACCCAAAGACTCCATGGGGGAGGCCAGCACTTGGGGTAAAAACAAGAAAGAAGAGCAAGGTATCGAATAAATTCATCATAAAGTCACGACACAAGAAATAGCGTATTGTAAACTATCACTAGAAAAGTTATGAGTAGATCACTAAAAAAGGGACCATACATTGACGAGAGAATCCTCTCAAAAGTCGCTGGGAAAAAGCCAGTAGATACTGGTACTATAAAGACATGGTCGCGAGCATGTACGATAGCTCCAGAAATGCTTGGATTTACATTTGCAGTGTACAACGGTCGAAAGTTTATTGATGTATTTATAACGGAAGAGATGGTAGGTCACAAACTCGGAGAATTTGCACCAACAAGAACGTTTACGCGTCACGGAGGCAAGATACAAAAGGCAATTGAGCAATCACGATAGAAAGATTAAATAATAGCAATTCCAAAGATTTACTCTAAACATATGCAGGTACGAGCACATCTCAAAAATTATAGAATGTCACCACGAAAAGTACGACTTGTCGCAGATACTGTACGTGGTTTAGAAGTGGAAAAAGCGGTTGGGCAGCTTGATTACGATCTTCGACACTGCGCTCCTGTCATCAAAAAACTTGTAGAAAGTGCCCGTGCAAATGCTGTGCACAATTTTGATCACTCGGGTAAAAACTTGATCATTACTGATATTCAGGTAGGAGAAGGGCCGACTCTCAAGAGATTCCGCGCTCGCGCCTATGGCCGCGCAGCAAGGATACTAAAGCGCACATCCTGTATAACAGTAATTCTCTCAGACGAGAGTGATCAGCCAGATCAAAAAGAGGTAGTAAAGCCCAAGCAGGATACAAAGAAGGCACAGGCGCCAAAAAAAGAAACAGTCAAGCCTACCGCAATAGAGAAAAAAGCCACCAAGAGTACCCAGGACGATCTGACGAAGATTGAGGGCATAGGCCCAAAAATTGCTCAGACACTCACAGAGGCTGGAGTGGAGACATTTACAAAGCTTGCGCAGAAAAAGCCAGAAGAGATAGCGGAGCTCATCACGGAGGTCCGAGGAATACATCATACTGACACATGGCCAAAGCAAGCGCAGCTCGCACATGATGGCAAGTGGGAAGAACTGGAAAAATGGCAAGATGAGCTCGATGGCGGAAAAATTTCATCATAGTTACAAGGACGAAGGGCTGCACTGGACAACTAAAAGCAGTATAAATCAATCAAGACCACTACGTTATGGGACATAAAGTAAATCCAAAAAGTCTACGACTCGGAATCACCACAACCTGGAGATCTCGCTGGTACGGAACTAAAGATGCGTACGTACAACAGTTACAGGAAGATGTAATGTTGCGACGAGCTCTGATGAAAAAGTACCGGCACGCTGCAGTTGCGGATGTAGAAATTGAGCGAAGAGGTAATGACATCAATATCATCATCACAACTGCGCGACCTGGAGTTCTGATCGGCCGTGGTGGAAGTGGGATTGAGGATGTGAGTGCATTCATTAAAAAAGAAATCTTTCCTGGGCGTAAAATTGTCATCAAAGTGGAGGTTCGAGAGATCCGTCAGATGGAGGAGAATGCAGCGCTTGTAGCTCAAAATGTAGCTGAGCAACTAGAGAAACGAATGCCGTTTCGACGCATATTAAAATCGATGCTCGACCAGGTAGAAAAGACACGAGGTGTTCAGGGTGTAAAGATTTCAGTCTCCGGAAGGCTAAATGGCGCTGAAATGTCCCGAACAGAGTGGCTGTCACGTGGCCAAATTCCTCTTCATACATTGCGTGCAGATATAGATTTCGCGCGAGATGTTGCAAGGACTACATACGGAGCAATTGGTGTAAAAGTATGGATTTACAAGGGTCTCAAGTTTGATAAAGACAAAAAGTAGTCAGTCAAAGAAGTTTGACGAAATATATAAAATAGTGTAGGATAGGTATTAAATTTCTCGCAAAACTCCACCCATATGTTGATGCCAAAAAAAGTAAAACATCGAAAAATCCATAGAGGCGGGCCAATTCGTGGTGTCGCGACCCGTGGAAACACAGTTGCCTTTGGGAGCTATGGGCTCAAAGCGGTAACGCCTGGAATGATTACTGCCCGGCAAATTGAGTCGGCTCGTCGATCAATAACCAGGACAATGCAACGAACAGGAAAGTACTGGATACGGATTTTTCCAGACCATCCCATGACTGCAAAAGGTGCAGAGGTTGGAATGGGTAAAGGAAAGGGAGCGGTAGATTACTATGTTGCCAAAGTTCGCCCAGGTCGTGTCATGTTCGAGGTTGAAGGGGTAACAGAAAAAGAAGCGCGCGAGGCCTTTAGACTCGCTGGCCACAAGTTTGGTGTCAAAACAAAATTTATCACAAAACACAGCGACTAGTAAGAACATCCAACGCATAAGCAAAAAAACACTATCATGAAGAGCGATCTATCAAAGAAAGACATTCAAGACTTGCAAATTGAGGCTGGTGAGCTTCGTGAAAAGCTTTTTGCACATACAGTTGACGCAAAGATGGGAAAGCTGAAGAAAATTGCGCAAATAAGAAAGACAAAAAAGCAATATGCGAGAGTACAAACAGCAATCTCACAAAAGCGAGTAGATCAAGAAACTAAATAGGCTATATGAGCAAAAAGAGCACCACAACCTGCCAGAAAGAAATACACGGAACTGTCGTGAGTGACAAGATGGACAAGACAATTGTCGTATCTGTCACAACGTTCAAGACGCATCCAAAGTATAAGAAAAAGTATAAGTCCTCAAAGAAGTACAAGGTGCATGATGAGGATAATACCTATCAAGAGGGACAAGAAGTGGCATTCGTTGCTTGTAGGCCCGTTAGTAAAGATAAGACATTTACAGTTGTAACAAAGGGCTAGGACAAACAATAAACAATAGGTTAGTGATCTACAAACGATATGATTCAAGCAGAAACATGGCTAGAAGTTGCGGATAACAGTGGTGCACGGCGCATCGAGTGCTTCAAGGTTCTTGGGGGATCTCGAAAGCGCTATGCGATGGTAGGAGACGTTATCGTGGCAAGCGTCAAGGCTCACGAGCCACGAGCTACAATTAAATCTGGCGATGTTGTGAAAGCTGTGATTGTCAGGCAAAAGCAAGCTATCCGTCGCAAAGATGGATCATATATACGCTTCGACGAAAACGCAGCAGTCATCGTTGATCCTGAAACAAAAGAACCAAAAGCAACACGAGTATTTGGACCGATTGCGAGAGAGCTGCGAGATAAGGGGTTCAACAAAATCATTTCTCTTGCACCCGAGGTTTTATAGCATTATTCTGACTTAGATAAACATATGTTGAAAGTAAAAAAAGGAGATACAGTTCAGATAATGGCTGGAAAAGACAGAGGTGCACAGGCCGAGGTTCTTACCGTTATGCCCCAGCGTGAGCGCGTCATTGTAAAAGGTGTGAATGTGGTCACAAAGCATATCAAGCCAACAGCAGGAGGAAAAAAAGGAGAAAGAATCAAGGTGGAGTCATCAATTCACATAAGCAATGTCATGGTGATTGATCCGCAAACAA
>CALDDM010000007.1 GCA_937936355.1 Minisyncoccota bacterium
ACAGATATCAACATCGCATTGAGCAAACAGGTGAACTAAGCTTCGTGCGAGAAATGGGTCAGGGTGGTTACCCACGCTACCACATGTATGTAAAGATGACTGGCACAAAACTAGATATAAGCATCCACATCGACCACAAAAAGCACACGTACGGCGAAGAAACGCGTCACCACGGAGAATATAATAATGACGGCGCCCTCGGACCAGAAGTAGAGCGCCTCAAAAAAATCCTCAGCTAAAAAGCGACCAGCCATATCCCATGGCTGGTCGTATTAAGAACAAAAACTACTGTGAAAACCAATGATTACCACCACCAAGAGACCAAACACTAAACTGCGTAGCACCGATCTCTTCAAGAGACTCTCTCTTTGCATCCATTGCATCCTGATCGCTAAACCAATAGCAATGATCCCCCCTTCTCCAATACAATTCTTTACTCCTAGAGTCCCTCTTGTCCCCTATCTCTGCCATAAACTCAGCAGCATGATAACCAGAAAAGACCTGCGGAGTAACAACTGGGGTATCACACACACCATAATACCCATACGACGGGATACCAAGAGAAACGCGATCTTCGCCAAACACACCCACCGCATACTTGTATGAATTACGGGCCCAATTCATATCTTGTATGGGTGCATATTTACCTGGGTCAAGCTCATACATATAGTCATACGTCATAATCTCCCAAAGATCAACGTCAAGGTGTGATAGCATCGCATAATCTAAATGCGGCGCACCACGACTTTCGCTAATTTTAGGATTAAGAGCAACATGCACCTTGTACCCAGCATCATGCATCGCATCGACAAACAACTCCAAGAAAACAGCAAAGTGCTGCATATCACCAGAGGTCCACGACCAAAAACATTCAAAATCAACATCAACACCAGTCCATCCGGTCTCACGGAGAAAATCTTGTGTATCAGTCACAAACTGCTCAGTCAACTCACCAGACTCAATCAGTACTCGAAAGCCTTGGATATGATCACAGTCCGACAAGACAGTAAGGTACTGCTCTTGAGAGTATTTCTTGATCTCAACTGCACGGTCTAGGTCATAACCACAATCATAGCGCCACAGCCTAAGACGTCCCTCATGATCAATTTGCGCCCACTGCGCACTCAGCGCATAAATATCTGAGACATTTTTATACGTCTCATCCGCGCCACACGCCGTATAAAGCCAAGCATTAAAGCGCGTTTTAGACTCAGTGGTCAAATACAATCCACAAAAGACTGTAACAAGAAAAATACATAACGATAGCATACGCATCAACATTGCACACCTCATTTTTAAAGAAAGATATCATGACGTTACCACAAAGAGATATTTTTAGCAAAAAACCACTC
Organism: Minisyncoccota bacterium; assembly: GCA_937936355.1. Lineage (GTDB taxonomy): Bacteria > Patescibacteriota > Minisyncoccia > Moranbacterales > JAHDCW01. The sequence continues at coordinate 1,353 of CALDDM010000007.1, forward strand.
ATACGAGTGGTCACAAAAGCCTAGCAAAAGAAATGCTTACGCCGCCAACCGCTTCTTCCGTAGAAGCACAAACATAAGGACTAATCGCATGACGACAACACTCACGCCAAACAAAGCAGTGAGAGCACTCAACGGAGGTAATCCTCCACTCTGCATCGCCTGTGACCATTGCGGCGCAACCTTGAGAAGCATATGAATAATGGCAAGCACATACGCCGCATACCCGACTCGCAGCATCGCACGCCACCGCTTCCCTCCAAGCTTTTTCACACTAAAGGTGTTTGAGATCAGCGCCATCATGACAAAGATTGCCATCGCGATCGCAGCACTCAGAAATGCAACAATATTCTGTGGCAAAAGAAAATATCCAAAATCAAACTCTTTCTGCGCAAGCGATACAAAGCCATGTACACTCACAAGCCAAAAACCAGTCAGGCCAACATACTTTCGGTACACAATGAGCTTATCTGCAAAATCCCAAAAATAACACACGCCACTTGCGATAAAGGAAAGGCCAATGAGAATCATCGCAGCATTGGAAACACCACGATTAAACGAGCTCACGCCATCCCATCCGGATTGCAGGGCTATATAAGCACAACACAAAATACTGACGATGATACCAAATATACTTGCATGCACCCACAGCTTTGTCGTCGGCGGCACATGTACGCGCTCCATAATTTCAGCAAACCGATCTTCAAATGTCATAATTTTATTTTTCTTTTGTATGACTATTATACCAAAGAATGCGAGCAATTCTACGAAGCAAACTCTTGCTAAAGAAGCAATTCTACTCTATACTACAAAAACTGTTCAAGACATGCTGGGGTGGCGGAATTGGCAAAAGAACGATGTGCGCCAGGTTTAGGCTCAATCGCTTAGGGGCCTAAAAGCTACTGTAGTACGAGTTAAAATGACTCACACCCATGCTGGGGTGGCGGAATTGGTAGACGCGCCAGGTTTAGGCCCTGGTGGGAGCAATCCTGTGGAGGTTCAAGTCCTCTCTCCAGCACAAAAGACAATGAGCCCGTGAGGGGCTTTTTGTTTTGTGCTAGATCTCAAACAAGGAAAGGGGTCGGGAAAACGGAAGTTTTCCCGTGGAGGAAAGTTAGAAAATCGTGGGTTTTCTAGAAGTGATGCGACGTGAAAGTCCTCTCTCCAGCAACAAAGAAAGTCCCCATGAAGGGCTTTTTACGTGGCAAAGACACAAAATATCATCTATACTTAAGGCATCGGACAATAAAAAATCTTGAACATAATCACCTCCCTCTAAATCATCATGAATCTCATACAAGAACAACCAAGCAAGAGAGATATATCGCCTGAAAGTCCCGAAGTCTTCACGCCAGAAAATTCAGCAATCCTTGGCAAGCTAGACACAGAAGAACAAGCAAGTAATGATCGCACGGAAGCGCTAAAAAATCTCGAAGAAAATCTTGCAATACTTGAGCAAGACATTGGCACAATCTCAGATCCTGAAGTACAAGATCAATACGAAGCAGCAGGAAAAGAACTAGAGAAAAAACTTGAGTCCATCAAACAAATCATGCATACAGAAATTGCAAAATCCCTCCTGAGCTCTGGCGCACTATCAGCAACACTACTCACACTCAAACCTGGAAACCTCCATGCACTCGGCATATTTGCTGCAGCAGCAACCATCGGATCTGCATCAGCATTCCTGGGTCAGAAGATCCGCAGCGAAATCCTCCTCAGAGAAGCAGACAAAGGAACAAATAAAAACAAAGATCAATAAAACTCTATGACGAGAAAAATATTACAATCTGAAATAAAATCGCAAATTGAAAACCTCACACTGCAAGAAAAAAAGGATCTCTACATCGATCTCACAAACGCACACAAAGAAGCCCACAAAATCCTTAGCGACTACCAAAAAGACCTCCAAAAAATCAAAGGTGACTATGAAAAAGTTAAGTCAGATAACAATCAAGAAAAATAGCCAATTATACTATCGCTGCGGAATCAGTAAGAGCATCAGACTAAAAACCTAGCAAATAACCAAAGAAATTCAAAGCGTCGTAAAAAAGGGTCCTCCAGCATATGAAAAAACACCTAATAAGGTGTTTTTTCTAATCAAAATGAAATCACCAAGATTTCTATCGTGATTTATTAGACTGTGCCAATACCGATGCGGCAAGAGATCTTACTTTATTCCCAAATCTCTTATCGCCCACAATCAAAGATGCACGACTCTCCATTGCGGAAGAGGTTTGCTTGTGATTCTTTGTCTGAGCAAGCACCGAAGCAGCAAGAGCCTTTGCATCAGATGAAGAACTTGTAATCAGAACCTTAGAGGCTAATGAGGCAATTCTTCCTGATGTTTGCTTCTTGTTAATAATCAGAAGGTTTAATGCTCAAGGTGTACAGGCTGCACACCTCTTAATTTAAATTATCTGCTATACTTAGTCATAGAAATGATTTAAATTCTTTCAGGAATTTATATGAGAAAGATCACATTTGTGATCTTTTTTATTTTCTAGATTAATATTCAATAAACTCACATCTTCAAGTCACGTCCACACAAAACATACCAGATATATCTAATTGTCAAATAGCTAGAGTTTTTATAAAACAGCCTCGTAAGGCTGTTTTATAACTCATTACTAACCAGCTTTCTCAACCGTAGCATTGGCATTTACCTCATAGCTCGTATTCTGCTGTTCAAAGAAGTTCACAAGCTCAAGCACATCAGTCGACGTTGCCATCCACTTTGCAGGATTCTCAACATTATACTCCGCTTCAAATCCCATCTCTTCGAGGCGCCTGTCAGCTATATACTGCACATACTGATTGATATACGCCGCATTCATACCCAGAACCCCATTAGGGAAAAGATCTTCATTAAACGCCGCTTCAAGCTCCACGCCCTTGATTACCATCTCGCGGATCTCCTGAGCAAACTCGTCAGTGACGATCTCTTCATTTTCCTCGAGAATCGTAAGGATGAGTTGCATACCAAATTTGAGATGCAAACTTTCATCACGCAGTACCCAGTTAATCAACGAACCAAAATTTCGCATCTTATTACGCTGACGAAAAGCAAGGATCACCATGAAGTTTGAAAAAAAGAACGTTCCCTCCATCACAACATTTGTTGCAACCAAATTCTTCACAAGCTCTTGTTTGCCCTCTACCGTCTCGATATCAAGCTTCTCATCTGTCATGCGATTAATGTAATGTGAGATCCATTCCTCCTTGGCACGTGATGATGCAGTATCTGGATGCAGCGCATACATCGCATCGCGATCAATCGGAAATGATTGCAAAATATACTCAAAAGTCTCAGAATGATTTGCCTCTTCAAAAAGCTGTCGTGAAAGATATTTATGTGCTTCTGGCGATTTGATGTACGGATAAATCCCCAAACAAATTGACTTGTTCACCACAAATTCCATCGGATTCATGAACGACAAGATCATCATAAGTGCATGCTTCTCCTCTTCATTCAAACTCTCGTAGTCACTATGATCTTCCTTGAGTGGGATCTCATGCGGGAACCATGTGTTACGAATACCCTGCTCATAAAGATCCTGCGCCCATTCATACGCTTCATTGCGCTGATAGTCGTCTGGACTTGCTTTTCCAATAATCATAATTTTTGTTTACACATTAATTACTTTCACACGTACAAACCATTACTTTCTAGTCGCTTTATTTTTGTTTTTGCGAGTTATATTACATTAAGCATCACAGAGATACTCATCCTCATGCCCTTATAAGCCAAGGGCACAAGAGGAGTATTTCTTCTAAGTACCATCACCCATACATTTTCAATAAAAAATTATCCCTACAAGACATTCTGCACTTTATACAAAGCTACACTGCACTATGATATTTTCATATTTGAGGAGAGATCGAGGCATTGAACAAAAAAATGTGAGAGGCGTACATTATCGTACGGCGAACACATTTTTTTGTTCAATAACGACGAGATCTTCCAAATAGGGAAATATAATTATTGACAGCTGTCACACTGGGTCAGATCAGCAGGATCAACAATCGCATCCGCCCCACCCTTCTTTGTGGCAAAACCAGATGGTTTTTTCGCCTTTACATCTTTCTTTGCAGCAAATCCCTTTGGCTTCACAGCAACACTCTTCACATCCTCATGGATGGCAGCATCAGCTGCCGCAGAAGACTTCTTTTTGCCAAAGCCACCAAAACCTCCCTTACCAAGCTTGGCACCCTTATTCACCTTCACTGTACTTTGCTCTGCTGTGTGACGAGGTTTCATATGGAGATAGTACGTCGACTTCAAGCCTTTCTTCCATGCAATCTGATAGATATCCATAATCTCACCAATGTCGCGTGTCTCAAGGTAAATATTACGAGAAATTGCCTGATCAATCCATTTCTGCGCACGAGCAGCAATCTCGATCATTGCCTGTGGTGAAGTAGAAAAAGACGTCTTGTACCGTGCTCGCACCTCCTCAGGAATCGCTTCAATCTCTGACACATCTCCCTGAAATTCAAGAATCTGCTCACGCACATCGCTCCAGATACCCAGGTCTTCTAGCTCGTGAACAAGGTTATGGTTAATATCAAGATACTTCCCAGAGAACTTGTTACGAGAGAAAACCTGGGCAAAACGCACATCCATTCCAGGTACAGTACCAACAAGCAAGCCGATGTTTGCATTGGGCGCAACCGCCATAAGCGTTGCATTACGAATACCTTTTTTCACCTTTTTGCGAAGTCCATCCCAATCAAGTGTAATGCTCTTATGTGCAAAATGATGCTCCATATCAACCGTAAGAAATTCTCCTCGCTCTTTCTTGAGGTCGCTCAAACTATCAATTGGAACACGTCCTTTTGACCACTGCGAACCTTTGAAGTTAGGATATGAACCCTTAACTGCGGCGATATTGGCACTTTCATCAATCGCTGCATAACTCACAAACTCAAAGATGCTATCCATCAGATCGTAACCCTCAACACTGTCGTAGGCATATCCAAGTTTTTCCATTGCATCAGCTATACCCATCACACCAAGTCCGACAGCACGATTCTCTCGATCACTCTTCTCTGCCTCTTGAACGGGCAACTCATTGATATCCACCAAGTTATCAAGGTGTCGCACACCAACGCGCACAGTTGCCTCAAGGTCAGCCCAATCAACTTTTTTGTTCTCAAGATCAAGATGCCGCGTAATATTTACGGAAGCGAGATTACACACGGCAATGTTCTCCCTGTCCTGTGGCAAGCAAATCTCTGTACAGAGATTGCTCATGTGAATTGTACCTGTGTTGTTGTTCAGTGCGCGCACATTCATAGAGTCCTTAAATGTGACCCATGGATGCGACGTACCTTGCAATGATACAAGCATTTTCTTCCACAGAGCCCGCGCACTATCCTTCTTGAAAGCGCGTAGCTTTCCAGCTTCAGCGTCCTTGATGTATTGCGCATATCGCTTAGAAAAAGCAGCGCCATAAAGCTCAATCAAATCAGGCGTTTCTTTTGGATCAAACAAATACCATGGTTGATCAGCTATTGCACGCTTCATAAACTCATCACTGATAAAACTTGCCGTATTGGCAGTACGCATACGCATATAGTCATCCCCAGCATTGTGTCGCCAATCTATAAACTCAGGAAAATCAAGATGCCAGTTTTCCATATAAAAACACAAAGCACCTTTTTTCTTGCCACCACGCTGGATCGCGCGAATCGCAGTATCCATAATCTTTGCAAACGTTGTCGGTCCCGTTGAAGCTCCGCCATGCGAAAGCGGAGAACCACTCGCTCGCAACTTACTCACACTCACACCCAAACCACCCGTAGCCTTGGAAATAAGCATCACATCACTCACCGTCTTAGAGATATGCTCGATGTCGTCCTCCATTTGGATCAGGAAACAATTCGACAAAGCGCTCTTGGTTGTACCTGAGCCAATGTTCGTAGATCCACCAGCAATGTACTTGTGCTGACTCATGCGCTCATAAAACGATATCGCCTCAGCAGTCGGATCCTCCGCCTCATATGAAAGGCCCATACAAACACGCATAAACATATACTGTGGCACCTCAAAAGGAACCTCACCATCACGCTTGAGTGAATACCGATGCAAAAGCGTTGAAAGTCCAGAATACACAAAAAGCTCATCACGACTTGCATCCAATGCAGATGCAATTTTCTTCAAGTCAAACTCTTTTTCCATGCGCTCCGAAAGAAAGCCATCCTTCACACCATTAGCTATATGCTTTGCAAAACAATCTTCGTGAAGCTTTTGAATCACCTTCAGATCATTACCACTATAGTCTCCCAAGACACGCTTATATGCAGTTTTCACAAGGATACGTGTCGCAATTTTGTCATATGCAATATCATCTTTCACATTTTGCAGCGCAGCATTAATCGTTGCCTCATCGAGCTCATTTTCTGTAATGCCATTAAAAGTTGTCAAGCGCGTTTCTTCAAAGATCTTCGCAACTTTTTCCTTAGCACCGTCAATGCCATCACACGCACGCATGAGAGACTTCTTGATACGCTTATCATCAAATGGCTCCATCGTGCCATCAAGTTTCTTAACCTGCGGGCCTGCAGCTTTTTCTTCTTCAAGACGTTTCTCGCGCTGATCTTCTCTATAGAGAATGTACGCCTTGGCAACTGCAAACAGATCCTCTCGCATTAACTGTTTCTCAACAGCATCCTGCACATCTTCCACAGTTGGCTCTGCGCTATCAGAAGCATCAAATCGATCTTCCAAGTTCATGATAATGTGATCCGTAAGCATGGGAATGAAGGCTTTGTCACTATGCCCAACGCTATCACAAGCCTTACCAATTGCTTTTTCAATCAATGCACGATCAAAATCAACAGCCACACCACTACGTTTTGTAATCCTACTCAGCGTCATATTTTTTCGTTTTAATTTCTAGTCATAACCCATAGACCGAGACAAATGCCAACGTCAATTAGATCATGGCAAAGCGACAAAAAAACCTGCAATACTTTTCAAAAAGTCTCGCACCCCTGTATTAAATCCTCAATTTGTCGAATGTTCAGCCCCTTTTCACACAGTTCTACAGTCCAATCACCCTCTGCAGCGTTATATTACCAATCCGAGCCAAACATATCCTACGTTACAAGTATCTGCGCCATCTCTTTCTCCTGGGATATATTCTGATAATCACACCCCGATTGCATCCCCAGAAAATAGTAGATTCGCATATATAATTCTTATAGATTAGAATGTTTTCTTTAAATTTGTATATACATCATACACCCGCCAAACCACTTGAAGCAATAACACTAATTGTGTAACGAGAACATCAATAAACACTATATGTAGTAGTTTTTAATCATCTGTGCATTACTTAGGATCAAATCTGTGCAAAAAGCTGTGCATAAGCACAGCACAATCTGTGTACCCAGCATTTGCATAAATCTGCAATGTAATGTCCACGCCAAACAAGGTAACAATCAAGAAAAAAAGGCTGCCACACGCGGCAACCTTGTGATACATCATCTTCCTTCCAAAGAACTATCGTCCAAATCACTATCTGCAACCACCACCTCATCCGCATCAGACAATAAATCTTCCCGACGAGCTGGCGGATTAACAACAATACGTTTTGCGCCATAGCCATGGCCAGGTGTGCCCTCCTTCCACGTAACTCGTTTACAAGAATCGGGACAATGAAAACACGTACAATCTTTACCACAACCGTCATTAGACATTCTTCTCTCCAACAAATGTACTGCAATTAAATGACTCTAAAATCATATCACACTAAATAACAAGCAACAAAAAGAGAGACTCTCAAGCCTCTCTTGTAATACAAAAAGCAATAAACATGCCACGCACTCTTATCCTGTAATTGACTGCAATCTCTGCAGCTACAGCGTGCGTCGCTCCTCTTCGCCTGACACCAAATCCTTCACGATATACACGCCATCTGCCATCTCCTGAGACCCAGCAAGGACCAGATATTTATAGCCACCCTTAGTTGCAAATTGTAATGCCTTCCCAACACTTTGCGGCTTCAGCCCAGTAGCCACAGCAACACCGGGAGTACGATCACGCAAAGAACGTGCAACACGGTGCATATACTCCCCCGAGTCTTCATCAAGCAGTGGCGCATAATACACGACATCATCCTCTCTCTGAGGAATCTTATCCACAAGCCCCCAGCTCTCAAGAAATAACTTCATTGTTTCATCACCAGGCGCAAATCCAATCGAAGGAAATGGTGTGCGACCAAAGATATCAGCCAAACCATTATAGCGACCACCACCAAACATGGCACGGTTATTATCCTTATGGAGATCGAAAACTTCAAAAATCACCCCGTCATAATAATCAAAACCACGAATAATCTCCGGACTAAATTTTATGTATTTCCCATAGCCGCGATTGTCCAATGTTTTTTTGAGTACACTCAGATACTTCTGAGACTCATCATTATCACTTACGCCAAAAACACCGCTTGGATCATGGCGAAAAAGCTCCTGTTCAATGACTCCAAATGCAAAATCATTACATCCTAAGTCCTTTAGTTTTTGCCTGATGTGATCCTCATCTAACTTCTCCCACTTGTCCAAAACCCTCACAACATCGCCACGTTGTTCACTTGTTATTTGAGCAATACCAAGCGCACGGTCAATAATGCCACGACTACTATAACGTAGTTGAAAATGCTCGTCCGTCGCCCCAAAAGCACGCATCAGATCAATAGCAAGCGTTAAGATCTCCACATCTGCCGCAATCCCCTCAAAGCCAAACATGTCGGCATTCAGCTGCCAAAACTCGCGGTTCCGTCCACGCTGGGGACGCTCGTTGCGCATAAAGTTTGCAATCGAAAAAAGACGCAATGGCTTGGGTGATGACTCATACATACCACTCACCATGCGCGTAACACTTGGCGTCATCTCTGGACGAATGCAAAGTTCGCGACCTGCACGATCTTCAAATGTCACAAGTTCAGCACCACCCACATCCTCACCAGATTTTGCACGGTACACTTCAGCGTGCTCGACGATCGGTGTAAGATACTCCCGATATCCATAGCTTTTACATACAGATCTCCACGTATCAAAAATATACGAACGTATACGATACTCGTCGGGATTCCAATCAGATGTGCCTTTGGGTGGTTGTGTTGATAATGCCATATTTCCTACCTTAATATATAAATCATCATACCCTGTTTAAAGTTGCAAGGCAAAGAAACGAAGGTGTGAGACATAAAAAATGGACAAATACCAATTCTCATGGTACGCTTCACCAACTCGGAACTCCTTGACCTTAATGCAATATGAGACACAAATACATATTTTTCTGTAAGACGTGTATGCAATACATTGTCAGTAAAATGAGGGTTTGTAACAAAGCAGCGTGCAAAGCAAAGCACAGGAGTTATAGGGCTATAAATATCTTTCTATGACAACTTTTGACGTAACAATCGACCATGCCAACAAACGAATCGATGGGTGCATAGCAGATTCGATGCCAGACATGACGCGCGGACAAATCGTAAAAGCAATCAAGTCCGGCGACATCCTGTGCAATGACAAACAAGTAAAACCAAGCTACAAACTCAAAGTAGGCGACGTGTTAACTGTGCCAAAAATAGATGTTCCGTCAGACACTCTTATACCAAATGCAGAGATCCCACTCACCATTATCGATGAAAACGATCAGTTCATGATCATCGATAAACCTCGCGGTCTACAAGTTCACCCAAGTCACACCGAAAAAACCAACACCCTTGTCAACGCACTCTTCGATCACTTCCCTGATATCATCGACGTTGGCGATGAGCCAGGTGAATACAATCAACGACCAGGCATCATGAGCAGACTTGATAAATACACATCAGGACTGATGGTAGTTGCCAAAGATCAAGAAACATTCCTTGCACTCAAAAAGCAATTTGCCGACAGAAAAGTCCATAAAACATATGAAGCGCTCGTCTGGGGACTACCAAAAGAGCCAGAAGGAACAATCGATGCACCGATCGCGCGTGCAGTAGGCTACACACGTCAAAAAGTCGCTTTTGGGAAATTTACAGGGGACGCCAAAGAGGCAGTAACGCAATACAAAACACGTGCAACATATGACGTAACAGAGATCCTCGGCCTAGAGAACGCCAAACAGCGAACGAGAGCTGGTATGAGTGAAAACAAAAGGCAACACATTGCACACCTCGAGATACAACCACTAACCGGTCGCATGCACCAGATTCGTGTACACCTCGCACACATCGGTCGCTCAATCGTTGGCGACATCAAATACGAGCGCAAAAACGAAAAGCTTCTCAACAAAAAAATCTTTGCACTAGTGCAGCAGTGGACACCAGAAGATTATCAAACATTCTACCTCCACGCAGCCAAGCTAGAGTTCGAATTAGATGGAAAAAAACACAGTTACTCCTCTCCACTCCCACAGCACTTTGGGATAATCTTAGAGAACCTTTAAATCACCATCAAAACCTAAGACTGGAACAAAAGACCAAAAATTTCGCACAAGCATGTTTTTCGCGTATAATATTGAAGATGGACCTCTGTACCAAAGTACAGCACACCAAGGTCCGCACAATATCATAAAATCACAGCTATGCCAGCAAAAAAAACAACCGCCAATAAACCTCTCTCCTACGAGCACCCAGAAGAATTCCAGGTAAAACGCTCAAGTGCGGGACTCGGGTTATTTGCAAACACAGAATTCGAAAAAGGCGACTTTATCATCGAGTACTCCGGGGAACACATCTCACATGACGAAGCAGACCGTAGAGGTGGCAAATACCTTTTCACACTCACAGACAAAATTGTGATTGACGGGAAAGACCGCACAAACACAGCACGCTACATCAATCACTCCTGCGAACCAAATGCAGAAGCAGTCATCGAAGATGATAAAAAAGTAATCTTCTTGGCAATTAAAGATATCGCGCCAGGCGATGAAATTTGCTTTGACTACGGTACTGAATACGTCGAAGACATCATCGCAGCGATTGGATGTAAGTGCGACCCTTGCCAAAGCAAAGCAAGAGAAAAGAAAGGTAAAAAGAAAACCAAATAATATTAATCCCAACAAAAAAATCCCACAAATGCGGGATTTTTTTATTTTGAAAATATTATTGTCATAAAATTTCACACTTTAGTCCAATGCGAGGCACAGAGACTTTTTATCTGTAAAGCGTATGCATATACGTTGTCAGAAAAAAAGTTTCTGTAACAAAGCAGTGTGGAAAGTGTGGAATTTTTAGCGATTTGCGATATTAACGCCAGCTACAGTCTTCCCAAAGCTATCAGGATTCTTAGCATCCATAAGAATCAAGTTGCCATGTGTTGCTGCTGTCGTAATCGTATCAAGGCGATTGGTCTCGTTGAGGAGTTCAATTGCTTGCTCAGCGCTGAGTCCAGCACTCTTCATAGTACCCATCGCTTCCTCTAATCCTTTGGCAATAGCTTCACGCATACTTGAAATACCCTGCCCTTGCAGTGTCTTACTCTCAGCCTCTGCCTTTGCAGCGCCGACAAGTCGGATACGCTCAGCCTCTGCCTCGTTGGTTGCTGCCTCTTTCAATCGCTCTGAAGCGATAACACGATTAAACGCATCACGCACCTCCTGTGATGGCTGCGGCTCATCAACAAGGACGTTTTCGATTACATAACCAAATCGTGCAAAACGCTCAGAAAGAGCACTTTGTACCTGTGACTCCATCGCATCACGATTTGCGTAAAGATCTGTCATATCAAGGCCTGATGCTGTCTGACGCACGTTATTGAGGACATACGATATAATCTGCTGCTCCGGTGATTCTAGCTCATAAAAAGCCTTCACAGCGCCCTCTGGTGCATCACTAGCGCGGTACTGCACCTTTACTGGCAACGTCATAAATGCGTTATCTTGGGTCTTGATCGAAACATCAGCCCCAATCTCCTGCTGCTGCAGATTAACACGACCAACAACGATTTGAATCGGCCATGGTGCCTTGAAGCGTAGGCCAGGCAGTGACGCCTGCTGACTTGGTCGTCCAAATGTCTCAAGAATCGCTGCTGTCTTTCCACGTACAATATAGATCATCGAATACCCAAGCGCGATCAAAAGTACCAGAAAAACCAAAAGAAATGGTCCCATAAAGGTAGTATTAGAAATAAAAAATGAACAATATATTCAGACTACCACAAAACACCCTTATAAGCAAATTTAGTAAAATACACTGGAAAATTCGTTAAAATATGGAGTTTTTATACAAAATATTGACAAAATATCAATAATATGATAATATGTATTCATACCAGATCGTCGCCAAAATCGCATTTCGCGACCAAAACGACGATCAAAAAAAATCAAACGGTGCATGGTATACACCCTTTGCACCTTAACAATTTAAACTAAGGAGACATCTAATGTCTGATTCAAAAAACACTGAAAAAGAGGACAAAAGCTCTGGATTCTTTGGAGCATTTGGAGATGCTGCTGTTGCAGCATTTGGCATTGAGCTCTTCAAAGGAGCTGCTGCTGACAAGGCAAGTGACAAAGCAATGGGCTTTATCAAATCCATTTTTTCAAATGAGGATGAGATACTCCTCAGAGACGTCCTCGTTCCACAAGCTCTCAAAGATGAACCCAAGAAGCGAGAAGCATTTCGTGAAATCTTTGAAATAACCACTCATAAAGGATTTCCAAACAGGCCAAAATTCTGGGGGCCAAATCAAATCACTTCACATTTTACAAAGGCACACGGCCTTGCAACAAATGATTTTGATCCTGCTCAGGAAAAAATCAAGAAGTGGGTTGAGTTGTATGGCGAACGCAGTCCAAAAGGCTTGCATGAGATAATGCGTCGAATGAAAGACGAAGACAAGATGAATGGCGTTGTAGTACCAACCATCGAAAAGGCTAGGGAGTACATCGCAGAGCTCGTGTTAGATGAAATGCGACTTGAGGCTGGACTCAGAAAAGTCGGTGCCGAAGAAGATGTCGAAGTTCGCGCATCTTATGCACCCCTTGTCATTGTATGTGGAATGGTTGCAGTAATTTGTTTCTGCATCTTCGCATTAAAATCAATCACCAACTAGGAGCGCAACCTCAATGAGACACAACTCTCGATTTGGCAACTTTCCATTTGGGAAATATGCCGCAATCGCTGCAATGTTCCCATTGTTTGCAGGTTTGCTCTTGATTACGGGCTTCATCTACGTAGAATACGAATGGATAAAGCTTGTTATAAAAGAGCCACATAACTTCAACAGAGCGTTTATTTGCCTGCTAATAATGCCAAACGTATTTCTGATTCTAATCAGAATTTACGCATACATTATCGCAGCAATAAAAGCTTCTCTGCCAGGCGGCAAGCAATCAATAGACTTTGCACTCGCAGTCTCGGAAGCATTTGGTAAGCGTATCGACATGATAAACGCCTTGAACGCAATAGTGTTCATAGCAGCACTCTTACTCCGAGTCATCGAAATTGGTAGCATGCCCTCCATACTACCACTCGTATTAATAGGCATATCCTGCCTATTAATAATTAGTGTAACTAACTACCTCGGTGAGCCTCTCAAGCTTCTCAAGCCAGTAGCTTGGACTCTTGCGGGAATCACTCTATGTCTCACAGCTCTATCCGTTCTCTTACCTGACTTTCTAAACCAAGTACTACAATTTTTTGGCACAGAAGGTCTAAAAGGTCTCAGTTTTGAGTCATTCAAAGGTAAGGAAGGCGCAATGCTTTTCTGGCTTGCTGCGGCGAGCATCGTAATCGGCGCATGTGCGTGGTTCTACAAAGCCAAAGGTGGTAAAAAGGTAATTCCTTTCATCGCCGTATTTACTAGCATCGCACTCATTACTCTTTTCAAAGACAATGCATTGCTACTAGTAAGCGATATGATGGACGGAAAATTCCCAGTAGTTAGCGACACGATGATTTACATTGTAATTGGCATTATTATCGTTCTTTCTCTCTTAGGATTCCGCATAGGAGGATCAAAATGAGTATGAGTTTAGAAATTACACCACTAAGAGTAATCGCTGCAGCAATTGCAGGATTTATTATGTGGACACTCTTTCCCTCCTATGAAAAAATAGGGGAACAAGCAAGAGGGTTTGTGAAAGAAGTCGCAAACACTGATACTGTTTGCAATGAAAAAGTGGGCAACAGGCAAGTAGTTTGCGGCCTTAAAGAGGCTGGAACGTATAAAGTAGAAATACGCGCATCCTGCACGTATGATGCCTCATACTACAACGTAAAAAATGATAGCATGGCACAAAAAACACATCACGCAGATGGTTTTCCATGCAAAAGGTCATCTGCAAAAGGACCTGTAATTCCATGGAGTAAACGACGTGCATATTATCCAGATGAAAGCAAAAAAAGACTCACTGGCGAAGCCTTCATCCTGGTAAACGGCAAAGACGTTGGAAGACTGCTTAGAGGAGATAAACACTCACTCTTTGGAGAATTTACCACCAATGCTCCAGCGAGCATCGAACTTATCGTGAACGAAGACAGCGGTAAGGATGGTAAATCCATCGGAAGTGGCTACATGAACGTAGTCATACAAAAAGTGTCGCAATGACACAAAAAGGCGGGCGCACATCTGTGCGCACCGCTTTTTACTTTCTCAAAAAAAGCAAAGGCCTACGAGATCCTAAACAAAAATATTCGCAATTTGCGTCACGATCACCAGTGACACTAGGGCAACGATCAAACCAATAATCGCATAGACAACAATCTTCTTCCCCGTCTCCAAGCGACCAGAATCTCCAGCGCTGAGCATATACACAAGACCTCCCACAACAAGCATGATCACCGCAAGCACGCCTACAAAACTCAGAAGCACTCTCAGAACATTTAGTACGATCTCTGTAAGCGATGGAGAAGGCCCAACACCATCAATCGTCGGCACGCCCTGACCAAGGACTGTATAGATCTCAGCCAGAAAGCTCGGCGCCGCTAGTGCAAGAGCAAGACCAATGATCGCAGCCCAGATTGCATTTTTGGCGAGCTCAAGTCGCGATGCATTGCCCGCTGATGTCAGATAAATCACAGCACCTATCACGATGAACAGGACAGCAAGAGATGCCACAATTGTCTGTATTGCTCGCAGAATCGTCGTCAAAAGACTATCAACATTTTCAACTTGAAGCGGATTTGCAAACTTTACTGTCAGAGGTGAAGTAACGACATTTGCACCAGACCCATCATCTTCGCCATTCGCACCAGACCCATCATCTGAATGATGGCCATCAGCAGAAACGAGTTGCGGAGAGGAAGCCAAAAATAGCAAAGTAATAAAAACGACAATACTGCATCGAAAAGCAAGACTCTTCATAATATATTTTTAGATAAAAATGCAAACCTAAGAACCGCCAACACCAAATGCAACTGCAATAGAGTTAACGATGACCCATGCAAGAAGCGCAACAACCAACCCGATAATCGCATATAACAACATTGACTTTGCTCGTTCCAAGCGCGATGTGTCACCCTGTGACGTCATATATATAATACCAGATATAACAATCATCAACACACTCAGAGCTGCAACAATACCTGCCAAGAAAACAATCGCATCACGCACAACACTTGCGACACTTGGCTCCTGACGCAATCCGGTATCAGCACCCGAGACCGCATCTATACCCACACTAATCTGCGCATGCACAGGAGTGGTCAACAACATATTTACCATAACCGCAACAACTAACAAACTCACCACACAAAAGATGAGAAAAACGGTGACATTCAAGCGCGTAAAATGCAACATACTATACATTAAAAAGTCCAACAAATAATCGCATCAGGCGGACAACCCGTGTCTGCAGGATCAGCAAAAACACTGAGGATTGTCACCACAATAACCCACGCAAGCAGCGCAATGATAAGCCCTATAATTGCAAAGAGAAGCGTAGATTTCGCGCGCTCAATGCGAGCAGTATCGCCACTAGAGACAATATACATAATCCCAGCAATCACAATCATAACAGTAGCCACAGAAGCAATCACACTCGCCAAAAAAAGAAGTGCCTTCCCCAAGGTTATCAAGATACTATCCTCACTGAGGTCAAGGTCAGTACCGACAGGTAAGCAGATACCAGATGCAGCAGCTGGTGCAGTGCCCGCTGGACAACCACCAGATCCCGCAGTAACTGTAGCCCCTCCATTTGTGCTAGCACCGTCATCCACACCTGTATCATGTGAGTGTGGAAATTGTGCGCCTGTATGACCTAGGTCAGCAGAAACATAGTTAGCGCTTAACGCAAAAAAAACAACCAAAGAAAAGAGAAAAAAGATTTTTTGTTTCATAATAAAATTATATCACACAGAAAAAATTTTAAGTATCATAAAACGCCACACATAAGCATGACGTTTTATTGATAGAGAAAGTGATAACCTATGTAAGGCCAAACGCTCCTCCAATTGTATTGACGATTACCCACGCAAGAAGCGCGACAATCAAACCAATCACAGCGTACAAGATCCAGTTCTTCGCAGTCTGAATCCGTCCATCGTCTCCACCAGAAGTGATGTACAGGATACCAGCAATGACGATCACGAGGACAGCGAGGACAGCGAGGATACTTGCAAGGAACTTGATGATCTCACTAAACCCTCCAACGATATCACCGTTTGCACCACCATCAGCAAGGTTGGCATCCGCACGGATCTGCTCATCAACAGCGAACTGTGCAGTTGCAATGCTTGGCACACTTACTGCCAAAGCAACAGCAGCCAAAACACCAACAGCAACAATATTTTTCATAGTATTTACCATATGCAGTCACCTCCTTTCTTTGTAGAGAGTGACATAAAATCCATTCACCCTCGAATATAATAATCAGCAGAAAATTTTATTTTTCTTTTATTTTCTTGTAAAAGATGCGCAGTGAATTCAAACTGAACATCCCCCTGATACATACTATTATATCACAACATCCAAAGTTCATCTGTGCAAAAGAAAACAAGCAAGCAACACACTAGACGCCAAAAGCAACAGCAATCGACTTCACTATAACCCACGCAAGAAGCGCAATGATCAAACCAATAACAGCATATGTCAGTGTATCCTTTGCTTTTGATGCTCGCGCAGGATCCCCAAGTGATGTCATATACATAATTCCAGAGATGACTATCATAAGAACTGCAAGAACTGCAATCACACTAGCGAGTAATGTAATGATATCCATAATACCACCAACAAAAGTCTTTTCAGAAAGTCCCGGATTGATAGGCATAGTAACCTGTGCCAAAGTAAACTGTGGCACCAAAAGCAGTGCGCACAACAAGCCAAAAAATTGCGCAGACAAAGACCTAGTCGATGACTTGGAGAAAAAATCAGAGAGAGAACGGGATGGGATGCGTAGATTTATCATAAAATATTCTTCAAAAAACTTATAGTTATCCGACAGTTAGCCAACAGTCAACTAAGAACCGACACAAGAACACGAACCACAACAAAAGAAAGTAACGCAATACTGAGACCAGCCAAGCTCCACAGGAGATACGTTTTTGCACGTGTGGCGCGACTGACATCGCCACTTGCAGTCATATACATAACGCCTGAAACCATGACCGCAATCAGAGCAACACTTGCCACAATACGCAGCAAAAACTCAAGGATGCGCACAAAGTAAGAGAGCAGCGGTGGCGCTTCAGTAATCACACCAGCAAACACATCCGGAACAAAAAGAAGGAATTGCGCGATCTCCATAAAACAATCTACTAAAATTAGGCTTCACTATGTGTCTGCAAGAAATCTACTCGCAATCTACTAAGAGTCTATCGTGAATCTGACTGAATAGCATTTTCAGCATTGCAGGTAAACGTCCACACACGATCTCCACGCGTCACACTACCACCCTCTGAAGCGTAATCACCTACAGCAAGGTTCTTGAGGATAAAGGTAATAACAATCCACGCCGTCAATACTACCAGCACGCCAATCAAGGCATATTTGATCGCATTTTTTGCGAGAGATGTCAGACCAGGATTACCAGTGCTGACGATATAGATCAAACCAGAAATCGTAATAATCACAATACCAAAAATAAAAAGCATCCGCGTAATCCAATTCACGATATTGGAAACAAGCTTCATAAGGTGACAAATCTCACATGGCTCCTCAGTACCACATGGCACGAGTCCAGTAGTTCCATCACCTGCATAAGCATCCTGTGCAGAAACGTCACCGGCAAAAACAAAAAATACGAAGAAAAGTGTCGACAGAAAAAAGGTGGACCGCATTAACATAAAATTATAGTGAAACTTAATATTCTCAGAAAAATGACGATGTACGAGGACTTTCTTACTTTGACTCTATGCAAGACACAGATATTTTTTTACAAAGAAAAGTTCAAAACAAGTTAGAGCTATCGGGTGTGGATTTGCTGCGCCTTGGATGAGCCCTCTTGCAACGCTCGGTCCACTGCACTGCCAGCATTAACAGCAGTAATCATATCAGCCAAAACCTGATCTATCGCATCTGAATTCCGACGCTGCCAGCTTCGCGCAATCAGATTACCACGGACAAATGGTCCAAACAATGGATCATCACGCAGCGATGCGATCAAATCTTTGCGAGCAGGCGGCTTTCCTGTTTTTTCCAGGTACAGCGCATTCAAATCCTGTGGCAAAGCAACAACTTTCTCCACCCCGGTAAATGGATCCGCATACGCAACATTCTTGCCGCCATATGTAATAGCCTTGATATATTGCCATGACTCCCATGATTGGAGTTCGTTCGTTACAACTTGACGACCCTCCTTTGCGGCAGGCAACGAGTGGTTTTTTGCAACAACAAACATCCAATAGCTAGGATAATTCACCTGTTGACCCAAAGTCTCATTATCTATTTGCGGCAATGGTGCAACGGCAAAGTTTAATTGCTCGTTCTTTGCACGAATTGTATTGTAGTGATATGAATATGAAATTGTCATCGCTGCACGTCCTTGTGTGAAAGCATCGATAGAATAATCCTGTCGCTGATTCCATGTATAAACACGTGAGCCACCACGTGCAAAAGAAGAATAATACAGCAGCGCATCCTTGCCAGGACTCAGAGTCTCAGATCCTGCACGCACAGTTTCGTCAAAGGTAATACTTGCACCATCCGACATCTCA
Organism: Minisyncoccota bacterium; assembly: GCA_937936355.1. Classification (GTDB taxonomy): domain Bacteria; phylum Patescibacteriota; class Minisyncoccia; order Moranbacterales; genus JAHDCW01. Next base: position 20,447 of record CALDDM010000007.1, read on the forward strand.
GCACCACCCTGCATCATCAGAACACTCAACAAATCCATTGGACGGTTTACATTGTTTGCAGTACCAAATGTTGCACCTGCCTGCGTGATCTGACCATTAGCATCAATACGAGTAAGAGCCTTAACAACATCGTCAAACGCACTCCACGTCGCAGGCGGCGCAGTGATCCCAGCGGAGTTGAAGATATCTTTATTGTAATAAAGAGAAAGAGAATCCAAGCTAGGCGCAGCGCCATACACAACACCGTCAACAATGGTATCTGTAGCCACAACATCTGCAACAAGAGGTACAACAGTATTTGCATCAAGGATCTGTTGTGGTGCAGGTGAAATCTTATCCACAAAATCTGGAAGCCACGTACTATGGATCATAAAGATATCCGGGTTATTCCCTGATGCAAGCGCATCAATCAGATCCTCCTTGTATGTATCAACAGTAAATTTTCGATACTGTACCCTGCTGACCGGCTCATGTGCCTCACTATACATACGATTGATATCGCTGTAGTCCGTTTCATTATCAAAAACACCCCATACACTCAGCGTCGTCTCATAACGCTGAACATTTTTATTCTTACATCCCGCCAGAAAAAGCACTCCTACCAAAACAAGAAGTAAAACACTAAACCGATGTCGCAAAAAAGCCATAGAAAATACATTTAAGATACTCTCATTATACTACATCAAGAGATTTCTGTACGTGGTCTGCAATTTTGCAAATTGCTAACCATCAACAAAAGAAGTAAGCGTATGGAAGAATTCATTTATCGCAAAAAAGCAAAAAGTAATCTTTATAATAAACTACCACTGATAATGCCTATTGCATTTCGTCGAACAAGTAATCGTCTGGGTAAGCAATTTTACCTGTTGTCATGTCATATTCGACATCCCATCCATTAATCTGATCAGGCACATCTACCACGAGATGGCCACTCAAACGCATCTCCTCTACACTGGTGGGATATCGACCAACATCCCGTCGATACGCATGAGAGGCCAATTGAACTTGCACTTGCATTGTACGAAAGACAACCTCACACTTCTTAACCCTAACTAAATCATAGGATGTGTAAGCTACGTTCGCGAGAACTTTTCCTATTTTATTTTCAATAAAATGATCTGTTAAACCAGCATAACGGGACCCCGGGATATGATAATTACGATCATAAGGCTGAACTGTTTGCGTGCAAGGTATCTGCGCATACTCTATTTGACGTTCAATATTTGGTATTACATAATCATTAATTGTCTTATGGGGCTTATAGTAATAATTTGGTATTTTTTGCTCCAGTATCTCCACAACAGATATAGTTTCTAAACGACCTTCAAGCAAAGAATTGCGAGTCATAACGTACTCAAATTTAAGAGCATTCTCATATCCATTGGTTGGATGAACAAATTGACCAAGAGACCTTTGCAAAAAAAGAGATGAATCATTATATATTGGAACAGAATCAAAATAATCCCCAATCATATCGAGTGTAATACGTTGCGTTGCAAGGTTAATCAAAAATCCTATACTTGTTGAATAACTCTCTCGAGATATGAGACGAATATGATCGTCAAGTCGAGATAATCCTCGTTCATAATCACCATTTTCAAAATCTCTACGTACCGATAAAAGATAATATCTCGTAAATTTACGTTGAAAATTAGGACTCGGAAAGATTATGCTACTCGAAAAATCTTGAGGAAGATTCATTTCAAGTAGTGTGGGCCAAATGATATACTTCTTTTGCGAAGCGCTTTGCCATAGATCAAAAGCCTCCTGATTTGGAGCTAACAATGACTCCATTCGACGATAATCCCATGTCCCCACAGTAAAATCATGCATTTCATCACCAGACAATTCATCTGACATTGATGATACATTTTTTACTTGAACTAAGGCATCCCACCCATTTTCTGATGAATCTGTAGAAGGCATAGATGGAATTAAATGACTGTCATCCTGCAGAACTTCGTCTGAAGCATTGGTGAGGGCATAAATACGAAATAAAATATAAAACAGAGTCAATAAAGAAAGTAAAATCAAAGCGACTTTACACAAAACAACTATACTTTTTTTAATTATAAGCATAACAAGTCACTTTAGATGGTAAATACCGTAATTTTATCATACTAAACTTCGAACAGCGCAAAGACATTGAAATTTTGAAAAAAATGATGTGCAATAAGAGTTTACTTTTAAAATTTGCGAGATTAATCCCATTCTGTTGTGGACTGTAACTTTACAAATTGCAACTCCATTATATCTGAAATCAAGAAATGGCGTGCGGTACTGATCCCCAAAACCGCATAAATACACACTTTCAGCTTCACTTGTAGCACGCAAAAAAATAAAGAGCGTCCAGAGGTGTCATTTGACACATAAACGCTCATAATTCTAGTTGTATAACTTTATTGATAAGCCCTACCTAAAAATGAAGTGCAACAGTGATCTCAGTATCACTAACATCTGCTTCCTCAAAATGCTCTGGAAGAAATGGATTGTCACACCATTTATCGTAATGCTTATACCTGTGATAGCCTTCACCAGAGAGCTCTGGGTCAGGTACCTGCTTGTATCGAGCAGACTTCTCGGCACAAATAAGCCCTATAGGGAAACTAACCCCCGACTCCACAAGAAGCTCGAGAACCTCGTCAGCAAGCTCCACATTCTCTACTTGCGTTACCATCATTTCGCCAAGACAATACGATGCATGTCCACTGATAATCTCAAAAAATTTTCGGGCAACCTGCCAACCGTCACAGAAAATTTTTACATGTACTCCATGTTCCCTCAAGTCCCAACAAATAGACACTTCCACTTCGTATTTTCCAATGGAAAAAATAGAACTAGCTCTTTTTAGTGGGTTCACAACCCTGACTCCACGATAACGGTGGTATTCAGAGAGTTCTGTATAGTTACCCATTTCTGTTGAGCCATTGAGATCAGTTTTTGCTGGATAGATTTCATCCTGAAAAAGTACCGTCCCATCTGGAACAATAGCCCCAGGTTTTACCACTGCACCAACAATCGTAACGCCACTACCGATAACTGCACCGTCTCCAACTGCTGCCAGCGTACTAAAGTAGCAGTTATCACCAACGGTAACACTTCTACCGATAACAGTGTCACCATTTTCGAAGTAACAGTCATCACCAATTGTTACATTAAGAAGGTTTCTCCTATCATTCTCCAGGCGCCTACTCTCTTCCACCTTACTTGCACGACTCTTCACTTCAGGATCGTCTTGATGAAGGTCGATGAGCGCCATCACATCTACACTTAACTTCTCTAGTGA
>CALDDM010000008.1 GCA_937936355.1 Minisyncoccota bacterium
ATTTGCGTCAGCTTATACCCTAAGTGTACTCATCTCTACAATCAAGCATTTCCATGACCTTGATGAAGAAGAGGTTGCACCAGAAGGCCAGGAGTTCAAAATCCCAAAGATTACACGATTTATCTCAATGCTATAGACTCACACCAGAGCATACATTGACAAAAAACAGTATCAGTATTATAGTTCCATGTTAGCCGTAACATGGAACTATATGCTTTCTGCACTAGAAATAAGCGTGATCGTTGCCATCATGGCACTGAGCATCACAAAGATCGTAGCTGTTTATATACAAAATACACCATCACCTTTTCCGCGTCGGGAAGATATCACACCGATTAATGTTCCAACAAACGTGAAGCCAATCAATTTGCCAAAACGTAAACCTTTCCCACATGAGTACGCTCTTAGCAAAGGAAGAAATATTGAAACATTTTTCCGAATAATCGAAAAGAGAATGTCACGATAGATTCATCTAAAAACAACCGCAATACAGTGGTTGTTTTTTGTAGTAATCTTTATGTGTGGACGATCACCACAAACTCACCTTTGAGTTTATCAGGGTTTTGCGCAAAATACTCGCACACATCCCCTATAGAACCATCCTTGATTTGCTCATACATCTTTGTCAGCTCTCGCCCAACAACGACATGTGCATGTGGAAGCATATCAGAAAGAAAAAGAAGGTTTTTCAAAAATCGGTGAACACTATCATAGTAGATGACAGGCTGCTCATACTCTACGACCATCACTGTTACTTTTTCAAAAAAAGTCTTGCGCCCTTTCTTGTGCGGAGGGTACGCCATAAATGTAAAAGTTTGCATATCACATCCAGCCACGCTGATCATCGCTCCAAGTGCAGTAGCACCAGGAATAGGCACAACAACGATGCCGTGTGAACGCGCCACATGCACGAGTTGATTGCCAGGATCGCTAACGCCCGGTGTTCCTGCATCACTGACATACGCGACATCATCACCATCTTCAATCTGAAGGACAAGCGATGCGATCTTTTGTTCAGTCGAATGCTGATGAATCGCAGTGCGAGGTGTAGAGATCTCATAGTGTGCACAAAGCTTTCCTGTTACGCGTGTGTCTTCACACGCGATCACATCAACATCTCGCAAAACCCCAAGCGCTCTGTGCGTTATGTCATCGAGATTACCAATTGGTGTCGCAACCATATAAAGTGTTCCAGCATCCATAGACGTTAAAGTTTCTTTTCTAAGACATCTTTAATAAAAACACCCAGCGCACCCGCAAGAGGAACAGCCAGCAAAATACCCACCACACCAGCGATCTTTGCCCCCATAAGGAGTGCAAGGATCACAAGTACAGGATTAAGACCAATTGCCTTGTTCATAATCTTGGGAATAAGAACCTGATTCTCAAGGATGTTAATACTCAGATAAGATATACCAATCATCGCTGCCGTAACCGGACCAACAGAAAAAGCAATTGCAACAGCCGGCACAGCTGCAAGGATCGGACCAAAATATGGAATAATCTCCAACAAACCACCAAAGACAGCCAAGACACCAGCAAATGGCACACCTAATATTTTGAGCGCAACATAGTAGAGGACACCCACAAAGATCATCGTAACTAATTGCCCAGCCATCCAACGCCCAAAACTTTCTTGGATGCGATCAATAAGCGAGGAAATATACTTTTGGTGCTGCTGTGGCGTAATGAGTATGAGTGATTTCTTGAGCCCGTCCTCCTGCGCCGACATATAGAACGACATCGAGATAACAGCAACCGTAGAAACAATACCAGTAAAAAAACCAGCAGTCGTCGTCAGAAGGTTCTGCATCGATCCAGTGAGCGTCTGCGCCAAATCATCTACCGAAAAGAGATTCCCAAGCAGTGCGTTTTTCCTAAGGTCTGCGGTGATCTGATTGATAAATGCATCCAATTCACCAGATATAGTAGGTAATATAAACAGTGCAAGCAAGGTAACAAGCGTAAAAAAGACAACATAAACCACGCCAACAGCAACGGTGCGAGGGAATTGTGTCGCAGTCACTATCTTACTTATAATTGGATTGAGTGAAGCAGTGATAATGATCGCTATCAAAAAAAGCGCAATCACATCACGGATCACAAACAAAAACCAGATCGCAAGTGCAACAATCACGACTTTCAAGATAATACCAGTTGTCAGATCAATTCTCTGCTGCTGCATCACGGTGATTTAAAAGTGAAGTATTCTTTCTAATTCTGCCTTCTTTCTTGCATGTGGACCAATTACTGCAAGGTTCAACCCTTCTTCTACAAAAACCTCCCTTGCCACGCGCTTAATGTCCTGCTGTGTTACTTTCTTTATTTTCTCAAGGGTCTGTGTAGGCAAAATAATCTTTCCTCTGAGCGCCTCTTGCTCTGCAAAGTGCTCTGCAATATCATCGGAAGTCTCATATCCAAATGCTATTCTTCCAGCAAATCCTGATTGCGCTCTCTCCAGCTCTTCCTTTGTTACACCCTTGAGAGCAATTTTTTTCATTTCCTTGAGAATAATATCAATTGTCTGTGTGAGGTTTCCATGCTCTACGCCAGCATAGGCGATAAGCGCACCTGTTTCTTGTACGAGATCCATAGAAGCGCCAATACTATATGCAAGACCTCTTTTTTCTCGGACCTCCGTAAACAACCGACTGCTCATACCTCCACCCAAGATATTTGCAAGGACATTTAATATATACCGATCCTGACTACGCGCTCCTGCAGTACGCACACCCAAGATCATATGAGACTGATCAGTTTTCTTGTTTCTGATGCTCACCTGAGACTGGGCCTGGGTTGCCACAAAGGGATCGTATGCAATTCTCTCACCCGGATCCAAATCTGCAAAATCTTTGCGAATTTTATCAAGGACAATCTTTTGCGGAAACTTTCCAGCGACACAAATAACGGTATTACGTGCACCGTAGCATCTTTTGAGATACTGCTGAAAGTCTTTACGTGTAAATCGTGTGATATTTTCTTTGGGACCGAGGATCGTACGTCCAAGCGGATGCTCTTTTCCATACAAAAGAGCTTCAAAGTCATCATAGACTGTACGTGACGGTTGATCAGCATACATATTGATCTCCTGGAGAATCGCCCCCGACTCCTTGGTAATCTCTTTCTGAGAAAGCGTTGAGTGCAGAAAAAGATCGTGAATGATATCCATTGCCCCTATTATCTCTCCCGACGCTACCTTGGCATAATACCCCGTGCGCTCTTTGCCAGTATAGGCGTTATAACTCGCTCCAAGCGCATCAAGCTCGCGCGAAATCCGCTCAGCCTTTGGTCGTCTCTTTGTGCCCTTAAAAAACATGTGCTCCAAAAAGTGCGCCAGACCGTTTTCCATCTCATTTTCATAGCGTGAACCCGTTCCAACTACTGCGATTACCGTTGCCGTCGTCATCGACTGAACCGGGACCAAGATCACCCGCAGTCCATTTTTCATTGTGTATTGCTTGTATTTCATGTCACAGTTTCTAAACAGTATATGTAATATATTTATAGGCTATTGCCAGCATAGCAGACTCATTACGAATGGTCTACTTTGACACCCACAATCCAAATCAACAAGATAAATATGCATAAACCAAAAAAGTCCCGCTGTGCGGGACTTTTTAATCAACATCTGCTCACGGTTATTTTTGCGTAAACCGTTCGATGATGCGACTTGCATGCTCTTTGCCACCGAGACCAAATGAAAGCCCAACTGCCAATCCAAGTGAAAGTGCCAATGCCTGCAAGAAAGTTGCAAAGAATGTTTGAATCAATTCTTGTGCAATACCAACTTGCGTTGCTGCTGCCATGACTGAGAAAGCAATGATTCCATACTTAGCAATCATTGGCAAATACCGCTGCAAAGGAGCTGCAGCATTTGCTGACTTCATCGCTTGAGCTGAGATATCATGCACAAACTGACCAACGACAAATCCTACTGCAAGCAAAATACCTGCGACAATCATTTGTGGTATAAATGCGATGATCTCTGTCATAAACCCTGACACAGTGTCCAAGTTTAGCTTATCCGCAACCGCGCTAAGCGTGAAGAGAATCAAGAACCATTTTACAATCGTTGAAAAGATAATCGATGGACGCACTTTCCATCCAGATGCTTGCGCCTGACGAAAAAACTCGAAATTCAGCACTGCATCATCAGCCTTAACTGCCTGAAGTAACTTTCGCACTATACCAGCTACAACACGTGCAATAATCAAACCAACAATGAGCAAAAATAATGCTCCAAGAACCGGCATCAACGACGCTGTCATTGATCCTGCTGATTCCTGCAGTGATACCATAATGTTTTCCATAAAATCTTATTGACTTTCGGAACACCAACATAATTGTTGGCGTCTTCCGAACTTGTCTTTAAACTTTTAATTACCAGCTTTATGATAACAGTTTAGGGACAAAAATGCAAGTTTCATGCAATATTCAGTGCATTACAAGCCATTTGCATCTTTGTTAATAAGGTGCTCAGCATACGTCTCAGCAAAAATTGTCTCTCCTCGATTTTCTTCCTTATTACTGTTAAGAAAAAAGAGGTAGTCAGTCTCAGCTGGATTAGCTGCGGCGATAATCGAGTCTAGCGACGGGTTATTGATAGGTCCAGGTGGTAAGCCAGGGTAAAGATACGTATTATACGGTGAATCAATCTTCAAATCCTCCAGCGTATGCTTAATTTCAGCTATACCCTTTATATAATCAATCGAAGCGTCTGTCTGAAGTGCCATACCAATATCAAGTCTTTTTTGAAAAACGCCAGCAACAAGCTTGCGGTCAATGCCCTCGGTAACCTCTCCCTCAACGATACTTGCAAGAATCACAACATCAGATAAACTCTTACCCTTGCGCGCGATATCTGCACGTAAACTCGAGCTCACTTTTGCTGCAAAGTTGTCAAGTGTTTTACGTATTATTGTCTCCGCGCTCGCGCCTGGGAAAAAATTATACGTGTCCGGAAAGAGATAGCCCTCAAGCGTAGAGCCTTCTAGGAGAAAGTCATAGTCGTTCATTATTTCAGGAGATGGATTTTTTGCTAACGCAAGAAATTCTTCATGCGGCAAACCTGCTTCACGTACAGCATCTACGTACTCTGTAAGTGTAAGACCCTCCTTGAAAAGAACCTGAATCTCAACAGGCTTCTCCTCCTTAATTTTTCCTTTGATAAATTGTTCAGAGATTTCAGTCAAAGAACTCTGCGGTTGAATCTCATAAACACCAGCAAGAAGCTTGCCACGTAATTTGTTGCGCCATGCATGATAGTAAAAAAAGTAACGTGAAGAAATAACATTTTGATCCTCCAGCTTCTGACCGACGTCAAAAAGACTATCTCGCCCAGCATCAGAGTCTGTGCCAGCAATCGTAAATTCTTGCATATCCGTGTTCGCCGTCTCAACCGAGCGAACCTGATAATCCACGACGAGAAAGCTAATAACAAGGATGATAGCTAATGCAATCAGAATGCGCAACATAAAAATATTTTCGGTAATTTATAGACTGACATTTAGACAAGAGACAAGTCGATATTTCAGACTATCGACGCCGCTGTATACTCGACATTCTGCGTGGGTAAAAATTTTTTATCACTGTAGACACTCAAATCCATCTCTCCATCATCCAATCTTCGATAGAGGTGGACAACATTATTTTGCGGTGTCACCATAATACCCCCATAGGATAGCCACTCTTGCAATGCACACTGTGAGAAGCATGGGTTAAGAACGATAATTCGATCATAGGTCATATTATGCGGAATAGACTTACAACCGTCAATTGTATAGAGGTCTATAGTATAACCATTCTTTAAAAAAGAAAACTTTGCCATATTTTTCCGTGCATCCTCCTCTAAGGCTTCACTGTTATCACAAGAAATAACACGACCTTGTGGACCAGTTATGTAGCTAAGCATCGTACTAACCCATCCTGTGCCAAACCCAACAACCAGAACAGACTGTCCTTTTTGTGGTGTGAGCAATTCCATCATATAAGCAATCGCAGAAGGCGCCGCCATAATCTGCCCATAACCTATCGGGATCGGTATATCTGCCTCTGAAGCACTACGAAAACGCTGCGGCATAAACTCAACACGCGGCACTTTTGCAAAAGCATCAATAATCTCGTCTGTTTTGAGATATCCACCTCGCATCAACATATTAACGATCTTACCCATAAGATACTATTCTATTATCTCTCGTACGATTGTCACGATTATCACGATTGTTCGTCCACTTACACACCTGCTACCTGCACAACAATATTCCTTTCACGAGCCCCATCAAAATCTACAGCAAAAATACTCTGTAAGCTTGACAGCAATAACTTACCCTTACTAATCGGTACCATTTCATTTGTTCCCAGTAGAAGTGACTTGCAATGAGAATGACCATTACTGCGGCCATCTGATGATCTATCACGCCTCAATTCAAAAAGGTCATGCGAATATTGGTCATCGACTGGCACAACCCTATACAACATACGCATAAAATCCTGCATCAGCATTGTCTCATTATGATTAATCGCAATACTCATCGTCGTGTGTGGCGCAAAAATCAAAACATGACCCTCTCGTATTCCACTATCATCTACAACCTCATGCACTTTTTCTGTAATATCTACAAACTCGATTTGCGTTGTAGAATTTACAATAATCTCTTTGACAACACTTTTCATATACTTAATGTATAGATCTTTAATAAAGATATTATATCACAATGATCCTACGCAAGCGTTCTAAAAAAAGTATTTTACGCACCATGTCTCCTAGCACGCTCCGCATACTCAGTAAGCGAAGCCTCAAAAGCATCTGCATCAAAATCTGGACACATCATCTCCGTAAAATACAACTGCGCATTTGCAATGTCCCACATCATAAACCCAACGCTCAAGTGCGGCTCCCCTCCCGTGCGGATCAAGTAATCAACTGGAGGCAAATCTCTCGTCATCAAATGTGCCTTAAGAATCTGCGGGGTCACATCTTCGCCGTAGTCCTGCGATGCTAGAATCTTGTTAATTGCGCCAAGCATTTCATCGTCTCCACTATAATCCAGACACAGCGTGAGATGAAATTCTGTATGACGTGCCGTCTCCTGTATTCCGCGTTCAAATAACTTCACAAGCTGTGCTGGGAAAGTCTCGCGCCATCGCCCAAGCACATGAATCCTTACGCCTCGCTCTATGATCTCCTCACTGCTCATCAGTCGCTTAAAGTACTCACTGTAGATGCGCAAAAGCTCTGCCTTTTCCCGGATTGGTCGCTTCATGAGATTCTCACGAGAAGAACCCCACAGAGTAAGATATTTCACTCCATGATCTTGAGCGCGTCGCATAATGTGCTCCAAGTTATCTGCTGCGACTTGGTGTCCAACCCAAGGATCTTCACCTTTATCTTTCGCCCACCTCCGATTCCCATCAGGAATAATTGCCACATGTTGCGGCACCACAATTTCATTATTCATACATTCTTTTTGCCCACTTAACGACCACCTTATCACACTTCACGACTTTCCAAGAAGTGGATTAAATTTTCAAATGATTTAGTCATGTCAGAAGAAAGTGATGACTGCTGTAATGCATCATGCGCACTACGAAGATATTCTCGCATCTCTTTTTGCACTATTTCCAAAGCTCCCGCCTCCTGCGCTATAGCGCCAAATCGTTTTACCTCTACTTCTGATACAACATCTTTTTGTATCAGATCATGAATCTCTTGTCTTTGAGATTCACCACACAACCTAAGCATCTCATACAAAAGAAGCGTTGTCTTACCACTTGTAATATCAGACCCTACTGACTTTCCTGTTTTTTGCTGATCACCATAGATCCCAAGTATATCGTCCTGTATCTGAAAAGCGATGCCCAGTGGCACAGAGATAGCACTCAGCTCGTCCAGAAAATCATCATCCGCTCCCGCAAGAATTGCTCCAATGTGCAAGGGACCTTCAAAGGTATAGCGCGCTGTTTTGCTCTCATACATCCCCAATATCTGCTTACGCCGCACATCATCCATATGTTCCATTGCAATATCCTGAAATTGTCCCAATCCAGTTTCCTGTGTAATCTTCTGCAGTTTACACATAGCAGCCACTATACGCTCCGCAGAAAAATGTGCAGTATAAATCATCTCATTGCCCAACGCAAAAAGATAATCCCCAAAAATAATAGCCGTACTCGTTCCAAAATCTGTATAATGACTATGCTTACGTTTTGCACCAAAAATTTCTGGTCCCATGTCTCTTAAATGTGCATGCAACGTCGGTATACCATGTCGTACATCATCATGATCCATAATGTCATCGTGCATCAAAAGAAATGCATGCACATATTCCACACCAGCTGCAACTTGCAAAATATTCTGCATATCATCACCACCTGCAGCCTGGTAACCCTTGAGAACCATCGCAGGACGCAAACGTTTACCGCCAGCCAATATAGTTTTTTTAACATGCTTCATCACATCACCCATCACTGGATCCTTTTGTATAATCTCCTCAACCACATCATTTAAATGGTCTTGCATCACACCATCCACTTGCGCTTTAACCTCTCGCAGTTCTTCACGTAAATTCATAAAAATAGTATTTTACAACTTAGACTTGAGACATATCCCAGTCCTTATAAGAATTATAGTACTGTAGCAAAATATATAACTTCATTCAAACAAGTCAAAACGACTAATCGCAGTTATACTATTTGCTATAATACGCTCTATGAGCAAAAATAAAACAACCGCAGAATTTCGCTTTGATCAAGTCATGCATACGATCGATCGATCTTTTGATGCAGGAAACAAAGAAAACTTCATCCTCAATGAAATACTTTTGGTTATCAGCATCTTTTTGATGTATCTCGTTGGACTTTCTATCATGGAAAGCGCTGGCCTCATTATCATCTCGCACAAAGCCAAAGACTTCATTCACTATAGCGAGATCTTCTTTGGCATTCTTTTTCTTATTGAATTTATCCTGCGAACAATTTATGTCTACATACCTGACAAAAAATTTAGTGATCCATACACATGGATTTCAGCGATTGTCATCGCTTCACTACTGATACCGCAGTTCTTCAACGTTGCCTTCCTACGCTTAATTTGGATCGTCAAAATGTTTAAAATCTACCACATGAGAAAAGAATCTCACACGATGATCGCACAAAACCCACAAATCGCACTAAACAAAAAATCCAATTAGCACCACTGAATAAAGCCCAACACAAACCCTATAAGGTTACATTGAAAAGGAGTACAATCGCACTCTGGATGATACCACTGAAAAATCCCCCAAGCGGCGTGAAAAAGAACAAACCAATCACCATAAAAAAACCCCACTGCTGGAGAAACATTTGGACTTTGATATCAATTGGAAACAGTGCAAAAAGCAGTTTCGATCCATCTAGTGGTGGAATTGGCAGTAAATTAAAGATTCCAAGAACAACATTCCAGTAAATAATCATCAAACACACACTGTAAAATATTGCGCTCACATTCCCAGCCACAAGACCTGCCAAGTCCCCAAAGACCATTGACGCAAGAAACTCCTGAGCAATACTCGTCTTGAGAGCCCCATCCAGCGGTATGGCGACAGCGATAAGTGCGCCAATAATCGCTATAAAAAAATTACTAATTGGTCCAGCGATCGCGACAACAACAGGCCCCCATTTTTTCCATATCAAATTAAGGGGATTAAATGGTACAGGCTTCGCCCACCCAAAGATAAATCCAGCTTGCATGAGCGTAAGTCCAATTGGCAAAAGAATCGAGCCAACTGGATCAATATTGGGAATTGGATCAAGAGTAATACGTCCAGCATCCTTTGCGGTACGGTCACCAAGCCATAGCGCAGTTACCGCATGTGATAATTCATGTAAAATAATGCTATAAATCAGTACAATAATAGAAAATGCGCCAAGCGCGTAGATCTCCATAAATATATTTTAAGTATAAACCTGCACATTATAGCATGCCCATTTCACAATATAATGAAAAAGTGTGTAAAGCAGACCTAGGGCTTCATCCATTTACTTTCACAACTTCAACTTATTGAGAACATCTTTAAGCTCCTCCTCTGAGTAATAGCTAAGTGCAATCGTTCCGCCCTTACCCTTTTGCTTCACAACGACCTTCGTCGCAAAATAAGCTCCAAGCTGATCTTCCAAAAGCCTTTCTTGTGGTGTTTTTGCGCCACGTGTATGAGACGCAACAAATTCGCCACCAACACCACTAAACCCAGCGCTCAGCACACGTTCAGTATCACGCACACTCAGCTTATTATGTACAATTTGCTCATATAAACCCCTTTGTTTTTCTGGATTATCAAGTGAGAGAATAACTTTCGCATGACCTTCTGAAATCTTCCCATCAACAAGTGCCCGCTGAATCTCTATAGGTAACGTAGCAAGACGCATTCTATTTGCAATCACACTTCGACTTTTTCCCATTTTTTGAGCAACCTCTTCTTGTGTAAGATTAAACTCATCTGCAAGTTTTTTATAGGACTTCGCTTCCTCGATAACATTCAAATCATGACGTTGAACATTTTCGATAATCGCCATCTCCAATTTTTTCTGCTCATCCATATCCCCACGCACAATCGCAGGAACCTTAGCAAGTCCAGCAAGCTTTGACGCACGGAGACGTCGTTCACCAGCTATTAATTCGTAACCACCTCCCTTGCGTACCACAACAAGTGGTTGCATGATTCCATGTTCCTTGATCGATTCCGAAAGCTCTTTAAGCTTATCATCATCAAAATACATACGTGGCTGCTGCGTGTTCGCTTCTATATCAGTAACAGCTATACCCTGCACAGATAAACCACCGACCTCCTTGCTACTTTCTGATATATTACCAGGTGATTGATTAGCTTCAGCGCTTCGTGACTTTCCAGATTTACCAACGTTTTTTGTTTCATGCTTATTCCGCCCCTCCTGTGACCGATGATCCTCGCCACCTTGCGCGCGGCTCGTCGCACCATCTTTAGCCGTATCTTTTGTTGTATCTTCGATGACAATTTCCTCAGTAATAGGCCTCGTCGACGTCTCAACGGAGTCACGGATTGGCACCGATGGAGAAACACCCCCACGATGCGTATTACCTTTTGCTGCACCCTTAGGTGGTATAAGCGAGGAAAGTCCACGCCCGAGACCGTGTTTTTGAGCCATGATTTTTGATCACTAGTTATTTGTCGCCTGCTGCGCAAGCTCTAAAGCTATAATCTCTTTTGCAAGTGTCTTGTAAGCTTTTGCACCTTTATTGAGTCCATCAAAAACTGAAATTGCCTGACCAAAGCTTGGAGCCTCCGCCAACCGTACGCTACGCGGTATCACACTATCAAAAACATGTCCTGGAAAATGTTGTCGCATATCACGCACGACCTGTCGTGCAAGTCTATTCCTACGATCATACATCGTAATCACAGCACCCATAATCTGCAAGTTCGGCTGAAGTGCTTGCCGAACAAGATCAATCGTCTCCAATAGCTGACCTAAGCCTTCGAGCGCATAGTACTCTGCTTGAACGGGAATGATAAGTGCGTCAGATGCCACCAAGCCATTAACCGTTAATAAACCGAGGCTCGGCGGTGAATCAATAATAATGTAGTCGTAATCCATACGAACTTGTCGCAAAACCTCGTAAAGGCGAAATTCTCGCTTATCAACATCGATAAGCTCGACATTCGCACCCGCAAGGTCGCCTGTTGCAGGAATAACACTCAGTCCATCAGTTTGTGTACGCAAAATTGCATCGCGCACATTACTATGCCCAGTCATTGCACTATAGAGAGTATGCTTGACACTACTGGCATTCAAGCCAAGACCGGATGTAGCATTGCCCTGCGGATCAAGATCTACAAGCAACACAAACTTCCCCATTTCTGCGAGGTACGTTGCCGTATTAACGGCACTTGTCGTTTTGCCAACGCCACCTTTCTGATTGATGAATGAGATAATTTTTACCATATACATATTATATAAGACTTCTGCGTATTCGCACAATCAGGTCAAAATATAAAGCACAAAAATGATTGACAGAGCCCATCGCATACGATACCCTAAAGCGTAATGCCTCGGTGGCGGAACTGGTAGACGCGTCGGACTCAAAATCCGATTGTAGCAATACAGTGTGGGTTCAAGTCCCACCCGAGGCACAAACAAGAAGTTTACAACAGGTAAAATCAACGAAAAAAATCTCTTCCACGTAAGGGAATCAAGAAGCCAAGGACCCTCCTGGAATAGAGATGTAAACCCCCTTCAAAAAACGAGCCTCACTCTATGATAAAATAAAAAAATACATAAAATCATCATAAAACAATATGAAATGCTTGCACTCTCTGATCATTCTTCTCATTATCATCTTGGGTGCCAGCTTTTTTTTCTGGCACAATACACAAGAGAGTTCTTCGCAAGAAGTGATAAATAACCCCAGCAATGCTCAAGGTGCCACTAAGACTCCAGAGGCTGAGGAAATTGCGTGGCAAACATTTACCAGTGATGGTAAAAAATTTACGATTTCTTATGCTGACTTTAGTGACAACGTCACACAAGAACCAAACAAAGAACTCTATCTCTTCCCATTTGGTGGAAAGGACAAATTATATCCCAATGAAGTGTACTTATTCAGTGTTTCGATCGATGATCATGACAATCCCCTCTATGATACAAACGATTACCTTGGTATAAAACCTGAACCATATACGTCACCAACTGCGCAGCAAGTAAAGATCTTTCGCATGCCAGGTGAGGGATGCACAAAGCCTGTATGCGGATCTTCAACTTTTGCTTACCGCATAACACAAGACTCCACAGACTACACAATTGTCATCGCTGGAACAATATCCGAAGATCATCCTATAGCGCAAAAAATCCTCTCTAGCTTTAAGGTGTTAAACTAGACCATCTTTGCACAGCGCACATTCTGAATAATAATAAGAAACGTAGCACAACTAAATTTTTCCTGCTACATAATGATCTAGCAACGTATGTCATTTACTATCACTTACTGTAGCGTGAAATATTGAGGACAATGCCGATAGCAGCAAGAGCAAAAACCATGGCCGTCCCACCAAAGCTCACGAATGATAGTGGAATACCAGTGAGTGGCATAAGTCCCGTAATAGCTGCGATATTCATCATCGCTTGTCCAATGAGCCAGACACCGATCCCAATTGTTACGAGACGTCCAAAAACATCTGGTGCGCCCAAGGCGATCCGCACAAACCGCCACAAGATAACAGCAAAAAGAACAAGTAAGATCGCGCTTCCCCACAAGCCAAGCTCCTCAGCGATAATAGCAAAGATCGAATCTCCAACAGGCTCTGGGAGATAAAGCGCTTTCTGACGTGAAGCTCCAAGGCCCAACCCAGAAACGCCACCACTACCAATTGCAATGAGCGCTTGGATAATTTGATATCCAGAGTCCTGTGCATCTGCCGACGGATTTAAAAACGTAGTAAAACGCTCAAGGCGGTACGGAGCAGCAACGATAAGCCCTGCAAGCGCACAAGCGCCCATAAGGAAAAGTGCAATAATATGCTTAAGATGGGCTCCAGCAACAAAAAAAATTGTAACAGCAGTAAGAGCCACAACAACCATCGTACCCACATCAGGCTGCAAAGCTATAAGGAATGAGATACACGATAACGTGATAAAAAAAGGAACAAAACCCTCCATCGTATCAGAAATTCTCTTGACTCCTTTGGAAGCACACCACGCTGAAATGTAGAGAATCATAGCAAGCTTCACGGCCTCAGCAGGCTGGAAAGAAACACCTCCAATATCAATCCAACGACGAGCCCCCAAAGCTGTGATACCCAATCCAGGAATCATAACCGCAATCAACAGCGCAACAGCTCCCACAAAAAAAACAAGTGACCATTTCCGGAAAAAATGATAATTCGTACCCTGTAATCCAAAGAGGACGATAAAACCGAGCGCAACACCAACAATCTGCTGTTTAAAAAAATAATATGCATCATCAAAACGATAGTCCCCGTATATTGAGCCAGCACTTGCGATCATCATCAAACCAAAAAGAACGAGAAGCCCAACAGCTCCCAAAAGAATCATATCTGGCGATCCCTTACCAGACTGAACACGATCATCTGCACCAGTAAGGCGAGCAAAAAATCCGCGCACATTTCGTGGCGCTTCTTTTGGAACCTGATGATGTTTTTTTGTTTTAATCACACAAGTATATCTCAAATACCTCCATCCATTATTGACCAGTCATATAACTTAAGAATGATCTTTGCGCCACTGCGCAATAGCACCATGATCACCACTACGCAAAATCTCTGGAACCGTCCATCCATTATACTGATCTGGCTTTGTGTAGTGCGGATGCTCTTTTTGACCTGGTGCAGTATGAGATTCATGAACAGCACTCTGATCGTTACCAAGCACGCCTGGCAATAAGCGCACGATACTATCCGTGATGATAAGCGCTCCAAGCTCACCACCAGTCAGAACATAAGGACCGACAGATAATTCTTCATCTGCTATATGCAGCGCAACTCGTTCATCGACACCCTCATAGCGACCGCAAATCAAGACGATCTGATCATAACCCACCAATCTCTGGGCATCTTGTTGCGAATACTGAGATCCCTTTGCACTCAAAAGAATTGTTCGCACTTTCTTGTCGCTCATGAGTACTGAACGATGAGCTCTATGAATTGGCTCCACTTGAAGAAGCATGCCAGCACCACCACCATATGGAGGCGCATCAACATTTCCATGCTTATCATGCGAAAACTTACGTATGTCGTGCGCCGCATACTTTGCTGCGCCACTATCATATGCACGTTTAAGCATTGCTTCTCGTGTATAGGACTCTATCACATCAGGAAAAAGTGTCAGTATGTCAATCTGCATAAAATATCATCTTTAATTCCACATTATCTAGGACGCATATCCCAAAAAGGGACGTGGTACTATCATGCGCCTCATCTCTAAGCATAGTACATCTTTAACAAACAACAAAACCCCATACATAAGGGGTCTTGATGAGTAAAGGTTGTCAGAGAAAGCCTTGATTAAATCTGAATATCACCCACAACTTCATCGAGAGTCTTTTTTTCCTGCGTGACAGGCTCACGTTCTACACGAGGTGGACGCTCCGATCCTTCGGGCTCATTAATCTTAAGGTTGACACGTGCATTGTTACGAGCTCCCACGACACGCAAAAGTGTTCTAAGTGCCTTTGCAGTACTTCCCTCTCGACCAATGACCATACCCATATCATCAGGATGAACACTCAATGTGATTAACACACCCATCTCATCTACAGTACGATCAACATTCACATCATCTGGATTGTCCACGAGCATCTTCACAACCTGCTCGACAAAGTTTGCATCTCGCTCTTCCATATCTATACTCTAATTCATATTAAGACACACATCATTTCGGACAGTCGCTTCTTTCTGAACGAGTATCTGAAATAATAGCTATACCTATTATTACTATACCATAGCTCCCTAAACACATCTCACAGGTACCTGTGGACAAATAATGCTATAATACTTCCATGAATTTTGGTTCACAATTTGTATATTCTTTTCTGACTCCAATCTTCTTGGTGTGTTTTTTGATTCTTTTTACCATAACACCACGCGCGTGGAGTGAGGCCCAGAACAATTTACAAAGTGACAAACTTGAAAAGCTTGAAGAACTCAAAGAAAAAGAGGATAAATACCGCAAACTCATCGACGTCAAAACACGAGAAAAAGATTCTCTTGCAGGTCAAGTACAGAGCCTGGAAAAACAAAGCAAGACACTCGAACAAGACATTGGAACAAAGGCTATAAAGATTGATACACTTTCACAAGACATCAGCACAACACAAAAGAAGGTACAAACAAAAAAATCACTCATCAACTCACAGAAAACCCTCTTAGCAAGTATGATCAGGAACAACTATGAAAGCTTTCGGTCACGTGATCAGATGGCACAAATCGCCAACACAAGTGGTGCAAATTTTTCACACAGCGCGTCCGAAATCTTGATAACACAAAAACTTGCACAACTCACAAACATCATCGTACAAGAGCGCAAAGAACTTGAAAAAGAAGAAGAGTCGCTTCTTAAACAAAAGCAAGAAATAGCAATCTTGCGCAAAGAACTCGAACAAAAAAACCAAGCAATCGAGAAAGCAAAGCAAGTCAAGGAAATTGATGCAATTGAGACGACACAAGAACAGAGAAAGTATGAGGAACGACTTGAGGACGTCCTCGCTCAACAACTCGAAATCCAATCAGAAATTGATTCGCTAGCCACATCCTATATTGGTACATTCTCACTGAAAGATCTACCAAAAGCATCTGATGTAGACTTCGTGCGACCTGTTACAAGTCCATACAAAGTTACACAGGGATACGGCAAAACTTCCTTTTCCCATCATTACAAAGGCGGAAACCATAACGGAGTAGATTACTCCGGTCGCTTTAAGCATGACATCCGCAGTGCAGGTGATGGCAAGGTTCTACAGACCGGCAACATGGGTCGTTATGGATATGGCAAGTGGATTGCAATCGATCACGGAAACAACCTCGTTTCTCTCTACGGCCACCTCTCCCGAATCAATGTGAACAGCGGGGACAAGGTAGATAAAGGCGAACGCATTGCAACAATGGGTAATACAGGCTTTTCAACCGCAACACACCTCCACTTCTCCATCTTTGTGAAGTCCACATTCCGAACAGTAAATTCTTCAAGCGTAAGTGGTATCAAGATTCCATCTGGCGCAACCGTTAATCCAGCGCTGTACTACTAGACACAACCTAAAATGCTAGAGGTTTTATAAAATCCTCGTGCTTTGACATGTCGGGATTTCTACACTAACATTGAGTCACGTAAACTACCCTACAAAAACGAGGAAAGTACCGTGACACACGAAATATACAGATCCGCATTGGAAGACCAAAAAAGCGCTAACAAAAACAACGCGTCACAAGTGCAAAGAAGCACTTCCTAAGCCAAGATTCTCAGGTGATGATCGACTGAGGACATCATCCATACACTGCAAATTTAAGCCAACAGAACGAACAGGTGCAACCATCACCATTCACACAAACGAGATACCAGACAAAATAGAATATGAAGTGTTAAATGCTCCAAGCAAACTCACTAAAACCCTACACACAACCCTCGTTGCATCAGACTGTCATATCGAAAAGTTCACGATCAAGCTAGAAGTGACATAACATGCGACACCACGCAACAAGCCGCTATATCATAGCGGCTTCTCCTTTCTCAAGAGAATAACCAAGTAGCACTCTCTTATTAAGTAATCACGAGCATTAATTTCTTATCTTCAGTGATAGATTCTTTGTTGCCAGTCGGGTAATCACGAATCGCATCCATAAAAAGATCCATATCATAACGGTAATTCTTTCCACGTCGCGTGCCAGGATCATTGACGATAAATTCAGATTTTTTCTGATCATACCCTACAACCACAGTCATATGCCTCTCCGGTCCATCACCAGAGAAAAATTTATTTTTTAATTTTTTACCATCTGTGGGCGTGATAACAAGTCTTTGCTGTGCAAGATGCTGCATAATCTGTTCCTTCGTGACATTTTCTGTGAGAGCAGCTTCATAACCAAAGAATTCCTTCATCAAAAATCCCGTATCCTTTACTGAAGTGTCAATCACATCGGCACCAAACAGCGGCACCTGCACCTTAAAGATCTCCTCCAATGCAGCAGTTGCATCTTTGTTGCCAAGCTCTTTATCTCCACCCACCCACTGATAAGCCATAAGAATCGATGCCTCCTCGCATGCATCCTGAAACCGAGGATCGCTCCATTGTCCCTCTGGAGCTTGCGTGACAAATGGCACATCGTGAGCGACATTCTGTGGTAATGCAGAGACATCAATAATATCGTCTCCTGCGAGCGCTGGAGATGCTACAACATTAATGTTCTCCACGCCCAAAACCTTTACCTGATCATTTCTTGACGCAGAAGCACTCAACTCCTCTGCAGTGCCAACTAATGTGCCCACCCCATCCACAGGCAATGTCTTGTATGGCGAGCCAACAACAACTTGCTCTTTGGGCATGAGATGCCACACCAGAAAACCTATGACCAAAATCAACACAAAAAGATAGCGCAATATCATCGTAAATCTAAACATAGTGTTTGCATTATCCACCCTATAGATTGCATTGTAACACAAGAAATAAGTTACTTCTGCAAGGAAATACACCACAATCAAACACAAATTCGAAGTCCCAACGCATCTATGTTAAAATATTTCTATTATCTACTGACCATCACCTATGCGAAAAATTGTCTTTGATATCGAAACAAAAAATACCTTTCAAGAAGTTGGTTCAAATCGCTCAGAAGACCTCGATATCTCACTCCTTGTCATCTATGATTATCTCGATAACGAGTATAAGACATTCACAGAAGAGAATATGGCTGATCTCTGGCCAGTCCTTGAGCAAACGGACCTGCTCATTGGGTATAACTCGGACCACTTCGACATTCCCCTTCTCAACAAGTACTACCCAGGAGACCTCCTCTCCGTTGGCTCACTTGATCTACTCAAAGAAATCAAAAAGTCTCTTGGCAAATCCATCCGCCTCGACAACATCGCTGAAGCAACCCTCGGAATAGGCAAAAGTGGTCACGGCCTCCAAGCAGTTGATTGGTGGAAGGCGGGTGAAATTGAAAAAATCGAAAAATACTGCCGGGACGACGTGAAAGTTACCAAAGATGTGTACGAGTACGCACTCAAGAATAAATATCTCAAATATAAAGACTTGCTCGACGTTGTAGAGATACCACTCGATGTCGCTGATTGGGATGATCGCATCAAGGACCAATCGATTAATTACACATTGCCATTTTAAGGCTATCTATGCATAGCTTTGACTCCTCTTCCGTGGTTTGGTATTCTGAAAAAGAACTCGTCGCTAAATGTGATCAGCAAAAGATACATCGCTATCATCTGGGTGTAGTTTCCTGATCTCATCGTACAGCGGCGTATGACCTAGATCCTCCGTCACAACGCTGCCGGAGGATTTCCGGTTTATAATAGAAATTACCTCAACTCTGCAATATTACAATCTCACAAAAAAAAGGCTCTGATTAGCACAGCACATCCTTGGACACTCACTTTTTGACTAAAACAAAAAGATGAGTTTAAAGCTAAGGCACGAGGGTGGTGCAGCAAATGAAAGAGCCACCCGAAGATTACTCTTTCGATGTGGCCCATACTATTTTATTGCTTTGATCGGAGTTTATCGATTTTTCGATTGAACTCATTAACCGCTTCTGCCAATGACTCAGATCCAATCACACTTGTTTTTGATGCATATTCGCTTGAAGTCTCGATCCACAGATTCCAATGATCCTGGTACGGATTAGATGCGAAGATTTGCACCTTCCCACAATCTAGAATATTTGCAGTGACCACATGCGTAGTCGGAGTAGCTGATTCGTACTCCTTTCGATACTCATCACATGTATCTCCATGTGTTTGCGATATAAGAGTCGCCAATCTTAATGTAACCTCATTCGCTTCTTTATTCATGTTAATATCCATGTCCAAAAGTGTAGATACACTATAACACTATTATTAAAATATGTCAAGTATTTGCCACTGATACTTGTTTCATATGATTTAATCATCTTCACAAAACCCTCATTTAGCAAAACAAAAATCGCCCCTCAAAGCGACTCTTGTGATGTATTTTTCTAAGCCAGACAGTGTACTGCGTTCGATCTGGATCATTGATGGTTATTGTATTCAATCTATCAGTTCCATAATTATAGTGTGAACATGCCATTCTTGTAAATAACCTTCTCAGAACCATCCTCAAGGTGTGCTGTTACAGTTCTGTCGGTCGTAGAAATGATATCTGTATGTACACTCGACTCATTAAATCCAAGCTTTTTCAAAGAACATAATTTTTTTATGTTCCGATCGACATTACAATGTTAAATCGTAAATCGCACCATACTTCTCTTTCGCATAATCTATAAACAGCTGAGGATTTAAACCTTCACCCGTAACTCGACTACAGAGCTCCTCACTGTTATACCTTCTTCCATGCACATGGATATTTTCACGCAACCAACTTAATAAACTATCAAAATTTCCTGATTCTATATCATTTTCAAGATTTTGAATTTGACTAGTTGCAGCCGCATAATATTGAGATGCATACAAAGAACCTAAGCTATACGTAGGAAAATATCCAATATACCCACAAGACCAATGAACATCCTGTAAAACCCCTTCAGCATCTGAAGCAATGTCTATTCCCAGATACTCCTTATATTTTTTTCTCCATATCGCAGCCGTGTCCTGAGCCTCAATCTTACCTCCAATCAAATCTCTTTCAATTTCATATCGAATAATAATATGTAAATGATAAGTTAATTCATCAGCCTCAATACGAATAGGCCATGGTTTCACAGCATTTACTGCATAATAAAAATCATCAGTAGTCATATTTTTAAGCTGATCAGGAAAATGATCTTTCAAGTAAGGTAAATATCCAGCAATAAATCCCCTCGATCTACACACATTATTTTCCCAAAGTCGCGATTGACTCTCATGCACACCCATGCCTACGCTATCACCAAGTGGTAAGCCATATTGCTCCGATGGAATTCCTTGCTCGTACATCGCATGACCGCTTTCATGTATTGAGCTCCATAATCCAAAAGTTAAATCATTTGGCTTAATTCGCGTCGTTATGCGCACATCATCTGGAGAGAATGTCGTACAAAATGGATGCTCTACAAGGTCAATCCTCCCTCTTTCAAAGTCAAAACCTAAATCGCTAACAATTTTCTTTATAACAATACGTTGGGTAGCTTGATCATATTCACTAAATAGCACTTCATCATTAACATTTTCAACTTCTTGAATTTTCTCGATCATCGGAATAAGCCCTTCTTTCAAATCAGTAAAGACCTTATCTAGTTGTTCAGATCTCATTTCTGGCTCATATAAATCGACAAGAACATCATAAGCATCTCCCTTTGGATCAATCAAATTCGCCATTTTACGAGTCATTTCAATGATTTTTTCCAGATGAGGTAAAAATAATTTAAAATCATCTTCTTCTTTAGCCTTTTGCCAGACCAAAGCAGCTGCACTTTTAACTTGAGCAAATTCTGACACAAAGTCGGTGGGCAGTTTTTTATCTCTCTCAAAATCACGCAAAAAAATACTAGCGTTAATATATTCCTCAGATTCTTCTTGAGCAGATTCTAAAACATTTTTTGCAGCTTTTTCTAGGTCCACACTGGTTTTCATATCCTGTACAATGCCAGCCAAAGTACCTACTTGTTGTGATCGAAACTGCGCTCCTTTAGCAGGCATGTATGTCTCTTGATCCCAGTTCATTATATTTTCTGCTGCCGTCAGATCTGCAATTTTTTGCATTTTTTCTATAAATATCTTATATTTTTTATCCATAGTTATTTCACTAACTCCTTACGTAAATAATCCTTCAAATCATCTATAGCGATACGTTGTTGGTGCATTGTGTCACGATCTCGCACAGTCACTGTACCATCCTCAAGCGTCTCAAAGTCAATGGTTATACAGTAAGGTGTGCCAATCTCATCCTGTCTTCTGTATCTTTTACCCACATTTCCGTTATCATCAAACTCACACATGTAAGACTCTGAGAGCTCTGCAAAAACCTCTTTTGCCTTAGTGACAAGTTCTGACTTATTTTTCATCAGTGGAAAAACAGCAACCTTTACTGGTGC
This sequence comes from Minisyncoccota bacterium, assembly GCA_937936355.1. Taxonomy (GTDB): domain Bacteria; phylum Patescibacteriota; class Minisyncoccia; order Moranbacterales; genus JAHDCW01. The sequence goes on from CALDDM010000008.1 coordinate 21,741, forward strand.
CAATTTCTTAGGCAACTTCAACACTGTACGCACATCCTCAGACTTTTCACCATTATTATCCTCCTTTTCAAAAGTTTCCACCGTATAAGAATCAGCAAGAACTGCGAGGAATGTACGATCCACACCAACCGATGTCTCAACGACATGCGGCACAAAAACCTCATTTGTCTGTGGATTCCTATACTCAAGCTTTGTGCCAGAATGTTTTGCATGTGTTGAGAGATCATAATCCCCACGATTATGAATACCTTCAAGCTCCTTAAAGCCAAATGGGAATTTATATTCTATATCCCATGCAGCCTTTGCGTAGAACACTAGGTTTTCATGTTCATGCCACTGCAGATTTTCTTCTTTGATCTCTAGAATATTTACATAGAAATTCCACCTTTTCTCACGCCAAGACTCATACAAGTCTGCGGCATTGTCTGGGTGAACAAAGTACTGCATCTCCATTTGCTCAAATTCTCTTTTACGAAAGATGAACTGTCGCGCTGTAATCTCATTGCGAAATGCTTTTCCAATCTGTGCGATGCCAAACGGCACCTTCACACGTGCAGTATCAAGGACATTCTTAAAGTTGATATAAATTCCTTGACATGTCTCACCGCGCAAATAGACAGGTGTATCCATTTTACCTGTAAAATCACCAAGATTTGACTGCACCAAAAGATTAAAACTCTTTGCAGATGAAAAATCTTTCTGACCACATTTCGGACAAACAACCTTACCTGCATTTTGTATAAGTAGTTCATTGATTTCATCATCAGACATTTTCTCATCTGCAAAAACACCAACTTCCTCCAGTAGATGGTCGACACGAGATCGTGTCTGACACTTTTTACACTCAGCAAGCGGATCGCTAAATCCACTCACATGCCCACTTGCCTCCCACACCTTAGGAGACATAAAGATACTGCTATCAATACCAACTATGTCAGGATTTTTCTGAACCATTTCTCGCCACCACAACGCCCTGATATTTTTTGCAAGCTCTACACCATACGTTCCATAGTCATAAACCGCTGCAAATCCTCCATAAATCTCACTAGACGGAAAGATAAACCCACGTCTTTTGGTAAAAGCAACCAATTCCTCCATCGTCAATTCTTTTTTTTCTGCCATACTAATTCGTTATTTCCATTAACACAAAAACTCGTCCTCACAAATTCAAAACTTTGAATTTGTCAGGACGAGTCTCACAACCCGCGGTTCCACCTGACTACCCAACCTCTATTCTACCTTCAGAGATCAAGCGCTCAATTGATATTTTTAGCCCCAAAGCACGTTCCACGGTGCGCTACACAACTACTATACCAGAAATCTTTCCTGCAGGTCAAAATCACCAAACCAAAGCAGGCTAATCAATATCAGACAATGAATCAAGTTCTCAATACTGCACATCACTCTTTACGCATGCCGATAACAGCGAGCATAGCATCATGTGAGTCGCCTTGATGACGTCGAGCACTAAAGAACCTCTCGTCTGCATATGTGCACTCCCTACAGTTTTGCACATTATCAAGTGGCACACCAGCCTCTGTAATCTGATCACCGAGAATTGCCTGCAAATCAACGGTAATCTTATCAAGAGTTGATCCCTTATCAATATACTTATCCTGGGAGTACGGTCCGAACTCCTTGATCATTTCACTATAATGAAATTCAAAATTTGCTTGCGATATCCCAGGTCCAAACTCAATATGGATATCCGCAAATTTTGACCCTTGCGCAACCATAGCCTCAATAGTCCTAGGAATAATCTCCTTAACTGTACCACGCCAACCAGCGTGCGCGACACCGCAAACACCGGCAACGGAGTCAAAAAAATACACAGGAAAACAATCAGCAACTGTTATCCCCACAAAAACACCCGGCTCTTTCGTGATCAGTGCATCAAATGCCCGGTGAAGAGGCTCGTCCTCTGATGTAATCACGGCCACAGAGGTCCCATGCGTTACATATCCATAATAAAAATCATTATAATCCACTCCTATGCTCTGAAGAAAATTTTTATGATTCTCTTTTGTTTGCACATCCTCATCCGTATCGCGCAACTTCATATTGCCTGCACCAACGAGAGATAGTGCACCAATCACTTCAGAATTCTGAGGAAAAATTTTAAGCGACGTTAGTTGTTCTGCTGCTTGTAATGTCATATTCTGTAATATTATGAATTTTCACTATGCCTATAAACTGCGATTCTGAATTCTATCTCATATATCTTACTATACCATCCAAAGAAAAGGAATATACGGATCTGCCTTGACAAGAGATACGATATGCAGATAGTGACAATATAGGGAAATTTGCATATACCGGGTCGCACAATACAAATATCTGCGATATGATGACCATATGAAGCAACTATCACAAAAAAACTACGAAATACTATCCAAAGCAATCTCGTATATTGCAACACACATCAACACACAACCAGAGCTCCATGACATTGCGCAACATTGTAAGACGAGTAGCTCTACCCTGCAAAGGATTTTTAGTGCATATGCCGGCTTGAGCCCAAAACAATTTACAATATTTATGACAACCGATCATGCGAAATCCATTCTTGCAAATAACACCAATGTATTGGCTACCGCACTCAAAACAGGCTCCTCTGACTCAGGACGTCTCCACAATCATTTTGTACAAATTGAGAGTATGACGCATGATGAATATCGGTCTGGAGGCAAAGAGTTACATATTAAATATTCCTTCCATAAATCGCCCTACGGAGACATTCTGATCGCTTCAACAGATCGCGGTATTTGCCATATAGTATTCAGTAAAGATCACACTGCATCAATACAAGAGCTCCAAAATCTTTTCCCAGAAGCAAGCTTATCAAAGTTAAATATACCAATCCACAAGCATGCACAGAAGTTTTTTGATCCAGCGATAACACCGCCCAGCAAGATTACACTGCATTTACGAGGTACCACATTTCAAATTAAGGTGTGGCAAGCCTTATTGCGCATACCATCTGGTTCACTTACCTCATATCGTGACATCGCTCACTATATTGAACACGAAAAAGCACACCGCGCAGTTGGCACAGCAATTGGACACAACCCAATCGCTTATATCATACCCTGCCACCGCGTCATCAAAGCAAGTGGAAGCATAGGCGATTATATGTGGGGACCTAGTCGCAAAAAAATCATCCTTGCACATGAATTATCCTAACGATTGCGATAACGCAGCTTCTTTTCTTTATCAAAATAATTTTTCGCAACGCGTCTGAGTTTTTTAAAAGCATGTTTCGTAACAACATCTGGTGCTGTAAAGCCCTCTATGTCAATGCGCACTGGCGGCTTTCCGGGTGGCCGAAAGGTAATCCGTAAACGAAATGGTTGCAAATTCTCAAACCGTACCGTAATCTCAGGCATTTGACCTGCACCAAAGAGATCTTGGTAGTACTGCTCACGCTCATCTATGACAGCAAGAACCTTTTCTCGCACCTTCTCATCTTCAATCATTTTGGCCTTTTGTACTACAATCATACTGATTCATTTTCATAACGACTCTTAAGGTCTGCATAAATTTTCTCATAATCTGGAATATTAGCCATAAAAATCTCAACACCATCACTACCAACAGTGTGAATCGTTACATTGCCATTGCCAAAGATCTTTCCAACAAATCCCTGCGTTTTGTTGATAAAGTTTATACGCTCATTAAGTACAGACGTCTCCCTCTTATAAAAGATCCCACTACGCGCAATCACACGACTCTGTGTGACAACATATGATCGCATGCGATTGTCAACAACAACAAAGCCTACAATCATCACAATGAGGACAAACGCAACCACTGCACCTGACACGATACCCGCTGCAATGAACCCAAAAGCAACAAGGCCCAAGAGTATGATTGGCACAAGCATTGGCAACAATGCATTTTTAACATCTGGATGTGAGATAGACAACACTTCATCCGCAAGATCTCCAGAGAGATCTTGCGGCAAACCACCATCACGCACTAACTTTTGCAAAAGGAAATTTGCATTTATATTTTCTTGTGCGATGTGGTTTATGAAATCTAAACGAAAAATATGAGAAGAAAATACTGGACCATGCTTATTAAGTCCCCGCCCAGATGCTTCCTGCGTCATTGCATCGCCAGCGATATTGAGTTCCATCCACCCCTCCTGTGAGAGAGGATATCGCTCAATGACTATATCTTTGATGCCATTATATGGAATATAGTAATATCGTTTCCACAAAAAACCTTTCTGCGCATAAATATGTGACCACAAAAAATCAATCCGCGCCAACAGATAATAATAACGATTATACAAAACAACAATAATTGTAAAGATCAGATGCGCCACTGCGATCATGCCAACAACAGCCAAGACCTCCGTTGCACCGTAGGCCACAGCTAAGACAATGATGATACCATATGCCAATGCCATAACAAGTGCCAAAAAGGCGTTTGACTTCACCCATGCGAGAATGTTGTAACGAGATCTAGCGCTGTGCACAATATCATTATGCATCCCAAATTTTTCCCTAATACCCGTCAGAGCTTCGTCATAGTCACGGATATTTTTAAATTGCAGCACATGATGCGATCCGATCGAAAGGAAATCAATAGTTGCAACGCCAAACCATTTCTGAATGACATTCTGCCTAACTACCACACCAGTTACCTTCTCCAAATTAAACTCAAGCACCTGCTTGGTAAGAAAATTAAATCGTGACTCCACACCAGCCTTCTTAAGGCTGTATGTATGTGTCTTGCTATAAAGGACCGCATAGATACTACCAATAAGCAAACCAACAATCACGAAAGCAATGACACCAGATAAACCTGTGCCAGCAACTACTGCTACCACGCCCAGGACAAGACCAATCAGAACTGTGCCGATAGCACCTGGCACAAACTGATACCACATATCTGGCTGCGTCACAAGCTCAAATTCTGATTGTGGCTGCAAACGATGTGATACATCCTCACTTTGGACAACGCGCTCTGACATCTGACCTTCTCGAACGAAATTCCCTCCATTGTCCCTGGTTTGCATGATGAGATCATCAAGTACCTCACTTACTTTTTGACCGTTTGCAAGATTCTTAAAAAAGATCTGGTGCCCCGAGCCTTTTCCGCTTACCTTCACATCGTAAAGCCCAAAAATCTTATCCACAAATGTTTGTGTTACCTCTGTATCAGAAAGATTTTGATACGGTATGATAGTGTAATTTTTACTAAGAAATCCTTCACTATAAACAATGACATTGCGATAAATCCCATAAATTCGCTTACGCAGATCCAGAAAATTCAGAAACTGCCAGGCAATGAGCGCGCCGATAGAGCCTGCACCTACAATAAGACCAAATCCCAAACCTTTACTAGAAATATAACTCAAAACAGTTTCTAGGACATCGGATGCTACATAAAAAATTAATCCAATAGCACCAAGAAAATTTTTAAATACCTCGAAAAAGATTGCCAAACTATGCGGCCTCTCCTCAAGGAGCAACTCACCTGTATCAAGTGAAATTCCTTGCGCTTTCATTTGCTCCTGAACCTGTGCGAAAAGTTCACGCGGACGATCTACCTCCGCAAAGTGAATCTCCGCAGCACGAGAGCCAGCCGATTCTACATCAATTTTCCCTGTACCAAAGAGCCTGTATTGGACAAAAGGTAGTCGCAATGATACATGTGTGACATTTTTCAGAAGTAGCTCATTTTCCTGATCGGTGAATGGTGTTCCTGAGCGTTGCGTGATTTTCTCTGCCTCAAAATCATAAATACGCTTTGCATATTCTGTACGCACATACCAATATGCAACGCCAACACAAAATAACCCCAACACAAATGGCACAATCGAGCCAAAGACAGACGATATGATCGTCGCAATAATCACACACAAAAGCACTACGTACATCATGCGCATTACGATAAAAGCTCTTTCTTGTGGTTTAATCGTCATAAAATATGAAAATTTCTTATAAATCCATTATGACACAATTTCATCTGTCTGTATTTTTATCAAAAAAAACAAGGCAGCTTAGTTCAAGCTGCCTCTAGACCCTTTACCTGCACCGCATCGACTTTCTATTTACCCATCTCACAATACGATGTGAGCTCTACACGGAGTAAATTGTTGACGAACCGCTCCACATCCTTAAAAAGCATCTTTGCAATATTTTTGTTACCCATCAACTCTCCTGAGACGCGGATTACAAATACCTCGTATCCCTCACGTCCATAAATCGACTCCCTGACTTCGTCTGGCAATCTACTTAATGCCGCATAATATCCTCGTGCATTTTTGAATCGATCAACCTGCTCAACTTTCTTTTTATCAGGCAAGCGAATAAACACATCACATCCCCCTGAGCTCTCTTCTGAACACGCCTGAACACTGAAGTGCACCCTTATTCCACTAGGCGTCACAAGTTCTAGCACTTGATTACCCTGAACTGTCCAATTCTTCGTATCGCACACCTCAGCGAAAGATTGTCGCAGTTCTTTAATGCGCTCACATTTTACATTCTTATCAAGAGCCATTGCTCAAAACCTCTTTTTTAAGTGAGCTTTCAAACTACCAAAAGGCTGTCATAAAGTCAAGAATATCCTATTTCATATCACGTAGGACAACACGTGCAAGTTCTTCAGCTGATTCGCTTTCTGAATCAAGAATCTGAGAACCTTCGATAAAATTTTGCTCCACAAGATCATAAACATAATCAAAACGCTCCTTACTTGCTACTTTATCCCACTTCACATCACGCTCCCGTACCCGATTCCACAAAATATCTCGAGGTGCTTGCAGTGTATATACAAAAATATCAGCGCCATATTTTTGCGCAATTTCTTGAATAACCTTAAATCTGACAGGATTCATACCATCGTTAATCACAACGCTAACACCGCCACTCAAAAAACCCTCAACCATCCCAGGGATCACCTCCCAAGCAATCGCATTAGCTTCGTTACCAGCCTCAACATGCGACATCATGCGTCGTATGTCGACAAGGCCAAAAAATGCAACACCCGGCAGTTTTGTAGCGAGCGCATTACTGAGTGTTGTCTTACCCGCGCCTTTCGAGCCGCAAAGCACAAGAACAAATAGTTTCATAAGAAATATAATTACACGTTGTGGACGTGGTAAATATCGCCAGCTCCAAGTGATATAAAAATATCATCCTCAGTAAGTTCCTGGGTGATGTGCATTTTGAGCGCATCCGTGTCCGGGATGTGGCAGGCCTTGCTGCTCACGCCTTGATTTATAGCATCGACAAGGCTTTGCGCTGATACCGGTGCATAATCCTCCCGCCTCTCTCTATCCACAGCATAAATATCAAGTACTATAACTTCATCTGCCATATCAAGAGCTCGAGCAAATTCCTCAAGAAGGGTTGCCGTACGTGAATGGGAGTGCGGATGAAATGCCACGATAACTTTACGATCAGGATACACTTCCCTCACGGTTGCAAGTGTTGTACGAATTTCTTCAGGATGATGTGCATAGTCATCAATCATGACAGCGCCATTGAGGGATAGGTGACGCTCAAAACGACGCGCGACACCTTGGTATGAGGCCAAACCAGCGGCGCTTTGGTCTACCCCTTCTTCCCCTGCAGACGCTTTTCCCCCACCAACGATCTCCCTGCTCATCGTCCAAGCTGCAATTGCATTGTATGCATTATGTCTCCCCGGCAAGTGCGTCGCAATAGCATAAACATTATCGCCATCTTTTTTGCAAAGCACATCAATTTCTTGTGTACCATCGGCAACATACGAACGATCAAGTAACTGCACATCTGCATCCACATGATCGCCATATGTCAGTACTGTACATGGTAACGTGACGTTATCATCAACAAGAATCTGCCAGGCATCATGCGCTACAACCAACACACCAATACGTGGAATTCTTTCGACAAAGTCTACAAATGCTTTTTTGTACTGGGAAAAATCAGCAAAGAAGTCTGGATGATCAAAATCAACACTCGTCAAAATAACTGCCTGCGGATGATAGTATTGTAATTTATTCTGATATTCATCAGCCTCAAAAACAAACTCTCTACCAGCGCCAAAACGACTACCACCATCCCAACCAATAACTGGTGCGCCAATCAATGCATTAATATCACGCCCACCCCCCAGCAAGGCATGTGCAAGCATGCCAGTGGTCGTTGTCTTTCCATGTGTGCCACAAACTGCAACACTATAGTACTCACCAGTGATCTGACCGAGCGCCTCAGGATATGTTAGAACTTTCACATTCCTACGAAGGGCCTCTGCAATTTCGACATTTTCTTGATTGTAAGCAGTTGAATGAACAATGAAATCTTCGTTTCCAATGATATGTGACGGATCAAATTTCTCATGCACTGTAATATCATGCGCTGCGAGCGAATTACGATAGAAGCCATCTCCTTCATCTGAGCCAGAAACACTATAGCCACGAGCCTTATAAAGCCGCGCAAGCGCTGATGTCCCTGCCCCCTCAATACCGACAATATAAATTTTCTCCATAATACCTGCTTCATCTTATGCTGTCTAATTGACTTTTTCCACCGACTAGATTTATCGCAACATTTGCAATATGCCAGCCACAATTTTTTCCGGAGCATCTGGGAAATCAAATCGACGTACATTACTCGAGAATTGCTCTCGCATATCTGCACTCGCAAGAACTGTCGCAATTTTTTCGCGTAAGATGTGTTCACCAATATTATCCTCATCAAGCACAAGTGCTGCGCCAGCCTTGCCAACAGTAAACGCATTCATACGCTGATGATCATTCGCCGAAGATGCATGTGGAATCAGAATACTTGGCAAACGATTTGCAGCAACCTCAGCAATCGTTCCACTACCTGGACGGCCGATCATGAGATCAGCAACCGCATAGGCATCAGCCATATCTTGCGCAGCGAGAAATGGCAAAGATGTGTAGCGAATTTTATTGATCTTTTCCTCATAAAGAGCAATCTGCTCCTGAACACGATCATACTCACCTTTTCCAGTTGCGTGAATGACATGTACTTGCTGAGAAAGTTGTGGCAAAACACGAACAATTGCATCATTGATTGCACGGGCACCCTGAGAACCTCCAGAGACGAGGATCACAGGCACATTTAAATCAATTCCCCAGTTACTACGAGCCCTATCAGCATCACCCTCACGCATACTACGTCGAATAGGATTACCGGTAAGCACTGTTTTTTCTGCATGAAAGTATTGCTCTGCATCCGGAAATGCAATTGCAACATTACGCGAAAACTTCCCACACACACGATTCGCCCAACCTGGAATCACGTCACTCTCATGCGTGAGAACTGGTATTCTATAGATCCACGCAGCAATCACAACTGGTACTGCCCCGTAACCACCCTTAGAAAAAACAGCATCTGGCATATACCACAAAAGAATAAAAAGAGACTGCGCTATGCCACACGGTATACGCAAAAAATCTATAAAATACTGCCACGAAAAATAGCGTCGCATCTTGCCGGTGAGAATATTCTTAACAGGAATATCATGCTTGGCCATCGCCTCATCTGCGAGTTCGTGCATTTGTGATCGTGTTCCTATATAGAGCAAATCAACATCACTGACCTGAGTACGCAATTCCTGCGCTACCGCAACGAGTGGGTAAATATGACCCCCACTACCACCTCCTGTTAGTACAATTTTCATAATATGTCATTTTTGATCTTTTCCTACTGTATGTTGATATTATAGCAAAGTATCTGCTAGCAAAATATCAAATCGCACGCACACATAATCATCGAAGTATGGTATTTTCACAGATAAAAATCTAGACATCCGTGAGGGTCTGACGCAAACGCTCACCACACACAATAGCGCAAGCACTTGCCACATTGAGGCTTTCAAATTTGCCCCGCAAAGGTATAGTAATGTGTTGATTGCTACACTGCTGTAGCTCATGTGTGACTCCCACACCCTCATTACCCATAATAAGCATTGTATCACCTGTAAGAGTAGTCTCGTATAATGATTGTGCAGTATCATTCAAAACTGTCACGACTACACTACCATCGAAACTTTGTGCTGCCTGCTCTAAATGCACATCATTATAGATCACTGCAGAAAAATGGGCACCTTGACTCGCACGCAATACACGCGGGCCCCACACATCAGCGCAACCCTTACTCAGAATTACTGCATCAACACCAAGTGATACGCCAGTACGAATCATCGCACCGATATTCACAGGATCTTGAATATCCTCAAGCGCAAGGATAAATCCCTCATGCGGGACCTCCATGGCATTTGCAGGTCGTTTAAAGACCGCCAAGATGCCCTGCGGTGAAACTGTTGCTGCCATTCTACGCATCACGCTAGGTGGTACCACTCCACCCAATCGATCATCCAAATTTTGAGCGATATCAGAGACCTCAAATTGCGAAAGGGCTTCTTCTGTAACAAAAAAACTCATCAAACACTCGGCGCCCAACTCATGAATCGCCTCCTGTACAAGATGTACACCATCCAAAATAATCACATCATCCTTGCGTCGCGCTTTGGCATGTGTACTATAGCGAGTTGCCTGACGCACTCTGCCAGATTTTTCCGATAGATACTCTAAATTCATGACATGCAGTTATATAATTGCTCTAATCTTCATCTCTTTTGCGAAGCAAGCCACGTCACATTCTCCAAAAGACATGCAATTGTCACTGGACCAACACCTCCTGGCACAGGAGAAATCCAACCTGTAAATTCTGTAGCATCATCAACCACAACATCCCCCACAACTTTCCCACTGGCATCATGAGCAATACCACCATCAACGACGATCGCATCTTTTTTGAGATCTGCAAGATTGATGAGACCTGCAGTCCCACACGCACTAAATACTACATCAGCAGAAGCAATCACTTTGTGCATATCACTCACCTGATCACATCCAACGCGGTGAATCGTCATGCCAACACGTGTTGCACAGGCAACCATCGCCTTCGTAAAAAGATCTGAACGTCCAACGATCACAGCCTGTAAGCCTGATAGGCCTTGATCAGATCCGAGTGCAGTCTCTATAAGAGCACTCGGAAAAACTGGCGCAAGCACCTTTTGAGCCTGCATATATGATTCAATATTCTGCGGATGAAATCCATCAGCATCTTTATCTGGCCCCATTGCATCTATGAGAGCATCTCGATCCAAATGATGCGGTAGTGGTAATTGAATGATCATGCCATCAATATCATCGTCATGACGCAAAAAAGAAACGCACTCCAAAACCTCCTCCTGCGTTGCATCTTCACTCAAAAAATACTTATGAAAATCTATGCCAATCTTCTTCGCCTTCTTCTCCTTAAGTGTGATGTACAGATCACTTGCAGGGTCACTACCCACCATCACAACCGCAAGTGCAGGAGGCCGCTCACAATCTGCAGCACGTGCTTTTGTAAGCTCATTTTTTTCATCTGCAATCTTATTGCCATCTATTAATTTCATACACACTACTTCCCTATAAAATCTCTTACTGCCAATAAACTTGATACGACAACATCACAATTTATATCCACCACAACTGATCGACGTGATTCATGGTGCTGCAATAAAATCGTTGTAATAGGCAAATTCTGTTCTTTAAGGCTCGCAAAGCTTGAAGGCTTATCATCGATGAAATAGTACGGCTGCCCATACTGTTGACTTGATACGATCTTCTGCAAAGCAAATCCCTTATCACGCTGTACTATAAAAACATCTGCAAAATACTTCGCCACACCAGAATAATCTATCTTTTGCTGCTGATATATAGCATCACCAAATGTGAGAAGTATCTTATCATGATCTGCAAATGCGTCAAGAAATGCGATGGCATCTCCAAAAAGCATATCACACTCCCCAGAAAACAGCTGATCTAAATCTGCACGCAAATACTCACCATCACAATAATGCAGATCAGCGGCAATCTGTGCATAATTTTCATTGCTAACCAGCAAATCAGTCTGCACGCCCCTAAACGATAATCTTCCACATACCTCACGCCACTGCTCTGGCGTTATACCAAGGCGTTGTGCACACTGCAACTGTGCCTTTTGCAATATGCCACTATTAAAGAGCGTATAGTCAAAGTCACAGATAATAGTCATGATCTCATGTTATTATGATTTACGCACTCGAGGGCAGCTCAGAGTAAAGCCGAGACTTTTCACGAGCCGATTCCCTGTGGTGAGTGAAAAATGTAGTCTTTAACAACGAAATATGCCGTGTGCGTAAATTCTAGTTATATCAATACACGCCAAAATTCTAGACTATATCAAACGGATCACTCCCACCATAATCTATGAGGTACGCAACTGCAGCGCCAAGTTTCGCGCTATCATGTCGTATAAAAGCGCGTGTTGCAGCCAAAGCATCTCCCTTTGAGAGATCATGTTTTTGCCTGCTGAGAAAATCACCAGCAAGAATACGATATGACCGTTCTTGTGCCATCTCTTGTTCATGCGGTATAACCAAAGAACCTTTGCCCTCAGCTGATTCATATTTTTCCAAAACACTCTCCTCTGGTGACATTGTATTGGCTATAACATAGTCCAACCGCCCCTCTCCAATATGCACTTCTAGCGATCGCACATAATTCCCTACACCAAATCCATCTGAATGCCCATGCTTGTTTGTCAGCGGTGATACCAAGATGCAAATGGCAGATGATGCCGCTATCGCATGAGCCACACCATCCACAAGAAGGTTTGGCGTGATACTGCCATAAAGATCTCCTGGACCAATAATAATGTGATCAGCATCTTCGATAGCATGAATCGTTTCCTCATGCGCTTGGACAGAATCTGCAAGTGTAACATGATCAATCCCTATATCCCTCACATGAGGATGATCATCCAAATGTGTTTCGCCTTGAAGCACCGAACCATCACGCAAATGGATATTAAGTCGCATATCACCCTCACTAGATGGTAAAACACGTCCACGTACACGCAATATCCGAGCAGCTTCGTGCATCCCCTGTGAAAAACTACCATTCACCTTTTCTAAAGCACTGATCAGTAGATTGCCCATACTATGACCCTTAAGCCCACCGTCTTCAAAACGGTAATTCATGAGTGTGCGTAACATGTTTGGCGCATCACTAAGTGCCACAAGACATTTCATCGCATCCCCTGGCGGCAACACTCCCAACTCATCTCGCAATCTCCCTGTCGATCCACCATTGTCAGCCATTGTAACAACTGCTGTAATATCATAAGGATAGTCTTTTAGACCTGAGAGAAGTGGTACCTGTCCCGTTCCGCCACCAATTGTAACAATCTTCTTTTTCATGTAATTATATTCATTTCTCACCCTACAATACCAAAGCCTTCTGATCATCAATAAAGTCATCGATAACCTCCTGCGCTGCATCTAATTGATCTACATCACCGATTGGAAACCACATATCAGTATGAACAACCTGCACCACAATCTCAGGATGAGCGGCAACAAGGGTCTGCGGTAAACCAAACTCATCACTACCTGGAGACTTCGCCACCGGCGGAAAATTAAAATATTCACTATCAAGAACGAATGTTCCCGTGCTTACAGGCCCCTCTGCATATGCATGAGGTTTTTCGATAATAGCACGGAGCGATCCATCGTCATAGGTTTCTACATAACCAAATTCTTGTGCCTGCTTCGTATGATATGCAAGCACAGCATACTCATGTTGCAACATCTGAGCAAGATCGTCCTTACGATAAAGGTCATCTCCATTCAAGACAAGAAATCGCTGACCATCAAGAAGCGGTGCGGCTTGCCGCAGGGCATGCTCGGTGCCGTGCAAGTCTATTTGCTCGACATATGTTATTGCGCGACCCTCATACACATCACCAAAATATGCACGTATGCGTTCTTGCAAGTATCCAACAACAAGCACAACCTCATCGACAGCTTCTGGCAGCGTCTCGATTGTATAAGCAAGTTTTGGCCGACCTTTTATCGGCAACATCGGCTTAGGGCAATCAGCACACAAATCCCCCATCCTTGTACCTCTGCCAGCCGCTAAGATTACGCACTTCATAACTCTGTATATTTAAAAATGATTACTGTAGCTGCTATTGAATTCACTTCACTGACCGATACTCCCATTCCAATCTTACTTCCATGTTCATGCTTGTGGATAAGTAGCACACACACACCTACACAAAAAAATATTTATTATGTATGATGACCTTGTATCAAAAAATAAATAAAATTATGAGTCCCTACGACCTTCAAGAAAAAGAATACGTTCTCACAGAGGATCACGAAGAAGAACTCCATGAACTCTTCCCTTTTATCCCCGACATCGTAGAGCGTGCCAAACGAGATTCTTATATCGTCGAACTCTTAGAAGAACATGACACTGATGCACTCGTGCAATATCTCGAAAGCTAAGTTGAAAAAAGCACTGAACATAAATCCCGTTTACCGGGATTTTTATATTACATCAAAGCACGAGAATCTTTCACATATTAAATAACAATATTAATAAGCTTTCCTTTAATCACAATAATCTTACGAATCTCTTTTTCTCCTATGAATTTTTGCACTTTTTCACTTGCAAGGGCGATTTTTTCAAGGGCCGCGTCATCCTGACCCGCTGCAACCGTGACCTTGTCACGCACCTTGCCACCGATCTGCACAATAAGTAAGATCTCATCTTCCACAAGGAGCGTTGCATCTACCTCTGGCCACTGCACTTTTGCAACATAGCCATCATGACCAATACCCTCCCAGATCTCCTGTGCAACATGTGGTGCATAGGGCGCAAGCATCGTTACCAAAAGCGTCATGTGCTCCTTGGTTATAGAAACCTCTTTCTCGAGCACGTTAATCGTACCCATAAGCGCTGAAACTCCGGTGTTGAGTTTATAATTCTCTATACTCGCCGTTACTGTATCAAGTGCTTTATGCAGTGCCTGGTCAGAAGCCTTCGTGCCGCCATCACCCACCTTCTCCTGCAACTTCCAAATACGCTCAATAAATCGCCGTACACCGATGATGCTTTGCGGGTTCCATGGATAAGAGCTCACCTCATTGTACGGACCAACAAAAGCCAAATACAAGCGCATCGTGTCTGCTCCAAGCTTCTCAACAATATCATCAGGATCAATCACATTGCCCTTACTCTTGCTCATCTTGTTTCCGTCTGGTCCTAGAATCAGACTACGGTTCATACGTCGCGTATATGGCTCTGAAGACGGTACCAGCCCAAGATCATAAAGTGCCTTCGTAAAAAAACGTGAGTACAAAAGGTGCATCGTCGTATGTTCAGCGCCACCACTATAATGATCGATTGGCATCCACATTTTTAACTTTTCCATATCAGCAAAAGACTCCACGTTATCTGGATCGCAGTAACGCAAAAAGTACCACGAGCTACACATAAATGTATCAAATGTATCTGTTTCGCGCTGTGCATCCTTGCCGCATTCTGGACACGACACATTTACAAAATCCTCATTCTTAGCCAGAGGTGATCGCCCATCATCATTTGGGAGATAATCTTCCACATCAGGCAACTCCACAGGCAATTGCGCATCAGGTACAGCGATTGGGCCACAGTCATCACAGTGAATAATCGGGATCGGTGCACCCCAGTATCGTTGTCGACTGACTGTCCAGTCCCGCAACTTATACGTCGTCGTAATCTCACCACCAACTTTCTCTACAATAGCCTTTTTTGCCTCTTCACTCTCCATCCCATCAAATTCACCTGAATTGATCATCACTCCATCCTTAGCAAAAACCTCTCTTTTAACATAAGTATCCAATAGCAACATCATAACCTCCCCCTTCTCCTTATTGACCTGCTTCTTTATTGCAGCATCAATTTCATCATAAGTCATCCACTTTGAAACCATCTCATCATCCTTCTCTACCTGCGTCATCTTTATTTCCACCCTTTTTTTCGAACTTAAAGAGACCGCAAACGCGTGACACACGTTACGACGAGTCTTTTTCTTTGTGTGAGAATATTGATCCCACACAACTACCGACACCTTATTCCCATTCACAAAATCAGAAAATCCAGTTTCCTCAACTACCTCTCTTTCAAGAGCCTGCTCCAAACTCTCCCCATCTTCAACCGTACCTCCTGGCAACCAATATTCATCCACTCTCTTCGAATACTGAATCAAAAATTTACCTTCATTATTTTGAATAATCCCATAAGATCCAACTTTTTCAAGATCAATACTTGCAATTTCTCCGACTTTTTTTGCGACAACATGCCTTACAGGAATATCATACTTCAGAGCAAACGCCTGATCACGTTCATCATGCGCAGGAACCGCCATGATCGCACCTGTCCCATAATTTCCCAAGACGTAGTCTGCGACATAGACTGGAATCTCCTCATCGTTTGCGGGATTGATTGCTTTTATACCTTCCAGTAAAACGCCTGTTTTTTCCTTAGTATCATTAGTACGGTCGATTTCTGATTTCTTTGCTGATTCTGCCACATAATCCCGCACTGCTTTTATGTTGGGAATTTTTTTTTCGAGATTCTGAATAATCTCATGTTCAGGTGCTACTACCATATACGTCACACCATAAAGCGTATCAGGTCGCGTCGTGAAGACTTTTAATTTATAATCTTCGCCAGATATCTTAAACTCAAGCTCTGCACCCTCACTGCGACCGATCCAATTTTTTTGAGACATCTTGATATCCTGAGGCCACTGTACGTCATCAAGATCATCAATCAATCGATCAGCATACTGTGTAATACCAATTTGCCACTGCTTCATCTGACGCTTTTCTACGGCACTATCACAGCGCTCACATAAGCCACTCACAACCTGCTCATTAGCAAGTACAGTCTTACACGATGGACACCAATTTGCATCGACACCACGGTGCTCTGCTAGACCGGCCTTGTAGAGCTGGAGAAACAGCCATTGCGTCCACTTATAGTACGCAGGATCACACGTGACCACTTCTCGCGACCAATCAAACGACGCTCCCATAGAACGCATTTGCATACGCATGTGATCCATATTTTCATACGTCCAATCACGTGGATTGACACCACGCTTGATCGCAGCATTTTCTGCTGGTAATCCAAATGCATCAAATCCAACAGGATACAGAACATTATAACCTTTCATGCGCTTATAACGTGCAACGATATCTGGCATAGCAAATGCATACCAGTGACCGATGTGGAGATTGCCTGAGGGATACGCAAATTCGAAAAGCTGATAAAAATTCTCTTTTCCCTGTGCGATATCTTGGGTCTCATAGACACCATCCTCGCTCCATTGCTTTTGCCATTTTTTTTCAATTTCACCGTGCTCGTAACGTTCCATAGCGCATAATTTCTTAAGATCTCACAATAACAGGTAATCCTATCATATCCCGATTAAGCTTCCAAATCAAACAAAAGGAGCGTTGACGATATCAACACTCCAAAATGAAAGCTGTCGCAACTTTCTTTTTTTCCAATACACAGGAATTCTTGTATATGCGACAACTCTTATCAATTTAGTAAAACCTCTACAAATTACTATGCCCTACGATTTTCTCACAGGTAGCAGCTTCTTCTTATATGCAGCGATACGCTTATAAAAGCCAACAGAATCCCACCACATAAGGAAGGAAGAATTTTTTTCGCATTCTGCTTGCTCATAATCATTGTGTGCACCATCCGTGTCAGCACTTTCTTTCAGTTCATTTCCCACATCTTGTTGCGCCCTATCCAGAGACATTACATGCTCCGTATGCATCTTTGCAAGCGCTGTAAACAGCGTCGACTCTGGAAAGCGGACATAATCATTCAAGTCTATGACCCGTCGATACTCAGACTCACAATCAAGATCTAACTTAAATCGGAAAAGCATCGCATTGAGCTGATGTAAACCAGGCTCAAAAGCGTGAACCGACCGATGTATATTTTTTTTCATATTAAACCACCTATTTTGGAGGTGAAAAGATAATAACAAATAAATTAATATTTGTCAAACAATCACACCTTTCAATTCCCTCACTCAAAAAGTAAAAAGCAGTCCTTATGTATAAAGAACTGCTACAAATTGGCCGCAAGAACACACACTGCGAACCTTTCTAATTAAGAGACTATACCCACGATGGCCTCTCTCCCTCGGGCCACCTCCCAAATAAAAGCACGAAACTTCTTACAGTCTGTTCAATCTGTTCAATTGTATGCTCAGGATAATTCCACAACATCTCACAATGCACAACTCTGATCAAACCCCAGTCAACATCTAACTGACTAGGAGGAGGCAAAGACCTATTTTTTTCTATAAGCTTACGTATCTCAAGGCTATTTGCCGATACATTCTCAGAAGTCATCCACTTAACCCTCGAAATAAAAAGAACCTAAAAAAGAATAACATAGAATCGGCAAAAGATAGAAGACCTCAAAAGAGGTCTTTTATCTATTTTCTCATGGAAGTTGCGCCTAATGTCCAGAGTCTATCTTACCCTCGACCTTTGTGAGGTCTTTCTGACCCTCTACATAACCCCCAAGTTGTTCGTGGAAGAGCAGGATAAGTCCAGTTGTAATTGTAAGTCCAACAACTGTCACAATACCACCAACCTTTACCCATTTAATGAAACTAATCGGAGCATCAGTTTGCTGACTCTTGCTGGTTACGATCACACCTGCACTTGATCCGATTGGCGTCGCATTACCACCAAACCCTACACCAAAGACCAGCGCCCACCAAAGAAGATTCACATCCACACCACTTGCTCCAAGCGCGGCTATTACTGGAATCATCGCAACAGTGAATGGAATATTATCAACAAGAGCACTCAAAAGCGCACTTGCCCAGAGAACAAGAATCGCTGTCATCACTATATTATTTTCTGCACCATTTGTCAGAAGCTCAGCAAATTTCTCTAGAACACCAGAATACTCAAGCCCTCCCACAAGAACAAAAAGCGACGCGAAGAAAACAAGTACTGAAAGTTCAAGTTTTTCGAGTACCTTCTGAGGGTCTTTTGTTGGTGAAACAAGGATGAGCGCCAACGCCGCCCCGATCAACGCAACCATTGCTGGCTGAATATGAAGTGTGTGATGGACAAAAAAGAGCAAAACAACAAGCACCAAAACACCAATAATAATCTTCAAAGTCTTCGGATCCTCAATCGCGTCCTTCTCATTCATTTTCATGAGCTGATCGATATTCTGCGGCTTCTCGGCAATTTCTTTTTTATAAACAACACGCAGAACAGCAAGCGTCACAAACCACACAACGATAACAATTGGCAATGAGTGCGTGAGAAAGGCATTAAACGAGAATCCTGCAGCTGAGCCAATCATAATATTTGGCGGGTCGCCAACGAGTGTCGCCGTACCACCAACATTTGAAAGAATAGCTAACGCAATCAGAAGTGGCATCGGAGAAATCTTAATCATACGTGCGATAATGATCGTCACAGGCACAATCAAAATAATCGTTGTAACGTTATCAAGAATCATAGAAAGAACAGACGTCAATGCGCCAAGCGCTACGATAAGAAGCCATGGATTTCCCTTAGTTTTCTTTGCGGTTAGAATACCCAAATATTGAAAAACACCTGTCGTCTCTAGGACCGCAACGATTGCCATCATACCAGCAAGAAGTCCAAGTGTGTTAAAATCGATCGCATGCATAGCCTGAGCAGGTTCATAGAACCCCATAATCATGCCGACCACAAGCATTGTCATCGCACCAAAAAAAGAGATTACTGTACGATGAATCTTTTCCGTAACAATCAAAAAGAAAGTGACAGAAAAAATAACAATACTAACCCAAAAACCCAAATCTGTTTCCATAACCTCTAGCGTTAAATTAAAAATAAAAAGCACAAAGCAAAGGCTTTGGCTATCGTTGGAAGATGAAAAAATTCATATACACACCACAAACTCTTTCAACTTCCTACGAAAATTGTTTTCTCAACAAACAAAAACAATTGTAGATACGAGATCTTACAATTGCTCTATGTTTATTTTGAAAATGCTTCGTCTATATCAAGGAATGCTGCAATGACATTTTTGAGCTCCGTTCGCGTCAACAGTCCAATCGGCTTCGCTTGCTCATCTACGACAGGAATGCGGACTTGACCACTCTCCAGAGCAACCACAGCTGCTTGCATCAGTGTATCATCTGCCTTAACTGTAGCAACATCCTGCTGCATAAAGTCTTCTATTGCAACATCAGCAACTTTTGCAGCTTCTTCGCGGAATATATCCTCCGTTGCAAAATGTGCTGCGATCGCATCATGCTCCAAATAGTCAGGGACCACATGCTTAATCAGTGACTTAGGGTTAACCATACCAATAGCTTTCCCCTCACCATCAATCACAACAAGTGAATTTGTCTTCTCGATGATCATTTTTTTGATCACATCACGAAAAGTCATACCAGACTCAACAACGATTACATCTCGCATCACTTCTTTGATTGCAAGGCTATGTCCATTTACGGTCATATTTTTGATATTCACTGAAATTTAATACCTATCCATTTATACACGAGTACCTCAAAAAACGCAAGAGGTATAACTCAGCAGGATACAGCTAAAGATAGAAAAAACTCAAAGGCTTGAGGTCTATCTGCGTCTGCGTAAAACACGTAGCCGAGCAAGATCTCTCTCAAGCGCTGCTGCAACACGAGCATATTCCTGTGCATCCATTGATGATTCTTGTTTTTTAAGCTCCTTGCCACGCTCAATCGCCTCTTTCACCTTTGTCTCATCAAGCTCCAATCCTGATTCAGCTCCATCAGCAAGAAGCGTTACCTCTGAACCTTTTTTTACTTCGAGAAACCCACCAAAAATTGCATATGATTCTTCCGCACCAGCTTTACGCACCATCACCTCACCCTGAGCAAGCACACTCAAAAGCGGCGTATGGTTCGGTAACACGGTGATCTGACCATCAGCCGTATCGACTGTCACACTATCAACAGTCTCCTCGATGCTCATTCCAGCAGGCGTTACGATTTTGAATTGAATAGGCATAGCTTTTATCTTAATTGGAAGTTTGATTATTATCAGGCTGCTGGTTACCAGCTCTTGCTTGACGTGATACAAATGAAAAGATCGCGGATATCAGAACTGCAGGAAGACAAAATACTATAATCAAAAATATTATCACACCCATCGCCTGCACATTTGAGTAACCTTGTGGCGCAGAATCCGTAAATGTTAACAGTCCACCCAGTGCTGCAACAAGAACAAGTGGAGTCCACAATAAATAAACAGGAACAATGAACGCCATCAACATTGTAGATCGCCTTAAGTCCTTCTTGAGATCTGGTGTGTCCTCTCTATTTCTAAACATGAAAAGTTTAGTGACATATGATGCGACTAGAAATGACAGGATAGGAGTTATAATCTGCCATACTTTACCAGCACCAAATACAACAGCAGGAATAGAAAGAATGATCCAAGCAACTAAAAACAGTGCAATAAATTTGAAGATTGATACCAACTTAGCCATAAATTTCACTTAAAACCTCCTTTACTAATACCTCAAAGTCACACTCTTAAACTGCCACGACCTCATCAATACTTCCCTTCATGTAAAACGCATTCTCATCTTTGTCATCGTGCTTTCCCTCAAGAATCTCCTTAAATCCACGCACAGTATCTTTGAGTGAAGTATACTTTCCAGGACTTCCAGTAAAAATCTCCGCCACAAAGAACGGTTGAGAAAAGAATTTCTGAATCTTACGCGCACGCGCTACCATCAGCTTATCTTCCTCTGAGAGCTCATCCATACCAAGAATTGCAATAATATCTTGAAGATCTTTGTATCGCTGCAACACTTTCTGAACACCACGCGCAGTATCATAATGCTCCTGTCCAACAATCTTAGGATCAAGGATCGTCGAGTTAGAGTCGAGCGGGTCAATAGCAGGATAGATACCAATCTCCGTAAGCGCTCGCGCAAGCACAACAGTTGAATCAAGATGCGCAAAGGTAGTTGCTGGTGCTGGATCTGTCAAATCATCAGCAGGCACATAAACAGCTTGTACGGATGTAATCGATCCATTCTTGGTAGAAGTAATACGCTCCTGTAGGCCACCCATCTCCTCTGCGAGCGTTGATTGATACCCTACAGCACTTGGAATACGCCCAAGAAGCGCTGACACCTCAGAGCCAGCCTGTGTAAAGCGAAAAATATTATCAACAAAAAACAGTACATCCTTATTTTCTGCATCACGGAAATGCTCTGCAATCGCAAGGCCCGTCAAGCCAATACGCAAACGCGCCCCTGGCGGCTCGTTCATCTGACCAAAAACAAGCGCTGTTTTATCGAGAACATTTGATTCTTCCATCTCGCGATAAAGATCATTACCTTCACGTGTGCGCTCTCCCACGCCAGCAAAAACAGAATTTCCACCATGCTCTGCAGCAATGTTACGAATGAGTTCTTGGATGAGAACAGTCTTTCCAACACCAGCACCACCAAAGAGACCAACCTTACCACCCTTTACAAACGGACAGATCAAATCAATCACCTTGATACCTGTCTCAAAAATCTCATCATGTGTTGAGAGCTCTGTAAAGTCCGGTGCCTTACGGTGGATTGGATTACGAGGGGTATCTTTTGGCGCCGACTTGTTATCTATTGGATTTCCCACCACATCAAACATGCGACCAAGCGCCTTTTCACCTACAGGCACCGTAATCGGCCCGCCAAGCGCAGCAACTTCCTGACCTCTTTTCATGCCATCTGTCGATGTCATCGCAACTGCACGAACTGTATCCGCACCAAGATGCTGCTGCACCTCCAAAACAATAACTTTATCCTCAAGCTTTGTCTCTAGCGCATCGTAGATTGCAGGAAGGCCCTCCTCAAAAATAACATCTACAACTGGTCCAATAATTTGCGAAATCTTTCCTTTCATACTTTTTAAATAGTGAAGTTAATATACAAGTGTGAATGTTATGAAGAATTTATTCAAGCGCAGCTCGTCCGGCACTGATCTCTGATATTTCTTGCGTAATCTTAGCTTGTCGCATTTTGTTATATGCAAGCGTCAAGTCATCAACGATATCACCCGCTGCATCCGTTGCATTTTTCATTGCCATCATGCGAGAAGACTCTTTAGAAGCATTGGACTCATAAAGCGCATGCAAAATCTGCGACTCCAGAACACGCGGCATAAGTGCAGCGATAGCAGCCTCATTTGAAGGCTCAACAACATACTCAGCTGATAAAGCAGATCGATCTTTGCGCTGATCATCAGATACATCAGAATCCGTACCATCACCGACATGCACCGCATCCATATCAGCAATCTGACTTCCCAGATCCGCTTCAGACACTGGCAATAACTGTCGCACTTTTTGCTCTTGTGTGATGGGATTTACATAATCTGTATAGACCATAAGAACTTTATCATATGTCCCATCTGCATATCCCTGCGTAATCATCTTAAGCAATGGGGCTACAGCAGGAGAATCTGGTGCATAATTTAACTCTGGAAAAGTTGCCAATGGATCAATGCCCAATCGTTTCATCATTGCATCAGCCTTGCGACCAACAGTGATTGTTGCAATATGGTCTTTTTGGACACCCACATTTCCAGTGTCACCTGCATCAATCGTTGCGCGCACAACCTTTGCAATAGCACTGTTAAATCCTCCACAAAGCCCTTTATTGGACGCAATGACAACCATAAGGATATTTTTAACATCTCGCTGCGCAAGCAAAGGATGTTCTGATGGCACATTTGGCGCAACACTCTCAAAAAGCCGATGCATTGCAACAGCATAAGGTCGCAAACGCGTCACCTGATCGATTGCTTTTTTCATCTTTGCAGCAGATACGATCTCCATCGCCTTTGTCACCTTCTTGGTATTTTTGATGGATTTGATTCGCCGCTGTATGTCGAGTGCTCCTGCCATAGTTTTGTGTTGAAAGATATGAGCGCAAGAAGTAATTCAGAAAAACTAACGCCCTCGTACTCTAGTTATTCATTTCCTTGTACTCTCCAATAATTTTTTTGAGTGTTTCCTCTACCTCATCTGACAGCTCAGGCTTTTCATTAAGACCATTTACAAAGTCTTTGTGATTGCTAGCCATATACTTGTGCAATCCAGCTTCCCATTCACCAATCTTGTCTGCATCAACGTCATCCATATGCCCTTTAGTGAGGGCATACATCACAGCACCTTGTTGCGCAACGCTTTGCGGCTCGTATTGACCTTGTTTAAGCACCTCTACAGTACGCTTACCACGCTCAAGCCGCTTCTTTGTTTCATCATCGACATCAGAGCCAAACTGCGCAAAAGCCTCCAATTCACGGTACTGAGCAAGATCAAGTCGTAAAGTACCCGAAAGTTTCTTAATAAGCTTTGTCTGGGCAGCAGATCCTACACGACTCACAGAGAGCCCAGCATTGATCGCCGGACGCTGACCCTTATTGAAGAGGTCTGCCTCAAGATAAATCTGACCATCCGTGATAGAGATCACATTTGTTGGAATATACGCAGACACATCTCCTGCCTGCGTCTCAATGATCGGTAGCGCTGTAATCGAGCCTCCACCATTATCGTCGTTAAGCCTCGCACTACGCTCAAGCAAGCGTGAGTGAAGATAAAACACGTCACCAGGATATGCTTCGCGTCCTGGTGGACGCTTAAGAAGCAGAGACATCTGGCGATATGCCATCGCATGTTTCGAAAGGTCATCATACACCACAAGAACATCCTCACCTTTTGCCATGAAGTACTCCGCCAAAGCAGTTGCGCTATATGGAGCCAAGTAATTCATCGCAGCTGGCTCAGAGGCACCAGCAAGGACAACGGTCGTATATTCCATTGCACCCTGCTCTTCAAGCTGTTGTACAATCTTCCTGATTTTACTCTCACGCTGACCAATCGCAACGTAGATACATTTCAAGTTCTGACCCTTTTGGTTGAGAATTGTATCAATCGCTACAGCACTCTTTCCCGTCTGACGATCTCCAATAATCAGTTCCCGCTGACCACGTCCAACAGGCACCATTGCGTCAATAGATTTCACACCTGTCTGCATCGGCACGCCAACAGGCTCACGTGTCATCACACCTGGCGCAATCTTCTCTACCGGCATAGTTTCATTTGTTTCTATAGCGCCCTTACCATCAATTGTCTCAAGCAAAGCATTCATCGTACGTCCTATCATTTTTTCAGAAACCGGGACACTCAGCACACGACCAGTCGGCCGAGCTATATCACCTTCTTTAATTTCTTTGTACGCACCAAAAATCACAACACCAGTTTGGTCCTCCTCAAGATTCAATGCAAGTCCTGTAATCTGATTGCCTGCTGCAGTGTCAAAAAGAATAATCTCACTATATGCAACATCATCAAGTCCCGCCACCTTTGCGATACCATCCCCCACTTCAAGGACTGTACCTACTTGCTCAGATGATTGTTCTTCTGCAAATCCAGCGATTTCTGCCTTGAGCTTGTCTATAATAAGTTGCGCTTGTGCCATATTGATTGTAGTTAGTAGATTACCCCGCGCAGCGGGACCCTTTGTGATAGGGTGATTTGTGTATAAGGAAGTTTATTTCACACTCTTCAGCCTTTGTCCAAGTCGTGCCAGACGTCTGGCAAGTGATCGGTCAAAGAGCTTATTATTGTTTTTGACAAACACACCACCGATCATCTCAGGGTCGGTCTGCGAGATCACCGTAGTCTGCGGATCAATTGCAAGACTCGCTAAAAGATCTTTGATTGTTACATCATCAAGCTCTGCTGCACTGCGAACATGCACTTCTGGTAGCTCACTTTTTTTTACAAGGATCGTACGGTACTCCTTAAGCACACGCTCCAACATATACCCATCACCAGCATCTTTGAGTGACTGTGCGATCTGCCCAACATAATTCTGCACATCTACGTCGGATGCGTTTTGAGAAAGCTCATACAGAGCAATTGCATATTGTTTCGCTGTCTTTTTCATAGTATTTGGAGAGAGATGATCAGAGATAATCTGTGCGGACTAGGAAGCCCACACCCCTCTATAATTCACATTCTTATTCTTTAGCTTTTATCTCTCCCTCGATAAATGCGTCATGCTTACCATCAACCTCTTTACCAACAACTTTACCAGATGCAGCAACAACAAGGCTCGCAATTTCTTTTTGCACACTGCCCATAAGCGATGCCTTCTCTGACTCGATCGCCTTCTTGCCCTGTGTGATAATTTCTTCCGCCTGCGCCATTGCCTCATCTTGTGCATTTTTGCGCGTTTCGCTTGCCTGCTTTTCTGCACGTGACACGATGTCACCTGCTTTTTCACGAGCAGCAGCAAGTTCTTCCTCGAGACGATCTTGTGCCTGTTCGCTTTCTTTCTGCGCCTGCTCTGCTTTTGCAATTGTCTGGGCCATTTCCTTCCTGCGCTTCGCAAGGATGCCAAGAAGTGGCTTATACACCCAGCGATTCAGGAAGTACAAAACAATCCCAAAGTTAAGAATTTGAAATGCAAGTTTCCACCCATCGATTCCTAGTTTTCCAAAAATTTCCATAAAATCATCAGTAGCTAGAAACTAGTAACTAGTAACTAGAGACTGAAAATACTCAATTTAACAATCGTCTCGCCTTTAAAAATTTTATGCATGAGTACAGTTCGAGGCGCGAGGAAGAATTTTTTGTAAGTCGTATGGACATACGATGTTGAAAAATTCTGAATCGACAACGAAGAAATGTGCCACGCAGGAAATTTTTAAACGACAAAGATGAGAAGGATTGATACAACGAATGCAAAAATACCCAATGCCTCAGCAAGCGCAAATGCAAGAATCATGTTTGTACGAATATTGCCTGACTCTTCTGGGTTACGACCCATTGCCTCAAAAGCCTTTGACGCTGCGATACCAATACCAATAGCCGGTCCAATTGTACCAAGGCCAATAGCAATTGCTGCCGCGAGGTACTTAAATGTCTCTGGTGTTAAATCCATACTCGTACTTTAATCTAATTATAATTATTATTGAGATATGATCTCTGTAAAATCCTCTATAAAGACTTTACAGAGATAACATCTTTCTCATTTAGTGATCATGTGCGGTCGTTGCTTGCTTGACAAAGAATAGCGTCAGCAAAGCAAAAACAGCAGCTTGCAAGACACCTACACCCATCTCAAAGAGCATGATTGGAACAGGAAACGGCACAGGAATCTTGATCCAATCAAATACAATTCCCTGCAGAGTAATCGCCAAAAGCACAATAATCTCACCCGCAAAGATATTTCCAAACAAACGAAACGATAGAGAGATGAGGCGCGCAAGCTCACTAATGAGCTCAATAATCCCTACAAAGAAATTAATCGGTGACGAGAAATTGAAGAAGTTACCCAGGTACTTCATACCTTGCGTGCGAAATCCCATAAACTCTATAAACACAAATGAGATAATCGCCAACCCAAGCGTCATGTTGAGATCTGCATTTGGACCACGCAACAGATGAAGAATTTTCTCCTTGCCACCCTCTAACTCTTTGACAATCTCTACAGAGCCAACCCCCGGAATGAACTCAATCCAATTCGCCACCAAGATATACAGAAACAGTGTCGTAATCAGCGGAAATGCAATTGTTGTTACACGATCATTACCCAGGATCTTACTCATCTCATCGTGAATATAACCGACAAGACTCTCAAAGAAGATCTGCAACCTCCCCGGCACGCCAGTAGTCGTAATCCGGCGACCAACAAAAAAGGCGACACCTATCAAAACAAGAGAAGCAATCACTGACGTAACAAGCGTGTTGGAAATCATAAAATTTCCAATCTGTGCGATGTTGTCTGGTATAAAAACAACATGAATCGGACTATCTGCATGACCTGCAGCATGCGTCGCACTGTCAGTAGCACCATATAATTGGGTTGACACATCTTGACTATGCGCATCTGCGGGACCAACGCCACCAGAAACAGTTCCCTGCTCTAGCTGTGGAAAGCGCTCAAGATTTTCTGTGATAACTGTTGGTTCTGCCATTTCCAAATAAGTAGTGAGCCGACTATAAAAATGCGGTACACTTGCTAGTGAATTACGCAGCATTTAAACCCATATTTTCACAACAAACGTCGCTATGGCCACAAGGAAAGAGCGAAGTGCTCATCACAGGCGCAAATATCAACCATTAGCGTTAATTTGTCCCCTCTATATGAGTTCAAATGAACCACACCTCTAGTATACAGAAAAAATGATTTTTCGCAAGAAAAAAAGGAGGTCCGCTTCGCGAATCCTCCCCTCCCCTGCACGGGATATCAACTATCAACAATAAACGAGTCAGCACTCAGTCTGGCGTATAGTACGACCAGCCATCGGTAACCACTTACTATTTTGGTAAACAGTAAAGGTACTCTCACCCCCTGGCACACCAAGACAAAGCATCCGATATTTTTTTGCCAGATCATTAAGTGGATGGTGCTCAGAAAAGCTCACACTCCCATAAATCAAATGGCACTCATATGGATTTTGTCTGTTATATCGATCTCCAAATTGCACATACACTGCAATATTCTTGGCGGTTTCAAATCGAGAAATATTTGACCACTCCGGCGTAGTCCAGCCTGCCATACGCATTTTTCCACTTGGCTTTTTCACTGGATGGCGATCAAGAAATGGCCGGGATAGTCCTGGACACGCACCTTTCTTGACGAGATGCATTCCCGACTCAGGCACTGCCCGCACAGGACTCCTTTCATATAAATCATCAGCTACCGCAGGTGGCGGTACCAGCACCACATGATCAACTGCACATCCCGACAAAAAAACCACTGCCATAACCAAGCCGCACATGATATCTCTTATACGATTTTTCATTCTTACTCCCCATCTGTAAAGTTGCTGTACCTAATATGTACTAACAAAAGCCTACTACAGAGGACTAACTTCGTCAATAAAAGAGAGATAAATAAAAAAAGCAACTCAAAAAAGTAACTCATTAGATCAACGCGTGAACCTCATAATCATCACAAAACTCAGCGATCATGTCATTATACAAATTAAAATGCGCAGCAAAAGATTTGCTGCGCACCATGCCGCTATACCGTGAAAATCAACTCCTTCTGGGACAAGATAAAAGGTAAGCAAATGTCCCGCCACCGTCAGATGGATTCTTGAAATAATCTCGTTGCCACAGAAGAACCTTCGGCCCGCTCCATGCCTGGTACTCAGCTCGAGTGACGCCAGTGTACTCAACATTTGCCACACTTTCATGGACATCCGGGCAGATAAATTC
Organism: Minisyncoccota bacterium; assembly: GCA_937936355.1. Classification (GTDB taxonomy): domain Bacteria; phylum Patescibacteriota; class Minisyncoccia; order Moranbacterales; genus JAHDCW01. Next base: position 50,907 of record CALDDM010000008.1, read on the forward strand.
CAAAGTCTTTATCTGGTCGTCAGCATACCCATCTGTAAAACCGGTATTACCGGTGATCTTCAAGCAAAGACGAGAGCCATTAGGTATCTTATTGTGTTCATAGAACACAAGCGATGACTCCACCCTTTTAAGTCCCTGCGACTCAATCGCCGTCGCATTGGACCAGATTGTTTGATAACCATCAAGCTGTGGCTCATCAGGTCGAGCGGTCCATCCATGCAGAACGCTAAACCTGTAGCGCTTTGCTTCCGGTGTAATGCCCCACTCACCGGGCAGCGTCACCGACTGAGTCACACACTCTCCAGCTACAACACTCAAGTGAGGATTATCCTCAATCGAATGGTGAAAAATATCAATGCCAGTGCGATCATGCGCGTTAGCACCAGCACTACAAAAGATAATTGATGCAACACTCACAGTCTTTAAGATTATTTTGAACATGACATACCTCCACAGGTTTTGTCAGAATAAAAGAAGAACATCAGTTTTTAAACCAAATGCATTCTATCACATATATTCATTATAGTCAATAGACACGCATAGAAAAAAATTACACGACTCAACCCCTGACGCACAGTCAGAACCGCCAAGAAACAATCTTTCCATAAATTGAGTGATTTAGTTTAAATTATAAAAAACCGGCCACACAGTCGTGACCGGATTCTATTTCAGATTTTTTTTGCTTTTAATGCATCTAACCAGTTACTCAGATATCTACTAGTGTACACTCAACACAAGAGATCGCAGTTAGAAATATGTAACCCCAAACAAAGCTATCCAAGAGATCCTTCATCGTTGCAATTATTTCTTCCTGCCCTTTAAAACAAGAAACAACAACAGAAAAAAGCCAAATGTAACAAGCGCCAAAAAGTTTGGATCTTCTGTGATTGGCATGTGATGGTTTGCATATGCACTCGGGGCAAAAATTACTATGCCGCAGAGAGAGAAAATCCTTCCTTCTTTTTTACTTTTTATATTATTCATTGTGTCCTATCCAGGCGCGTAGATATTCGCTGCCTTGCAGGCAGCGATCGTACCCTGATCCCATGACACGCCATACATGAGATAGTATGATTCTATTGCGATCGCCTCAGGCGTCAGCAGATAAATATAGCCATGTAGTGATAGAAACGCTAATCTATACATGCTATTTCCAAAAACACTACAAAACGCAGAGTACGAATGAGCAACCTCCATCCCTAGCAAATAAACGTCATGACAAATAATCTGATCGATCCTCACCGTCATATGCACTCAAGCAGGCTGCGATGATGTGAATCCAGATATTTTCTTCTTTTTCACTAACCTTTACTCCGTGGATTTAAATTGTAAATATACTATTACCATCGATCATAATCGACAGAAAGCACATTAACACAAAATTATTTTTCAGTCAAAAAACTAATGTGCAACACTGTGCACATTAGCTCAAAAACTACGCAATCACGACCCCGCCAAATGAAGAAAGCAGCTCGCTACAGCGAGGACCAATAGGCCCTCATTTATCAGATTGTCCAACGAAGCCATAATACACTAACTCCAAACAGGCAAAATTGCCTCTTCAAATATACAAAAAATTGTCTCCAACGTAAATATTGACAGATTCTATATAATAATGTAAAATAAAAAATAAATACACAAAAAGCGAGAGCAAAGTGGAAATGTCAGTATATGATAATCAGGGGCGTGGCAAAAACCCACGTCAATCATCCATTAGAGAAATTATCATCGTCACACTAACTATAATTGCGTGGGCAGCAGTGATCTCGCAAATAACCTGAGGTTTAACAGGCCACGATCCATTAGATCGTGGCCTTAACACTTTACAAAAACCGACTAAGAGCATTAAGACAAACCACACGATTCATCACAGAAGTCACAACGATAAATACAACCAAACCAAAATCAGATCTACTTTTGCAGTGAAAAGAAAGCACGTGTCGTTTTTGCAGTACTTTCGATTATTTTCTCTGCAGAGACATCTTTTAGATCCGCTATTCTGCGTGCAACATATTGCACATACCGAGGATCGTTTCGCTTACCACGGTGCGGGGCGGGCGTCAGATATGGTCCGTCTGTCTCAATCATCACACGATCGAGCGGGATCATTTTTATCACCTGACTCATCTGATCATCATCAGACTTACTATATGTCACATTTCCCGTAAATGAGAACGTGACGTTATCCATATCAAGAAACTCCTTCGTCACTGACACATTACCCATGTAACAGTGCACAACAAACCGCACGTCAGGATAATCAGCAATGATACGCGCACAATCAACGTACGCATCACTCGCTGCCACATCTAGTGGCCTACAATGCACAACAACAGGCAATCCTATCTTTCGTGCAAGTGCAATCTGCACAACAAAACCTGTTCGTTGCCACTTTTTTTGCGCAGTACTTACAACCACTTCACCAGGGAGAAAATAATCCAAACCAATCTCCCCAATCGCAACAACTTTTTTTTCAGTAGCCATCCCCTCTATTTCCTCAACAGATCTCTTCAAATTTTGCATACGCACATCCTCAAGACTATCCGCACCCATACCCTCTGCCCACTCAGCGTCTCTTTTGGGGCCACCATTAAAAACATGGGGATGCATACCCACAACAGCGTAAATATTTTCATATTTCTTAGCAACATCCAATGCCTGTTGCGATTCGCGCACGCTTGTACCTATATTGATCATCGACTCACCACCATGATCAAAAAACGCGGCAACAACATCACCACATTCATCACCATACTTCTTATCATGCAAGTGTATATGAGCATCAATCATAGAAAATTTATTGAAAAATGAAGATCACATTAACACCTCAAACTACACCAAGGTCACCAAGAAAATCGTAATAGATACCTACCGCCTCTTTTGCTTGTTCATGTGCAATACTCATATCATCATCGTGAACAATCTGATTACGAAAAGCATGGACACTGTGCAACACATCAGTAGCGTCATACATATCTGCATCAATCTGAGCCAATTGCATACCAAGATTCTCCCCCTCATACCCAACCTCAGACATTGACATATGCAAAAGATGTTCAGCTTCAAGAACTGCAATCTTCCACTCTGCTGGTGAATCAGTATCGAGTCTATCCATTACACGCTTCCACTCCCGTTTACGCTTGCCACCACTCTCACTTATACCAGAAACTCCATACTTCATACTGCGCATGCGCGCCCGCACGTTACCAAGATACATCAGCAGCAAAACGTCTATAATCAAAATAACAGCATAGATACCCAAGAGGATCCGCACAACAAGAAAAAAGGTACTGTTCCAAAAAGCTTGAAAGTACGTCTGTATACTAGGTATAAAATTGACGATAAAATCCTCCATACTTCTCCATTTTCCTTTGGTTAGAATCTGCAGTCAGCAAACAATGCAGCAGCTACAACGATATGCCCACCCTCTCAAAATCTGGAACAAAAACAGATTCAAAGGTATGTGCCGCATTGAGGATCCCCTCTTCATCAAACCACTTCCCAATAAGCTGTCCTCCGATAGGCATTTTCTTGCCATCTTTACTAGCAGAACCAATCGGATGTGAAAGGGCAGGCAATCCAGCAAGATTAACTGGAACCGTATAAATATCTGTCAAGTACATTTTCAATGGATCACCTGTATTTTCGCCCACCTTGAACGCTGTTTCCGGCACAGTTGGTGTAAATATATAATCAACTTTTTCCAGCGCATCCTCATAATCTTTGCGGATGAGCGTACGCACTTTCTGCGCCTTCTTATAAAAAGCATCACTGTAGCCAGCACTCAAGGTATACGTACCCAAAATCAATCTTCGCTTGATCTCATCACCAAAACCTGCGCCACGAACATGCTTATAATAATCCTGTATAGAGTCACATTTGTCTATCTCTGGAACAGAACCATATCGCACACCATCAAAACGCGCCAAATTTGAGCTCAGCTCACTGAGCGCGATCACATAATATGTTGCGAGCGCTGCATCAGTGTGTGGCAACGAGATCTCTACGATCTCCGCACCCAACTCCTTGTACTTTTCTAGTGCTGACACATAAGCCGCACGCACCTCGTCATCCAACCCTTCACCAAGGAATTCCGATGGCATACCAATCTTTGCACCAGCAATATCACCCACAAGAAATCGAGTATAATCCTGACCATCAGATTGAGCGCTTGTTGCATCACGTGCATCATGTCCTGCAATACTAGAAAGAACAATTGCAGCGTCCTGAGCATTGTGTGCAAGCACGCCAACTTGATCCAAGCTTGATCCATACGCAATCACACCATAACGAGAAACGCGACCATATGTCGGCTTAATCCCAGTAATGCCACAAAAACTTGCTGGCTGCCGAATGGAACCGCCAGTATCACTGCCGAGAGCCCAAACAGCACTCCCAGAAGCTACCGCAGCAGCACTCCCACCACTCGAACCGCCTGGCACACGAGAGAGGTCATGCGGATTGCGCGATACACCATACGCACTATGCTCCGTTGAGCTTCCGCACGCAAATTCATCAAGATTCGCCTTACCAAGGATAACTGCATGATCATCTCGCAACTTATCTATGACTGTCGCACTGTATGGCGCTATATAGCCCTCAAGTATCTTTGATCCTGCAGTTGTTTGAACGCCTCGCATTAAAATATTATCTTTAATCGCACCAGGAATACCCGCAAGCACACCAACATCCTCTCCATCTGCATATGCCCTATCAACAATCTTTGCCTGCGCAATCGCAAGCTCATCATCTATAGTGATAAATGCATTCACATCATCAGGAGACTGCTGGGCATGGGCCTTTTTAAGATACGCTTGTGCTATCTGTTCAGACGTCAAATCACCAGACTTTATTTTCTCATGCAACTCCTTAATCATAAATTCACTTCAACATTCTAATTCTACAGCATCAGGCACAATCTCTTTCATAAGACTCCTACAACACACCTTTTACAACTATACGATCCCCGTCAGACACCGGCACAGCATCCATCATCATTATCCTCTCGTCATCTGACATCTCCTGCACACGATCCCTACGCATAACATTTGTCATGCGAGTTATGTGCCCCTCACCCTCTATGCCATCAGTTTTTATAGCAGACAGTGTGTCAAAATACCCCAAAACAGGTTCAATATCCTTTCGAAGCGCATCAGATTCTACATCTGTCACAGCAATTTGCGCTAAATCGGCAACTTTTTTAATATCTTCTCGTGTAATCTCTGACATAAATCACCTTAAATGTATTCTTAATGGCTATTATAGCATAGCCAAAAATGCCTGCTCATCAATGACTTTTACACCAAGATCGCTAGCCTTCTGCAATTTACTCCCAGCTCTTTCTCCTGCCAAAAGAATATCAGTCTTCTTGCTGACACTCGCTACAACTTTTCCGCCATTTTGACGGATCATTTCCTTCGCAGCATCCCGTGAGAGTGTTGGCAATGTTCCAGTGACGACAAAGTTAAGCCCAGTGAGCCCAGTCTCCTCCCGCGATTTCTGAGCATCGTAGATAAGACGAACACCCTGACTCGTCATTTTTCCTAGCATATCCCTGTGATGTGAGGACGAAAAATACGCAACAAGACTTTGCGCACTACGACCACCAATACCATCAATGCCCTCCCAAGTATCACATGAGATTTCTGCGAGCATAGCACACAAGTCATCAGGATTATCAGGACTTCCGCTCACACCAATCTTTCCCATACTGATCAAATCAGCAACAAGCACAGCAGTCTCTTCTCCTACATGCCTAATACCAAGAGCATAAAGAAACTTCGAACACGCAACCTCCTTGGATAACGTGATACTCGTAATGAGATTGGTTGCAGATTTTTCCTCAAAACGCTCCAAAGCTGTCAGCTGTTCTTTTGTGAGAGCAAAGATATCTGCAGCATTCTCTATCACACCCTCATTCAAAAGTTGCGCTATAATCTTCTCACCAAGACCATCAATATTAAATCCCTTCTTAGAGACAAAATGAGATATTTGCCCCAAGAGTATCGCATACGTATTTTTATCAGCGCAATAGTACGCGGCACTATTTTTCTGTTGACCCTTTTTACCACCCACAATATCCTCACGCACCACCTCGCCCCCACATGCTGCCTGCGCAGCCGCGAGCATATCAAAATCTTTCTCAGTACCAGTACGCATATTGGTTAACACTTCCAGTACTTCAGGAATAATATCACCTGCCTTTTGTATAACCACTGTATCACCAATCTTGATACCCAGTCGCTTAATTTCGTCTTCATTGTGAAGTGTCGCACGACTTACTGTAGTATTAGCAACAGAGACCGGTTTAAGATGTGCAACTGGCGTCACAACACCTGTACGACCGACTTGCACGCAAATGTCCTCCACAACAGTCGTCACTCTTTCAGCTGGAAATTTGTATGCAGTTGCGCCACGCGGTGATTTCCCAGTGTAGCCAAGCACATCCCACAATGCGACATCATTTACCTTAATAACGACACCATCAATACCATACTCTTGATCATTACGATGAGGCATCCACCGCTGGTAAAATTCTTGAACCTCTTGTATATTTTGGCATCGAGCATAATGCGGACTCACCTTAAAGCCCAACTCTTTCAAAAGCACAAGTTTTTTTATCTGCGTTCTTGGAACTATGACACGCGTTTCTTTTACATCAATCGCATCAATTGCATAAGCAAAGACTGCAAGATTTCTCTGAGATGCAACACGCGCATCCAATTGACGAATTGTACCTGCTGCAACGTTTCTTGTATTAGCATAAAGGTCTTCACCTGCCTTTTTACGACGATCATTAATTTTTTTTAATTCCGATTCAGGCAACCACACCTCACCAACAACTGTCACATTTATAGGCTCCGGCAAAACGATTGGCACACTCCTAATAGTCTTCACATTGTGAGTCACATCCTCACCAACTTTACCATCACCCCTTGTTACTGCATGAGCAAGCTTACCATCCACATACGTAAGAACAACCTTAAGACCGTCAATCTTTACCTCAGCGCATAACGTCACATCAGTGACAAAACCCTCCTTTTTAAGAAAACGCAAAATACGCTCATACCACCCCTGCAACTCATCCTGTGAAAAAACGTCAGACAGCGACCACTGACGCACATCGTGAACTACTTTTTGAAACTTATCCAAAGGGGTGCCAGCGACACGCTGTGTTGGACTCTCTTGCGTTATCAAAAGTGGATACTCCTCTTCCAAAGATCGCAATTCATCCATGAGAGATGTGTAAACAACATCATCAGCACCCGGCGCATCTTCAACATGGTATTTATGACGCAGAGCATCAATCTCACGAACAAGATTTTGCACACGTTGTATCACATCATCTGGTACAGCATTGGAATCATTCATAGATACAATCTACACAAATTAACTCATTGCATCATAACAAAAAGACAGACTCTTCGCTAAAAATCCAGATTTTTCGCTATTAATTCGCACACTGACCCTCAATAGCATCAGATGCCTCATGACATAATATCTTGATTTCATTATCCGTCAAAGCACGTTCAAAGATCCTCAAATCATCAAGTGTACCGTCAAAGGCTGCGTAGTTCTGTCGCAAAGTCGCATTCAATCCTGCAGCTGCCGCAAAACCAACACCGAACTCATCCATCTCAAAAAGATCAATGTTACCACCTGCATAGTAGCCACCAACAAAAAATGACTCATTAGCATCGTATTCGATTTCATTACTCATGCGCTGGGTTGCACTAAGAGCAGATCTCCGGGTTCCATCAATATAAATCCTTGGTATATCCACATCATCTTTATCCCACATTGCAACTATATGATGCCAGCTATTGTCATTTGGATACGGCGCATTAATACGAGCCCCTGCACCTGCACGGTCAACAATAAAATTGATCCTACTATCAGCGCTAAAGTAAAGCGCATAGCCTTTGTCATTTGCAGAATTCCGAGGAGGAATTGTTCCGTTACTCACGAGGACGCCACCACCTGAACCATTCCGTTTCACCCAAATGGAGAGTGCAATCGCACTACTCGGCGAGAGCGATACTGCTGTAGGATCAACACTGTTGGGGCCACTCGTTTGTGTGTTGAGCGCTAGATAGTTACTCACACCATTAAACTCCAGTCCTTGCGAGTGTTCTGTGTAACCAATTTGACCACTAAAGTCAACATCAACAGCACCATCTTCAGAATCAGTCCACGTAGAAACATCATCACTATCATGATCAAAATAAATCGTTTTATGATCTTGCGTTGGATCGACCCGATCATCAGCATCAACCTGAGGGCAAAGATCAAATGGTGCTGGGACACTATTATTATCAATTGGGCAAAGTGTTAGCTGATGATCATTGCGCGATTGATCTTTTGCAACCGGCGATCCTGGAAAGCTAGCAGCAAGTCGCAATGCTTCAGCATTATCCTCAAAATCCCAATGTGCAAGCAAACCTCTTTTGGTACTATCTTGCATAGTAACCTGCAGTGCACGCGCCGCACCTTTTCTTTCTCCCACTATCCGAAATCGCGCGATGTCACCCATCTGCGTGTCACAATCTGTCGTCTCTACAGATTGTGTGGCAGGAAAAGGCGGCGGATCGATAAGACGAACATACGGAATGATCTCAAGGTTGAGCGATGTACTTTTGAGGCGACCGTCTGCGCACACAAATCCCATACTCTGTAAGCGGGAGCCACTTGCAACAAGGTCATCAAGGCGCTCAATGCCTTTATGATCATGATAAACAGACTGCAAGAAAATCTCCACACCACGATCTGCATTTTGAAGTGCCGCTGTCGAATTACTCGTAGCAATCGTTGCCTTGCGCTGCGTCAAAACATTCCCCGCAATACCAAGAGATGTAATCAGAATAAGCGAGAGAATCAACAGGGAGAATATAAGTATTGAGCCTTTTTTAACTTTTGATACAACCATAATTCATTGTTAGATTAGAAGCGAAACTCTACAGGATAGTCTCGCAAAGAAGCGCTCGTCTGGATCGTCACTGGACGAATTGTTCTATTTTGATCCTGGATTTCCATACGGATAGTAGCAAGGCCCATACGGAATTGATTACCATTACTTGGATTATCATCTGGATCACGCTCGGTAGAAACAATATCAAAGGATCCTAACACATAACCAGTTGTCAGACTATATGTCTCTCCACTTGCATAATGTCCGTTCTTTGCACATGACTCAACATCTGATGGACTTCTATCTACAGTTGTTACCTCTAACTGTGCAGCTGAATCATCAAAGAAAAATCTAATACATTTTTTTTGTGAATTATCATAAAGATAGATTCTTTTCGCACTTTGAAGAGTTGGGTAATCAATCACACTTGGGAATGTGCTCGTACGCAATGTTTTGGCTATAAAGTTAATTGCAAATTGCGCATTCTCCACATTACGCTGCTGTAACTGCAAATACTTGAAATTCACAGATTGTCTGGCAAAAACTGCAACAACAGCTGTCATGATCACAAGGAAAATAAAAGTAGCAACAAGCAACTCAACAAGTGTGAAGCCTTTTTTCTTAGCGCTCATTTCATCTTTTTTTAAACTCAACTTTTTCATAGTCTTTTCAATAAGATTGAAATGCAGAATTATTTATGTAAAATCCACTGCGTCAAAGTAGACTCGTCTACAACACAGTTCGTACTTGCACTACAATTTGCAACTGAGGTCGGTATAGGTGTTTCATCCCATGTAGCAATACTTGTCACACCCACCTCACCCGATGTTCCAAGATCGAAACGTACAACACGCCTAAACTCCGTCGCATTTCCGGCAACCACTCTATGCGTATAAAATCCATTTGCATCGAGATAAAGTCTCGCCCCACCGCTTGAGCATGACATTGTTGGTACTGTGCCTTGAATAAAATTATGCACCTCAACAGCATCGATATAACATGTCCCACTAAACCGATCGAACATTGCATCAAATCCAGCTCCAGTATCGAGATCAACAGATTCATAGATTTGCATTGCACGATTATCTCGCACATTACGAGCAAGCTCAGAGCCCTCTTGGGCAAGGGCAGCTGCAATCAAAGAATCTCGAGAGTCATTCAATTCCACAATGCTCTTGGTAGTCAAAACCACAGTAGCGATCAAACCAAGCGAAAGAATGAACAAACCAAGAACAACCTCCATGATGGAAAATCCTTTTTGAAAATTTTGTTGCTTGTATTTTTTTTTCATGTTATCTCACAGGTAGTGACCTAATTACACGAACCAGAAAACCCTGCGGCCTCTACACGACCAGAACGATACAGACATACCCTATAATCGTGCCCACTCAAAGAAAAAACATAGTCTGACCAGGCATTTCCACTAGAAAATGCTGAAGATGCAATCGAACCAAAAGGCGCGTTGATACTTATTGGTCGCAACGACCCCGACGAAGAAGTGATTGTCACGCGGCCAGTACTATCTGAGCTAATCATCTCTGTCTCTGTTCCATTAGTACAACTGCGCGGTTGACCAGAAACACTTGATCCATTCGGATTATAAACCTCTGCAGAATAACCAAAGCCATTACTCGATGCAGAAACAGTAACATTGCAAGGGCGCTTACCATTTATGCTTTGACCTGTCAGCGCAATATTCTGAGCATCACGCACACTTGCCACAAAACCCTCAGCAGCAGTACGAACAAGTCGGCGGTCTTTATCATTACTCATCATAACAAAAAGCACCGACGTCATGATCGTAATGATACCTATGACAACAAGGAGCTCAATCAATGTAAATCCTTTTTTAGTCTGTTGTTTTTGTTTTCTCACAAAGCCTTGGTCATTACCAGGTTATTTATCTAACCCTACTACTTACAATTGTATCATACAGATCAACATGTCTACCATCACATTTACCACAAAACTGACATTGTAGTCGGATAAAAATGCAAAAGAACGTATGCAATAAACATGCCACCAACAAGATAAGGGCCAAATGGAATGGCAGTCTTAAGCGTCTTACCTTGAGCGAGCATCATGAAACTACCAATAAGCGCTCCAGAAAATACAGCAATCATTATCGCAACAAAGCTTGCCATCGGGCCGAGAAAAAGACCAATCACAAGAGCTATGAATCCGTCTCCATATCCCATCCACGTTTCGTCAGACACAAAACTGAGGCCAAAGAAAAACCCAAAACACACAACTCCAGCCACTATGTGCAAGAAAGTAGCAGACTGCCATAAAGAGTGCAGATCAAGACCAGAGATGAGAACCTTATCCCTCATAAACATCATCAGCACTGCAAGTCCCACACCGATATAAATAGCAATCATAGGAACCTCCATATATTTCAGATCGTAAACAAAAATGACGATCATCGATGCAAATAAGGCCGCAGACAATATACCAAATACAACACCCACACTTAAATCAGCATGACGTGTTGCAACAGCTCCTACCACACCAAAAACTGTGGCTGTCATCATCTCAACACAAGGATATTGTGCTGATATCGCATCACTGCAATACCGACATTTTCCACGTAATAGCAAATAACTCAATACAGGAATATTGTCATACCACGCAAGATCATGATCACACGAGACGCAGTGCGAGTGACCAGCAACTATACCACCTTCACCCGAAGCCAATCGTAAGACAGCTACATTAAGAAAGCTGCCAACAAGAAGACCAAATACAACAAAGAAAAATATTATCATATAGCAATTTTAACACACCCACTGAGCACCCAAGAAAAAACAAAAAAACACCATAGCGGTGTTTTTTTGTTTCGCAGCGAGTTGAGCTTAACAACCTGCTGGGAAATTTGCTCCTGTCTGGTCAATAGTTGTACCAGCACACACCGCCTCAACATTTGCATTAGCAGCAGTTGAAGTAATTTGGAAATCTCCACCATTACAGTCAGAGCCAACTGCAATCGTTGCAACAGAAAGCATATCTGTTTGCTGAGCTGCAACAAATGCTGCAAGATCAGGTGTAGCCTCATCACACTCGAGAATACCACCAGCTGAAAGACTTGAAACAGATGATTTGTAAGCTGCAACATTAGCCTTTGTACGCGCACTGTTCAGAGAGACCAGAACAATAGACGCCAAAATTCCGATGATTGCAATTACGATCAAAAGCTCGATCAATGTAAATCCTTTATTCATTTTTTTCATACTATTGTCACCTCCCTTCTTTTTGTTTTTATTATCATATATACATTATACACTAGAAATATAGTGTTAATTATTCTTGCAAGAAGTTATCCACACACAAGGGACCATACTCTATTTTTACATTTTTTTAAAACGTACGAGCCACAACTTCAATAATCCCAAGTCGACACATACATAAAATTAAAATCTATTTCTTATATCAACGCCGTAATGTTATAGATTGGCATCAAGACTGAGATCACCAGAACACCAACACCGATACCCAAAACTACGATAAGAATCGGCTCAATAAGTGATGAGAGGTTGCGCGTGATCTGATCAACCTCCCCCCTATAAAAGTTTGCAACATCCGACAAAATATCACCAAGCCTACCCGTTTCTTCACCAACCTTAATCATGCGAGCAACCATAGGAGGAACCTCTTCATATTTAAAAAATTCTGTATGAATCTCCCCACCTACCTTAACATTTTGCGCTGCTTTAAGAATGATTTTTTTATAAGTGTGGTTATCCACAACGTCTGCAATGATCTGTAGCGCCCGCACAATAGGAATACCGCCAGCAATAAGAACAGAGAGGTTTTCTGCAAATCGTGTCAGATAGACATAGCGAAACAACTCTCCAATAACAGGGATTTTGAGTTTAGCCTGATCCCACTCCATTTTTCCTCGCGGGGACCGCAGATAGAAAATACTGGATACAATGACGACTATAATGCCTATAAGCACAACCCACCAATACACCTTCATGAAATCTCCCAAACCAATCATAATCTGTGTATACCATGGAAGATCGACGTCTAAATCTTTAAAAACACTCGTAAGCTTTGGTAGTATAAACGCAACAACAAGAAAGCCAATAACACCCGCAACAGAGACAACAAAAGCTGGATACATCAATGCACCGCGGACTTTACTGGTTAGCTGATAATTCTGCTCCGTCGTTGTCGTGACATATTTAATCGATCCCTCAAGATTACCAGAAATTTCACCAGCCTTAATCATGTTAATGGCAAGCTCAGAAAAGATCTTTGGGTGCTTCGCAAATGCTTCAGAAATCGGGAGTCCATCTTCCACATCGGTACTCACCTGCTTTACCACAGCACTCAGAACAGGGTGCGTTGTTTGTGCCTGAATCGTATCGAGCGCTGTCGCTATCGGTACTTTCGCTCCAGTAAGCGTAGAAAACTCACGATAAAAAAGAAGGAGATCCTTCATTCCAACCTTAGACGTCGCCTGCTCAATCCTGCTGGACAGAGTTCCTTTACCGCTCTGTTGCACGAGAGAGATTGGCAGTAATCCACCTTTTTGCAACAACGCAACAGCCTCGTCATGTGATGGAGCATCGATTGTTCCAGCCTTAAGGGAGCCATCCCCAGCCTTTGCTTTAAACGTATATTTCATATATTAGTTTTCTATATGCAATTCATCACCACGACCGATAAGCATCCTGAGATATTCGCGATTCTTTGCATATGTCATGGCATGATCAAGTGTAATAATACCCTGCTTAATCAAAATCGACAGTGATTTATCAAGGGAAATCATACCATCCTTTTGACTAGTATCAATCACAGTATCAATTTGATACGTCTTATCCTCACGAATGAGGTTTTCAATAGCATGATTCTTAATCATAATTTCAATAGCAGGAACACGACCACCGTCTATGCGCGGCAGGAGTCGCTGAGACAAAACACCCAAAAGCACATTAGCAAGTTGAGATCGCACCTGATTTTGTTGATGCGCGGGAAAAGTATCAATTATACGATCCACAGTTTGTGACGCATCATTCGTATGAAGTGTTGCAAAAATGAGATGCCCTGTTTCAGCTGCTGTTATTGCAGTTGAAATTGTTTCAAGATCTCGCAACTCTCCAATAAGTATGACATTAGTATCTTCACGCAAAGCAGCTCTCAGGGCCGCAGCAAAATCATGTGTATCCTCACCAATCTCTCGCTGATTGATGATACAACGATCTGGTGTGTAGAGATACTCTATAGGATCTTCAATGGTTACAACATGATGCTCTTTATTATGATTAATATGATCCATAAGTGCGGCAAGCGTAGTAGACTTGCCGTGGCCAACAGGCCCTGTAACAAGAAAGAGTCCCTGCGAAAAATTTGCAAACTCATAAACATTTGTCGGAACATTCAAGTCTTGCAGTGTGCGTATTTGATTATTAATAACACGCATAACAATACCAACATGACCCTGCTGATAAAAAACATTCGTTCGAAAGCGGACGCGATCCTCAAAGTTATAGGCAAAATCAACTTGTCCCTGTGCTGTAAATTCTTTCTTCCGAAGGTCATCCATAAAAAAATCCGCCATCGCTTTTGTATCTTCGGTAAGCAAAATCGATTCTTGGGAGAGTGGTATAAGTTTTCCATCAATACGCAAAGTAGGGTACCTTCCTACAGCGAGATGCAGATCAGAGGCATCTTGCTGAGCCGCAAGTCTAAGGAGATTTTTTATCCTGTCACCAATATTTCCAGCCATATTTTTTTTTATTTTTTTGAATGATCACAGGTTAGAGAGTCGATACCACGACCACACTCTAACAAAAGTCAATCAACTAGTCCTTCAAGATGTACTTTTCCACCTTCGAAAGAACCTCCGACGGAGTGAAGTGAGATTTAATCAGGTAGTCTTTCGCTCCATTTTCCATTGCTCGATCTATATCTTCTTTTTGAGAGAGATTAGTAAGCAGAACAACAGGGATTCTTTGCCACTCTTGATTCTGTGAGATCGCCTCTAATACATCAAATCCATCCATATACGGCATGACGATATCAAGCAATAGGAGATGGGGTCTGACACCTGACTTGAGCTTTTCTACAGCATCACGTCCATTATTTGCAATAATAACATTATACCCTGCAGATGTAAGTTTAACATCATAAATATCGCTGATAAACATATCGTCTTCAGCTACCATAATCGTCCCCTTGTTGCTAGCCATTGTATCCTCTTGCTCCTGTGATGCAACAGTATTTTGCGTTGTTACATCCATGGATCCACCAGTTGCCCCAACTTCTTTCATTGTGTTTTCTTCAGACATAGCAAGATTTTGCCTCATTTAATAATACAATTATAACATACGACTTCGTGCAGAATCCTCAACCAATATCAAACTACGTCAATCCTTACACGGATTCAAAGTCTTTGTCATTCACCTCGTCAGTATCACCTCCTACAAGCATGCTCCCCTCAGTAACACGCTCGAGCTCCGACATTGTCGTACGACCCAAAAGCACTTTCAAAATACCATCTTGTTTAATGGTGAGAACACCATTTTCTCTTACAGCCTTTTCAAGGGAGAGCACATCACCATTTTCTGTAACAATAACCTCTTCCAACTTCTCATCAATTGGAATAACCTCATAAATCGCAAGCCGCCCCTTCAGACCCAATCCACCACACTCATCACATCCCCCACCCTTGTAAAACTTCAAACCACCAGAGAGATCAAGACCGTACTTCTCAATCTCATTCTCAGGTATATTGGCTATAAGTTCGCGGACTTTCGCAAGCATATTGTGCGGTATTTTTTGCTCCTGTTTACAATTCTCACAAATTCTTCGAACAAGTCGCTGAGCTGCAATGATCCTGACAGACGAACCAATCAGAAAGGGTTCCACGCCCATATCATGCAATCGCGGCAAAGCACCAACCGCACTATTTGTGTGCACAGTAGAAAAAACGAGATGGCCAGTGAGCGCAGCATGGATTGCTAGCTCTGCAGTTTCACCATCACGAATCTCACCAACCATAATGACATCTGGGTCTTGTCGCAAAATACTTCGTAGTCCACTCGCAAAATTATAGCCTATCTCTGGCTTAACCTGTGACTGATTGATTCCCGGTATAAAATACTCCACCGGATCCTCAAGCGTAATGATATTTCCATCCTCTTGGTTAAGGATACTCAAAAAAGCATAAAGTGTTGTTGATTTACCAGATCCCGTCGGCCCTGTCATAAGAATGAGACCAAATGGATCACGTATATGCTGCATAAATGCATCATACTGAGAGCCCATCAAACCAAGCTTACTCAAGTCGAAACTCTGTCGATCTTTCTCCAAAACACGCATTACAATCTTCTCACCCTCGACAACTGGCAGCGTTGATACGCGAAAATCAACCGCATTACCTTTTTCTGTTACACGAAACCGACCATCTTGCGGCTTTCGCTTCTCATCAATCTTGAGTGTTGCAAGGATCTTTATACGTGATGTCACCGCACGTCCAACCTCACTTGGAAATGTAAGTGACGCATGCAAAACACCATCCACACGAAATCGGACACGATATGTGTTATCAATTGGCTCGATATGAATATCAGAGGCACCGCCATCAAGCGCATGTCGAATAATTACTTGTACAAGCTTGGCAACTGGCGCATCTTGAATATTTTCCTTTGAGAGAAGATCTGGAGAACCCTTCTTTCGTTTCTTCGCATGAAAATCCTCCGCCTCATCTTCTAGCGATTGCACAGCACTCTCAACAGCCTTCTCTGCTCCACCATACATTTTTTGCAAATCTTCAATTACATCATCAGATGCAAGATAAACTTCTATACTTAGCTTTTCTTTCTGTGCAAGAAATCGTAAAATATTTAATGAATGAAGATCCTGAGGATCAGTCATTGCGGTATGCAAAGTACCAGCTTTTTTATCACGAAAAAAAGTTACAATACCGTAGCGATGTGATACCTCCTCCGAAATCAGTTGCACATCTTCAGCAACAGCATTTTTTGGCATACTTGTCAGCAAGATAATACCAAGGGACTTAGCTTTCTGCTGTAAAGCATCTGTAGCACTACCTTGTTTCTGGGCATTTTCCTTTTTTTGTGCGTCCCCCTGAGAGCCCTCAGCAGTCGACACTTGTGTTTGTTCGGTCATATAAGATTGAGCAAGCTAGATAAATGAGTATAGAGCTACGGTATAAATGGATTTTGACGCTGACCACCAACAAGAGAAATAGGTTCAGTTGTCTTAGTAACTTCTTGAAGCGCTTTCACACTTTCAAATGAGATGTGGTCCTGGAAGTCACTCGCATTAATTTTAGGTACTACCCCAACATGTGCAAAACGAAACTGCACATTAGCGCTTATAGTGTTAGGGTCACCTTCGGCTCGACCAAACTCATCATTCTGATCCTCGGCTTTAGCGATTGTTCCTGCAGCAAAGTCATAGACACGTGTGATACGAGCTGTATCAGCAAGAAATGCCATGATCTGACCAAATTCACCATCAACTGAAACAGAAGCGTCCGTTGGTATACTTGTCATTTCTTCTCCAAAACTATTCGCATTAGACTTTTGAGAAACACTCAGCTCTGTGATTGCCACACCGTGTCGTGATGCCATTTTCGACATGGCATTAACAATCTCATGCTCGCTGGCATTACTTGGAACATAAGTATTGAGAAAACTAACTTCTGCTTGATGTTGATCAATTTGTGCAATAAAATTCTTTACCTCATTGAGCTGATTTTCGAGATCTGTGAGCTGCTTTTTCTTATCCTCATTCACAACTTGCTCCGATCTTGCAGCTCTAAATTCAGGTATCGCTAACCCCAACACAATATAGAGAGCAGCGATCAATACAATTGGAAAGAATATAATGGTTTTCATGTCGTTATAGATAATAATCAAAAGTATCCGAGCTCATATATACTAAAGGTCTAATGTCGGGTCAATAAAGCCATCCTCCGTGACAGCGGCAGAAGCACTTCCCAAATCAATCTCGCTAAAGATACCACGCGACTCGGCAGGTATCTCAACCTGCGCAGAAAAAAGAATGAAACCAGTCTCTTCATCACGACTCATCTGACCAAGACTCACAGAGGAAAACTCTTCATAAGACTTCCATGCAGCAATCTGAGCAGCAACCTCATCGTATTGACGAGCATCTGCAACAATATCAAGCTGTGATTCGCCGCCATCACCAATTGTTTGCCCAACTGACTGCAAAACAATACCTGGAACAATCGATTGTGAGAAATGCGAAACAACACCATCCAAAAAGACCCCCCGATAAAGGGTATTAGACACAGCACGAGATCGTGCAATATATTCTTGTGGAGGTCCATTCACCTCTGTATTAATTGCGCTCCGCGTTGAGTCTATTGACTGTGTTAGCTTTGCAGATGTTTTGTCTACTGAAGACTTGTAGAAATATGCAGCTCCCCACAAAGCAAGCGCCATACAAATAATGCCAAAAAGCAATGCAATACCTCCCGCAGCTGCACGTGAGCTTGTTTTAATTCTTTCTTCGGGTGTATTTTTAAAACTAACGCCTGATACCATATTTTTATATTAGTAGAGCTATATTTTTTACGACATAAACATTACTACGTGCAATAGTGCCAACATCTTATCTATGAATCACCTTCATTTTTTTCTGCAGATCGCAGCGCAAGCCCAATAGCAACAGCGAGAGCAGATCCTGTTTTTTCCTCTACATATCGCGCAACTTTTGGATCCATAACAACCCGACTCAATGGATTCCCAATTGTCACTTTCAAATTTGTAGCTGCGGCCACATATTCAACAAGACCAGCAAGTTTTGCGCTGCCACCAGAGAGAACAATCGCATCAATCGCAGCACCGCCCTCTTGCATCGCCAAAATTCTTTGCACCTCACCGATAATATAGTCAAGTGAAGGAAACATAATAGGCATCGGTCCAGAAAAAAAGTTTTTTCCACCCTCTTTCATTTCATGAGCTCGCTTTGGGTCAATGTTGAGATTTTCAGCAATTGTTGATGTGAGATCAGTTCCACCGACATCAATATTTCGATTAAGATGGACATTACCATCCTCAACAAGAACAAGATTTGTTGTTTTTGACCCAACATCCAAAAGGATATAACGCCCCTTATCATTCCCTACAAGAGAGCGAACAAGTGCAAATGTCTCTAACTCCAATGAGTCAACCTTAACATCAGTCCCTTCAAATAAGTTGTCATAATACTGCACCTCACTTTTTGGAGCAGCAACAAGTATAACCTTCATCTTTTTATTCGCCTCATCCACACTTGTACGATCCCAGCTAATATTGACATCCTCCAAGGAAGTTGGAATATATTTCCGTGCTTCATATTGAATTGCCTGCGCCAACTCTGCATCATTCATCAGCGGAAAATCAACCGTCATTACCAAGCCATTGAAAGCCGGTATTGCAACATTTACATTAGTAGCCTTAGGATCAACACTCGCAAGCAAAGCTCGCAACGCACGCCGCAAAAGCTCAGCATAGTCAGGTGAGCCTTGCTCCTGACCATTTGCAACGGCTGAAACATCAACTGGGTCATTTGCCACCTGATCCAGAGTAACCCACCCATAATTCACAAGCTCAACCTTATCTTTTTTCGTGCGAATTTCTACAGCCTTAACGGAGCGTGTGCCAAAATCGACACCGACATAATAGTCTTCATTTTGAGAACCAAAAAACATATGTATAGTGTAGTCGTACTTTCATCGCTTTTACCGCCCATGAAAACTGTATCAATCCAAGCGAATATGAAAGTATTTTTATTTTATTTTCTATCTTTATTTGTATCTCTAAATAGCTGTTCCATTATAACATAATTTTTTTTACAAAACGCAACATCGAATTCCGATGTGTATAACCGCACCCACCCCCTTTCATTACCAAGCCCACCCCTTTCCCCTCATATCTTTTTATGATACGATAATTTGTCAATCTATGTTGTCTAACATACTTTTTTGTAGATGGTATAATGACCATGTGCTATCCAATGTACAATACGCACTTACACATGCACATCATATTAACTCTTCTGACATGAAAGATCTCGACCAATCAATTACAAAACGCCTCACCAACCATGCGCGACAGAGCCTTTTACAGGCACAAAAAATCACGCACGCGGCACATCTGACAACAATGCAGACCGACCATCTTTTGTATGGTATTTTTTTGCAAAAAGGAAGCGTCGGATCAACGATTTTACATAACATGAATCTCAAAAAACATCACTTTGAGAAAGAAATTTTTCGCAATGACAACAAGCAGAAAAATAAACCTAAGACAAAAAAGAATCAGCTTACGTCAAAAGCCCTCCCCTTAAATGTACATGTGAAATCTGCTATTACTGGCGCATATGCTGCTTCAGCTGACTTCGGATACCCCTATGTAGGAACAGAACACCTTGTTTATGCCCTTCTCGGAAAACCAAGTTCCAATATCAGAAAAATAATTGCTCATTGCGGTAGTCAAAAAATCAAATCAGTCAAAAAAAAGAAGGCACCAAAGGCATCTCCAAAAAATGAAATCTCTACAACGAACAATGACAATCTCGGAGCATCTGAGCCCAAATCAAATAGTATTCATGCTGGTCCCAACGGATTCTCACCAGACATGCTCTCACAAATCGGCCATATACTCGGAAGCGAAGGCATTGGCGCACATAAATCACAAGAAGAAGAATTCAGTGGCGCCCTTGACCAATTTGCAATCGATACAGCAGATACTTCAGATCACCATGCATTTGTCGGCTATGCCAAAATTGTCGATCGCATCACCACAACACTCGGTCGTAAAAATAAGAATAACCCCCTACTTGTAGGTGAGCCTGGCGTTGGCAAGACCGCACTCGTCGAACATCTTGCACAACTAGCAAAAAGCGATGATGCCCCCGCACACCTCCGCGGGAAAAAAATTCTCACTCTAGACTTGGCACTACTTGTAGCCGGTACAAGCTTTCGCGGAGAATTTGAACAGAGACTCAAAGATGTGATAGCAGAAGCGAGTGCATCGCGTAATACCATTCTTTTCATCGATGAAATTCATACGATCATTGGCACTGGCAATGCAGGCGGCAGCCTCGATGTTGCAAACATCCTAAAACCCTCCCTTGCACGTGGGGCACTCCAAATTATTGGCGCAACGACACACACAGAATACAAAAAGCACATCGCAGCTGATCCAGCTCTTTCACGACGATTTCAAAAAGTGCTCCTCACAGAACCTACACCACAAGAAGCATACAAGATCCTTCATGGCGCACGAAAATCGTATGAGAAATATCACGGCGTACAATTCTCGCCAGAGAGTTTGCGTGCAGCGGTTGATCTTTCAATTCGCTACATCCCAGAGCAGTATTTACCTGACAAGGCCTTTGACCTCCTCGATGAAACTGCTGCACGACTTCATGGAGATCACCAAGACAAGGACCTATATACATCACTCAGTGCAACCAATAATCTCCTCCATGACCTCGCCGAACAAAAAACAAACCTGCTACGCGCGCAACAATATGACGCAGCAAGCATTATACAAAAGCAAGAAATACAAGCACAAAAAAAGAGTGATAAGATACAAAAAAATATTGCCAAACATGAGTCTATTGCAAAGTATCGAGTCACCAAAGAGGACATCGTCAATACGTTATCACATACAACTGGCATTCCAAATGATGTATTACTAAGTGATCCCAGCAAACGTATCACGCAAGCTGTATCAAAGCTAAAAAAGACTATTGTAGGGCAAGATGTAGCGCTAGAAATCATTGGAGATACACTGACACGAGCAGCGCTTGGGCTTAGCAACACACAGAGGCCACAGGGCTCCTTTCTTTTTCTCGGTCCGACAGGCGTCGGAAAAACTCTGACTGCCAAAACACTCGCGCATGAAATTTTTGGCAGTGACGATGCGCTTATACGCATTGACATGAGTGAGCTGATGGAACGTCACTCTACGGCACGATTACTTGGTGCGCCTGCTGGCTATGTCGGATATGGCGAAGGTGGGACATTGACAGAAAAAATCAAAAAGAAACCTTACAGCGTAGTCCTCTTTGACGAGATTGAAAAAGCCCATCCCGATACATTCAATATTCTTTTACAAATCCTCGAAGACGGCACCATAACAGATGGTGAAGGTACCACAGCAAATTTCCGCAATGCAATCATTATCCTCACTTCAAACATTGGCGCGACAAACGCGACTGGAGATCATTTAGGATTCAATGCAAACGATGCGAACACAAAAAAGAAAGATGTTATCTATGAAAAAGCAGCCGCAGATTTCCTTGCGCCAGAACTCATATCTCGCCTTGATCATGTGGTGACATTTGCACCATTAAACGTAAAAGATCTTCAAAAAATTACACGAGCTGAAGTCAGGCGAATCGCCAAAAACCTAAAGGCCCGCAACATTACACTCACCTGCAACAATACAGCCATCGCGCAAATTACAAATATGGCCATCGAAAACGATGCTCCGGGCGAAGCGCACGCAAGGCGGATTCGCAAATACATCCAAGATACCGTGGAGAAAGACCTTGCAAATCACCTTTTACAAAACAAAGTATCAGAGATTAAATCAATCACACTCTCTTTCAAAAAAACATCAAAGCAAACCAAAGAGTCAACATCAGGAATACACATCTCATCAAAAAAGTCTTAGACCGAGGATGTGCGCAATGTCGCGAAACAAAATAAATACTCCACGTGAAATCTTTGCATGATCATAAAGTGTCTGTATGTTTACGCGAATATGGGAATATCTACTAAGCTCAATCTTTCCAAAAAGATGCCTTGGATGCAAGGTATTTGATACATGGATTTGTCATAGGTGCCATGGCATTTTGGCATTAGCGACGCAGCAACAATGCCCAATATGCACAAACACACTCACTCCATTTGGACAAACATGTCCACAGTGCGTACAAAAAACTGATGTGGCGCTTGATGGAGTATATGTGGCTTCAACCTATCAAGATCCCCTCCTCAAAAAACTCGTGCATTATTTTAAGTATAAATTTATTCGTGAGCTAGCGCAGCCTCTCGCACTTCTGCTCGCACAAAGCTTGCGCCATAGCCATCTCCCTGCACCAGACATACTTGTTGCAGTACCCTTACATCACCGACGCATGCGATGGCGAGGCTTCAACCAGTCACAAGAACTTCTCAACGCACTTGACCTACAGATTCCTCAAGACTCCAAACACTTGATTCGCAATAAGTTCACATCACCACAAGTAAAAAGAGGCACGCGCACTAAACGTCAAAAAAACCTTGTCGGCGCATTCACGGTAACCGATCGCACGATCTTCGATGGAAAAAATGTCCTTCTCATTGATGACGTGACAACTACCGCAACAACACTCAACGAATGTGCGCGGACATTAAAAAAAGCTGGAGCAAAAAACGTCTCCGGCTTAGTTCTCGCGAGAGATTAACAGGAAAAAACAATTGCAATACAGACGTGATCAGTGTGCTCGATTTCTATAACGCTCAATAAAATGCTCAACAGTTTTGCCAATAAAGTTTGTGCGTCCAAACTTCCAATGCAAATATCCCAAAAAACTAACAATTGCAGCGCCTAGGGCATCGACAATCAAATCGCCCATTGTATCCTGAAGACTTTTTTGCATATAGGTATCAAAGATTCTATCAATACTAAACTCAAAAATCTCCCATGCAGCACCTATGGCAAGGGCAAATGTAAAGCCAAAGACCGCCACAACACTATCAATCGCGTCAATTGTTTTAGCACTCTGCATCATACGCATAGAACCAAGACCGATGAGACCAAAAATCATCGCACTTACCATGTGCAGTGCAACATCCCACCAAGCAAACAACTCATAAAAGTCATGGATTTCACCGAGAAAAAGAGATGCATATGCAAAAAGTACAATCAAAAGAGATATAATGCGCGGCAAACGGATCGCATACCATTTATTGAGCAATGTTGGCACAGCCGTAAAAAAGAGTGTCAACATAATCACAAAGAGAATCGCCCATTGCCCATGAGAAAACGCAAAGCCAGCGCCCAGCACAAGTGTGGACCACACGAAAACGGTTACCCCCCTTGCTGAAAACAAAAATTGCAGTACGTGATGCAGCATGCTACTAACTCACTATGTTATTGACGGGAACCTCTCAAGCGATCATTCATTATTCATTCAGACATAATCTCATCAAGAATCTCCTGCCTACCCCGACTCTTTGATGCGCTAGCTGGCACAATTATAACATCTTCTGGTAATTCAGATTGTATATTCACAAGCGCGTGATGCAGAGATTTTTGATTGAGCTTATCGCATTTGTTGGCAACAACAATAAATGGATGATTATACTGCTCAAGCACGCCAATCATCTCACGATCAAATTCTTGCAAACCAATTTTTGCATCAACAATCAAAACGGTTTTAGTGATTACTACCTCACCAGAGACAAAAAACCACAAAATTAATTTCCGCAATTTCTCTCGATATTTCATGCCAAGCTTTGCATATCCATAGCCAGGAAGATCAACAAAATAAATCTCTTCATTCACCAAAAAGTAATTTATCATCTGCGTTTTCCCTGGTGTTGAACTTGAACGCACGAGACTCTTTTGTCCAGTAAGCATATTGATCAAGCTTGACTTTCCTACATTTGAGCGACCAACAAAAGCTATCTGTGGCTTCTCGTCACCAATAACATTATGAGAACCTACGACACTCTGAACAAAATGCGCATTTTTTACGATATGATCCTTCTTCATTCTGTACAGTCAATAAAATTACATGATACCCCCCCCGAATAAAATGGATGAATATCTACAAATAAAAGATAAAAAGCACAATACCTAGTATAATACGATACCAGCCAAAAACCCTAAAGCTATACCGACCTATGAATTGCACAAAGACATGCAACGCTCCAAGCGCAATGATACAAGCTACCACAAAACCAACGATAAGATTAACAGTATTTTGCCCACTAAATAGGTCAGGTGTCTGCAGAAGATCATAAACTGTCACCACGGTAAGCACTGGAACTGCAAGTAAAAAAGAAAACTCCGCAGCAACCTTTCGTGAAAAACCACTCCATAGACCACCAATAATTGTCGCACCCGACCGCGATGTTCCAGGTATAAGCGAGACAATTTGCAAAACACCGACAATCAAAGCTTGCTTAACTGAAAGATCTTTAACATCATCCACCTTTACCTTATCAGGCTTTTTGGTGTACCAGTATTCCGTAAGCAAGAAAACAACACCCCCAACAATAAAAGCTCCAGCGACAACCTCCACAGCAAAAAGTTCTTTCACAATATCAGCCAAGAGATAACCTGCTATGAGAATCGGCAATGCGCCAACCCCCACAAGCATCCAAGACTGCTTTGAAAAGAGGAGTGTTGAACGATAATAAAGCACAACAGCTACAACAGCAGCGAATTGTATGACAACCTGAAAGCTCTTGAGAACCTCATCCTGCTCAAGACCCAAAAAGGAACTAGCAACAATCATGTGCCCCGTCGAAGAGACTGGCAGAAATTCCGTCAGACCTTCTATTACAGCGATAATAATTGCGTCAAATACTGTCATAGAGACGTGCTCATGTTATGGATCAGATAGTTATACAGCCCTCTTTTGTCGTTCAAATCCTACAAGAACTCTCAGCGCATTGTAGTGGATAAATGCATACCTGTCTATCGATGCACAAAACCAAAAATTACGAACGCTGTGACTTCTTCTGGATAAAGACATAACCTGCAACAATCAAGCAAAGCAAAACAATGGTTACAATAACAATCTGGCCAAGGTACTGCTCAATTAAGGCTTGATTGGAGCCTAAAAAGTATCCCAAAAGCGTGAGAATAATCATCCATATAGCAGCGCCAAGTGTCGTATAGATGGTAAAGACGAGAGGGTTCATCTTTGCAAGACCAGCAGGAAACGAGATGTACTGCCGAACAATTGGAATAAGTCGACCGATAAATGTCGAAATCGCCCCATGCCTCTCAAAAAATCCTTCGACACGATGCATTTTTTCCTGCGTCACAAAACGCCCGACCACAGGGGCATTAAAAAGAAATGCACGCCCAAATGTGCGCGCGAGAGCATAATTAATCCACGCACCCACAAGAGAGCCAAGTACACCCACACCAATAGCAATCCACAAACTCATTTCACCACGAGCTGCAGCCACACCAGCTGGTATCATTGCCACTTCACTAGGAAAAGGAAAAAATGTACTCTCAAGGGTCATCATAATAAAGATCCCAGTATAACCCCACGCACTCACAATACCTACTATACCGTCTATAATGTGATGCAAAAACTCCATATCGTTCTTTTAAATATAATATCGATTTATTTTACAACTACTCAACAAAAGGATCCTCAAACAGCTCATCAAACAACGTCTCAGAGGCTATAAAGGCGGAGCCACATTCCACATTAACCACCTCTTGGACAATTTTTTGAAATTGCACATCTTTTCTCGATTCCTCCAAATCTATAAGCGCATCATACTCTGTCGCGTAACCTTGATCGACAAAATATGCGTCACGCTTCTTCTGCAACTCCAGAAGTACTTCACGATCAGCAACAGTTCCATCATCAAAGTATGACTGCCAGAAATCTTTATCTACAGCAGCACACACAACACCACCAAAGACCTCTGCACGCTTTACCACAAGCGGATCAGCAACTCCAATCTCCTGCACTGGAGTCGGAGACACTACAACTTCATCCACCTTCTGCTCGGGACTCTCTCGCACTGGATCCTCCCGATCTACAAAGAAATCACCGTCAAAAAGACGTTGAAGAAAGTCTTTTTTTTGAGCTACCATCTCCGATTCAGTCTTATAATCTCCCTGTGTTAATTCCCCTATTTCTGCTTGAGTTTGTGTCATCTGGTCATTCTGAAATCCTTGATTTACTGATTGCACATCTTTATCACTACAACCAGAAAAAACAACACTCACACATGCAATAGTCATACACATTATCACTCCCCTCATAAACAGCTCTAAATCAGTTAAGATTATCGATATCCTCGTCCATATGCTTGCCCGCCACCCCATCGCAACGGGGTATGCAAGTATGGTGTCGACAGTGTATCCCGCACCCCAAAATACACATCCAAAACGTCGATATTCGTACTCTCATGGGTTGCCTGACGACACATGTCAAAGTCGGTGTCTACACGATCACGAACAAAAACATCACCACCCAACCAGTACGCTCGAGCGCGCTCTGCACAACAACGATTCGTAGCGTCTGAGACATACGGAGTGATCATGCCGCAGTTGTCAGAGCCCCTATAGACGGCATCACCATCCGGATCCACCTCATAAAAACTCCAACTCACCAACCACCATGCATACAGACCAAAAGCGCATGAGATAAAAAATAATATTCTTGCAGCTTCTCTACTCATAATACATATCTTTACATATAAGTATACTACAAAAGCATCTAAATCTCAGATGATCACGTCAATGCAAATCGCATGCGATAAATAGAATCCCCTGCAGCCATTTTTGCCTGCTCCCACTTTGTCTGTATGCCATGGGGAGATGCATCAAAATACACAATATTCTCCACACCACTCTGCATCAAAAGTACTACCGTATCATCAAACAATTGTTTTTGATCTGTTTGATAAGTCCACGAAATACCACGTGGCATCCATGTGCGCACATCTGTAATGAGTCGCTCACAAATCACGCGACGCTTATGGTGACGGTCTTTAAACCACGGGTCAGGAAAATTCACATAAATCATCTCCACAGATGCACCATCAACAGTGATCGCATCATTCAGTAATGCTCGCAAATTCCGCACAGCATCACCAGCAAAAACAGCAACATTCTCGTTGTCTGCAAAGCGCTCCATGAGTCTCTGTGCAAGTGGCTTGCGGATTTCCAAAACAAGAAAATTATAACGATCCCCATGCAGATCCAACAGACCCTGTGTAAATTCACCACGATCCGCACCGATATCAACAATAATTGGTCGATCATTGCCAAAACCAGCAAACGAGTATTCACTGCGATCACTTAGTGGATTGACATGGTGACGTACGCGTTTTTTACTCATAAAAACTTATGGTAATTACTAAATCGACAAAAAACATCAGGCTATATATCTCAAAAAAACTAGAAAAGCTCAATAGCACGCTCAGGAAAATCACAGTACAGTGCCCTATTTTCACCCTTAACAACAATTGGCGATTTCATGACATATGGATGATCTGCGATAAAATCTATAATCTCAGCATCATCTGACTCCTCATTGAGATGACTATCCACCCAGACAACATCATCCCGATCAACAAGATCTATAGCCCACATCCCAAGCATATCCAATAGACTCTGAATATCATCTGTTGTACACACACAATCCTCAAGAATCACATTATGGCATGAACTAGGTGAAACGCCATTATCACGCAATAACGCAACAACATTATCCGCATGTGACGATTTCAAGTGTCGATATATTTTGTATGTCATATTTCTTTTACTCTGGCACGGTATATATAGTAAGAGGTGTTTGACCCTCAGGCGCATCACGCACAGTGATGCCATCCCACCTCTTTAGCGTGAAATTATACAACACAATGCGTGAATGTGCACGTAATTGCGCCACCACCCCCAAAAAGCGAGGGCTATTGATACTACGACGCACACCAAAAACATAAAGAACATCAGCATCGCCATAGCTCTGCGTATAAATATTACCTCTGATAAGACGCACATTCGTCACCCCTGAAAAAAAGACGCGCGCGCAAGCGATCCCATGCAAAACAAACGACATCTCCACACCCACAAACCGCGCATCAGGATAGAGTCGCGCAAGCAAGAGTATCACGCGAGCATCACCAGAGCCAAGATCATAAAACGTCTCCCCAGACTTAAGACCTGACAATGTCCCGATACGCGCAATGTCAGACTTTCTCGTAGGCAACCATGGCGCAAGAGAAAGAATTGTATAAATCATCCACGCAGCGATCACACAACTAGCCACACTAATACATATTGCTGAGATCATCACTTTCTTTAAAGCGTAAAATTTTGAAAATCAAACCAATCCTCCAAAGCAGCAGCATCTTGCACATAGCCACGCACATCTTGCGTGCGGGATATTCCCAAATGCAAATGCTTACGCTCACCACCAGACTCAGCGCTTAGATGATCGCCAAGCTCCGTGATTTTGGAACCAGCGGATACTGACTGTCCTTGTGTAACAACTGTGTCGGTGCGAGAAATATGCCCATAAAGCACATACACATCTCCACCCGCATTCACAGAAGGGCAAAGCTGCGTGATCACACCACCATAACCAGAAACATCATCTATACGGACTATAGCGCCATCACAAATCGCAAAGACATCCATATCTTGAGACAGCTCCTCCTGTGTCACTTCAAAATCAACACCCGTATGATACCCGCGAAATCTCTCTGGTTGGACAGGTGATGTTGCAGGGTCGATCTTTATCCCAAAAGGTTTGCGCGAGATACGCTTCTGTACATCTCCCACGAGTGGTGCCGTGAGCATTACGACACTCTCACCCTGATCTGCACGATCACTGGCGCTCTCCTCACTGTCAAAATCGATATTACTCACACCCATTTGCGATGGAGCCTTTTGTAATTTGTGAGCTAACTCTTCCACTTGCGAATAATCTCCTGGAACAACTTCTACCATCACATCATGCGTAGCAACCTGTGCGCAACCTGAAAGAACCAACAGCAAAAGCAATGACCAACATACTCTTGAACTCCCTCGTCTTTTTTCATTTCCCATTCTCGATTCTAATAGACTAATCTTTCAATTCCAAGGAAAGCGGGCAATGATCGCTTCCATATTGGTCATGCAAATACTGCACACCTACAACATTCTTGTCGTACTTTTTATCGAGAAAGAAATAATCGATCCGCCACCCAACATTGCGATCACGAGATTTCGTTACCATATCCCACCATGAGTAGACATCTGTGACATCTTCATTTCTTACGCGCCACACATCAATCCAATAATCATCAATCAGTCGGTCAACCCATGCGCGCTCCTTTGGATGAAAACCGACTTTGCCATCATTACTCTTTGCTCGCGCTATATCGATCTCTGTATGCGCAACATTGACGTCACCACCCATAATCACGATGTGCCCATCCTCTCGAAGTTTGCTCATATGTGCATGAACCTTGTCATAAAAAACAAGCTTCTCTTTCCATGCCTGATCACTCTTCCCGCCATTTGGAAAATAGACAGAGAAGATACTATATACTTTCTTTTTTCTCGTAAACGTCAGTTGGGATATCCGCCCCTCATCCATATTTGGCGCATCCTCTATATGCGTGTGAAATGACACATCACTACAATCCTTCATAAAATCCTTACGGACCCAAATTGCAGTGCCTGCATAACCCTTCTTGTGAGCACTATGATAATACTGATCATAGTCTGCATGCTCTGTCAGGTACGCACCAAACTGATCTCGCTGACCCTTAATTTCCTGAAAAAGGAAAAATTCTGCAACCTCTCTCTCAACGAATTCCTGCAAATCGCCTTTACGCTCTACTGCGCGGATGCCATTAACATTCCATGTAATAATCTTCATATAATTGTCATTTGTTTTAGTATAGCAAATCTCATCTCATTGATTGACACAAAGATGTATTTATACTATAATGCTGACATCGTAATTTGGAGACTGCGCATGCAGATCACAAGTAAAACAACTACCTTCAAAACCGCAGTCGCGATCATAAGGGCCATCTACCCTAGTTATCGCCACGCACAAGACACACACCTTTACGCCCACCTACAAAAAATCCTCTTTAATCAACTCACCGAAAAAGAGAGATTAAAAAATGGTGTACGTCTCTACCAAGTTTCAGTAGAGGTTGCCGAGTTTCGCCAGACTGAAAAAATCGACAAAGTATACGAAATTAAAACACTCGGCGGCACAGTGATTGGCTACGTTGGCACGGTCAAGCAAGGTGTGAGAGTGATAAGAATTGTAGCCAAAAAGGCAAAGACAAAAGGTCAGGGATCCCCCTGACCTTAATTTTTTAAAGAAAAACAAAAGAAAAACAACAGATCATTATATTTCTATGTGCAAAAATATTTGCTC
This sequence comes from Minisyncoccota bacterium, assembly GCA_937936355.1. GTDB lineage: Bacteria > Patescibacteriota > Minisyncoccia > Moranbacterales > JAHDCW01. Next base: position 81,949 of record CALDDM010000008.1, read on the forward strand.
AGATTACTTCCCACACACTCCTCCACACCTTGATTTACCACTTCTTTCATAGTATACTGTGAAAACTGTAATTGTGCAGATGGAGAGGTGCTAGAGTGGTTGAATAGGACACCCTGCTAAGGTGTTAGCCCTTCACGGGGCTCGAGGGTTCGAATCCCTTCCTCTCCTCCAATACTATAAGACACGGATTATTGTCCGTGTTTTATAGTATCTGGATAGTGGCAAAAGAATTCGAGGTTTATGCCCAAGAGCGAAGCGACAGGGTAAATCCCTTCCCCACCATCTCATTCTATAAGGCAAAACAAATCACTCTACCTCATAGCACCTAAAGAGTTTGACACGCCTTACAAAGCCTGAAATCTTTTATGGAGTAAATAATTCTTTCAATACACTAATAAAATGTACTATCTCCACTCATTCGTTACGATCATTGTAGTCATTATGATTACAAGTATATATAACAACAACGTACTTGTTACATTATTTGTATCAATCATGATTTTAGCATGGGTTTATACGAAGCAAATACTGATTTCAGATGGAATTGAGGAAGAAAAAGTTAACGAGAAAATTAAGTTAACACTAATCATGAATGGCTTCGTCATAGCTATGCTTCCAAGTATCATGAGTTTCATAAATAAACCAATAGAAAATTTTGGCTCACAAGAAGCCATACTATTCGCCTCTCTACTAGCACCTGTTATTTCTATTCTGATCATATTCGCAGCATTTTCTCAAGAAAACGCTCAAATGAAGAAAAAGCTCTTTAATTATGGGACAGGGACTTTCTTTACTTTTACGGCGCTCGCAACTTTCTTATACATCTGGCTTCTGCTGTCAGGCGCATCGTTAGTCTAGTTAACTTGGGATTATTAAATTTTTCATAGATCCTCACTGGCATTCGGCCTCCACCATGACCGACGACGTTGATTTGCAGTAAACCCTGTACACACAAAAATCAAAGATTTTCGTGTGCTTGGCACTGAGGGACAGGGGCGTATAATAATAAAAAAGTGTTGATTTCTAAAAAATAGAAATACTATGAAGCCAATTTATCTGGATTTACATATCCATACATCAAATGATCCAAATAACCTAAGCATTGATTACGATTTAGATACTCTCATTGCAAAGGTGAAAGAACAAGCCCAAGGTGACGACTTTCTGATTTCACTTACCGACCATAACAACATAAATGAAAGAGTTTACTTGGAGGCAGTCTCAAAGCTTGATGACAAAATTATTTTGGGTGTTGAGCTACACATAAAAGCATATGAAGACAAAGATGCTAAGTCTTATCACTGCCATATATACTTTGATCTGAATAAGATCAATGCAAAAGTAATTCAAGATCTAAACAAAAAACTTAATATCTTATACCCCAATAAACAACCAAATAAAAAGGATGAATCAATACCTATCATAGAGAGCATTTTAAATACTTTTGACGAATATAGCTTTGTATTACTGCCACATGGCGGACAATCTCATGCAACATTTGACAGCGCTATACCGAAAGGCAGTGGGAAAAAATTTGATACATTAATGGAGAGAAGCATTTACTACAATTTCCTTGATGGCTTCACCTCTAGATCAAATGTTGGAACAGAAGAAACCATTAGTTATCTTAAGAAGCTTGGTGTAAGTGATTTTGTTAATCTTGTCACTTGCACAGATAATTACGATCCACTCACCTACCCAAGCCCAAAAGCAAAAGATGCATCTGAATTTATTCCAACATGGATGTATGCTACTGCTAATTTTTCTGGACTGAAACTTTCATTAACAGATAGTGCCAGATTTGAATATAGCAAGAAAAAGCCAAGAGCATGGAAAGAATCAGTCAAATCAATCAAGTTAGATAATGAAAATGTTGAGATTGACGTCAATCTCACTCCTGGTCTAAATGTAGTGATAGGCGAATCCTCAAGTGGAAAAACTATGCTTGTCGACTCATTGCAAAGAGCTCTCAGTGATAAAAATTTCGATGATAGTAAGTATGCAAAAGAATACGGTGTTGAAAAGCTAGATATTGATTTTCCAGATGCTACCGTGCCTCATTTCATAAGCCAAAACTTTATTTCAGAAATTATCAGCGAGGACAAAGATATCAATAAAATTGAGATAATTGAGCAAATCTTTCCCAAAAACACCGAAGCAGCAAGGGCTATCAATGTGACCTTAGAGGAACTCAAGAAAGATCTTGAGGTATTGTTTGAATCAGTGGAAAGCATTGAAAAAATTGAGAAAAGCTTAAAGACCATTCCAACATTATCAAATTTAATTTCAACAAACCAAATAAATGAAAATGTACTGACCTCATTTTTGAGTGCAATGCAAGATCTTACAGGAACCCTTTATGTTGAAGTGGATAAAAAGACTCATACTGATTCTTTGACAGAAATTGAAAAAAGGCTTGAGGATAGCCCATTTGTCAATCATGATAGATCTTTAGTGGAGGGACTGAGGAAAGAAATAGAGCAAGTGAGAAGTCACTCTGCACTTGAAGAGAAGATCAGAGAAGTAGTGGTCAAAAGTAAGATAAGTATAGACAAGTCGTTAAGGGAAAAAAAAGGCGAAGAAGAGGGCAGAAGGCAAGACTTTGATAAGCTAGTTACTTTAATAAAAAAATATTATCACAAATTAAATAAATTTAATACTACATTAAAGAAAATAACTGCATACTCCACTGAATCAGAGTCTCAGAAAAGGACAATACAAGGTCACACTCTATCTGTCAAAAATGAATTTGAACTCACTAAGGATATATTTCAAAAAGAGCTTAACGAACTACTATTGAGAGATCATCGGATTTCAGATATAAATAACTTAGCTCCAGTAGATTTATTCAGAGACAAATTTAATAATAACAAGGATGGAAGCAGTAGAGCAGGTAATCCGACATACAAATATATTAAAGAAAACATTCATTTAAAATTCAGCAAAAGCAATAAGGTAAGCTATAAGATTGAAACATCAAAGGGAAAGGATTTTGAAAAACTTAGTCCCGGACTTAAGACCGCAGTAATTTTAGAGTTGATAATAAACTTCGAAGAAGACAATGCACCATTGATCATTGATCAGCCAGAAGATAACCTTGCAACTAGCTACATAAATGGAGACTTAGTAGAATCCATTAAAAAAAATAAGCGAAAGAAACAGATAATATTTGTGTCTCATAATGCAACTATTCCGATGTCAGGAGATGCACAGAATATAATCTTATGTGAGAATGATGGTAATAAAATTACAATCAAATCTAGCCCGCTTGAAGGCAGAATTAACGATAAGGATATAGTGGACTATGTAGCAAAAATAACTGATGGAGGTAAATCTTCGGTCAAAAAGCGATTCAAAAAATACAACTTAAAACAGTTTAAAGATTAGTTTATGAAATTAGAATTTAAAAAAAATGAGTCAGAAGAGGTCATTGTGGAGACAGATGGAGAAGTTTTTGTTTCGCAAAGTTATATCAAGATGATAAAAAACCTTCATAAAGGCACGAAAGTCAAAGTTGCGTTTGACGATAAATTTACACCTGAAGAAAAAGATAGTGTTAATGCCATGATAAAAAAGATAAATAACATTGAGATTGAAAAGGGCGTGGTGCGCAAGATTGCTTCAAAAAAACCAACAGAGATGGTGCCAACAAAGAAAGGTATTAAAAAGTAGTCTAAAGCTGCATTTCACCTGAGAAAAAAGTTCCAACATCGTCCCAAGCTCTCCTCATACAAAATTGAGGAAACAAAAACTCGCTATGCAAGTTTTTGCAGGCGAGTTATATCTCGTCTTTTATTGTTATTTGGCCCACACCAATAAAGCTCTCAATCTCTTCAAAGTGTTCCAAGGCCATTGGGAACCCTAGTGCCACACTCCAAGAATCTGCAGCCTCATCCGGAGAATCAAAATCTCCGAGAATCGAAAGACCAACATCTCTATACCCATCACCCCTATCGGCTGGATCATTAATATTATTCACATACAGTACCAACCCATATCGACCTTTAGCTTGACAAACGATGTATATAGCCTCAATTTCCGGTAACATTTTTAATCTCTCATTTTATCGTTTTGCAATTATGTGCCATTTTAGTACAAATGTCAAAATTAGCTTAGAAAAAATGCTCCAACATCATCCCAAGCTCTCCTCATCTAAATTTAGAAGCCTATTTATTGTGGTAGTGTTGATATATTAAATGAACACGTTTAAGATTATGACAAAATTTGCTTTAGCATTTTTTATAATTGGCTCTCTATCACTATTCGCTCAAAATACATTATATGGATATATCGATGTAGATGGATTTTTGCACGACAGCATTTTTCTCCCTATTGGCAGCATCTCCCTTATGATTTCCATCATACTTTTTGTATTATCAAGTCCAGTGTATCTATTGAGGAGATTCAAAAGATAATCGATTTCATCATTGTGAATACAAAAAGTTTAAAAAATCGCATAATTTTTAAGTTAATCATGTGAACAAAGAACAAAAAATTACTAAACTCAAAACCAAAATTGATGCAGTTATGAAAGAGCATGTCTCTGAATATGAGACATTAGCGGACCGCTCTGAAAAACTATATGCCAAACAAGAATCACTCAGGGAAGCCTACGAAAAACTCGACGCAAAGACTGGCCTTAATGCACTGTACGAGGAATTAGCCTATCTAAAAGATGGGTAATTCTTGAAGTAAGATTTATAAGCAATATGAAAAACGTATACTATCGTTACAGCAGGCTACACTCTTGGCAAAAGACATCATAACGTATAGCCCAAAAAAGGCAAGAGTCCAGAAAAGCTTCAATACCACCCCAGACTCTACTCCAAGAAGAAGATATCAAGCATGGGGTATTTTTTATTCACATACTGAGAGTATTCGAAGTTTATGCGGGAGTGAAACAAACAGTAAATCCCCTCCTCTCCTTGCTAAATCGAACTTTTTTTAAAGGCTTTTTTCCTAAACTTTGCGCCTAGGAACGCATGGTACAATTTAACCATTATGAAAAAAATGTACTATTACTTATCATTCCTTTCACCCATCGCGCTAGTTGGGGCGTATTTCTATGCAGAGAACTTATCTCGAAATGGAGTGCTTTACGCTGGGATAATACTAATCTACCCACTTATACTGAGCACTCTTTTGTCCTTGACCGGGTTAGGGCTAGTCATTCTTGCGTGGAGAAAAAAACATCCATTGAAAAAGTTGCTTGTAGCACTATTTATAGCAACTATACCACTCATTTTCACAGCACTTCGATGGAGCTGTCTCGAATCTAGAATGTGCGGATCATAACGCTTTTTTAAATAAAACGTCCAACATCGCCTAGCACCCCCCCCTCAGCGTGAGCTTCACGAGAAAAATACTTGATCTTTACGAGAAAGTGATATACGTTTAAAGCAAGAAGGTTGTACGTTAAAAACTACTACGGAGGTAGCGCGCATGAACAATTTAACCGTTAGTCAACTACCAGAACTGGTAGATCAATTCCCAAATATAATTGGCTTAGATTTTTTGCCTGTAGATAAAATTAGTCTATTTAAAAATGGGCCTCACGTAGATCGTGGCGATAAGTACTTACAAGAGATTGCTGATAACATTCAGAAATACGGCTCGTACATGTTAAGTGTAGTTCAATGGCAAGAAGAACAAGATAGGTATGTCATAGCCTTTGGCGAAGATCAGTGGAATGCGTACAAAATTGCTGGAATCAAGAAAATGCCCTGCCTCATACTCGACCCAGATCTGGATATAAACGAAGAATCTTTTCTATTTATCCAACTATCTGAGAACAGGTATCGCAGATCACTAAATCACATTGAAATGTCTGATATTGTAGCGCCATTGCACAATAGAAATGTTAAAATTTCAGTTTTAGCCAAACTCATAGGACAAAAACGAAGCAATCTTTACCACATACTGAATCTGCAAAAACTATCAGGAAGTATTAAAGATGACCTACGTACTGAGAGGATGGAGAATCCACTCCATGAAATCACTGCAACACGCTTACTTTTGGAAGAATGCTCTAATGCTGCAGATCAAGCAAAATTATGGGATAAAGCAAAAAATAGCGAGGGTGCGGTAACTGCAGCGAATATGAAAAAAGAGCTTTCTGCGTATAAGGGGCGCAACAGTAGCGGTCATCGCGTGAATGGCAACAATAAATCTGACTACATTGTCAGAGATATAAAAGCATTAAATACTAAGGTAGAAGAATTGTTAGGATCATTAGAGTATGACAAAGAAGCCCAAGTGGCCTTCCGACAACGCCTCAAGGGGAACCACAAAGGCACCATATTGGATGGCCTTGAATCATCCCACAATATCATTGGAAAGGTTGTCGAGTTAATTAAGCGAGGAGACTCTAAGTAGTGACAATTATTTGAAATCAGTAGCTATAGTATAGGTGCTGATTTTTTTCTCAAAAAAAGCCAAAATCATCCCACACTCTCGCCAGCTCAAAAATCTCAGTCTTATGATCGAGATATGCATTAAAATCAATAATGTAAAAATCCCAAGTGTATCAAACGCCTGAGATCTCACACGATCATCAAAGAAATAATTTCAGCCCATACCTGCAACCCCGGACTTCTCACAAGCGCACTGCTTTCCATTTTATAGCAGCTCTATGCTGTACAAACTCAATATTTCATGATTAAGTATATAGTTGTACCTTTCAAACAGTCACAGGAGCAATAATGTTATGTATACCAATGCAACGAGACTGCAAGAGACTCAAGAGACTATTGACGCCTTACTTGATCTGAGGAAAAAAATGATCACAGCCTATTGCAAGCTTTCAGGCGTAAGCGACTTCAACAACCGTGATGCAGAAACAGGTCTGATTGACTCAGAGCATTTGCAAACTTTCTGCGATATTATGGCGAACTATGTTGCGACGGGACATTTCGGAGTCTATCAACGCATCATTGAGGGCAAAGAGCGCGGTAAAGCCGTCAAAGAAGCGACCAAAGTGTTTTATCCAACGATCGGAGAAACGACCGACTATCTCGTTGACTTCAATGATAAGTACGACACATTTGATGGCTCTGAAAAGAGTGTCGAAATACTGTCAAAGGATGCGCCTCGTTTAGGTCAAATCATTTCTACTCGCAGTGAGCTAGAAGATAAGATTTTAGCTGCATTGCAAGCTGACACGCAGGAGTAGTCATGCAAAGGCTGAGTGATAGATTGACGATTATAATTACCACAAGAAGGCGAAGTAACGGGCTCATAATCTATGCGCCCGTTTTATTATTCTCTGGTAGCATATATATCTATTTTCAAATCTCGAAAACACTTCACCACCCGAATTAAGGACTATATATTTTTACAGCAGACATAGAAAATTCCAACATCGTCTTAAGCCCTTCTCATATAGCTTTAATGGCTAACATAGTTTCATATCAGCCTTTTTGAAGTTAGTAAGATTTTTTTAGACGTGTGCTATTCTTAATCTGTAATATTTTTGTGGCAAGAAAAAATATGAAATACAATAAGCTAATCAGGGATAGGATACCTGAGATTTTAGAAAATAAAGGCGTTAATTTTTCATCACATATAGCCGATGACACTGAGTATTGGAAAAAGCTAAAACTTAAAATTGTAGAAGAGGCTACAGAATTTGCAAAAGATGATAACGCCAAAGAAGAGTTAGCTGACATTCTTGAAGTTATGCATGCAATTTTAGATCATAAAAACATTACATTTGAGAGCATAGAAGAAATACGTCTGAAGAAGAAAAGGGATCGAGGAGGCTTTGCAAAAAAAATTATTCTGGATGAGGCTGATGAGGACTAAGAACAAAGAAGAAAAGTTCCAACATCGTCCCAAGCTCTCCTCCAAAGAGAAAATGTCCTATATGGGGAATTTTTTCTTGGCATCCTGAGAGTATTTAGGATTTATGCATATGAGCGCAGTGATAGAGTAAATCCCTATCCCCTCCCTTTTTTTTCTTCTCTTCTTTAGGCGATAAAAAAG
>CALDDM010000009.1 GCA_937936355.1 Minisyncoccota bacterium
AACGCTACGGTCAGGATCAAGATCTTTAACGAGCTTCATGTCGAGCTCATCAACAGCATCTGTGACTGTGACGTTATCAACCTCATCATCAAAATCTGATGTACTCCTACCAAGTGATTGAATCGTCCGTGTGGACTCAAGTTGAACGATCACACCATTTGCAAAGCCGGTTGATGGAGCTTGAGCTTGCGCGAGAGAAGTACCGTGAACTGGCACAAATAGCAAAAAAATAAAACCGACAAGGAGGGAAGGTGCTCCAAAGTCGTTTTTATAGGGTGTGTAATTCGAAATATTAAAATCCATCTACAGTATTTTCTATAATCTGCTTGCGACACTGATCCCAGATACCCTTATCTGAAATGCTTTCACAATCTGCGGGCTTGTTACTCGATACAGCCCGATCCTTGATGCAATAATCCCGTGAAAGACCAGATTTAACATCACAGTCAACATCTCCATCCTTAGGTGGTATTATACCACAAATCTGCTGACAGTATCGAAGGGGCGAGGTATTTTCATCGAAAGAAGAGCACTCGTCATCGCAGTTTTCCCGTGTAATATAGTAGGCGCTTCTTTTCTGTGCTGCAAGTTCATCAGATGGCTCAGGAGCTGTTGGTGAGGGCACAAGATTCTGATCGACAACAGCATCATCTAAAGGTTCCAATGGCTCATCAGGAAGCAGCGTGGAGCTGTCACGGGGAGTGGGGTCAGGAGACTGCTCATCAGCCCCAATAATGATCTCTTCCTGGACAGCATTTGTACGCCCACCAAAAATACGCAAACTATAGATACTCAAAAGGAAAAAAATGAGAGCTAAAGATGCGATGACAATTGCATAAAAATGTTTTGACATAGAATAATGCTTAAAGTTAGTACTGTTGCGTGATCGTTCCACCAGAAATATAGTGCTTGTAGATTCTTTGCGAATCCCAATCCTTCTCCTTGGCAAGGTTGAGGGCGCCATTTGCGCTGATGCCAACCATGTGATTGCCAGCAGTAGCTAGTGCGCACGTGGAAAGTTGCGGGTGCTGACCAAGAGAATCCTCCACCGACAAAAGGTATGGGAATATACTACTGATCTCTTCTTCAGGTGATTCATTGCATGATGATGACCAGTGCCCATCGTTATAATGTCTCGTGTCACCATCAGTCCAAGAAGAGAAGGGTAGGAGGATAATGTCACCATCATAGGTTGCTACTTGTCCACGCGTAGCGATAGCTGACTCCCTAATTCTCGGATATTTCTTTTCCCAATTGTAACCACGGTAGATCTGATTTGCAGGAGTTGCAAGTACTGTAAATCCTTGTGCAATATATCGTGTTGAGTAGAGAATCTTCCAAAGACCATATGTACGAAAGGCCATTGTCATGAGATTGTTGTATTCCTCTGGGCCTGTAGCAGTGATTTCACCAATGCCCCAAACGTAATACTCCAAGGGCAATGTGTTAATCAACCAGATACGACGAACACTTTTATTATAACGAACTGACACGCTGCTGCGAAAGTGAGTATAAGCACTATCAGAATCATTCTTTCGCGTAACAGAGAAAATAATTGCCCGATCATCTTCTTTCTGACTTTCAAAAAATACCTCCTTATCAAGGCGAGCTGACTTGTCATCCCACAATGCTCGCAAGTAACCATCGCTATCATACCGAACCTCGACAGATGATCCTTTATCAAGTGATACTACAATGTTTCGATCTCGATCGAGGAGACGGAAGCTCGTGTTCACAGCTGAAATAAAAATACCTTCCTCGCGTAAATCATCGCGTACATACTCATCGAGACCAACGGAAATATCGACACCCAACTCTCCAACTGGAATAGCCCGATCACATGGCGTATCAGGAGAAAGAGAGTCTCCTGTGCGTGCATAATAAGCAATACCCTCATAGCGCCAATTATCATCATGATCGGTTAATCGCTGACGCTCGGTCTCAGAGAGTGTGTAAAAGTGCGACTTGAAAACGGGCGAATAAAAACGATAAAGTGGAGAATTATTTGCAGTGCTACGCGACTCTACATCAAATGCCTCACCTTCATACTGCCAGTCAGAAGCTTCGGTGATAAGACGATTTCGCTCTGAAACACGTATTGTGTAAAAATGCGACTTGAAAACGGGCGAATAAAAACGATAAAGTGGCGTCTTGTTGTTCTCACTGTCAGAATTAAGGTAATAACCAGCACCTTCATAACACCAGTTCTCATCGGATGCAATGAGGTAGTCCTTTTCTCGCGCAGAAGATGTATAAAAATGTGATTTATAATTCTTGGAATAAAAACGGAAAACGGGAGAGTCCTCAGCCGCAAAGACGGTGCCCACGGCAGACAAATGAATAAAGAGCACAACCGCAATAACAACAGGGAGTTTGAGAAGCGAGCGGTAAGAAAATGAGGAGGTACGCGTAATAGACATAGTAAATAATAATAAGATTACTTCCTACCTGCAAAGAAAGAGAAGCAGTACATCACAAATCGATAGCCAAGCCATGCAGCAACAAGAAAAAACACGATCAGAGGCAAAGAGGAAATCGACATCCTAAGGATATGATCAATTAAGTCTTGCGTGCGAACAATCAACTGCACAAAAGAATCCTTGATGACAAGATGCGGATTCCAATGTGTATTACCAGTCGAGCGCACACTCTCGCGGACGGAGAGGGTAACTGTACTAAAAGACGTCTGCGATTCGAGATAGTTCAATTGGCCCTGTAGAGATTCAATCTGTCCTCGCACCCTAGATAACGCAGCCTCCACCTCTATAAGATCCTCTACGTCTTGTGCTTCTTGAAAAAATGCTCTCACACGTTCCTCTTGAGCCACTTTATTTCCAATACGAGCCTCTAGGTCAACAAACTCACGTGTAACGTCTTGCGTTGATACTTCCTCAGAGTCAATCGTGATTGCTAAACTTCTAATTTGCGCAATCGCGCGATCAAGCTTTTCTGTCGGAATACGCAGAGAAAGAGTTGCGTGTCTCTCGGTGTCAAAGGTAGTCGTACGAGAATGAGCGATCTCTCCACCTGTAGACTCAGCAATTCTAGAGAGGTCAACAATAAAACCATCCACATTTTCTACGCGCAAAGAAATCATTCCATGCTGTATTTTCCGTGGCACCACACCAAGCAAAGGCGCATCATCTATAGCGCGTATAGGCATAGACGGCTCAGAGTGCGCGAGAACAGAGTCATCAGTCAAAGACAAAGCTTCAGGCAGGACTTTTGCAGTCTCGAAATGTTGCGACGCGTCCATACCCACATTTTCCGGACTATCGATATAAGGATTGTCGGCATCAAGCCCCTGACTTGTAGTAAGATTTGAATTCCGAGAAAAAAAGACCAAGAGAAAAGCAAAGGTTATCATACCCAAAGAAATGAGCAATGCTCTCTTTTTACCAGGATGAGCAGGGAGTATATGACGCATACAAAGGGAGGATAAAAGAGAAGTGAAAAGGGAAATATAACAGCATTAAACCACTGTCAGTATAGCACAATCGCGGGAGTCTATGCTCGGCTGCTACACAATAATCATGACCAAATATGAGCTTAAGGAAAGAGTGATCGGTTACCCACTACTCTTTCGGGATGTTTTAGCGTACAATGACAATATAATACTGAAAAAGTCTTATGATCCACGCACATGCAGGTGAAGAAGAAGCTCGCAGGGAACAAGGTGAGGCAATGATAGACGTATCAATTGTTGTACCAGTGTACAATGAGCAAGATAATGTCGTTGCACTGCACAAACAACTCCTCCAATCCTGTAAGGAGTTAAAAGTAAGTGATAATCTTGAGACAGAGATCATATTCATCGACGACGGTTCAGTTGATGCAACAGGGGACATCTGCAATAAGCTCAGCCCCTTACAACTTATCACCTTCCGCAAAAACTTCGGTCAAACAGCAGCATTTGATGCAGGATTCAAGGCAGCAGAAGGCACGTACATCGTAACGATGGATGGCGACCTCCAAAATGACCCCAAAGATATAAAGAAGTTGATCACAGCACTTGAAGATGGCGGATATGACGTCGTGTCAGGCTGGCGAAGAAAAAGACGTGACACACTCGCAAAGAGATTTTTTTCACGTGGCGCAAATGTACTACGAAAGATACTGCTGCAAGACACTATACGAGATAGTGGTTGCTCGCTAAAGATCTATAGAGCGGAGTCCTTAAAGGGATTACACTTATTTGGAGAGATGCATAGATTTATACCTGCGCTCTTAGAGATGGAGGGGTGGAAGATCGGAGAAATTGCTGTAGCGCATCGACCACGCACAGCTGGTGTAACCAAATACAACTGGAAGAGAGCTGTAAAGGGCTTTGTGGATATGGTATATATTTGGTTTTGGAGATCATACGGGGCACGTCCTATTCATTTCTTTGGAGGTGCCGGGATACTCTTCCTGATCTTAGGAACATCTATACTTGGCTGGATGTTCTATATAAAGATCTTTATGGATGCTGCCCTATCAGAAAGGATATGGCCGCTTATGGGTGTTTTCTTTGTCGTTCTTGGCGTGCAATGCTTTATCTTTGGATTGCTCGCTGACATTGCTACCAAAAACTACTACAAGAGCCACAATCGAATGAACTACGTCATAAAGAAGGTAACCAAGAACTCATAGCGAATTATAATCGTCCATCATGAGAATTCTCTTTTTTAACTATGAATACCCGCCACTTGGCGGTGGTGCGGCACATGCAACAGCATATATCCTTAAATCTCTTTCGCAGCACCACGACATTCAAATCGATCTCGTAACAAGTGCGATAGACGCGAAAGAGTCTCAGGAAAAAATAAGTGAGAATATTACTGTCCATCGGATTCCAATCGGCAAAAATCCTGAGAACCTTCATTTTCAGTCACAGAAGGAGCTGCTGACATACACATTCAACGCAAGAAAATACGCAAACAAACTCGTCGCGCAAAACGATTATGACTTTACACATAGTTTTTTTACAGTACCCTGTGGCATCCTTTCTTTGTACTACAAGTTGTTCCACAACTTAAACTATATCGTGTCGCTGCGCGGTGCAGATGTACCAGGCTACAGCGAGCGCTTTACACTCATCTACAAGATGTTTACCCCAATAATCAAGGTCATCTGGCAATCAGCACACTATAGAGTGACAAATAGCGCCGGCCTCACAACACTTGCAAAAAAAACCTCTCCCAAGATGGAGTTTAAAGAAATCTATAATGGTATCGACTTAAAGCCCTTTGAGGGAATCAGTCGCAAGAAGGAGGCGGACAAAGAAAAATTCACAATACTATGCGCTGCAAGGATGACACACAGAAAGGGCTTTCAGTATGTACTTGACGCCGTAGCAACCCTAGCAAATGAGCACCCACAGATTGACATTGTATTTGCAGGTGGCGACGGCGGAATGTCCAGCAAGTTAGCTGGACAGACGCAGGCACTGGGCCTCGAGAGCCACGTGACGTTTCTCGGGAGGTACACCAAAGATGATATTGTACAAATATACGAAAATGCTGATGTATTTGTTATGCCGTCCTTTAACGAGGGAATGAGTAATAATGCACTCGAAGCACTCGCTAGCGGCTTACCAATTATCATGACACCCACAGGCGGTGCACAAGAATTGGTTCATGATGGAAGGAATGGCTTTATCGTTAACTTTATGGATGCTCAGGAGATAGCAAAGTGCATAAATCTACTTATCAGTGACAGCAAGAAGCGAACCACCATGGGCGAAGAGAGTCTGCGCATAGCCAAAGAACTCTCATGGGACACGGCAGCAAATCAATACTACGCGCTCTATCAAAAGACTCGTGAGGCAAGAAAGAGCCTCTAAATCTTGTATATCTGTGCAGGGTGGGTATAATATGCATAGAGTGTCATACTACAGAGCACAATACTATAGATCTGAGTACTATAAGAGCGTCACACTTAAGAAATACAATTATGCTTGATATAAAATATATCCGTGACAACGCGCAGAAAATCCAAGAGGCAGCAAATCTCAAGAACATAACAATTGATGTAGAAGAATTGCTTGCTGTTGACAAAGAGAGGGTAGGACTACTACAAGAAGTTGAGACATTGAAGTCATTGAAAAACGACCTCAATGAGATGATGAAGAATACCCAACTAGAAGGGGAGAGAGAAGAAATTATCGCAAAAGGCAAAGAGATCAAGGCAGGTCTCGAAGTGAAATTACCGCAACTGCGTGCGATTGAAAAAAAGTACAACAGCCTCATGGTTCTTGTGCCTACAGTGCCAGCGAAGGATGTACCAATCGGAAAAAGTGAAAATGAAAATGTAACAGTATATGAAAAAGGCGAGAAGCCTGCATTTGACTTTACACCTCGCACTCATGTAGAGCTCGCAGAAATGCTCGATATAGTAGATTTCAAAAAAGGTGCTGAAGTATCTGGCTATAGAGGTTACTACCTCAAGAATGAAGGCGTTGAACTGACAATGGCACTCATGATGTACTGCATGCAAAAAATGCAATCAAAAGGATTTAGCCTCATGATACCGCCAACGATCGTAAAGGAAAAAGCGCTGTTTGGTACAGGATACTTTGCAGGCGCAACCTATAATCCAGACGAGGACAATATCTACCAACTAGAAGGGTGCGAGCAAGACTGTGAAGACTGTGATTGCACAACGAAGTACTTAACGGGAACATCTGAACCAGGACTTCTTTCATATTACGCAGACAAGGTTTTGGATCATACAGAGCTACCGATCAAACTGTGTGGATTCTCACAGTGTTACCGTAGTGAGATAGGCTCACATGGCAAAGATACGACAGGACTCTACCGCGTGCATGAATTCATGAAAATTGAGCAAGTCATTATAGCACCTGCAGACGTAGACATGTCAGAAAAACTGCAAGAGGACATGGTACAAATATCTGAAGAGATCCATGGTGACTTAGGTCTTCCATACCGAAAGCTAGCTATATGCACAGGAGACATGAGTGCAGGAAAGTATCGCATGTTTGACTTAGAAGCATGGATGCCCGGCCTTGATCGGTGGGGTGAAACAGGGAGTGCAAGTAACTTTCTCGACTGGCAGTCACGTCGCCTCAACACACGGTACAAAGATGCAGATGGAAAAACGAAGCATGTCTACATGCTCAACAACACTGTACTCCCATCTGTCAGACCACTCATAGCAATCCTCGAAAACTTTCAACAAGCTGATGGGAGTGTCAAAGTACCGGAAGTGCTGCGACCGTATATGAATCTTAAGACAGAAACAATCAGTCCAAAATAGACGACGTTATCATGCAAAAAAACCACTAACAGAAGTGGTTTTTTTGTGCGTAGTCATATCCTTGTCACAAAAAAGTATTGCAGGAACTATATTGCTTGCCAGACAGCAAGACCATTTCCACTTGGATCAAGGAACTCAAATCTCCTCCCACCAGGGAATGAGAAAATATCCTTTGTGATCTTGCCGCCAGCTGCAACAACGGTATCGTACTTCTCCTCAAGCTTACTGGTGCTCACAATAACAAGTGTTCCATTGGATGGTGACCGCTCACCTGACAAATCAAATCCTCCTTCAATGCCAGCTCCTTCAAAGCTGAAATATTCCGTACCCCAATCTGTAAATGTCCAACCAAAAACAGTTTCATAAAAATCTTTCGTTACAGTTGCATCTGTCGAAACAAATTCTATATACGTAATTTTATCTTCATTGATCATAATGGAAAAAAATTATTACAATGTAATTATAACGCAAACAAAAAACTGTGCATAAATATAATTTACATATTGTTTTCTTTTTAAAAAAAACATATAATGTAAATACAAAACAAAGTTTTGTAGCAGAATAAAAATGCGAAATAAAAATTAATGTAAACATTTTTTTTTGCAACGTATGCAATAAAAAATAGTTTCAAAAAAATAGAAAGGGAGGTGAAAAAAATGCCAGCAAAAAAACGAAAAGTTGCAAAGCGTAAAGTAGCCAAAAGAAAGGTTGCAAAGCGTAAGGTAGCTCGCAAGACAACAAAACGAAAAGTTGCAAAGCGTAAGGTAGCTCGCAAGACAACGCGACGAAAGACTGCACGTCGTCGTCGATAGATAGAGATCAATACTCAGGAGGAGGAACAGAATCATGTTCTGTGAGTATTCAAAAACAAAACCCCACAAGGGGTTTTGTTTTTGAATACAAGCCCTTATAGATTAAAGGGTGGGAAACTCAAAGAATACAATCCGTGACAACCCTGAAAGATCTTTAGCAACACGAACTGTAGAGCCAGGAAAGATCGCTACTATTTTCTCACTGATGAACTCTTCCTGTTCTGGGGAGATTTCAAGGAGGGCAGAGACGTTAACTGGTGTGTGTAGACGGGTATACTCCGCTATCTGAGTGAGTAATCGAATATAATGTGCAAGACCCCCTTCATCACTCCACAATGCAATAGCAGGTTCATGCACAAGCTCCGCAGAGTGATCACTCTGCAAGAGCTCTTCACGTTTATCGCTATCGACATAGGGAAGATTTGCCACAAAGCACACAGCCTCCTGTGGAATCACTTCCACATCCTCCGAGAGAAAAGGTGCAAGGAGATCGCCTTGGTGAAAGTCAATCGTAGAGTTCTCGAGAATTGCCCCCGCATTTGCGCGCGCAACCGCAAGTGCCTCAGGAGAGATATCGATTGCACTATATGTATATGAAAAAGAAGACTTCTGGAGCCTATGAGCAAGAGAAATGATAATGCACCCACTCCCCGTGCCGACATCAATCACATGCCACGGCAATGAAGGCTCTACCTGAATGATCTCTGATGCCAAATCCACGATGATTTCAGACTCTGGGCGCGGTATGAGAACGTCTGGTGTAACGTGGAAGCTATGCTGATAAAAACTGCGACGAGAAGTCAGATACGCAAGAGGCTCCCGGTCAGAGCGCCGCTCGCACAATGCTAGAAACGTCGCTACCTGATCGTCACGCAGTACATGTGTCGGCTGTGAAAGAAGAAAGACCTTATCACAGCCAAGGACATGCATGAGCAAGTGATCTATATCACTACGCACAAGATCAGCACAGGGAGGGAGGGTGTACACATCCCGCAAGTAAAAAGTAGATTCCATAAGAAGCTAAGACTGATTTTCAAGCTTGAGTCGGATATCCTCCTCCGTCAAGGAAGTGAGGATATCTCCCAAGTCACCATCAAGAATTTTTTCTACATTACTCCAATTGCGTCCCAATCGATGATCAGTGATGCGATCCTGCGGGACATTGTAGGTGCGAATCTTTTCACTACGATCACCAGTACCAACTTGTGACTTTCGTTCATCAGAAGCTTGCCGTGCGATCTCATCTTGCTGATTTTGTAAAATACGTGAGCGTAGAACTTTCATAGCCTGTTCCTTATTGCGATGCTGTGATTTTCCATCTTGACAGGAAACGACTGTACCCGTAGGAATGTGAGTTATACGAACTGCACTCATGGTTGTGTTCACACTTTGTCCTCCTGGCCCAGATGAAGCAAAGGTATCGATACGCAGATCCTTTGCCTCTATAGAAACATCGACCTCTTCAGCCTCAGGAATGATCGCAACAGTTGCAGTAGACGTGTGAACACGACCCTGTTTCTCGGTCTCGGGTATACGCTGTACACGGTGAACACCTGATTCAAACTTCAGG
>CALDDM010000010.1 GCA_937936355.1 Minisyncoccota bacterium
TGTTGATGATTTGACCTTGGGCACTAATACGGGCACTGTGCGAGATATTTTCAGTAATGATTCCATCAGTTTTAAATCCATTAATGTTACTGTGCACGACACTCAGATAATCATCCTGCGTCTCAAGCAAACTCCCACCCCAATGATGGCGGGTGATCATATCTTGTATCTCTTCATTACGCATATAAAGCATGATATGGCGCTCTCGTAAACCATCAAGAAAAACACGTGAGATTGCCGTCATTTTTGCAGCATTCAGATCCTTCTTCAAGGCGCCAAGAAGCTCCGGCATAAGATCAGATAAGATTTTCTTTGGACGATTTTCTTGTTTATCATAATCAATTTCCACCTTATATTGTGTTAACTGAATAAAATTCTTACTCGTAAGAGTAACGTCATACTCTGGCAAAGCAATAGGACCAGTTATATCAAGGAGACGTTCCACCATTACAGGCGTCACAGCAATAACGCCGTCAACACTTGGTCCACCAGTCCTCCCATAAAAATCAATAGCCTTCTCAGCGCTCTTAGGGAAATGAGGCCACCAATTACTATCATGCAGACTCCATGCAGCTGAAATTTTCTGGATTGGTCGCGGTGGCACAACCTTGTCAATAAGTTGACCATCCGGATTATAGATACCATCAATCTTAAATTCTCGAATTCTCCCCGATGCTATATCAAGGAAACCATAGCTTCCTATGAAGCCACCACTTCCACGCATTTCATGGTTATTTTGAAAAAGAAAAAGATACGTACGTGGCGAATGTACACCAAACAGATCTCGCAAAGGCTCTTGCAAAGTAACAGCCTCTTCCATGATCGCTTCAATTGGTGGCAATAATCGAGATAGCCTGATAAACTCATCCCTTTGCTCACGTGGAACATCAGCTACATTAACACGATCAATCGCATCAGTTGCACGATTAAGAGAATCAACCAGACCCTGAGATCGACCAAAAAATGCTTCAAAAACATCAGCAACAGAAAAATTCTCGAAACCGCCACCATCAGTTCGCGCATACACACTATGAATATCCCTCGATAAATCCGTTAACTCTGTAAGCGCATGACTGAGGTGCACACTAGCCTCAACAAGGGCATCACCACTTGCGAGCTTAGACGCACCAGGGATGTATCGTGACAAGCCAACAAGGAGATTATTCATTTGTGACAAATCATCATACGCCTGCACAAAAAGATCATGTGAAGCATGAGCACTCTGTGATGCATCAAGAAGATCTCCACCCTTTGCCGCGGCTGCTGTTTGCCTGAGTGCATCAATAGCATCATTTGCAGTTTGCATTACATGATCTTTCGTCGCAAAAGCATTACCTACAAAGACAACGCCTGACGCCATGCCCAACAATGTAAGCGCAACAATAGCAAAATGGAAACCAGCTCTCTGCCATGTGACTCCGCCATTACTAACATGACGTGCCTTCTGAAACATTTTTTTAAGTGAAATCTGTCCCAACTGATTAGTCAATTTAGGTGATGCAAAAGAATTCTCGTACGAATCACGCTTCAATCCGTTGCTCTTGAACACCTTCAATTTCGATCTATTTTCATCAGCATCCACCACAACCTTCTGTGTAGGATGAACAGAAGTCTCGCTCACAGTCTCATGAGTGCGTTTTTCTCGCTCAGGGAGCTCTTGGATGTCCGTCGAATCACGAAGTGTATTTTCAAAAAAATCATCTGACCTCACTCCTGTAAGACGTGGTAGTTCTGGCACCTCAATAAGAGTGGGGTCATCCTCTTGAATCACATCTTCCGTCGAAGTATCCAGACGAGAAAAGCTTTTTCCTTCCACTCCTTGTACAGGCTCAATACGACCAAAAAGGTCATCACCTGGGATCACAACATTTTTCAATGCCGAAATTGCCTGTCGATCTTGAGGTTGTACAGTCGCAGGAATCTCAACATGATCTCTGTCAGTCTGAGTATCAAGACTCTGGTTCACACGCAAAAAATCAGATGTCTCTTCCTTATACTTTTCAAGGTTTTTTTTCTCTTGTGTAACAATCTGATTCTGAGATTCCCACCCCTGTCTTTCTTGTACTTTATTATCTAATGCACTTTCATGTGACATTTGCACATACTCATCAGACTGTTCTCGATCAAATTCTTGTACCGTACTCGGCATCCCCCAACTTTCTGCAGATAATGCACCATCGTCAACTACCTCACGAGCAGTTTCTCGCCACAGATCTGATTCCAACACATAAGAATTATCACCTTTTGAAGTGTTTGCACCAAACTGTTCCTGGGGGACAGAATGATCATACTGAGAAACATCGGTGACGTTATCCTTAAAAAGATGCTTTCGCTCCTGATTATAATTATGATCAACAACCTCAGTATCAAAAAAATCCTGTACATGACCAACATCACCTGAAACCCCACCAACTACAGTATGTGACACCTCATGAAACACATGATCTGCCTCATTCTCTGATTGGGGTGCAACAACCATTGCATCAGCTGATGTCATCGTATATGGATGTGTAGATTTCGCAGCTTTCTTTTGTTCCATGCGCTCCCGCATACGTGCCCGTTGTTGCGCAATGAGTTGCTCATGAGCCTCTCGCTCTTTCTGCGCCGCTTCACGCAGAGCTATCATGTGAGCATTATTCTGACGAATGCGTGCCTGATAATCATGATCTCCCGCAATTGCGTGTGGTGTGGCTCTTTGCTCAGAAATATATGCGCAATCTTCAAGGTCAGGATAAGCCTTGACCTCTGATGCAGACCGACCTTGCTTCATCTCGTCACCCGAGACATAGACATCTTCTTCAAAAAGCATATCTAAATCATCCTGCTCGTCAAAGGAATGATGTGTGTGATCTTTTTGTTTTTGATTGCGGACGATGTCCATAATGTTTCCTGGAGCTTTAACGTATCGCTATTTATTGGTGGTATCGTGAATACTGTAAAGGCTATGTGTCTGTTGCACCATTCTTTTCCAAGAGAATTTTTTTGCCTGTAGAGGACCTTTTATATGTAAATTTTCTCGCAAATGTATATCACCAGCAATTCTCTCCATGTTCAATGCAACGGCATGTACGTCCTGCACATCACAGTACAAAACTGCATCGCCCAAAATTTCTGGCATACTCGATAGTTGGGACGAAAGAACTGGAATGCCATGCGCACATGCCTCAAGCGGAGGCAGACCAAAACCCTCGTAGAGAGAAGTAAAAATAAATGCATGTGCATTACGATATAGTTGACTGAGAGCTCCATTACTAACTGTGTCAAGTATAACAATACGATTGGAAAAATCTTCCATATCATATCTCCGAGCACAACCTCCAATCACAGATTCCAACCTTTCGTAAAACACATCCTTACGTCCGACAAGTATAAGTCTCAGATCCTTTAGATCAGAGCCTTTTTTATTTTGAGCTTTAAGAAAAATAACAAAAGACTCTACGAGTATCTCTAAATTTTTGTGAGGATATGCATTCCCTACATAGAGAAAATACTTGTATCCATCTTCTATTATACTATGCACTGCTGACTCAGCCAAAATATTATTAACATTTTTCATATCGATCTCCGAACCAGACTCATAGGTAAGAAAAATCTTCTCACGTGGCACCTTATATTGCCGTACTATATCCTCCCGAGTAAATTTACTGACAGCAGCGATCTTGGTTGCGTGACGAATTGCACGAGCGATGACAAATTTATAGACTTGATACTTTAGCCAGTATAATACCTTGCCACGCGATGAGTTGTCATGCGTGGGAAAGCGCAGCAATATGAGATCATGAATCGTAACAATGAAGGGTCTCATATAAAAAATCGGCACATTAAAATGTGGAAAATGTACCAAATCACATTTTGCACGCCACAGCTTGGCAAGAAAAAATATTTGCTCTGAAAAGCTATACCATTGATAATCTGCAAGAACCTTCTCAAATCTCGGATCATCTACTTCAAAGAGATCGTAGTTATCTTTTCGTAAAAAGATAACATATCGATTACGATCCTCTATATCCTGCAGGTGTGTCAAAAGTTTTTGCGTGTAACGACCAAGACCCTTACTTTCAGGCCCCAAAAATCTTGCATCGATTCCTATACGCATAGATCACTCTTAAAATCGTTTTAACACAATACCTATCATGACATACAAGCTACTCACACGAAAAATGAGCAGTCTCAACTTTCACAAAATCATACCGTCTATATAGGCACACACATGTATCGTGAGGCGATGTTGGCACTCAAAAGCATCAGAGCCATGCACAACACCTCAATGCAGAAAGTCCCAAGCATATAGCCGTATATAACAGCCAAACGCTGATCTTCACTTCCGCAAAAAAACATTCAAAACAATCGTTACAATCACACTGAGAATGATTGATGTAACGATGGGAAAAGCAAACGTAAAGTTACCCTTCTTCCAGACAATGTCACCTGGCAATTTAGACATACCGAACTGTTGAGCAACGAAATATAGTAAGCCTATGGCGAATATCATGCCACCAACAA
Organism: Minisyncoccota bacterium; assembly: GCA_937936355.1. Taxonomy (GTDB): domain Bacteria; phylum Patescibacteriota; class Minisyncoccia; order Moranbacterales; genus JAHDCW01. Next base: position 4,504 of record CALDDM010000010.1, read on the forward strand.
GCATAAACACATGTGCAAAATTACCCATAAAAATCATTAACGCATATCACAACGAAGAAATCTTCTACCATCATAACACTTCGCCGTCTAAGCACATGACAATTAGCGATTCACCCAACATTACATTATCCATTATATTTCTGGAGCTGCTCCTTGAACTCGTATGCGTAAATTTCCCACATTGCAATCGTAAGCGCAATGATGATAGGTCCAACGATAAATCCTATCAAGCCAAAAACACTCATCCCACCAATCGTACCAAAAAAAATCAAAAGGCTATGCATCTGTGTATCACTACCAACAAGCTTTGGTCGCATAACATTGTCTATTGACGCAACCACACCTCCTACACAAAGCAGGAAAACACCTTGCCACACATGACCCATAAAGAGCATGATCACACCAGCAGGGAAAATAACAAGTCCTGCACCAAGCGCAGGAATGACAGATAAGAAAATCATTATGACCATCCACAACATTGGCGATGAGACGCCAGCCACAAGAAACGCAAGACCACCAATGGAGCCCTGCACACCACCAATAATAAATGTGCCCTTGAGGGTCGCTCGCGCCATTGATAAAAACTTTTCTATCAAGAGTGTCTCATGGGTATCCCGCAGTGGACTCAAAGCCATGATACGGCTTACAAATCGTTTACCATCAATGAAAAAGTAAAACAACGTAAAAAACATCACAAATGTCCATAATACACCACCCACAACACCTTGATATGTTTTTTTAACAATTGTTTGTGCTGCATCACCCGCACCACCACCAAATGCTCCGCGTGCCAAAGCCAAGATATTGTCGCCAGCACCAGCTATAACACTCCCTATACCATCATCAAGAGATGTGACTCCAAGAGTATTCTGCAAATACGCAGCTGCACCCTGCCCAAGTCTACTTGCAAAAAAAGTCTCCGTGATAGTTTTGATACTCTCATTCGTTGGGGAACCTTCCGTACGCGCCTCCACCACGACATGGGCAATTTCATTCGCAACAATATTTCCAACGCCAACCACCGGCATCACAATCACAAGAGCAACAAACAAACACATAAGCGCAGATGTCAGGCCAGGAGACTTCATGAGATATCGTCCCAAATAAGGAATCATTGTTAGCTTTTGTTGCAAGCCACCAAACATTGCACTAAAAAGTGCAGCGACAAATACTGCACTCACAAATGGAAGGAAAAGCATAAAAGCACCAACACTCACACATGTAAGTACGATAAAGAAAAAATACGTATTAAAATTCTCGAGTTTCATGTTTTACTTCTTACAAATTCCACTATTATTCTACATCAACAGAATCATCATAAACAAATAATAAGCTAGGCCCACACCTCTTCATGATGTACATAAACTCATCATAACATGCCGTCAGCGCAGCACTACCTCCCTAGCCGCCAAGCACAACGACAAGATCTGCACTGTATTTTGTGAGAACCGCTTCTGACTCTTCAAAGACTACTCCAGAAAGAGATCCGATCGCATCAACAAGCGCTTGCGCAGATACAAGATCCCCCTTACGGTGATAAACAATAAAATTCTTGTACTTCTGACTTGCATTCTTTGCCGGCAATGCCTTATATTGTTTCGCAGCAACTGTTTGAGTAATCTCTCCAGCATAGCCCGTGCGCGATCCGCCGTTAAGGACCTGGACAGTAATTGACCCTGGTACAACTTTTTCTTGTGCAACTTCTTTTTCTGGCACCTCAGGAACTACCGCTTGCTCCACAACTTTTACAGATTCATTTTTTTCATCCTTTACGTCATCCACATCACTCTCGTTCTCCACAGGATCCTGATTTTGTATTGGAGTCTCTACACTATCCGTTGTCACATCCTCCAATGACACAACATCTTTATTAGAAGAATTAAAAAGAAACGTCTTACCCAAAGTAGCAATCGCTGCAAACACACAAAGGCCTAGCAAGACAATAGCAAATGCACCAACACGAATATTCGAACGTCTTTCTTGAAGACGCATAGCATCTGCAAAAACACCCTCATCTTCTCGCATCCAATCTATGTCAATTGCCTGACCATCATTTTTTGGTGGCGTATGGAATTGATCCTGCCTCCCTTGATTGAACTCCCTTGTCGGCTGAGCTTGCATACTAACGTGACGATTTTGTTGCTCGCCTAAACGCACAGACTGCAATGGCGGGCGCTGCGCCTCAACACTACGTGATTCACCACGAGCGTAATCCGAGCTCTTTGCTATGGCAAGATCGGAATTCACCCCATTACCCATCACCCGCTGCTGTTGACCACCAACATTCTCACGATAACCCGTATGCTGTGCATTCTCTCGAACTGCACGTTGCTTGTGGACAAATGAACCTTCCTGACCATGACCATCACGAGTCTGAGGATCTTGATCATAATCAGAATCTTGCTCAAATAGTGCATCTCCAGAAGTAGAATCTAATTGCTTTCTCTGTCGCAGTCCTTTAAAGAGACCAAGTCCGGCAAATCCCACCAACAAGAGCCCGATAACACTCAACACCTCCTTAATAGGCAACAAAGAAACAGTTGCCTTGTCCGTTACAACACTTTTTTCACCATCAGGTGTTTCATACGTTAATCTCGCATAAAATGCAGCACTACCAATCCTTGGAACTGCAATACCTGGGAAAAACTCCTGATTCATCTTCTCACCAGACGCAATTTCATTTTTTGCACTATTTTCCAAATCGGCACGATCATCTACTTCACGCACGATAGTGATTGTATAGGGAATTTTTTCTGTACCACGACTTGCAATAGTCACATCGACATCATAAGATTCTTGAAATCCATTGCGCATCCAACCTACGAAATTATAAGCGCTGAGAGATCTCCGCAATTTTAGCTCATGGATATCTGCTGCAAAGATTTTCTTTTGCGGAGGCTTATATAAAAGTGCAGCAGATGAAAGTGTAGAATCTGTCGTATCACCTTGTGCTGAATTCGAAAGAGTAAAAAATGCCGCCGCACTAGTCGCATCCGCAGGAATACGGACTGTGTAAGGTACGCGTATCTTCCCGGCATCAGAAGCCTCCTCCAATGAAATCTCCAGTTGGGCAACTCCATCACACCACGCATCCAAATCCTCACTATCATCGCGCTTCTTGCAAAGCGCTTCAATATTATTATCTTTAGCAAAATCCTCACTATAATCCTCTGGTACAGCAGCGTAGAATCGCAGACTACTCAATACTTTCTTTACATTACTCGACAACGCTGAACGAACATCTTTGGCGCCACTTAAATCGAGAAAGACCGTAACATCATCACCTACAACCGACTCCTTGGGCACCGCAATCGTCACCAGTCCTTGCGCAAGAGAACCTGGCGCAGAATTAATTTCAGGCTTTTCAATCACCATACCCCACTCATTCTCTTCCGCGGAAGCTGTTTGGGCTCGTGTGTCTGTACCATACATCATCACTGCAAAAACAAAGGAAAACGCGACGCACAATTGTAGATGTCGATCTCTCATACTCTTTCATTTTTCTTTTTAAGAACCTTATACTTCAATACGTAAAAAAATCTAATACCAAGCCTCACAAAAATCTTATCTACACTTCTTGCGACGTACCAAAACGATAAAAAGTTCAGTCTTATTATAACATAGCACCACAAAAAAAGAGTTGAAAATATTTGACGCAATGCGTATAAAGTCCTATAATGTCTTTATACAGTTAAGTTACAAAAAATTACACTATCTATGAATTCACAAACACGTATTGAGGGAAATGTTGGCACCTCAACACTTTCCTCATTTTATTCTTCTATCTATGGATGGATGACAGCTGGCATGGCAGTCAGCGCATTAACAGCCTACGTCACACTTACAACAACACAAGGTAACGCGACACTTGCTGCACTTGCAAATCTCGGATTCGCTCTGCCGCTTCTATATCTCGGGATTGTTTTCGGAATTCAGCGGATTGCACTGAGCATACCACCAGAAGTTGGTCGTATCGTTTTTTTGGCATTTGCAGCATTTAACGGCGTGCTCCTTTCTACTTTGGCATATGCCTACACAGGAGCATCTATCGCAACAGCATTCTTTGCTACAGGCGTGATGTTTGCAGGGCTCTCACTTTACGGTCGCACGACGCAAAAAGACTTGTCAGGATGGGGTCCAGCAATTTTCATTGGTATGATTGGCGCAATCATTGCTGGCCTTGCAAATTACTTTATTGGCAACGACATGCTAAGCATCGTCGTCTCAGCAGTTGTCGTTGTTGTTTTTTCTGCAAGTATTGCTTATGATAATCAGCGATACAAATCGATCTACAATGCCTACGCAGGTGATGAAAAAGCCCTGAAGCAACATGCCATCCTCGGCGCTATCGTTATGTTCATAAGTTTTATTGCGGTGTTCCAAAATCTTCTTCACCTCTTTGGTGTCATGGGAGACGAATAAAGCGTCACAACATCCTAGAAACAAAAAACTCGCCTAGCAGCGAGTTTTTTTCTATACAACGAGACCTAGAATCAAACATCCATAAACCGAGCTGCATACTTTGCCAAAATGAATCAGCACAAGGATACAAAACTATCTGTGTGTCAACAGGTAGGCACCTGCCCCTCCCAACCCAGTAAACGTTACAAACAAGGTGTGTTCATCTCACGCACTACTAAACCCACCCGAGAGTTTTTGACTTCCAATCCTTAACTTCAGACAATAACACCCGCCGCCACACAGACATCATTTCCTGTATAGAGAACACCATACTGACCAGAAGTTATACCACGATCACCTTCCTGCAGCGTGATATTCATACACCCTGCCTTATTATCATAAGAAATGGACTCAATGCACGCAAACTCTGGTCCATGTCGCAGTTTGATCTTCGTAACCCCACCAAGCTCCACATCGCTAATCCAGTTCATGTGCTTGAGAACAAGTTGAACTCTGCTCTGATCCTCGCCAGAAAAACCATGCGTCAGATAAATAACATTCTCTATAGGATCTTTATCGCAAACATACCACGGGCCATTATCAACTGTGACACCCCGCCTTTGTCCAATCGTATAGAAATAATGACCATCGTGCTCACCTAGGTCCTTGCCAGATTCTTTTTCAACGAAACGACCCTTCTGAACTCCTAAGTGATGACGCACAAAATCACCAAAAGGAATCTGACCCAAAAAACAAATACCCTGAGAATCTTTGCGATGTGCTGTTGGAAGATCATACTCTAGCGCCAAATCTCGCACCCCTTTCTTTTCTAAATGACCAATCGGAAAAAGAGCACGACTCAGCTGACTTCTTTCCATCATTGAAAGAAAATACGTCTGATCCTTTACGGCATCCGGTGCTTGACGCAGCTCGATCTCACCACCATCTTTATGTGAGATTTGTGCGTAATGCCCTGTTGCAATCATGTCGCAAGAGTCACCATACTCCTTGTCATAGACCTCCATAAAAGCACCGAACTTTACCTCACGATTACAAAGAATGTCAGGATTCGGTGTCAAACCCGCGGCTACAGCATCAATTGTATAGCGCACAACACGTGCATGATACTCTTTTTGTAGAGGCACAATTTCAAGTGGCACGCCCAGCTGCTTACACACAGATTGTGCATAATGCAAATCCTCCTCCCATGGACATGATCCGAGGTATGCCATCTCGTCCTCAAGCCAAATTTTCAAATAAAAAGCCGTAACATCATGACCCTGCTCCTTGAGGAGTGTGAGTGCAACGCTACTATCAACCCCACCAGAAACGAGAACTGCTATTTTCATTATGCGACAATCTATCAAAGAATTTAAAAAAGAGATGTCAAAATTGACTCACCAACCAAAAAATTCCACATCACACTAAGGATGATGAGAAAAGCTATAAGGTAGATAACAAATTTTATAAAAAATTTCATACGTGTCCAATCATTTTTTCTATTTACACTCCACGCTATCAAGAATTCTCTTTAAGGCTGCGCAAAAAATGCGCAACAACCTCCTCCACTTGCAGCGCATTATCTGCCTTCATGAGATTTGCACGTAAACCAGCAGCTCCATCAAAACCATTCGCATAAGCTTTAAAGTGTTTTTTCATTATGGCAAAATTTTTCATTCTATGCCAGCCTTCTGCGGTGTCTTTACTATGATTATTGCGACTCTCTGGTTGCGTCAAAAACTCTTTTTCAAAAAGATGTGTATGTTCGACAAGGACGCGTAACTTGTCCTGCATCGTTGGCGTATAACATTCATCAAAAAACCATGGATTTCCAAACGCTCCACGTCCAACCATAATACCGTCACAGCCTGTTTCACTCATCTTCACTCTTGCTTCTTCCATGCTCTGAATATCTCCATTGCCAATGATCAACGTCTTGGGTGCAAGGGCATCTCGCATCTGCACAATCTCAGACATCAATTCCCAGTGCGCAGGGACGTCACTCATCTCCTTTTTTGTTCGCAGGTGAACAGTAAGTACTGGCAAATCCAGCTTGAGCAAAAATCCAATCCAGCCAGGAAGATCAATCTCGTTATACCCAATACGCGTCTTTACACTTACAGGAGCATCCAAACCACCTAACCGTTTAGCCCCTCGCTTTGCCGCCTCAATTGTTTCTTTTGCGATATCAGGTGTTCGAATGAGACCACTACACGACCCCGCACTTTCAATTTTCTTTACAGGGCAACCCATATTCAAATCTACACCATCAAATCCACGCTCCACGCATAAACGAGTAGCAATCTCAATATTTTCTGGATTGGAACCAAAGATCTGTGCAACTATAGGACTTTCTTTTTCTCTGTCAAAACGTAACCGATGATCAACACGCGTTCGACCAAAATCATGCGCCAATGCATCTGCTGATGTGAATTCTGTCCACAGCACTGTCTCAGGTGGCGAATACTTTGCAAACAACGTCCGAAATGCCACATCAGTCACATCTTCCATTGGCGCAAGCGCAAAAATTGGTGTATCCAGTTGTTCCCAAAATCCTGCTATCATAGAAATATTTATGTTCGCACACTATAACACTCTATAACAAAAAAAGACAGACCTATAGAGCGCACCAATCTATGGTGCATACAAGTCAACAATGCAATTTTCACAACAACCAACACAGAGCTAAACTTGCACGCGCAAAAAATAAGACGCAGAGGAGAACCACAAATATCCAATATCTCCTATTTTTTTTCAAAAAATGAGGCCGAGGGACAGATTTGTAAAATTCACACAATCATCTATGATAGAGATATCATTTATCCTCAACGTCACGTCATGACACTTCCAAAAAATACCCATGAGATGCGGACGCTGCAAAGTGTTTTTGATGCTTTCCCCGTCACACCAAGCTCCCGCGGCAAAAAACTAATCACAAGAGCTTTTATCATGGCTGACAAGGCGCATCGTGGACAAAAACGTGCCAGCGGTGTGCCATATATTCAACATGTTCTTGCAACAGCACAAATCCTTGCTGGAATTGGTATGGACTCTCGCACCGTAGCTGCTGGACTTCTTCACGACGTGCCAGAAGATACAAACGTCACACTTGAAATGATCGAAAAAGAATTTGGCAGCGACATTGCACGCATGATTGAAGGCATCACCAAACTCGGCAAAATGAAACTGCGCAGCGAAACAGACGACTATAAGCTTGAAAACTGGCGCAGAATGTTTCTTGCTATGGGTGATGATATACGCACAGTGATCATCAAGCTTGCAGATCGTCTCCACAATATGCGGACGCTTGAGCACCTGCGTCCTGACAAGCAGCAACGCATCGCAAACGAAACAATGGAAATCTACGTACCGATCGCGAACCGCCTTGGAATCGGCGAGGTACGTGCCGCCCTTGCAGAAAATGCCTTCAAATACCTCGACAAAGAGAGCTACCTCGCAACCAAAAAAATCAGCGAAGAAATTCTCTCCAAAAAAAGCGCCTATCTCGAACGTGCCCTCGCAGACATGAAAAAAATCCTCAAAGAGGGTAACATCAAACATGTTGACATTCATGGGCGTGCAAAGGCAATCTACAGTCTGTATCTCAAAATAAAAAAACACGATGGCGACGTGAGTCGCGTCTACGATATCATCGCCGTGCGTATCATCGTGCCTGATGTTGCATCATGCTACGAAGCACTTGGTGTGATCCATCGACGTTACCGCCCCATGGTTGGTCGTATCAAAGACTACATCTCCCTTCCCAAGCCAAATGGTTACCAGTCTCTCCACACAACAATCTTTGGACCAGAAGGGCAGATCCTCGAAATTCAGATCCGCACTAGGCAAATGCATGACGAGGCAGAGCTCGGTATTGCTGCACACTGGCTTTACGAGGAACGCAAACGTTCTGGTTGGCGATCATATCTTGATCCCCGCAAAAAGAATCACGAAATCTCTCATGAGGTAAAATGGGCAAAGCAACTACGTGAATGGCAAAAGGATCTTGGCAATAACCCAGATGAATTCATGGAAGGCTTACGTGTTGACTTCCTTCAAAATCATATTTTTGCTTTTACGCCAAAGGGTGACGTAATCGAACTCCCAGAGGGAGCAACAATTGTAGACTTTGCATACGCTATTCATACAGACATTGGCAATACTGCAGTTGGTGCGCGTGTTGATGGAAAGATGGCACCACTGGATTCTATCGTATCCAACGGACAGGTCATCGAGATTGTTACAGAAAAAAACCGAGAAAAACCAAACACAAACTGGCTCACCTTTGTAAAAACATCTCATGCAAAGTCAGCTATTCGCCGCCAGAACAAATCCCCCAATTTATGAGATCCGACCTCATACACACCCCCATCCAATCAGACACAAAAAGAAAATATGGACATGGTTTTTCTAGAAAAAATGCAACATACATGACCTCCAAAACTGTAAAATCACTCACCTCCTTTTTTCTCCTTGAGGGTGTGCCGCTTGTTATATTTTTCACACTCTTTGCTTATACGCGCGAGTTCTCGTTCGCAGTGTTGGGCCTCGTCTGCGCGACATTCATCGCAACAGCCATTTCACTAGTACTACACAAAAGAATCCCCTACTTCACACTGATAGCTGCAAGCACAACCACCTTGGCAGGCTTACTCACATACCTGAGTAACAATCCCAATATTCTCATTTTTCGTGACACGCTCTACTACACCATCTTTGGTGCAGCAATATTTTTTATGCAAAAAAATAATCGCCTACCTCTTAAAGCAATGTTTGAAAATATCTTTGCTATCACCAATGAAGGATGGAAAGAGCTTTGTAGAAGGTGGGGCCTTTTTTTGATCTTGGCTGGCATACTAAATCTACTCATCGGCCTCGCACTACCCCTCTCTTATTGGGTTTTCTATAAATCCGTCCTCATCTTGATCTTTTTGCTTTTTGGATCCTATCAGCTAACGCTTACCAAAAAGTATGCCCAAGAAGACGCCAACTCACTGGGATTACGACAATAATTCCCTTCTCTGGCAATGGCGAACTACCCTTTTGCTGATTATTTTTTGGTCATGACACGTGTGGCGACATAACGACCAATCTCCTCACCAACTCGCAAGCCCTCTATATTTGCTTTTTGAAAATGAATGCCACCATATATACGACTCATCCCTGCCTCGTCAGCCGCTTTTTGAAAAGAGTCATATTTTCTTGTTACACCCAGCAACCCAAGTGAATATGTCTCGAAGCTCCTCTGACCAAGTATTTCAGTGAGAACTACTGCTCCAGCACCACTAAATGCACTATGACCACTAGGGTACTCTGGGAAGTTTGGTGTTTCTATATAGTTAAACCATTCCACAGATGCTTCAGTCTCTTCATTACCATCTTCTGCAGCCATGCGGATCGCATCAATTGGTCGCCAGTATTCATAGTCAAATTTAGCTTTCCACGTCTGGATTCCTGCATCAGCCATTGCAATATTCAGGAGAGCAAAACATCGCGCCTCCTCCTCAAGTGAAAGTGCGGAATCATTTTGCGTTGCCTCGTGCATGATAATATTCCAATGACCAGGTGGCGTATACGTTCCCTTGCCGTCTGCCCAGAACTTTGCAATCTCACTCTGATCTTCTGTGCGTGTATCAGAGTGAAGGCCTCCCATTTTTTTTACCTCATCAAACTCTTTTGCATACGCTTTACTATTGATCTCATGCGGCGCTAATGCATAGTACTCGGACGATTTATCGACAAATGTCTCCACAGAGCCCCAGTGTGGTAAAAGTGGTGATTCAAAGTATGGTGGCGTCGCTTTCCACGACCCTATTACATCTCTTATATCATATTCCGCCTGACCCGTCGCACCATCAAATGACCGTAGCGCAACAGTTTGACGAGCACTTGCACGACCCACCCTCTGGGACACCCCATGCTCTGGGCCCACAGACAACATCTCTTTCTGTGTTAGTATCTCAAATCTTGGATAAAAATGATCAATAACCACTTGCGCAGCAGAAGAAATAATCAGCTCTTTATCATACTCCACTCTCTCCGTAGTTTCAATATAAGCATGATATGGTTCATATTCTTTATCGACAGAGTTCACAGCCTCAAACATTGCTATATGTAAAATTGCCAAAAAACGAGATGCCTCTGGCGGATTAAGCTGCGTTCCTGCAATAATCTCTAGTGCAAGCGCATTCCATTTTGCAACAACACTTACGTTGTCATCATAAAGATCTTTCTTGTCGTGTGATAAATCTGTCCGAGACTGCCCAATCGTCTTTTCTGTAGCTTTTTCCACAACATGTAGTTGCTCTTTTTCCTCTGAAGAAAAATGATTGTATCCCATGAAAAAAGCTGCAGAGAGAGCTGCGCCAACTAAGAGAGCTGCAAAAATTTTCATGTGAGTATATCTTACAATTCTTACATGTAGAACAAATTATATCATAGGCAAATCATCTTCATAGCGGCTTTATGTAACCCCACATAACCACTTACCACCTCCATCACCTCATCTCCCGACTACAAAACAACTTCTTCAGCCGCAATCTTTTTTCCAAAAAAATCTGATCCAAGCCTTATAAACTGATCCGATAAATCTGTCGTATAAATACTCCTCCTGCTATTTTTAGTAAGCTCTCGTTCAGTCTTGCAATGTATCCTGAGATATTCATCCAACTTCCTCGCAACCACCGGTCCTTGCGCAATCAGTGCGATATTGCCCACTAGATCCCCAATATGCTTTTCAAGCATGCCATAGTGCGTACAACCAAGGATGATCGTATCCACATTCTGGTCTGTTAACGGCTTGAGATATTCCTCCAACGCCTTGCCTACAGCAGGAGAATCACACTCTCCAGCCTCAACATATTGAACAAGTAACGGACACGCTTGCTCATAAACCTCAATCTGAGGATCTCGTTTACAAATTTCTTTTTTGAATGTATGGGCTGTAACTGTTCCTATCGTCCCCATGACACCAACCTTCTTATTTCTCGTCACATCAATAGCCTCCTCTGCGCCAGGGATCAAAACACCAAGAACTTTTTTATGTGGGTGATTCTTTGGTAAATAATCCATTTGAATTCTTCTCAGAGCTTTTGCTGATGCAGTATTACAAGCCAAAATAATCAACTCACAACCAAATGAGAACATCTTATCTATTCCCTCAACAGTAAAATCATAGACCTGCTCATGTGAGCGATCGCCATAAGGATTTCTTGCTGTGTCACTCAGATATAAATAATCATATTCAGGCAGCTCCCTATCTAGTGCACGCAATATATTCAACCCTCCAAAACCAGAATCAAAAACACCGATATATCCTTTCATCTCTGAATGCTAATCATTACTGTACCCACCTCAAATCACCGTCAAAATACTTGTACATCTATGTAAGCTCGTGTAAGTTGCAGTCAATTATCCGAAAAAAGACTTATTTCAATTGTAGAAAACACTCATCACAGTGCAAATCCAATGCGGCATACTCATTAAGACGTGTCCTCACGTGAACTACATCCCCAGGTTGAATGTGTGATATATCATGTGTAAAAAAATCTTTTTCTAGCACCTCACCTGAACCTGTTTGTATACGATCACCAGAATCCAATTCTACATACCACCCACCGTCAACGCGACCATTGCCAGACTCATCAACAATACCATCATCACCAAGTACCAGCGATGGCTGTGAGTCACGATCAATTCTCGTGACAATTCCCATTAAATCTCTTGTACCACTTGCACTCGGTTGTTGTTGCATACTACTGACAGCCAAGCAACTCTCCAGTTCTGGCGTTTGTGTCCAGCCACAGTCACCATCTGCCTGTCGAGCACACTGCGCACTCTGATAACATGCATAGGCCTCTGTCCATTCACATGTCGACATCATCATCTCATCACTACAAATATGACTACTACAACCAGTCACAACACACTCCCCGGTTGATTTATCAGAAACTTTCGGCAAAGGATGAACTACGCGATGATAATCTTGATACGCATAGCCATCCAAATACACCGAAAAAATGATAGAAAAACCTATGCAAGCTGCCACAAGCATAAGAACAGCAAAAGCAAAACATGAGTCAATATTATTTTTCATAATACGATTTCTTTAAACTCATTATATCATGCACAAAGAAAATCGCATCAACGCTCAATAGTAGCAGCACAAAAATGACTCCCGGAAAGAAAGCCTTATTTCCAATAATAGCACGTCGCACAACATGCTACTCATTGAGGACTTAATGAAAAAAATCTACTTTATCTATGTCGCTAGTAATTATAAATCTTTGAATAGTCATCAAATGTAATGGGATAAGCATTTGGCACACGCTGTAGTGCCACAAGCAAGTTGCGGAAGTACTTCACATACAAATTCACATCGATCGCACCGCCAAGCTTTGTAAAATCTTGTGGATGTATGGTGATAACGCATAAATTTTTCTCTGACCACTCATCTTCACACCCTGACAATACCTGCTCTGGATCAAAGATTTTTTTTGTATGATACTCGTAAACAGTCGGACCAGAGTCAAAATGAGAGCCAGCATTCGAAGAGATATGCTTAAACGAAAAATCTTCCAAGGCGCGTGTCGCCTCCTCAGACAGAAGGTTCTCAGGCGGAATAAATGTCGAAACATCAACCGCATAAATATCACTGAGAATATTCTTGCCCTGCAAAAGCCTTTGATACGCCTCCTCATACTCTAGAATTTCAAACTCAGCAAATTCCTGACCATTTCGAGTAACACGATCGTGATCTAAGCCATGCTGAGCCATTTCAAAAGCGCACTTATTCTTATTCAGCAGATTGGATACAGGAGAATTTCTTGTTACTTTTTCCGGTATCACACCAACTACTGTCTTGATACCGAGAGTAGAACTATCGTAGATCATTTGCTGTACAATTTTATAATAATAATCATCCTGCACATCATCAATACGCACAACATAAAATCGTGCATCACGGGAAACCTTGGAATAATCTCGCTGCCTACAATCTACAGATACTATTTCCTGCTGATCTTGATCCTGCATATGTTCTCGTGATTGACCAAAAAGAATTGATCTCAAACCGTAGTGACTTTCACCTTCCTTAGTCTTTGCAATAGTGTAGAGAGTAAAGAAGCTACCGACTGTCAAAAAAGCCAGAAAAAAAACAGATACGGACTTCACCCACCCAATTTTTGCAATGATTGCAAGAACAACAATTGCAATAGATAACAATAATGTAATTGATCCAAAAAACATACCAACTAAATTCCTTAATAAAATTCCATTAACCTCGGAAAGATGAAATCAGCAAAAATGATTATAAATCATATCTCCACTGAATATTTCTGAAGTAATGGCGCAGAGCTACAACAGATCGCCTTGACACCTCCCAAAAACCATATTGAGAGATTTCGAGGTGATCACTAATACCTCTCAGGCTTCACCCACACAAGACTTTGCTGATCGTTAAACATTTGCACAAAAAACTGCTCAAGGAGCACATAAATATTAATTGTATGGACAAGGGGATACACCAGACTTCCATAAAAAAGATTACTTTTCTTTCTAGCAATTGCAAGAATAAAACCACCCAGACCCATGACAGCTATATTTAAAATCATAGCAATTCCAATCTTGGTAACATCATAGTAGGCAAACATTAAAATCAACGTCATAGCAAAAATACCCTCAAAAACCATGAGGCCAATAATCATTGTCAAAATCGGCTTCTCTAGTATTTTTGAAGGATACTTAAAAATACATTGCCACGCGCCACCATACCATCGCCGTAACTGATTTACATAGCACTGCAAGTTTGCTGGATCTTGCGTATATACCAAAGCCTTTGTGCTAAAGTAGATATTTTGACCTTCAAAATGGTAGCGAAATGTTACATCCAAGTCTTCAGCAAGTGAATCATGGTGAAAATCTATATTCTTCTTGAAGTATTTTGTTTCATATGCGGAAGCACAGCCTGGCATGACATAAATATACCCCAATATATCCTGCGCCCTTTTGAAAATGTGTTGCGCTAACTGATATTCAAAAGCCCGTGACGCAGTCAGCCAATTATGAGTTCTGCTAACGATAAAGCCACTAAAAGCTTTGATGCTATCATCCTCTTCAAAAGCTTCTTTTACATACGCCACAAAATGCTTGTCGAGCAGAGAATCCCCATCGAGCGTTACAAAAACATCGCCGGTTACAACCGCAATTCCCTTCTCCAATGCCTTGCTTTTGAGACCTGTATTTTCCTCCAGATACAAACCACGAACATTCGAGTGCTTTTTTTCAGCTTTCTCGATGATTTTCTGTGTGTTGTCAGTACTACAATCGTCGATAACGATAATTTCATACGGCTCGACAGTTTGACGCTTGCAGGACTCAATTGTCTCTTCTATTCCTTTTTCTTCATTGAAGCACGGTATGACTATTGAAATTTTCATTTGTTTTGTCGGACAAAAAAATAATGTCGCAGCATGAACTGCTCAATTTTGTATCACCAAGAGCGATATTCTCACAGTGCTAGTACTATAGACTATATTTTCATTTTGTCAAAAATAATTATTACCCTCTTACAACGTTTTCTTCATTCAAAAAGTAGTCGCCGCACACTATTGAGGGGGCGTACACATTTCGGACTCTTTTTTGCCAAACCAGGCGTTGCCACCTCCTAAAGCCCATACAGCAATCTTTTCCACGCCAGCATCTTCGAGATACTGTCGTTTCGTATCCATAGCTCTTTGATCACTAAACCAGTAACAACGATCTTTGTTTTTCCATGTATATTCGCCACTCCGCTGATCATAAGAACCTTCAGAATAACCCGGAAGATAAGGTGCATCATCCCCCCTAAAGTAGGTTGGTTCACCCAATTCATTACAGGAAACATGATACCCATACGCAGGAATCCCCATCACTACACGCTTCGAGTCGAATTTTGATACCGCATACGTATAAGCATCTCGTGCCCATGCCAAATCTTGTACAGGCGCGTAACCATCGACACCATATCCATAGACATAATCATATGCCATAATCTCCCATTCATTGACTGGAATCTCAGCAAGCAGATCATAATTCAAATTTGTTGGTTCTACATCATTATCAAGCTTGGGACTCAGAGCCACATTTACCTTATACCCCTTTGGAATCAAAGTACGTGTAAGCGACTTAAGGAAAGTAGCGAAGTCAGCCATATCCTTCTCTGACCAAGAATGATAACATTCGAAGTCTATATCAACCCCAGACCAATCTGTTTCTGCTAAAAAGTTTAGTGTTTGATCGATAAATTTTTGCGTAAGAGACTCTGAGGAAATGAGAGAGCGAAATCCTGAGAGTTCTTTGCAGCTTGCCAGCACTGTGAGATATTGCTCCTGCGAGTTCCGTGCAATAGCAGATGCAGAATCAAGATCATATCCACAACCATTATATTGAGCTGACTTCCACAATTGGAGCTCCCCACCTGTGTTTATCTGTGCCCACTGTGCTTTAAGGCTGTGTATATTTTGTTTTTCGTAGACAGAAGATGCGCCACAACTACCAGCGTAAAGCCAGGCACTCGAGCAACTTTGCCAAGTATCCCCTGACGCATGGTCAGAGATATGTCGAGTATCTTCCTGTATCACTGCTTCATTTTTCACCGTACTGAGTATGATAATCTGATCATCTGTCACTGAGGAGCTAAAACCCATGACCGATAAAGCTATGAACAGAAGTACGAATGTTACAAGCCACGCATAATTCATACAATTTATTGCCACATATCAGTTCATAACACTTTATCGCATAGTATCTCTCCTCTAGATTATAACATCCTTGCTGCACAGTGCGTGCTGAATGTCAAGTTCCCTAACATGCACTTTAAGTACTAGATAGCTGCACAAAAATTTGACACAATAGAGATATTTATATATGGTATAAATAATATTAATCAGCCCTACTGGAGGGATTTTATGTCATATCGTACAGCATGCGATGGTGAAGTGTACATTTCTCGAACCTTAAGAGAAACTCTCGAGGCTCGAAATATTGGCACACAAGAGCTATACGATGCAATTGAACTGCTGACACTACCAACCGATCAATCATTCCTTAAAGCCGAGATTGATCTAGGACGAATAATCGGTACCGAGGGTGTTGTGCAGGCTCCGATCATTTCACTCAATGATGCCACTTCATATGCTTACCGTGCGGAAACAAGACACCCATCACGTGTAGTGACTGGCATGATCGGCGCGGAAACAAGTATATTTTCGCTCATGGGATTTTGTCGAAGCAACAAAGACCCTGACATGCGGAGCTATATGCTGATAGGAGCTCATATAGGAACATTGAGTCCACCAGAAATATGGGATAGTAAAAAGTTTCCCACCAAAAGCGAATTTGACAATGCACTTGCATACTGGCAAAAAAATGCCTTTGTATACGATGGTGGATGGATGAGTGACATTTTCACAACGACGCAAAGACACGTACTAGAGGATGCTGAAAGCCCCTGGGCTTAAGTCAGCTAGCAAACTAGACCACCCTCGCTCAAAGAAGCACAGCGCCCCGACTTCACTAGTGAAATCGGGGTGCTTTATATTTTATTTAGAGCTTTATATTACATTTAAAATTGAGCGCCACGAAAAAAGAAATGATCAAACACCTTATCCACTCTCACTAGAGGGAGTTATTTCTAAAAATTGCTCTCTACACTGCACCTCACAATCAAAGGCATCTACAGGATTATTGATCTGATCACACCGATCAACACACTCCTTACATCCTGCAAATTGCTCTCTGTAGATTGGCTCAGAGTCCGTATCACCACACATCACAAAACCTCTGCAGAAATCACCCAAACGATAGCTAGTATTGCATTCCACACTTTCAGCCGAGCACGAAAGATCATCCAAGCCATCACATGGGGTGAGCTGAAAATGACGAGTCACCTTCTGCTCGTTGGATTTACCTGCATGCATTTCAGACTGCTGCATCGAATCACTTTCAGCAAGGACTAGAAAAGAGAGACCAACACAAGCTGCAACAAGTGCCAGTATCGCTATGGCAAAATTTGAATCGATTTCGTTTTTCATAGTATCTATATCTTGCTATACTATGTCATGCAAAATTTGCATTAGATCAGCCAATACTAGTGATGACAAAAAACCACACGACAAAGCGAACATTAACTTACAAGGCATCACTGTCAACACTCAGACATCCCAACCAAAAATAACCCCCTAGACTTCAATTGCTTGCAAGACTTTTTACAAATTCTCATCACAAAGGCCCACACTTACCATTGGATATCCATATTTTTCAGTCTCTTGACCAAGCGCACATCAAAGCCAGTGGACAATCAAGACTTTAGTCGCAATACTGCTCAATCGTAAATTCTGGACCAGCATCCACATTCACTGTTGGGCTCGCACAAAATTGCAACACGTCTCGCTCATACGGTCGCGAGAAGACAGCTCTTCCAGATGACGGATTGTCCCACCTGGCCTTACCATTAGTCATATGACCCCCTTTGCCAGTCTCAATATCTGAACCACTTTCGTTTATACGCGGATTCGAACTTTCAGATACGTATTCCTTTTGACGATAGAGATTATTATCCAAATAAACCTCTGCTTCTTCCGGACAAAAACTTGGTGCAAAGCTGCTTTCACCAGACATGTAAGTACCTTCTTGTGCGTAAATTCCTCGGACTCTGACTGTCCTACTGTCTACATATGAACATCTGATAATTGTTTGTCCACCCCATCTGGTAATCGCATTCTCTACTCGTCCATGAATATAGCTCCCTATGATATCTATATATGCGCCACTATTGAGTACATTTCGCGTTCCTGCAGCAAGCTCAGAATCAATGACTGTAATGTGAGATCTGCGCTGATTAAGGGCCGTATCTGAGCCTGTTCTATTTGAATCACCCCGACATGATTCACCAGCCCCATTTGCCAGTAAACCTTTAGATCCACCAATTACTTGATATTTACTAATCGTGATCTTGTCAGCACTATTCTTGACATCTGAACGTGGATTACCAAAGCCAAGTGAATCATCATTTGGATTATGAACCTTGAAAGCATGGAGCCAATAATTTTCTCCGTTGGACACAGCCACAGCAGTAGCTTTGGAGTTATGATCTACTTCAAGATTAGCTACAATATTATTGCCTCCACTGAAGCGCAGGCTTGAATTATATGTTGTGATATCTGATCTCTTGAGAGTCACATATCTACCATTGGGTTGTGAACCATCAATCGTCACAGAACCCGGGACCTCGCATGCGTTACCTTTACATCCATTAATATAGGTACTATAAGATGGATCAAAGACAATATAGTCCCCCTCGCGCGCGCGCGAAATCACATCCGCGTAGGTACCTGATCCTGTTGCTGCCGGATTAGTCACAGTAACAAGACGTTGCGTTCCTCCTGTTGTTGCTGCGCCAAATCCTGTCCGATAAGGACTGTTCATGAGACGACGAACACGATTTTGAAGATTCTTACCATTGTTATTCCACGGATTATAACAACTCAGACTCCCCTCTCTCTGGCAACTTGCGCTACATCCATCACCAATTCTTGTATTGCCATCATCACACGACTCACCTGATTCTACGACACCATTACCACAGACAGATGATGGTGATGGCGGTGGCGGTGGTGGCGGTGGGTCACCAATGACCGTTGTAAAAGTATATGTGCGACCGTTACTGCGTGGGTCCGAATTGTCCGATGCGCTAAATTTGAGTACGCCATTGCGCAATGCATAGCTTCCCCCACCACGCGATCCGATAAGATCATCTCTTTCTCCTTGCGGCCCCAATTCCTTACCATCTTCAAAAATACTCATATCTCTATGTGTACTGACTCCAAAGTTTTGCGTAGTTGTATACGCAGCACCCTCTGCTGGCTTTACTTGTGAAAGATTGATGTGGTTACCCTGAAATGATGCAATCTGCGCACGACAACTTGCTTGTGTGCCACCATTTGATCCAATACATGTCCATGTCCATGGGCCATTTCCTGACACAGAGGATGTTTCACCTGTTACACAAAGATCGCTTGTCGGTTTAGTTGTAAGAGTTCGACCATCTGCAGCACCACAATCTCCGTTGATTGGTGATGGTGGCGGTGGTGGCGGTGGGTCACCAATGACCGTTGTAAAAGTATATGTACGACCGTTACTGCGTGGGTCCGAATTGTCCGATGCGCTAAATTTGAGTACGCCATCCCTTAGAGCGTAGCGTCCTTCACCACGCGATCCGATAAGATCATCTCTAGCTCCCTGTGGCCCCAATTCCTTACCATCTTCAAAAATACTCATATCTCTATGTGTACTGACTCCAAAGTTTTGCGTAGTTGTATACGCAGCACCCTCTGCTGGCTTTACTTGTGAAAGATTGATGTGGTTACGTGGCACCTCTCTTGGAACCACCGCTTGTCCTACAACTGTCCCCACAGGCACGTTATATCTCATCCATCCATTACAATGAAGCCACTGTGAAGACTTCCTACCTTGGGCACAGCCCGAGCTTCTCTTCCATGTACCCTTAGAAATCGTTGAAGAATGCTCTGAGTCATAACGCTTACCATTCACTTTAATAAAATCAATATTAACGTTATAGTCACCTTGAGAGGATTGCTGATCGTTGATGAAATGTACTCTGAGATCATTAATCGTTACAGGTGATGGTGGCTTATAGATAAAACTTCTCCAATCTTTTGAGAGCCTCCAATCACTCATAACGTTTCCATTGATGCGGAGTTGGATTTTTTCTGCACCAACACTACCACGAGCACGGATGAGGACATCATCATGCTCTGCAGCATCAGAAAGAGAGAGCTCAGGTGATGATCCACCAAAAAAACCAAGACCCGCAATAATCGAAAAAACTGCAAAAACTGGTATCAGATATCTCAAGATAGACTGCTTCTTATTTTTACGGGATTTTTTTGTTTTTGCCGACATAAATACGCACTATTATTTAGCTAATTCATTGTATCATGAAAAAAAAGGGGGGGGGCAATCATAAGTATCAGTCTTTGTCAAATATTAGCCTACACAAGATCCGTCCCCCAACAAAAATTGATGCTTATTACTGCTCTCTACAGAAGCGAAGGCTCCCTGACAGCTCTGGAGATATCTCAACAAAGCAAAGAAATCAAAGACAGTGGGAGTATAAGATGCTCAATGAGAAATCTACAAAGACATAGGAAGGTCACAAACGGCGAGCCACAGTGGAACGAGTATGGCATAAAACGTCACTACTCAAAAACGTTTATACTAACCACCCCTTTCAGAAAGCAATTAACAAACATTTTCTCAACGCTTTAAAGCAAGGTGAGGCCAACAAGCCTCTCCTTTTCTTTACTCAAATTTTATACAACATCAAAAGAAATTAGATCTCTTTTTTCATTTGCATCTGGTAAGGCTCAAAAGAGCATGATTCCCACGCACGAACTGCAGCAGCATTTCTCACATCAACACGCAGAGCAATTGACTTAGCACCAAGCCGTCTAGCCTCAATCTCAAAAGTCTCAATCAATTTTCTCGCATGTCCAGAGAGTCTTTTGTCAGGTGAGACATAGACATCTTTCACAAATGCTCTCTTGGTGTCATCATCATATGTCCCTCGAATAAACCCGACACAAGAATCTTCTTCATACACAACAAATGTAATGCTGTCACTTTTCCGGGACTCTTTAATCTCATCACGACTTGGAATCTGATACTCAGAATCTATATCAGCATGCAACGTAAATATGGAGATAAGCCCCTCCTCTATATACTCCTCATCACTTTGCTCATTGGGCACTTTTACTTTTAACATAATACTCTTTTAAAAAATTGTATGTGTACGCTCCTCACTTTAAGCAAAGCACTCACTTAAAACAAAGTCAGTACAAGGTTTAAGTCTACCACTTCACACATGTTTAACTCCAGCAACCAACACGAATCATGGATACCAAAAAAATACCACGTCAAGAGCATGTATACAAATCAATTTAACGCTCCACCCCCCCTCCTAAACTTTTTCAAAAAAAACGCACCAAAGTAAGGTTTTTATTTTGCGAGACATCGTGGAAAAGTGTCAAACTCCTTTATTTATGAAAGGAAATACTCTCACAAAATATAAGAGCCTCACATCTACATAGATGAAAGGCTCACATCGCTAATATATGCGAAGATGAGAAAAATCTTTTTCGTAGACTTCCTCACCATATTTACTCTCAAGTGCTCGCAAGATGCATTGATGACTGTGTGTGCCATAACTCCATATTCGATCTTCAGTCCCATCCTCTCTTTTCAGATAAAGAATGCCTCCTTTGAAATTAAAGTGAGCATTCTTTAAATCCAAGATAGTCACAATGCCAAACTGCTCTACAAGCGTACCCTGAACTCGAGATCGTATGCCGTGGCCAGATATAGGTAATGACATTACTTGGGTCTCCTTATAGCAATCATCCATATTTTGAAGTTGCAATTCTTTCTTTTCAAGAGATTGGCCTAATGCACAGCAAACCTCCCTCAGGCCAAACTCCTCAATTAAGAGTTGGATTTTCTCAACAGCTTTCTTGTTAGCCACTTGATATCTCCTTATTCTAAGGTTATATTGAAAGATAAAAAAAGAATAACACAAAAATAAATCTGTGTCAAATTTCATAGGAGTACCTGGAAGATCTCGCTCGATTCGCTCTTATGAAACCCACGGTTTCATAGACTTACTTCCACGGGGAAAATGCTTTTACTCAAAACCTTTTTGTTCGAGCCCTATCATTTCAACAAACAATAAAAGCTTGCAATGTGTATGCGCAAGCTTTTATTGTTTTGCGAAAGTGGGCGGTCATTGATCGAACTGCCCTCACTCGTGATAGTCATCTAGATACTATACTGAACTCCGTGAAGGTGAGCGCAAAATTAGTATGACTGAGTCTTCTAAGGCCTCAATAATGAAGCATAATATGCTTCACCCTCATAAATCCAGTTAGGATCACTTTCAATAAGCCTACTCTTTTCAGCTTCGCTTGTTGTGTAGAAATGCGAACGATAAACTTGACTATAAAACCTGTAAACCACTTGTCGGTTTATCCCCGCTTCCGTATACACATTATATGCAATTCCTTCATACGACCAATTAGGGTCATTAGCAATTATAAAATCTCTTTCTCTCAATGACGTTGTGTAGAAATGTGATTGATAATTATTACTATAAAACCTATATAACGGTGAAAGATCTGTGTCTACACCCTCTACAACTTCATATGCTACTCCCTCATAATTCCAGCTAGAGTCATTTGCGATAAGACTATTTTTCTCGGTTTCGCTCTTTGTGTAAAAATGAGAATTCTTCTCCTTACTGTAAAATCGATAAATAGGAGCAAAATCACAAATCTTTCCACCATCAGTAATCTCCCATTGATCTAGCACTATCATATTTATACGATCATCAACAGAATGGCAATACCGCGAATTTCCGCCACCAAACCTCACACCATTCCTAAGATTTTGAGTACTCCAACCAGCAAGAAGTGCGTCGTAATTCTTCACCGAAAGCGCTGTCCGATCAAACATTCCACTTGCATCTACAATTCTCTCAACATTCCATGATTGCAGATTCTGATCAAAAGCAGATGATGAACCAAACATATACCTCACATCTCTGAGGGAGCTGGTATTCCAACTTGTTATATCCCCATTAAATGAAAGTGTTCCAGAAAACATACCATGCATATTCGTTACAGAACTTGTATCCCAACCATTCAAATCTTGATTGAACTTTACTGTTCCAGAAAACATACCACTCATGTCAGTAACAGAAGATGTATCCCAGCCACCTATATCTCCATTAAATACTCTCGCACTTGAAAACATGCCGCTCATATTCGTTACAGAGCTGGTATCCCAGCTACTCAAATCTTGATTGAAAGAGGCTGCATTAACAAACATAGCTTCCATAGTACGAACCGATCTCGTATCCCAGCTACTCAAATCTTGATTGAAGGAAGTTGCACTCTGAAATAACATACTCATGTCAGTAACAGAAGATGTGTCCCAACCACTAACATCCCCATTAAATGCCATTGCAACAGAAAACATTCTACTCATGTCCGTGACCCCTGACAAATCAGGCACATCTGATGCAGAAGCGGTAAGATTTACTGCGCCAGAAAATGCATTATTCATACTTGCCCACGCACCAGAGCCCCATTGAACAATGTCAACAATCTTCTCCTTGTCTCCTGTACCATTAAAATAGATGCGCGGAAAATTCCCTTGAATGCGAATGGTATAACTACCTGGAACACCAAAGTCATGCGACACATCACCAGTAATGCCAAACTCATCAAAAACTCCATCATTATTCCAATCAACATCATAATTATACCCAGTGCCAACTGTAGGAATCCTGATGGATGTCTGACTTGATTCACCAGGATTATCCGTTTTCCAGATTGAAACAAAATCATCAGATGGAGCTGCATCGACCCTGCACGTAATTAGTGCCAAAGAAAAAACAATTGCAAATGCTAGTATTGCATATGAGTGTATCCCACGAAAACAAAACTCCATAATTTTGTAATTAAATAAATAAAAATTGTCTTTCACAGCCCAAGGTTGACGATTTAATTACATACCATAGTTTAAGGGAATTATATCACGCAATAGTTCAAGCCATGTCGGTCGCTCAGAATTTTACACCAAAAAACCGCTCAAAAAGCAATCTTTATTTTGCGGGACCTCGTGGACGTTGTTCGAACGAACTTCTCTCTTGAGGTTTTTTATAATACTGCCGACTTGCATTCTCAGTAATCATACTATTTATTTTTTCTAAAGATAACCCAGGACCTATTTCGCTTGGTTCTGCTTTCGAGTAAAGAGCATGACTTGGCGTTAAAGGAAATAGAATGTCGTAAGCACTTAACTCAAACCGCTCATCCCATGTGTATATAGAATAGCCTTTTTCACTATCATTGACTTGATATAGTAATACTGGCTTATCGCACGTATATACTTCTCCCTCAGCAGAAAGATCAACGATCTCCCACTTTCTTTTTTTTAACTCCCAATACGTAAGCCATGCAAGTAAATGATCATCTGCAATCTGCATATCTTTATCATCTGCATCCCTACCCAACTCAGAAATTAGAAAATCTCTCACTTTAGGATTCCTGCACATATATAACGATGGAAACACCAAGAAAATATTGATATAATCTTGGTTTCTCATATCTCCTAAGAGATTATTCAGAAATTCATCGAAATGGCTCTCTAGCTCAGCAAAGCTATCCTCAAAATACGTTGCCTCCAATCCGCTATCCTCAGATACAAGATTAAACCTTCTTTCATATGCACACTTCTCAGGCTTCTTGGGTCCCCATGAGTTTTTTTGTTTATCAAAACAGCAAAGCGACCCTGCACCAGCCCCATCAGAGGTCCACCTCTTTAGGTATGTCTGCGACACATAATGATTATTGACTTTTTTTCCCATGCCTTATGCATTATTTTTCTGGTACTTCTCTGGATTATTCCTCATGTCAATTCTAAGCAATAGATCAAAAAAACCAACTACTCGAGATTGCTCCTCACCTGTCCATTCAGAAGCTTTCGACTTCTTGGGCTTCTCCGATCTCCTTGCTTTCTTTTGCTTTTTCATTTAGATATAGTCTTAATATCAAAGCTGCATATAGGTTCAACAATCTATCTATCTCTAATTTATTTTTATTCATTGTCATTTCTTTAAGTTATTGAAATCTATTTCAAATTTTTCCTCAAGAAATGTCATGGTATCTTTCTGGTTCTGCAGACTTACCTTCACTCTCTGCGCTGTAAACAACCCTGCATTTTTTTCCCAGTATGCATCATCCTTTGCCACTGACTTCATCCACTTTATTTTTACAAGGTATTCTGATTTTTCATTACTAGAGTTTTTGAAAAGTGGGTCATTCGCATCCATGTATTCTTCAAGTAATTTTCCACCCACAGAAAACTGCGTAGGGCGAACTGCCTCTTGATCAACGGTCCCCACACCGACATACCCATATCTCTTTAAGTATGCAACAACAACGTCTCCTTTTTTCAGCTCACGCAGAGGATCGCTCCACTGAACCCCCTGACCTGCAGAGAGGAATCCATACTTTCTGCAATCCTCCCATTTCCTATGGTCGCCCTCTCCAACATTGACGTAATAGATGCCATTGTGAAAATCAAACTCTGAGAGTGATCTATGCAGTGTGTCATGGGGACGAAACTTATCTCCAAAGTGACCAGGTGATACATTTGTGAGATTCTTTCCTAATTTCCAGATCAATGTCTTCTCCACCAGAAAAGCCTCTTGCTCAGTCAAATCTTTCGCGATAACTTTTATAATTGGATCAAGACCTTCTTTCTGAATGGCCTTTATACGCTTAGCCTTTTCTGTATCACCCTCGTCATTGAGATGCGCATATTTACGATCGCCCTTTCCTTTGCCATAGTAAAAATCCTCAAAGTTTCTCGGATCTATGTAAACATAGACGTAATATTTAGAATTAACATTTTTCATTAGAGATTTTTTATCTCTTCAATCGATCCATGTGTTACAACTGCATGGCATTGAGCACAAAGACACCTCATATTCACTGGAAGGTCTACACCTTTCGTATCTGCACCTAAAGGAATGATATGGTCTGCCTCGGCATAAGGCCTACCATTTTTTTGAATGAACGGCTCACGTCCACATAACTCACAAATGTAGCTATTCCTCTGCTTTATATACTCTGCAAATTTCTTGTTGCGTACAATCTTATTCAAAAACTGCTGCCTCCTCTTCTGCGTTCCACCTTTCACCTGATCAATCAACTTTTGCATCTTCTCATCTGTAATTTCTCCAAATGTTTCCTTCGCTACCGCCTTTGAGAAATCATCATCAGAATTATCTTTTTCTTCGATCTCTACATTCAGCACACTACTCCCTACAATCTCTTTCAATTGTTTATAGACATCCATACTAATACCAACATCCATTTTAAAGCTATCCGGCAACACCTGATCCAAATGATATTCCTTTGAAATCATGGCGCCGAGCTCATATCCCCTAGCTAGTGTTCCACTACTGTGTAAATCTATCTCTCCCACGGAAAATGATTTGTCAAAAGCTAACCTGTCAGCGTAATGCTTAGCATATTGCTTAATCCTCCCTCTTCCGTCCTTGATACCATACTCTCGCTCAAATTGCATCCAACCAAAGCCCACGACCAGATGTACACTTGTCATATCAGCACTGAAAAGCAGAGCGACATAATAACCATTTTCTGCCTTATTTGTCACCTCCTTATCAAGAACTACCAACCACGGGACCTCTGCCCATGCTCCTTGACCGACAGATGTTTTTATCAAGAATTGATTCCTATCAATCTTAAACTCATCATAGAATACTTCACGTAATGTATCCGTAAATTCACGCACCTCGTCGGTATATTTGAATGGCCGATCCTTTGTCTGCAGGTGCCTCTTACCAAAGCCATTAATTATTTCTTTTGTTTTTTCCATACTTGTATAGTTTTTAACATATATTTTCACATGGAACCCCATCGTCATCTCCATCCCTCACTGAGCAACCGCATGTATTTAATTGAAAGTATGCCTCTTCGCATGAGTTCATATTTGGACATGTCTTTGAGCAGTTACAGGAGTAACCCGGCCTTTGCTGAGCCTTTCTTTGTCTCTCCAGCTCTACCTGCCTCCCCCTTTCGATTCTCTGCTGCTCTACTATATTCTCGAGTCTTTTTTGCTCTGCCAGTCTTGCAGCATCTGCATCAGCCCTTGCCTTACGTTCCGCTTCTGCCGCCTCTTCTATTACTTTTGCCTTCGCAGCCGCCTCTTCCTTCTCGCGTTCAAGTCTCTCATTTTTAATTTGCAATTCCTCCTTAGCCTTTCGCTCATCTTCAATTTTCTTTTCCTCTATAAGCTGAGCCTCTTTTTTTTGTTTGATGAGCTCCTCTTCGCTTTTCGTTTTGCCCACTCCTGCTTGCTGTACATCATTTTCAATAAGTACTTCCTCACTGATAACCCCCTCACTTTTCGACTTATCATTTATAACAGCTCCACCAAAAAGAACTGCTGAGGAAGCGAAAATGACTGGAATAATTCTTTGCAACATACTACTCTTGTCTCAATAATTTTCGTATATGATTTCTCAGCGACTCATCAACACAGTAGATATATGTTCCTTTAATCCCTCGCGTTAGAAGCGTCTTGTATATATTGAGTATGTATCTTTTGATTTCAGCATCGTCAGGAACACCTCTGTGACCACTCTTGTCTTTGTAAAATTCTCTCTTGAATATAAATTCATTTTTTTGTGCATCATATGAGAGCTCTGGACCAATGATTACACCAACATAATTGAGGTCATATCCCTGAACAGTGTGAATACATCCAACCTCATTGATTGCATTGGGGGAATTTACCCAATCACCGCTTACACTATTCCATCTCAGTTTTTTACTTCCGATTTCTATATCCCACTCATGCGGATTGCTTTTTGATACCCACTCCCATGCATAACCGGCAACGAGTCGTGATAGTCCATACTCGTGATCATTCGACTTGATCCGAGAAATCATTTCTGGGAGATCATCAAAGATTTGTACATCGTAATTTCCAACATCCGGGAGGTATTCTTGCCTACCATCAAAGATACCCTGTATGAACTGGATGAAGATGTCACCTGCCTGTACGCGCATTTGCTCTTCGAGGCGATATGTATCGCTATCCAGCTTCTCAAAATCAGAAGATGAAACATCAGAAGGGCGAATGGATTGATTTGGGTCATAGAAGAATATCTGCTCATTTGATTGTTTCACAATCCAGTCGAGCTGTGTTGCCTCTTTTTCTAGGCCCAGTTTCTTGTTTACATTATCATAGGCACCCATCGCTGTAATATTCTTTCGTTTATTGAGCCTATGAGCCTCATCTACAATGAGTAGATCGTATTTCTTTTTTGCAACATCATTTGGCCCAAGCACCATTGATGCGCTTAGTCCTGGAATATTACGAAAAACCCTCCTGAGCGTATCCCTAAGTGGAGTCATTGCGATCACTAGTCCGATAGAGAGATCTTTCGTATCTTTGTGTTCACTTAGATACTTTATAAGGTAGGTTGCAAGGATTGTCTTTCCTGTTCCTGGTTTTCCTGTCACAAGATGTGCCTTACTCGCTCTCTTCTTTATCTTTTCTACGAGGTCCAGCACAACACCCTCCTGATCATCATTGAGCGCCTTGTATGGCGAGTATTTGAAGAGGTCCGTATTTTGTAGATCCCTTAGTGATTGTGATGCGAGATTCATTTCACGAAGCTCATCCCAAATCACATCGAACTTTGCTCGATATTTTTCCCTGTCGTAATAGCTATGATTCTGTAATCCAGCATTTCCATTTTGCAATTTGTATTTTCCGTCTGCAGCAAGGTATTGGATGAGCCATGACTCTATATCAAGCGCTGCAGATTTATTGTACTCGTCATCAGCAATTACATGGATTGCATTGAGTCTTTGTCTTTGTTCGTTTTTGAGATGCTCTTTACTTCTCCTGAAGACATTTACCGCCTCCCCAATGTAGGCTTCCTTTCCATTCTCTTGGATATATACAACAGGCCAATCCTTACCGTACCTATACTCTTTCAACTGAGCAATGTCATTTTCATTGAAACTGAATGTAGTGATTTTACTCATGATGTTTACAACTCTGTGTATTTAGTAGATTTTCCTTTTGACTTTTCTACCGGATACTTTGAAGCTGCTTTTGCGAGCTTTTTATCTAGTGCTTCATCAATGTCTATTCCCGCATCGTGCGCCATCAGAAGGACCCAATAATAAACATCTGCCAATTCATCCTGCAATTCATCCTCCTTACCCTCTTGAACCGTGTTGTCCTTGGTCCACTGGAAGAGCTCGAGAACCTCTGAAGCCTCAAGATTCAAAGAGAGAGCCATATTCTTCATGTCATGAAATTGCTCCCAATCTCTATCCTTACGAAATTGGAGGATTTTCTTTATGAGATCTTGCTTGTTCATATACCTAACTATATTGTTACACTTATAATATCATACGATTTTTCCTTGTATCTAGGTGGTAAAATAAATAACATGATTGAAACAATAATCACAATAATTAAGACAATCTGGTTAGTGCCATTTCTCATCTTGATTATTTGGTATTTCAAAAAACCCAGCACTAAAGGAAAGGTTGGCGAATTTGTGACAAACAGTGTGATCAAAATTAGCTTCGATAAAGATAAGTATCACCTCGTAAAAGATCTCACATTTAAAACACACCACAGCTCTACTCAGGTAGATGAAGTTATCATCTCTCAGTATGGAATATTCGTGATAGAGACTAAAAATTGGAACGGATGGATATTTGGCAGTGAACATCAAGCAGAGTGGACCGTGGTATACAAAGGAGGTAAAAAATATAAAAAACTTAATCCCATATTACAAAACAAAGGACACATTAAGGCTATTGCAGAAAAATTTAACATACCTGAGTCAAAAATATTTTCAATTGTAGTATTTGTTGGTGATGTGGATAAATGTAAAATTAAAACAAAAATGCCAGACAATGTTGGCTACCCAAGCACAATGAGAAAATATATAGAATCAAAATCTGAAATCCTATTATCAAAGATAAATGTCGAAAAAATACTCAAAGACATTGCCATCAAGAGACTACCAAGAGGACGAGAAACAGATATTCAGCATATAGAAAATATCAGGAAGATGCACAGATAATTCCAAAGAATTCTCTGGTTACACAGAGAAAAGCTGGAAGAAGGAAATATAAACTTAACGATTTAAAGTATACTTCTTATCAAAAAACCGTTCCTGAGAACGGCTTCTTGCGACAAAAATTTCGATTGGCGGGAGTGACCGGGCATCTTACGTGTCACTTCGCTCCTTTCAAGAACCCACGGTTCTCGAGACTCTCCTCCACTGGAAAACAAATGTTTTCCCGACCCCTTTCCTTGTTCGAGCCCTACCATTCCAAGAAACAATAAAAGCCTACATATACATGCAAGCTTTTATCATTTTGCGGGAGTGACCGGGCTCGAACCGGCGACCTTCTGCGTGACAGGCAGACGCTCTAACCAAGCTGAGCTACACCCCCGTATGTCACTATCATTTTACAATGATTTCTTAGAAGAAAAATTCATTTATCTTCTAAGAAATCATTGCAATTACTCAAAAATACTCTCAACCTCTGCCTCAATTCCTTTCATCCTCTCCTTGTTGCCATTCAAGCCTCGAGCAAGATTATCTGCATACTCACTTGCCAAGGCAGCTAGCGCTTCAATCTTACCTGAGTCATTTGCACATTCACCAGCAATGTAATCTAAAGGAAGATTTACCATATTTGCAATATGCTCGATAGCGCCTTGCTGTGTATCTGTGAAATTCTCACTAACTTTACCTGAGACACCGCCTTCTATCGAAGGTGATTCAACGCTTTCCATGTTGTTCATAAATTTGCACAAATTTATAACGTACCAGGGGTGAGAATTGAACTCACGACCTCAGGCTTATGAGTCCTGTGCTCTAACCAACTGAGCTACCCTGGCATATCATTATGTCATGATAGTTCAATTTGCTAAATATTGCACGTGTCGGACGAGTCCTGCGCTCACTGTATTTAACGAAGAACTGAGCTACCCTGGCATATCATTATGTCATGATAGTTCAATTTGCTAAATCTTGCACGTGTCGGACGAGTCCTGTGCTCACTGTATTTAACGAAGAACTGAGCTACCCTGGCACCAATTGTTAATTGTCACGAGTACAATGTGTTGCGGGAGTAGATTTTCACGTCAATCACCTAAGTGATCTCCTATGAAACCGTGGGTTTCATAGTCTTCCGTCCACGGGGAAATATCTTTCCCCGACCCCCTTTCGTTCAAATCCTAGCAGACTACGTAGAATAATTTTACTTGAAAGATGATTGATTGTCACGAGTACAATGTGTTGCGGGAGTAGGATTTGAACCTACGACCTCCTGGTTATGAGCCAGACGAGCTGCCGGACTGCTCTATCCCGCTGCAACATATTCGCATGAAAAAATGAAGCCATAAGCTGCTTCACATAAGTGTCACGCTAAATGTAAAACTAGTATACTATGTCCAAAAATTCCTGTCAACAAAAAAATGCCCTACCATTGACAGAGATTAAATTTAATGATTTAATCATCTCAACCTTGTAAGGGGGATAGAGAATGCACATTAACAAGAAAAGTGATGACTACACAACACAAAGTGCGCAGCAACAACATGCGCGAACGCTTTTTGATCGACACTTCTTCGCCGCACAAGCTAGAAACATGATCATCAGACCTTTTCCTTATCGTGTGAGGAAAAGAGCTCTCCAGCGCTTAGCGCAACTCAACACAAAAAATAACAAAGAGAGCGAGTAATGAACAGTACCAGAGATAAAACAAGAGACACACTCATTATAGAAATGAGCTCCGCAGAGCTCCGCGACCTAAATCAGAGCGGACTTAAATCTGTAAAAAGCTTCTTCAAAAATATAATAGACTGCTTTGATGCTGTGACCAATACACAGACAGAGACCGCAGTACTCTTCAACGTGACACCGCAAAACAAGATCAATATCACACAAACACAAGAGCTGCTCACATCCTTGTGCAATCAGGTCACGCATCAAGCAAACCTCAAAGACCTTGTGGTTCTCCACCATCGAGATGACAGAGAGCTGTCACCAACAACGATATGGGATGACTTGTGCGAAAGCCCACATGGCTTTGGATTACAGGCATCAATTAGAATCACATCAAAAAAATAGTAACATAAAGCTATACGTCAGCACCAATATTAAAGCCGCTCAATCACGTTGAGCGGCTTTACCTTTTTGGTCTGCAGTTCAAGAAACGCCGACTTTTGGTGGACAGATTTTGCAATAAGAAGTACCGTCATCCTCACACGCACCTTTTGGTGCATCGCCTGTACAGTATAGGTAACAATCCTCGAGCGGCGTGCCACGCTCGCTTTCTGGTCGATGACTTTCGTCATGGACAAAACTTGACCAATCCACTGAGTCTTTATCATTTGCATGGGAATATGTAGAAAAAAATACTATTACCACCAATAAGCATCGCATCTTTCACTTTCCTCTTTCTTTTCTATATGGAAGGAACTACAAGAGACTACTCATACAGAATACTGCGCTGTAATTTTTCTGTCAAAAAAATGACTATAACGGACATGTATCAGGTAGCTGCATGAGTTTAAGCCCAATTCCCTCATCGAGTTCACGCACTACACTACCATCACAGACCGCGAGGAACACCTCCACAGTTACGCCCACAGTCATCTCTTGGACATGGCCACCAAGAACTTTTAAGTCCTGTCCAGCAATCGATGCATGCACATGCAAGAATGCCTTGCCATCCACAAGCGCAACATTACCCGTCATCGAAACCAATTCATAAATCACATCATCGTATGTGGTAAAGTGATATTCTTTTTCATCAAGATCATAATACCCAATCGTCGCAGACGATACCGCACCAATCCCCTCCAGTCGCCCACTCTCTATCCTATGCTCAGCACAAAAATTCGTGAGAGATGCAATAAGATCCTCCCCCTGAAAAAGTCGTACAATGTATCCGCTATTCGTCTGTTTGTATGTCATAAGAAAAGCAATGTGAATTTTAATGATCTAAAATCCTGAGAAGCTGAAAACCTACCCAATCACCACTTAGATCCTCTCAAACAATATTTTCTTCTCTCGGGTCTCTAACTGCGCAAAAATCTTTTCACTGGTTTCCGGGAGAAACGGCGCAACGTACGTGGCAATCATATGGAGATCCTGAAGGAACCTTTCCATAAGCTCTGTGAATTCTACTTGCGAGAGCTTATCTTCCTTTTTCTTAAGTGTCCATGGCTTCTTCTCTTCCATCAGCTTATTGGCCCTATCGACGATCTTCCAAATCTTTTCAAGTGCAGCAGGCACATTAAACGCTTCCATGTCAGAACTGAGCGCACCAAGATCGACATTTGGCTCTTCGTATGACACATCACCTGCAAGCGTAATAATACGCGACGCCAGATTACCCAGGCCATTTGCAAGATCTGCGTTGTACTTGGCATCCGCACGATCATAAGAGATGTCACCATCTTTGGTATAAGGCATCGCACTCAAGAGGATATAGCGCGCACCATCCACACCATAGCGCTGTGTCAGATCGACAGGTGCCAACACATTACCCAAGCTCTTACTCATCTTTTGCCCCTCTACCGTGAAATACTCATGCGCATAAACATTATGCGGAATCGGCAGCTTTGCAGACAGGAGCATCGCAGGCCAATACACGGCATGGAAGCGCAAAATCCCCTTCCCGATAACGTGTGTGCGCTCCGCACCGTCCCAATACTTCGCATAGAGCGCGCTCTGATCCTCACTATAGTCGAGTGCTGTGATGTAGTTTGCAAGTGCATCTACCCAGACATACATCATCTGATCCTCATCACCCGGCACTGGCACACCCCAATTTTTGGCGCGCGCCACAGAACGCGACACAGAAAAATCCTCCAAACCACCACGGATAAAACTCAACACCTCATTTTTGCGAAATTCTGGATATACCCTCAACGTATCTGATTCGATTAGATCCTCAAGCATCGCACCATAACGCGACAGACGAAAAAACCAATTCTCCTCATGAATCTCTGTCGGTGGTTTCTTGTGGTCTGGACAATTCCCCTCATCATCAAGGTCACCACTAGACTTAAACTCCTCGCAACCGTCACAGTACAAACCAGTATAGTCTTTCTTATAAAGGTCATCGGGATTGATCGCCTGCCAAAACTTTGTCGCTCCTGCAAAGTGTCGATCCTGTGTCGTACGGATAAAGTCATCTGTCGAGAGATTCAGTTTGCCAACCAAACCCTCAAATGCTGCTGCATTTTGCTCGACGAGCGCTTCCGTTGGCATATCTGCTTTCTCTGCAGCTTGCACGTTCTTGATGCTGTTTTCATCTGATCCTGTCAGAAATCGCACGTCACGCCCCATAAGCCTCTGAAACCGAGCAAAACAGTCTGCCTGCACCTTTTCAAATGCATGTCCAACATGTGGGTCACCATTCACATAGTCAATTGCAGTCGTAATATAGAAAGGTTTTTGCGCCATAAAAGTTCAAAATAAAGGCTTAATCCATAGGATTATAGCGTACCATGATGGCAAAAACATCGCAAATAAGGCAAAAACCACCCTTTTCATCATTATTACAATAGTATTGACAATATGTCATTTGTGGTGTATAATATATACATACTTAAAAACACATCAAAACTTCTTATGAATATCCTTATCATA
Organism: Minisyncoccota bacterium; assembly: GCA_937936355.1. Classification (GTDB taxonomy): domain Bacteria; phylum Patescibacteriota; class Minisyncoccia; order Moranbacterales; genus JAHDCW01. The sequence continues at coordinate 39,260 of CALDDM010000010.1, forward strand.
CTTTTCCTCCTTGCAATCGGTATCGTAGCATTTGCGTCAGCTTATACCCTAAGTG
>CALDDM010000011.1 GCA_937936355.1 Minisyncoccota bacterium
CCTCTTTACAAAGCACTACAACTACCGCAAGAGACACAGAGGACTGGGAATGAATGGGCTAACGCCCATTAAGAAGCTGGAAGAGTGTGCTTTATCCAGAGGGGGCGAGAGAAGTGTTACCTTGACGCTGCAATGTCACAAAGATTGACAAATTTAGTAAAAAAGAATATAGTAAATATGTGGTAGATGGTCATCTCCACAATCGAAAGGATCAAAAACTGCTTTGCAGTTTTTTCTTATGGTAACAACGCCGCGCAATCGCTCCCAGAGGCGAATCAGCGCGATATCCGTTTTTGTTACTTTACATTTTGTTCAACAACCAGGAGCAAGAGTGAAAAATTTCATTTCATCTATTATAAGAAGAGATAAAGGTACTTCATTTACAGATCGCATCAGGGCGATACCAGTACGCGGGATTGGAAACAGGCTACTTCTTCGCCTGTCACCAGAGGAGCTTGCACGTCACAAATCTCGATACCAACAGTATTTTGATACAGCTGGTGACTACGTCACCGCTATGGGTATTGATCATGCCGATATCATCGGTGCTCATGAAAGTCAAGTGATCAAAGCGTTACTGGACGATGGCACAATCTTGCCACATCCAGAAAATAGCAATGTGCAGTACAGCTGGCAAAAAAAATTCATCTGCGCAAAGCACGCTGTATCATAGGACGGAAAATGCTCGACAAAATGATTATAATTGAGCTTCTCTCAAAGGAGCCGCCTTATTCCATATTGTATCTCACCCCGTTTGTTGCAATCATCGCACTTACTTGGATTGCAATAAAAACCAAGGTCCTATGGACAAAAAAACGTCTCGGCACCTTGCGACAATAATTGTTGCATATGTGAAGGCGCTACCATTGGTAGCGCCTTTTCTACGGTCATTTTTGTCATACCTCGTCTGATTGACACATTAAATACTGAGATGATATGGTAAAAATGCACTTTTACATACTGGAGACCACATATACAATGACATGTCTGACGGAAGTACAGGAAAAAAATGTCGAAATCACAAAATCTGATGTCGACTATTCCACACTCTCACTCTTGCAAATTGGTTTTGTACGGATGATTCGCCGTGGCACACTATGTGTGCTCAGCCTTGTTGTCTGGGGGACGCGCGAAAGCGGCAAAAATGATGATACAGTTTTTGCCGAACTCTATTCCCTGGTAGAAAAAAAGATCATCACCATCAACTGAAACGTACCCCACACAAAAAACCAAAAAGAGGCGCACAACGTACATGGCAGCAACAAACAAAAAACCTGAATCTGAAACCTCCGAGGAGGCGCAGCGCAAACTTCCAGATTCACGTAAAAAAAAGAAGTTTCACAATCTTTCACGAGCACAAAGGAGAGGCCAAGGCCGCATCAAATAGGTGTCGCACACCACAGCTCACGCTCAGCATGCTACATCGTAGCATGCTGATTTTTTATGCCGCACAATCAACGTGTAATATAATCTAGACCAAACTCATCTAAAATGATAATCTGCACATAAAGCGTGTTCCTTACACAAATCACTGGAGAAAAAGATGTTATCAGGTAAACAACTACTGCACAAAAGCCTCTTCATCGAATATGGTGCAAACGAAGATTCCATGATTAGAAAGGTATTGCCAGAAGATTTATATATACACTTCCTGCTTCGTGCCAATGGAAAAAGCATTCACGAATCAGCACGAGAGACATGTATTTCACGAAGCTGGGCAAGGAAACTGTGCACAAGAGTTTCACAAAAGCTCTGCCCACAACTTGTTCACAGCTATGGCGTCTCGACGATGCATATCGCACACATGGCACTCGCCTCTGGAGACTTGAGAAATCATTATGACATGGTATCGCCTATGCATCAGAAGAAAAGCCTTGCAATACACAGAGAAATCGTCGCACTGACACATCTCCGCGGCTTGATGTCATTTGATGCTTTGAAGCGCCGTGCGCAGGGACATGAGAGTTTATCCATTGCCAAAGCACTTGGCCTCCGTCCACATTTATTCAATGATCGTATCCATAAAGGTAAGCAAGCAATCTTTGGCGAGGGCTATGGACCCCATGCGAAGTTTCTAGTCAATCTCACACTTCTTATGTTGAGTCAGGAAGAGATTGTACCACTATACACCCCCGATAGCCTTGCTGCGTATTTAAAGAACCTGTGATTGCGAAGTGATGACCCCTCTTTGGACATACGATTGAGAGCCCACAGATCCTGTGGGCTTCTTAATATACTATGATCCAGTGTTATACATGATGCAATGAGCACCTCACTCTTGTATGTGATCAAATGAAAATCGCCCTCCGAACGATTTTCGGTTGGCGACCTCTGCTGTGGCGCGTGATTTATTTTTTTCGCCCTCTCTTCTTTTTTGTGTGCGGCTTGGCTTTTTTGCACTCTGTGCAATTGCCTCTTCTATAGATCCCACTGCAGTTAGGATCTACACAATCGTCTGCGTTTTTTGTACTACCTCGTCCCATGTTCCCTCCTCTTGGTTATGGCACATAAAAAAGATATAGCCTACATACTCTTTTGTCAAAATATTTCCAATCATATAAGAATAACATCCCCAGTTGTGATATTTGACGGGAAAAAATGTACGTGCTATCACAGAAGAGGAAGAGAAAAAGTTTTTGACTATAAACGGAGGTAATGAATGTTCCTTACATACACACTTGGCGTCATTCTCGTGCTGACCTATCCGATTTGCTGGATGATCTTGTGTCTTCATGAGCTCTCACATGCAGCCGCACTGCGCTACTACCGCGTAAAAATCTATGGCATTTATATCGGCACAACACCTACCATAGCACCAAAGCATACCTTCATGGGGATACCCCTGGCCTTTGGCCCTGGTCTGGGTGGTGGCTATGCATGGCAAACAGATACCGAAACTGGAGAGATTCTCACACATGACGGACACACTGTCTCATCGCGTGAAATAATGCACATCGCCTCTGCGGGACTCTGTAGTCATGTCATCATGATTTTTGCTGCATTAATCACGATTACTTTTGCTCACATATCATCTACGATAACGGTTGTCCTCGTGCTGAGTATTGTACTTAATGCACTTGCTTTGTGTCTTAATATAATGTCAAGGCATCCACAGGCTGATGGTGCGATGATCAGAAAGTGTCGAGCATATTCTCGCAAAGTCTAAGGTTGATCCATACGTAGACCACTCCCTCCTCCCTTATCTCCATAAAAATAGCGCCCGCAATCGATTATTGCGGGCGTCTTACTTTTTACTCCCAGGTGTTAGTATAGTCGCGTGCAGGAAGCTGGTTGATGTTGTAGAACGTGTCGGGCCTACCACTTATATCAGCTGACAGCACACCTTTATACAGTAATTCCGATTGAATCACCAGCCGATCAGAATAGAGCGTTCCCGATGTACCCCACGGGTCATCTGACTCCACGGTGCCGATATACTCAGTACCCCATACTGGAGAATGTGTATAGGCTTCGAGCCAACAGTCGCTTCTGCAGAGATAGCCACCCAGCTCTAAATGCACAAAAACTTTTGTTTCGTGTAGACGATCTGTGCTGCCACCTTCGAGGTCATTGATGCCCTCACAGCCAGATAACACAGCAAGTACGCCAATTATCACCAAAGAACGTAACATTATCACTCCCTTTTTCTCTAATATGTGAGTAATTATTATTACATATATATTTATTTTTGTCAATATATTTTCTTTATACCGATCTTTATCGCGTTCTTACTAATTGACTTTATATAATATTTATGCTATACTATAATTTACATTTTTTGAGAGGACTTGCTCGTGAACACACAGACTACAGCTTGTACTATGTCAATCACAGCATCGTCTGCGATGAATGCATATCATCGCGACCAACAAGATGCAGAAGACTCAGAGCACGATCGCTCTGATGAAGAAACGGTTGAGCTAGATTGCCATGCAATGTGGAATCTGTATTTCCACGATCATCATCACTAACCGTCACCTGGAAAACCAGGGACGGTTTTTCATTTGCCACACAAGCACTCTCGCCACTTTCTTGATGCAAGATTGAAAATTTGACAGCATTGCATTAATGCACTACTTTGTACGTATATGTTGATAAGCTAAGGTGGTGAAGCTCTCGCGATATGAGATACTGTCCTTACCTCAAAGAAATGACGATGAGCTCACCAGAAGCAAGACTCGAAGATAGACTTGCTGAAAAACGCTGACATTATCATTTCATGGACGGGCTGGTATAGAAGGTTATGCTGTCCTCAAAAGTCGATGCACGAGAGAAGTTCCCTGAAACTGTCTCTCATGGTGGGATCCTTATGCACACATCAACAGCCCCACTCTTTATCGACTTAAATCTCGCCGCTACACGCATTGCGCGTTGGCGGCTTTTTTTATTGTTTGACGTTTGCTTACTCTGTGTCACACCATGGATATGCTAGCTTAATTGACATAAGCAATCTGATATGATACATTCCCCTCATCCACCAGCGGAGAAACGTAATGGCACAAAGCATACTGACGACATCTGGTGACTCACCAGTCATTGAGCGTCTCATGAGTACGCAACTACCAATCCCGAGACAACAGCTTTTTGATGAATTTCCGGAGCAGAGGTCGCACATCGCAGAACTCTCGCAAATCGGCGTTATAGCGCATGATCAGGAAATGCGATATCGTATACCACAGAACATCAAGAACGCAATTAAAGCAGACGGCTGGCGCAACATTGTCCGAGAGAAAAAAAGTGCGTATGAAAAGCATGTCAGATCAGAGAGCAAAAAGAGAAGCTTCTGATCACAAGCTACAAAGAGTTCACAGGCAAATGCCGTGGGCTCTTTTACCTTTTCACAATTTGAAGTATTGACAAAAAACCTCTTTCGTGTACTATACAAGCGAATGCATACGCATTCCGTTGTTCTATAAAAATATAAATAAAAGGTTGTAACCCCGAAATGAAACAAGGAAAATATACCATCCTCACATCTCTTGCCATCCTCCTAATCCTTACAGGATGCTGCGAGAAAGATGATTATGAATGTATACAGCAGGAAGAAGCTGAAAAAGAAGCAAAGAAGCAGCAGCAAGCTACAGAGAATCTTCAAAAAGCATGGGAGAAGGCACAAGAAGAGTTGCCCTACTAAGTAGATCTCCTGAGAAAAATTATGCGGGCCATGTGTACACATGGCCCATAAAAACCCACGGCATCGCCATGGGTTTTTGACTATTCTGGGAGACGTGAATCGTGGATTGTGTGGAGGAATTGCATCACCCCGCACCTAGCTCCAATTAAAAAACCCGCAACCAATCTGGTTGCGGCTCATCGTTATACTCCAGGACCTATCTTTGACTTATTCGCACGTACTGCACTCGTTGTATGATAGTGTCGATTTCGGCATGTGTCAGGCACGCTACCCTTTGGCCATCGCAGTAGAGACGCGCCAACTTGTGCGCGATGGCAAAGATGACAACATTTGCGTGTGCGTACTCCACCATTATTGACGAGAGTGTCATGCGCAAACCATTCTGCAGCACACTATGATTCATGTGTGCTTGGGGATGCGCCTTGTCACCATAGGTGTATGCCGCAATCATTGCATCAATCTTCCGCACTTGCACTTTGATCGGTACAGGATCTATGCCCAATCTCTTTTGGATTGCAGCAACAAGGACTGGCCACCGCTTCTGCTGATGCAGTGCATATAGTTCACTGGGAAGCGTCATATCTTTTGTCCCACCAATTGCAGCACTTATCACGTAAATACCCTCATCCACGTGTTCTGTATGTAAAGTACTCACAGCTTATTTCCTCATATTCTCGATAGACATAAATTAACATACTTGTGTATTTTTGTCTAATCTTACATTACCTGCGCATTGACACCGTTGGATATCTTTGATATTTTTCTTGCATCTCAAAGAAGAAAGAGATGTTCATGGACAACATACTGCTAGACCCAGATACAGCCAAGATACTTGCGGAATTCGTACAAAAGCAAACACCAGTCAGCAGACAAGATCTCCTCGCGAGATATCCAGGATCTGTGGAGTATATCGGAAAGATGTGCGAAGTAGGAGTGCTCACGTATGGCACTCGCGGCTATAAGATGCCACAAAAAGTGCGAGAGATGATGCGCGATAACTATCCACTCGATGTACTGGGGCAACTCATCAAAGACGAGCATGCCCGTTACAAGACCTCATAGCAGATCCAACAAGACTGGTGGAGAGAGATCAAAAGAGAGAGTAAAAAAAGGAAGTTAACCTGAATGATGAGAATCGTTTCCATAAGAGTCCACAGGCATCCGCCGTGGACTCTTTGATTTTGTTTGTCTCTTTTTTTTGATTAATCATTACCATTTCAATGAAAAACCCAGAATGCAGCGCGTGCATTCTGGGTGGGATATTTCCTCTTAGCGAGGAAACTGGGTTTTATGTTGTTCGTACGCGGTGAGCTGACCTGTGTCTGCATACTCACCATTTTCCTCGTCGAATGAGATGTAGCCCGCGCTGATCAGGTTCTGCGTTATCTCCTGCGCGACACCATGCGGCATCCCACACTGATCGATGATCCACGCCAACCGCATAGGTCTCAGCTTGATAAACCGTGCGACGCGGATCTCGTTGCCTGTCAGGTATTGTGGCAGATCTTCCTTGGATTGCGTGCCTACTTCCTGCAGTGCAAAAAGATTACTCTCATTTACTACGGCTGATACGCCCATTGATTACTCTCCACGAAAAGTGCGATTGATATGCCAGTTCTAAACACATACTGGTTAGAATATATATTAACATAATATTTACATTAAGTCAATATTATATCAAATATTACTATAGACCCTACCAATTTCTCTCTCTACTATCGTAGATTGCCACCTCTCTCTTTCTTTGTTTGGCAATCAAGTCCTCCCAGTGATGTAGATTATATTACTTGTCACGCAAGGCCAATCTAAATGAGAAGACTAGATAAAATAAAATAATAATATTAATGACTATTGAAATGAGCGATAACACGAGACCGCTATGCTTATGTCTTGACTTATAGATGTTTGTACGCGTTAAATCATCCTGATCAACATATACTCTCACGTCTGAACTCAGTGGAACATCATTATATAAAATTGTCAGATTGTTTTTTGAAGTAAAATTAATACATGAGGAATCGCCTGAATAAATAAGACGTGCCATCTTTAAACTTTTATTAGAATAACTTAGCTCACAATTATTAAAAACTATTGAATCTACAGCATTTTCATCACTCAATCCATCTATCTGGACAGTTAAGTTAAAATGCCTACTAACACCACTATCATCAATAATCGTTTTCTGTACTATATCCCCGTTTGATTTTCCAAAAACAGCATAAGTTCTTTTTTTGGACATAGGACTACTTAAAATACTAATGTCATCTACCAAGATCGAACCTTTCGGATACTTTGCTTCTGCGATTTTTTCTTGATCTAAAGAAAAGACTACTTCCAGATATCGAGCCTTACTATTTTTAGACCTAAAATCGAACCACACCTGCCGCCAATCAGCTCCAATTGCAAATTCATCAAATAATATGTCAGAGCCAGATATCACCCTACCACTCTTATCTGCAAATCGTACCTTTGCTTTAAGATAATTATTGTCACCCTCCAGAGATGCTACTGAGAATCCAAGAGAATAGTCAGTATCTGAATCAATAGGTATCAGATTTTTACTGCCGCTACCGCCCATACTAACCTCTCCAACATACTCAACGAGACCAAATTTTAAGTCCAGAGAGAATTCGCCTGGTAGCCGTTCAATTATACCTGCATATTGTTCGCCACCATTTGGATAAAAGCTCCATATATCAGATAGCTCTATACCTGATCTTGTAGGCTCACTGAAGCTATCAGAAAAAACTATATTAGTATGACTTTTATTGTCAACGCTACCCTCGTTAACAGCCTCTATCAATGTGCCAAAAACTAAGGTATTCTTACTTGCTCTCAAATTTTCTTGAAAAGATTGATTGAGAAATGAGTTATAAGCCTTAAGTGTGGGGTATAAAAATAAAAGGTGTGAGATGATGCTTAAAAATAATATACTATACAAAGTAAAAGATATGCATTGGTTTTTTGTTGATTCATAAGCCGATCTATTTACTTTCTTTTGAATTTCAATCAAAAGAAAGAGGAGTAGGAGCATTACAGATGCACCTAAAAATGGCCCAATTAATTTGTCAGAATTAAACCAAAGATTTACTTCACCCCACTCTAGACTATCTATAAAAAATGTTGCTAAATTAGTTCTGCCAAGAGTTACAACCATTGGTATTATCGACAAGGAAAAATAAATTAGTAGAATTACTCTATTCGCTTGTGCAAAAGCAAATATAAGGACAAGCGGCAGAATCCAAACCAGATAGTGAGACTGAAGCTTTCCAATGAATATTAAGAATAATAGCAAAACTGATAAAATGTGACGTATTAAATCAACTCTACTCATATATTCACCTCTAACAAAAAAAGATCTCAGCAGAAAAAGGTAGTAACAAATTACTGCACCCAGACCGAAGAAAGTGACCTTTGATATATCGTTAAAGAATGTCGGATTAGACAGGTTTGATGGGAAAAAATCATTTACGAGATAGAATGGAACTTTGAAAAGCGAGTAGCTTGGTAGAAAAATTTCATTTGCAATCTTTGGCGCGTCTGGCTGCGTATGGTGCAATAAGCTACCGAGTAAGCCATCGATATTTTTAGGAAAAAAAATGAATGAGCAAAAAAATAATAGTAGTGACAGAATAAAAACGAGGCCATATCTACAAGTAGTTTTTATAAAGTATGAACTACTACCTGACTCCTGATATATATATAGTATAAATAGAGGGCATAAGATTATTGGATAATAGTATACAGATGTAGCTGCGGATAGTAGGATAAGTGCAGAAAAAAATCTTTTATTTATTAATGTATAGATACTTACCATGACCAATGCAGTTGCAAAAATTGCATATTTACCTTGTATCTCAACAACCCATGTAGCGAAAGGATTGAATAGCCATAGCAGGAGTATAGGATATTGAAATTTTTTCTGTACTCCCAATGCAACTGATATTTTGTAAATGAAAAGAGCGGTTATCAAATCAAATAGAAAAAATGGAAACTTAAATATAAGATGTAAAATACTCACATTTTCAGAATAACCAAATATCCAGATAATCAGATCATATAATGCATACTGCATGAAAAATAGCAGATGCAATAACATACCCTTGTTCCAATAGAAAAGAGGGTCTATGCCATAGTCAAAAAACTGCCTTACCTGATAGACATATGAAGCAAAGTCAAAGGGATAACTGGTGAGCGGTATCAACATCAGCTTTATAGCAACAGATATGCAAGCTAAGATGAGAAGTTTCTTCAGGCTCATAATTTTTTTGTTGTCTGAGACACATCCCACTTTCCAGACATCACATCACTTTCGTTACTTCGAAAAGACATCTCAATTTTCAATCGTAAAATATAGCAAAAATATAATATTGTTTTAATAGGCATCCTCACAAAAGAACTCATTACAATCTTAACAGCCTTAAGCGTGCTAAGCTTATATTCATTCAAAGACCACTCGCCAAAACTTGCAGCAATCATAGCCTGTGATTTCTGATATCGCAATGATTGCTTTTTAAAGTCTAAAAATGATGCCGGCATTCTATAGTAGGTAATTGCATTTTTGCAAAAATTATACTTATAGCCAAGGCTTTTATTTAAGTGATATATAAATGCATCATTACCGACTATATACTCGGGTATTTTAATTTTCTGACCAAGATCTCTGTGTACTGCAAGTATCCTTCCATGACATGTAAAAACACTTCTTGGCAATTCCTTCTTCACTCTTTCCTGAAAAAATGCGCTTACCTGCATAACTCCTTCAAAAAATGTTTCTGGCTTAAGTTGCTTTGGATTGCCAGATACCAACTTCACACCTTGAACGAAACAAGAATTAATTTTTTTTAGCAGATAACTATCAAGGCATAGCGTATCTGCATCCAAAAAAAGTGCAAAATCAGTATCTGTCCAATCAATAAGACTTGAGCATATTTCGCTTATCCTTTGGGATTTGCCAGCACGCTTATCGAAAGAAAAAATCTTCAATCTTGCATCTTCTATCCCTTCAAGAATAGAGACTGTTTTGTCTGTACTACCGTCTGAAACAACTATAACCTTAGCAAGGGATAGATTATCTTCTTTTTGCGACAATGCTGACAAAACAATTTTTTTGATATTCAATTCTTCGTTTAGGGCTGGTATCGCTATAACGTATCGATTCATTTTTTTACTGTTAATTCAAAGAATCTGTGCCACGGGTTTAAATTATCACTAAACTCCTGATTTATATCATAACTCTCAGATAAATCTTGTCTTAGTCGCTTTGGGGCATACCCCTTTGTTCCAAGCTCCCAATAGTGCTGACCATCAAACTTATGCTGAATGGGAAATGGTACGGAAAGCAAAAATGACACTGGCTTAATTACTGACATTTTCAGTCGCATAGAAAAGTAGAGGCGGACATATGGAATAGAGAAAATAACATTGCCAGTAAGCTGAGCAATTTTATTCAGTGTTTTAATAGCATCTTCATATTCCACATGCTCGAAAACCTCGAAAGCACAGATAATATCAAAACGTTCTTGAACGATCGCGTCAATTTGTGTCATATCCCCCAAGAAATCAGGTGATAAGTCCTCAGCAAGATCCATCACTTTATAATCAACTTGAGGATAGTTCGCACTAATATAACTTTTCAGAAAGGCAGAGCCAGATCCAATCTCCAAAATCTTGACTGAATTCGATTTCTGTAACAACAATTCTATTTTCTTACGCAACAATCTTTGCTGGTGAAAGTAGCTAGAAAATCTTGGCATGTTCTCGTAATCCTCACTATCATAATGCTCTTTATTAACTTGTTTTGTGTAGTTGTCCATTGCAATATTTTATATAGTACTTAGAACCTCAAAGATTTCCTCATAACCTTTCTCAAATGTAACTCCCTTACTCCACTGCCACCCATTTTCCTGCACTGTACTGTAATAGCTTTTATCTGTAAGCATTTTTTCAATATTTCGAGCAAGGTCTTGGGGTGAATTCTCACCACAGATTAGTCCAGTGTCACCATGTCGCACGCTGTCACGCAGACCATCGACATTATAAACGACTGCTGGCGTGCCCTGACTCGCTGCTTCGGTCACGATCAACCCCCACCCTTCCTTGATTGATGTTACTGCGATCACATGTGATTGACGCATGAGAGAGATTTTTTCTTGTGTACTCACGCGGCCCTTGATGGTGATATCTACCTTGTACGGCGAGCGCTCTATATATGACCGCACCTTCTGTGCATATGCACCAGAATCATCCCCTGCAATGACAAGCCTTGCATCAGGAATACTTTTTTTTAGCAATTCAAATGCTTTCACAGTCTCCAGCGTCCGCTTCATCGCACGCATTGCGCCAAAGCAAAGCACGGTCGGCTTTTCACTTTTTGTCACGACACTCACATCGCCAACTGGCATCATCTCTATGCCCTCTGAAATGATCTGAATATCCTCTTCGTGGAAACCGTATCGCATGAGATCGTCTTTGGTACTCTGAGAGACTGTGATCACTTTTTCACTCGACAGAATTCTCAAGTACAGAGGCTCAATCAAGTAACCAATAAGTGAGAGAGGAGAAACCATTTGGTAAAACCAGATCTCACGACACAGCTGATGAATAAGCATCACACGCTTTTCCTGCACATAGAACTTTGCAAAAAAAGGAATTGTATTCATCTCATCAATCACATAATCTGCCCATCCTATAAGGTTGCTCCTATAGTATCGATATGCGTGCCAGTACACACTATAGCGTCCGCCGACCCGTATGACGCGATATCCAGCCTCAACCACCTCTTCTGCACCAGCACCATGATACCCCCCCGTCAGGATCGTTACCTCATGACCATCTGCAACCAGTCTACTCGCAAGCTCATGCTGAACTACCTCAGCACCACCAGCGAGAGGATTCGACTGATCTTTCCATGTCATCCATAAAATTCTCATGAAAACCTCTAAAATATCTATTCAATAAATCCTTTCGCAGAATTAGCATGATACCATTTTATAGTACTAAATGCAAGAAATAAATGGTACATAAACTTGAAGTAAGAATTAAGTATCTAGATCATAATCCATTATCAGGCCAATTTACATTCACACTCATTAGAATCCAAGATCATTGTAATCTACAGCGATATTGTATATAAGCGCAGGATCAGTGTGAAGACGAATTCTTCCACAGTCAGCACCATCGCCCTTATCGACTGTGTCGTCAAGATACTCAAAAAAACCTGCATCTATACCTCCTGCATTCGCGTATATGAGATTAACGCCTCTATTGTTTAAGATGCGAGAGCTGCTACAGGGAAATTGTACTTCTCCATCCATATCGTTATCATATGCATATTCGCCAGATGAGCCAGGCACATAAAGATCATCCTGCAAATAGTCGCTAAGTGTCGCCATAGGTCCTACAGAGATCGTTCGCACATCATTTATTGGTATATTTCCTGTAGACCCTAACAATGCACTAAAACTACTATCATTCTCATCCCACCATTCATCTAAGCCCTCGTCGAGGAGTGTGAGTTGTAGTGCTTTTTCGATGCCCTTCATTTCTGTCAGTGCTTTGGAGTACTGCGCTTTTTGGCGGGCGCTGTTTAAGCTGACAATCACGATCGATGCCAGTATGCCGATGATCGCGATGACGATGAGGAGTTCTATGAGTGTAAATCCTTTCTTTTTCATATCTTGTGCATAGTTTTGTATGTCGTAGAGCATCAAGTGATAAAAGTATATCACAACGCACAAGCGCATATTGCGGAGATAGTGCAATAATTCTTTTTGTACTTTATTCCATAAAAAGAAGCCCTACATGTAATCACGTAGGGCTCTTGCTATTTCTTGACTATCCGACTTTGCACCGCTTACAGATCAGCTATTGTGAGCCTGTTGCAGTTTTGTCAGAGCGTTACTCTCATCCTTTTTCCTTCTACTTCCTCTGGTTCGAGGAAAAAAAGCGGTAGCTGAATGTCGTTTATAAACGTTACTTCCTCAGCTGCTTGGCTGGCGCCGACTCTGTTTTTCCGTACAATCGCGAAACGATAGAGCTTGCTCGGGTTGTAATGCGCCTCCGTCTCTATCGTGCGGTCCTCGCCAACTGTCTGCCACTTCCAATCAAGGGAGTAATCGAGATTTTCTGCGTCTACCTGGATTGTGAAGACATTTCTTTGTCGGGCGTACTCCTGGGATACAATTTCCGGGATGTACGCTATAGCGTGGACTGTTTGCGTGCCGTCATCATATACACGTAGAAAGAGCGATAGGCTATAGAGATCGTTGGCCATTACGTAATCGCCAATATGCTCATCTCTAAAGCTCGTGCCATCTAAGACATCTTGCCCTACTTCGTCGGTTTCGCTCACATTGGATGTGGGATTTTCTGTGTTGGTAGCGTCTTCGCTGCCACATGCAGAAAGCGCGAGGGTCAGTACAGCAGATATCACGAGGGGTTTTATAATTTTCAACTGGGTATACCTTTTTTATATTTATATTGTAAATGTGCTGGCAAATAAAATAATTTAAAGAGACTATCTCATTTGCTGCGTAGCATAATACTATATGTTGGTATTTTTGTCAATATAAAGCAGCATACCGTGATCGGTATGCTGCAACAATTCAACTAAAGCTACCATCAATTAATCTGACACATTACCTAGCTTCTCAGGGCTCTTTGATAGCCGAGCATTACTCTTTTTCCAGATTGTCTGCATCATCTGCATCATCGCTACCATCATTTTGATGCGATGCATCACTTGATTTTGCAAAGATGAGTGAGATCACCAGTACGCCAGCATAAACCGTGATGAGCATATGAATGAGAGTAGGACCAGGTGCAATCTCATACATTTGCATCCAATTCCCCAGGTCTTCTGTGAGCCCCATGATGGTAGATGTAATCATCGACCGCCACAACTCACCAAACTGCTCTGGCATTGCACCAGCAAAAGCATAGTACCCTATCAATCCCTTGATGAAAATACTCATAAAAAAGATCGCCATCAAGGGCAATGTCATCTTGAGGGCTGCGCCCATATCCTCGACGGCATCGCGGAAGTAACTATGTCTTTCCACGATACGATACAAACGGATTGCACGACATGGCTCAAAACCAGGCACAAAAGCCAAGAATGTTGTCACCACATCAAAGTAGAACCACCCACTGCGCCATGATTGTCGCGCAAGAAAAACAGCTCTCAGAAAGATATCGGCACACAAAATGCTCACCAACACTTTTTCCACCAACACAAAGGTGGGATTGCTCAGATAAAAATGAGCTGCATGTCCAGCCAATGCCAGGGCATACAATGCGATAACGATGTCTACAGCCCACCTATATAAACTACTTTTTAGATATCTAGCAAGTGCGTACATGTGACGCCTCCCAATTTAAGTAACTGCATGCATCATACACAACTTTTTATTTTTGTCCACTGTGAAGACAGCCTCATACCATACCAATAAAAAAGCAGCATACCGTGATCGGTACACTGCTCCAGCATCGCCTCCTACGCGATATAATACTCGCCTGATTCGGCGCTCTCTAGAAAGCCAATTGACTCCCAAAAACTACGCGCACTATCCTGCACATTGGAAGCTACGAGTCCCATATTATGCGATTCCGCGTAGTCCATAAGTGCACCAATCACATATGTGCCAAGGCCACCTCCCTCTTCACGCACTGTGATATTTTTGATCTTGAGGTCATCTCCATCATCTGCAAATATAAGCGTGAGCTCATCTGCTTCTAGGTGCACAGCATCACCTATTTCTGCAAATGTAGCGCTCTTACCCAAGATTTCACGCAAAACAATCTGTAATTGTTGATGCACGTTTTCATCAGATCTTTCTTCGATGCGATCTCCAGAATCGCCTTTTGAATCGTTCTCTCTCACTCTTTCATGCCTTTTATTATATTCTCATTTCAAAAAGTACAGCCCTCGCATTATGACACATTACAGATACTCCGTCAATGCTTGATTTATGTACGATAAATCGCAAATAATTAAAAAGCAGTGTATCAGATTCGATACACTGCTTTTGCTACTACCAGATCCTTTGGTCATGTTGGTCTGATCATTCGCTTTTTGCCTTCTTTTGCTCGTACTTTTTTGATCCATCGCCGTAGAGACTTCACTTTTTTCCTGTGCTCGACTGGTGGATATGCCAAGAACTCAGACAGTGAGTGCTCCAACTCTTCCACATCACACCGAGCAACAAGTGCAAATGCAACAGCTTTATCGAGGATGTAGACTTTTTCTGCGAAGTCCATCGTAAGATTATCGTTAAGCAGGTCGAGACACTCTTTGATTACCTCTTCACCGATCTCGCGTACTTGTATTTGCTTTTTCCCCGACAAATGATCATATCGACGTACAGCGCCAAAGAGATTGTTGACTTGTGTTATGCACAAGAGCAATTCCCGTGTCCGCCGTTTTTGCACTGCAGTTCCAGACTTCATTCGTTTTGTATCTTCGTCTGTTGCACGCAAAACTTTATGTCGTGCCATATTCACTCCTTGCTCTGATGAGCGAAAAATGGAAAATTCTAACCTCCACATCATTGCATGAACGACATAGTCCGTCAATAAAGTGAAAAAGTAGTGCACCTGGTTCGGCATACTACTTTCTACTTTTCATCTTCACACATCCGCCGCACACTTGCTAGGACGATTTTTATATCACGTCGGAATTCATAGGTAAATTCTGACTTCATAACGCTATAGATGACTCTTTCAAGATCGTCTACAGTATCTGGTGCATGTTGCACAAAAAAAATTGCACTCTGTATCATCCATAGCTGCGCATCCACATGTGGATCACACTCGCTTTCCAGCCATCCGGCACATATATCGACAGCACGCGCTGCAATCACAGCTGCAGCAGCATGATTCAACCGGCGTAATTCTTCCTCTAAAGCTAGCTCATAGCCTGCAATTAACTCCATCCTCTGTGCTGACACCGCTCCATGTTGGACCTTGTGCCTCCTTTGCCTTTCCCGTTTCATTCTTACCTTCCTCTATATCTCATTTTTTTCATGATTGACCTTCATTTACCTTCATTGGAAGGTACATCTTCTTTGCAGTCATTATAACACTACACGCGCAAATACTTTTCCCTTGCTTCGCGAAAAAGAAAAGCAGTGTATCACGTTTGATACACTACTTTTTGTCGGCCCCTATCGCTTAGTAGCCAACCGCCTTCCTTTGACGATACTGCAAACGTTTTCCTACGTGCATCGCAAGCAACTTCATCCTCATTACAGAAGATATTTTCTGCTTAACATCGGCCTTTGCTTGCAAGATATTACCAAGAAGACGTGTGAATTCTCCTCTGAGTTCTGGCAAAAAATCCGCCTCGTCAATACTGATTACAACCTCTTCAACGCGCACCAGTGTCAGCGGCGCATAACTGATAAATTCCATTGCTTTTTGTAGTAGATAGATCTTACCGTGATGTGACTCACCTTCTATCCATCCCAAGCATATATCGACTGCTTCGGTTGCGATTACCTGTACCCCTAGGTACTCCAGAGATTTCTGCTCTTCGTTTTGTTCAAGATCTGCATACCTCAACTGATCAGCTATGTCTTGCTCTACACGCCTAATCGCTCGCATCTTATCTTGTGCCACAGGATAGCCCACACTCTGTGGCGCTGGACCATTCCCAGTACCTTTTCCCATTCTTTTTCCTCCTGTCTGCTTATCACAGACTATCAAAAGTTACACGTCATATTCAAAGAACATATTCACACAACCATGACATCATTACACATGCGCTACATCACGTCAATATGAGACTTAAAAAGCAGTGTATCAGAATCGATACACCACCTCTGCATACTCACCTCCATTATTTATATTCGACTACTTCTCTCTATTGTTCGTACCCGAGAGTATAGCGCCTTGGGTTACGACGTCGCAACTCACTCATCTCCATGCCAAGTAACGCGAGTCGCACACGTGGACTCATTGACGATTCTGCCATAGCCGCTATTGTTGCATTGGCAACGGCATGCATAAGCTCTACAAACTCATCCTTACGCTCTTGCGAGATGTCTGTCACATCAATCTCGCGCAGAGCACTCTCGATCAGTGGAAGCTTACCCCTTGCGTTTGTCGCAAAACTGAAGGCCTTCTGAAGCAAAAAGATTTTGCCATGTGCTGACTCTTTATGTGCCCACGCTAGGCATACACCGATCGCTTTTGCAGCGATCGCACATGCCTTTGTGCGATTTCTTTCCATGACCTTTATCCCCACGTCAGACTGTGAACCTGTTTCAGTGCTTCGATCATTCAATAGCACATGCACACCTCGCTCAAAGTCTGCAATTGCTCGCATCTTTTGTGGTGATAGAGGACGATTGTGACCGTGCGATGCCGCATCACTCTCGCTCATACCAGTACCCTTACCCATTCTCATTCCTCCAGAAAAATTTATACAACGACTGTATTGTGTACAACGTTCTTATCATGACATGTACATACTTGCACGTCAATTGAAAAACAGTGTGTCAGATTCGACACGCTGCACCGTACACCTATACGACCCACATTATCTACGATATTGCGGAGCGCGCATTTTTGTCCTTCATTTTTGTGTGGCTCTTCCTGGATGGAGTTGCTCTCCGCACTGCGTCTCATAACGTGCTCGCGTGCTAATGATCTCATCAATCATCTGCCTGACAAGATCCTGCAAATCTTCTGGTATTTCTAGGTAGAGATTACGTAGAATTGTTTCTGCGTCACCGAGCCGCGATGGCACATGCGTTGCAAAGTACACAACTTGCTCCATAAGCCAGATTTTGCTCGTGCTGTGCATTTCAGTCCCAGAATGTAGATGATATATACACATCTCAACGCCAGCATTCGCTCTTGCACATATTGCAGGAGGTACAGATTTTACATTGTGCACATCGGAGACTTGCTCCAAACCACTTACCAACAGCTCCACTTCAAACTTGATCGAAATGACTGGCTTTATGACCCACTCTCTTTGCGGATCATTTAGCAGAATCTCATCTGTCAGATGATCCGACGATGTAGTTTTTTGCTTATCACTCATAAACCGGACCCCAGTATTGGTGCTTTTACATTGAAAAGTACAACTCTCATATCATATACCCTCATCCTTTCTCGTCAATACGTGACACTTTAGGCGTTGACAAAAAATCAATAGTATCACATTCACATAATGCAATAATGCAATGAAAAACCGATCACGTGATACGTGTCGGTTTTGCTGTGTGCTTTTGCACAAGAAAAAATCTGATGAATTTGTGGGAACTACTGGGACCCTTGTCGAATCTGTCCTGTGCATAACTCATACCATTTCCTCGCCTCACATCTTGCTGCATAGCGGATTTGACTCTTGTATATGTCGGTGTATGATAGTCAGAGTTGCTATCATTACAACTACACATAATATAAAAATGATCTTTTAAAACATGTGCAACTATCAACTAGGTGCACGCATAACAAGAAACACAGGAGACGATCAATGCGTACGATAAACTGGCGACAGTTTCCGGAGATCTACCAACGCTATGTCCAAGTAGCAACACGTGACTTTCCAGAGGGTCTGGAATTTCTTAACACGTGTTTGTACCTACACTTATCCGGAGGTATAGAGACCCTCGCACACGAGGATCCGCTGCGCATCACACTACGCGTTGTAGACTTCCTTAACCGCAAACGTACTGAGGAGAATCATCCTGAGTACACCCTCTATGACGTCTCAGCTGAGATTCCATATGAGTTTAAACTCATTATCTGGCGTGAGTATCATGTGCCATCGGGAAACGTTGTGCCTGCCCACTACATCTCACCTCTTGCTGAGATTCTCTTTGGTGAAACAATTGATGAACCTGTCAACAAGTCTCTTGGCGATTCTGTCGATGATTCTGCCAACACATCTGACGATGCGGATATCGTAGAGGCGATTGAGAGCCTAACGAGAGATTCGATCACGTGACCACGATAAGATGAGATCTCATCTTACCAAAAGGCCACCAGTAAACTGCTGGTGGCTTTTCACATTCTCCAAAAACATAGCGCTCTTTTTCTGTACTATTTTTTGCTACGCTATTTCTTGCTACGTATGACATAGAGTTGTCTCCCTTGTGATTCGTGGTAAATATGCCCCACGTAAAAAGCAAGTAGGCCAATACAGATAAGTACGATGCCAATCATAAACAATACAATTACCGCAAGGATTGCACTCCCTGTGAAGTCAAAACCCCAGTGGACTACATAACGATCAAGAAACATAAAGACTCCCAATGGGAAAGCGATTGTTACGATAATCATCCCAAGATACGCTGCAAGCTTGAGCGGGAAAAGGCTCATCGAGATCACACTTGTTACTGCGAGATTGGCAAGCTTTATGACGCTATAACCTGCTTCTCCTTGGGTACGCTCAGCAGCGTCAAAATGCACGAGAACACGCCGGAAGCCAAGCCAATCAATGAGTCCACGTGTAATACGATCTCTCTCTGGCAGCTCGTTGAAGGCGTCGACAACTTTGCGGTCGAGAAGTCTATAATCTGTTGCATGTGGCACAATCGGCACATTGCTAATGAGCCCGATGATGCGATAGAAAAACGCGCCACCGATTTTTTTGATCATGCTATCACTCTTGCTTTCACGGCGAACACCGATGACAACCTCATAGCCGTCACGCCACTTCTGGATAAATTCTGGTAGTGCAGAAATTGGATGTTGCAGATCGGCATCAAGCATGAGGCACGCATCTCCACGTGCATCGTGTATGCCGGCTGTTGTTGCAATCTCTTTGCCAAAATTTCGTGAGAATTCAATATATCGCAGTGTGAGCCATGTGGGACTCTCCTCCCCTGCGATCTCCCTAATTCGTGCAAGTGAGTCATCATCGGAACCGTCATCGACAAAGATTACCTCTACATCATAGAGATCTGATAGTGATACTTTTTCCTTGCTGTCCTTGCGAGTGTCTTTTGCACGCCACTGATCCGTGATCGCAGCTGTGAGTGGTCGTACATTTCCTGCCTCATTGTATACAGGTACGACAATCGAAATCAATTGTCTCTTCATGTCTTTTGTATGATTTTTCTGACCCATAATAATTGTAGAGATTCATTGTACCATTAATCACTTGCACTCACTTGCGCGTGAGAAAAAGTGTTGCGCATACTGTCATAAGAGCGCTTGCGAGATAGCTCCAGACAATCTGTATCTGTGTATCGTGAAAAATTCCGACAAGTAAGCATAACACAAAAAGACCAAAAAGGGAAGGCCACACAATGCGACGATCACCCAAGGCTAGGAAGTACGTGTAGAGTAGATTCAGGATCGCGCAGAGCGCTACATAGGCCCCCGTTGGCAACAACAAATACGACGCTTGCGCATACTGCGTACCAATCAGCAGTGCTATCAGGAGCTTTGGCATCAGCGCAAAAAACCCCAGTGCGATAGCGCACAGGCTACACACAACCATCATTCCCTTGCGCAAGATTGTAAGATTTTTCTCGTGAGTTATACCTGTGCCGACTGATGCAAGGACTACACCAGCAACACTTGCCGTCGCAAAAAAGATCACCCGCGCAATTGTGGCTACACCACTATAGAGTCCTGCATCTTCTGGTGCAAAAAAATACTTCATCACGATCACGTCAGATGTGTAGAAAAATGTCACAAACCCAAGAGATACAAGAACGAGCCAGCCATGACGATAATACGTTGCTGTGTGACGTGTGGTTTCTTGACTCGCTTCTTTTGTGCCAACTTTACTCGCATCGTCACTCGCTCCAAGTGTGCGTCGCATATAACGCGCACCTGCGTACCCAAGTGCTACCACAGAGGCAATCACAAATGACAGCATGACTCCTAATACAGAGAGTCCCATTGCTACCAGCACAACTGCAGCGATCAACTTCACACTTGCCATCACAGCGTTTACGACAGAAACACCCAAGAAGTCTTTCATGCCTTGTAAATGCGCACTATAAAAATGCAGCGCCACACCAATGATTTGCGCAAGTACAAGTGGCATAAAATAGAACGCCGCACCCTCCCCTAACTGCAAATTCTGTGCAAGCATTGGCGACAGTGCCAGTAGCACGCTACCCAAAACGATCGACACAACAAGAAATGATTGTGCAAAGCGTGCAAGAGATCCTGGTGCCAAGTGAGAGAAAAGCCCATATCCAGAACTCCCATTTTCATCTGCGTGCGCAACAAGCACTGTCCGATATGCAAGGGATAAGATACCTATGATGTATGTCACAGAGATCAATGCTTGCACATCACCAAACTCAGCAACGCTGAGCATGCGACTGAGGATGGGGTGAAAAGCATAGTTCAAAACGGCCACGATTAGTGATCCTATAAAAAAAACGGCATTGTGACGTAAAAAGCGATCTTGCAAAATTCCCATACTCTAATTGCTTTACACCCAGAGATTTGCATCCATTGGATTACTTATATTATCCCTTCTTCCATTCTACAGTATTTCTTCAGCATTTCTACAGTATTGCGATAAAAAATTACCGCACAACAAATTGTTGCGCGGCTATACCCGCATCGTAATGGCACATAATTGATCATGCGACATCCCCCTGATCAAAGTCTTCCAATGAATTAACTGCTTCATCATAAGACCTCTGGACGTACGCCTCGATCGTCTGTGTGAGAACCCCTTTGTGGAGGGAGATTTTTACAGATGAACCTTTTTTGTGTGCGCGTAAAACACATATCTGCGATCCAACATTCTTTACTGCAGCAACACTTTTATTAGACGGCTTTATGCTCACAGAGAGCGCGATGCCATCCCGCGTTTTATCAGCAATGTCCCCGATGATTGTATCAAGACCCGCATCCTGAAAGTATTCTTGTAAAATCTCAAAATGCCGCTCTACAGTACCAAAATCTGAAGTATCGTACGCAAAAAAGTAATCAGCAGATGAGAATGCGTTTATGCTATTGCTCATAATAGCTTTATACCAAAAAAGAACGAGTTTCTACTGTACACCAAAACACAAGTCACGTCAATAATTGTACTACACATAAAGCGAGTTAGTCTTTGACGGAAAAACACTTTTTGCAATACCCCCTACCATACAATCAACCCTCTCACTATGTTACCTAGAACTTGACTAGTTTCTATTGACAAAATCTGTATTGTATACTATAGTTTCTTTGCTTGTAGTTCAGCATAGTCGGTATCTGTCTCGATGCCAAAATAGTATCATATTACTCTAGGAGAAGATCGTGAGTAACAGAAAGAGCGGTACAGTAAAGTGGTTCAATACGGAAAAGAGCTATGGATTCATCCTCAGCCCTGAGGGCGAGGATGTTTTCGTCCATTATCGAGCAATCCAGGCCAAAGGCTTTAAAAACCTCCGTGAAGGCCAAAGCGTTACCTACTTGCAAGTCAAAAGCGATAAGGGTTGGCAAGCGGCAGAGGTTGAGATTGTAGCAGATGCAGATGTCGTAATGGATGGAGAGCGGTCAGCAACCGAAGAAGGTCACTACTGCTAGAAATCTGATTGACCAATGCGCGCATGCATCAAACGGCGATTATTGTATAATCGCCGTTTTCATATACCCGACATACATTACATGCAATAATTCTGCTCATTCCTTTTTTCGCATACGAAATATTGCATATGTGGCATTTGGCACCAACCTACAGTGCGCGAATCTTGTAATGATCAAAGCTGATATCCATGAAGTCACTGCGTATGCCGGCATTACTTGGCGCCACGTGGGCGCTGCCACCGTACGCGACACCATCATCATAGACTTCTGCAACTTTTTCCCACTGATACGTCCTCCCCATATCTATAAATAGCTCAATCTTTACCCGTCCATCCTCAACGTTCTGTGTAATGGTTCGAATACCTACCCACTGATTTTCAGGGATGAGCGTTGGCGCGGTCTCTCGATCAAAGACACCTTCGAGAAATGGTCCTTTGTACAACGTGTGATATGTACCACCGATTTTTTTCTTGATCACGGCATTACCATCAACGCGTAACCCGCCATAATATAGATTATCATCATCAATATATCGACTGAAAAGTAGGAGGCCATTAGAAGCGCCACGATCATCTACTTGCACAGCATTGTATTGCAAAACTTTAAAGTAGACTTCTTGTGCAGTGTCTTGCCACGCACCTCGCTTGATCAGGCGAAGAACATTTTGCGGTTTGCGTCCATTATCAGTTTGTGCTGGCGCGCTCCGTGCATAGGAGTCAATCCATGAGGACCCTTCTGGGAGATCTCCCTCCACTGTATGTGCCATGTCATTGCGACGAAAAATGAATGCACCTGAGTTGAGCCACCATTGATCGCTTGATGATTGATCTTGCGCGATCGCTTCTTCTATATATAAGTCTCCAGAGAATTGATCTTCAAAACTGCCCTGCTCCACCTCTTGCGGTGAAACAATTTGATTTGGTCCCGCGTCTTGGTCTGCATCCTTATCTGTGCTGAGATTTGGAACCTGATTTGGATCTTGCACAGCATCCTTGGTAGGACTCGCCCCGTCAGATGCAGCTCCTGTCGTAGCGCCTCCTTGCGACACATCCGGTACAATACCAACTTCGACAGCTGCGTCTTGAGCAATTGACGTTAAACTTCGCGCAGTGATCGCGTAGCTTGACCAAAAACACACAAAGCCTCCAAGTATAAGAAAAGGCCACACACGCCTTTTGATGATTGGTATATGTCCATATGATCTCGTACCCACCTGATCCTCTGGTTGCGGGTACATCGGATTCTCGTGTACATGATTTTGCGCATCACTATGAGCTGGCACACGATAAGAGGTCTCACGATTTTTTGGTTTTTCTTGCGGTGCGTTGTCCATTGTCACTTACACTATACTAGTATGATAAACCTGGAATGGATTAAAGATATAGAATGATATTTCACTTACTCTTTTTTCTCGACGGTATAGTCCTCAAACTGCACATCCATAAAGTCACTTCGTATACCTGTGTAGCCATCATTTGTAAATGGTGCGCCGCCATATGTCGCTCCATCGTCTGTTGTAGAGCCAACAATCTCCCAATTTCCCTTTCGATCACGATCGATTGCTACAGCAATATCTACACGACCATCCAGTGTATTCTCTACAATTGTTCGTATGCCAATCCACTTGTCCAGAGGTAAAAGGCTCGCAGCACTGTCCCGATCATAGGCACCGTCATATAGCTTCTTGGTAAAAAGTGTGTGGTATGCACCATCTTGTTTCTTTTTGATAACAATTGTGCCGTCAACGCGTATACCTGAATAGTAGAGATTTTCACTATCTACGTAACGACTCATGAGGAATACTCCATTTGCAGCATCACGTTGCTCATGCTCACTCTCTATGATACGAGCGATACGGAAATATACATCATGCTGGATATTGCCCCACAGCCCTCTTTGCACCACACGAAATGCGTTTTGCGGGTGCGCGCCATTATCTGTCACATCAGCCTGCTCTCCTTGTGCGTATTTCTGTTGCCACACATCACCTTCTTTTCGCGTTCCCTGCATTGTCTCTGCCATACCTGATCCCATGAGCATGTGTCCACCAGCACTTACCCACCAATGCGGACTTGATGAGTCTGTTATATCTGACACCTCCTCAATCACTGCAATCGCTGAGAAATCATCATAAAAAGCCTTGTCGGCAAAGCGCTCTGCTGCACTATTTGATGCTTCTCCTGCCTCACTAGCACCAAGCCCTACAGTCTCATCTGATGCTTGCACGCGCGCGGAAGCTGGCGCATAACCAACCCATCCACCAAAACGATCTAAGATGCCATCTGGTCGCAAACCCCGTGCAGTTTCTTGCTTTGCAAGAATTGCGTCACGCGTATTTAAAGTGCTTTTTTCCTGTGTTGGCACAATACGTCCAAATAAAACGATTGGTATTGCAACGAGCAAGCCCGTTGCGAACAATATAAAAATAAAACGTAACATAGCAAAAAAGTAAATGAAAAGTATCTTTATTGTGCTGATTATTTTTGCAGAAAAGCAACAAAAGCAACAAATATTACTGTACTGTACATTAGACTACCGTAAAAATGTCTTTTCGTCAAAAAGAGCCCTCACATGAGGACTCTTGGTTCAACCGGCAATTGATGCTTTTTGTTTGTAAGGCTTTTCCTTATTTATGCCCTTTTTCGTCGTGGTCGTGTAGTCGACGCTCGCCACCATCTCCTGCATAGAAAAGACGATATACTTGCGCACGATCATATGCGTCATCACTACCCTGCGCAGAAACTGGATACGCCACAACACCACGCTCAGCAAGCTTTGTGAGCTCTGGCTGCACCTTATCGCTATCTGGAAAAATAGTAAGGTAGGCAGCATCATCACGATGAATATTTAGCTGCTCTAGTACAAGAGCGTCATTGTACGTGATTGCATGACATGCAGAATATAGTGAGATTTGTGGCTCGGCTGTTGTCCAGACAAAGCACCGATCACTCATATTTCCAGCATTATTATTGTCTGTTGCTATCATCTGCGCTGCAGTGACATACATATTGCGATATGTATCTTGCACAGCATACAGCGCTTCGACGCGATGCATATTGTGTGGCAACGACCAAGCACTCCACCCGATTACAGCTACCATTGCAAAGAGTGCAATTTGTGGGTGAAATTGGCGTGCTGTACGATCTGTAAACCACAATGCAAAAATTGTTAGGAGAAAAAACGGAAAAAAGATATAGCGCTGCTCTGCATGTGTCAGAAGTCCAGTCATGAAAACAGACGAGAGCGCAATACATGCAATCCAGTACAGTGCGCGATACTCCTGCGCAGAAATATTGAAAAGATTTTTCCGTTGGATGAAGAAGAGGCCTATAGCACCCACAATAGAAATCACCATCAATAATCCGATTAGCGGACTTCCAAATCCGCTCGGCATAATAAAAGCATAGTCAATAAGCCCTTCCCCAAGATACTCACGCTCTGCGGCGCGGCCTGCGAAACGTAGAATGCCTAAAGGGTCTCTCTGAAAGAGCGTCGCAGAATGTAAAAAATGCGGTATGAGAAAAAGAGTAAACAATGATAGCGCCTTGAGGCTCTGGTTAAAGAAGAACTGCTTTGTTGTGTCCGCAGAGCTCCTTTCTGTGCGCTTTTCTTCTTGCGCATCTTTTGTATGAGTATATGCACGTGACATATACAAAATAACTGTCGCACAAAAGATTATAAGAAGGTATAGCGCTACACCGTATCGTACATAAAAAGCAAGTGCTGCGAGTATAGCAGCTGCGTAAAGCGACATGTCGCGACCATTGCTGAGATAATGTCGCCACAAGCACCACATAACACCAACAAGGAGTCCTGCGGCTGCGATGTCATTGGAAAGCAGTGGCGTAAACGATAGGAAGAAAAATGAGCTTACAACAACTCCACATGCAGCGAGTGCGATTATGATACTGGTTGTGCGCGCTGCTAGCAAAAAAAGGAACATTGCAGCAGTTGCGGCAAAGAAAATACCAAAAAAGCGCATGAGTGGCACGTATGTTGTGACTGCTTGATCGTGCGAGATACTGCTGAGAAAAGCTGCACCATCACCACTTGCAAAGAATGCAAATACCCACGCGATCGCAGAGACGCCGATTGGTCGGTATACATAAAAACTATCTGCAGGCGATCCATACACCCAACTCAACGCCTTTACCGCGTAGACGCTCTCATCCCAATCAAAAGGCTGTGGAGCAAGTATAGCCTGTCCGATCGCAAGTGTTGCAATGAATATTATACTAGCACCAGTGAGTGTCACTACACGACGTAGACGACGTATCTTTGTAGGTATCCGGAGATGCCCATCATCAAATTGTATTTTTAACCCTCTTTTCATAACAATAAAATAAATGTATAGAATGTGGTACCTTCGTATTACTGTGCCCACGGCTTAGATGATGATACGCGTACGTGTACCAAACGTACCTGCGAACGCTCCGCCACATCCTGTGTTGAAACACGCACATGCACAGTGCCACTTCGCAGTACGCTTTGTATATTTTCTGTTGCGCCCGTAGCACTCCCCACCTCTTGGCCGTCAAGTAAACAAACTATGCCATTACCCTGCTGCTTGAGAGCAAAAGTATGCGCCAACAACTCTGATTCAGAAGGTATGTCACTGCGCGCAAACACACAGCTTACAGGCGCTTCATCTGCTTGATCAAATGCGATGATCTCAAATGCATCTCCCGCCTCCCACACTGCATCAATTGCAACATCATAGTTGGACCACAGAAGCCCGCCATCGAGAAAAGCATTCACGTCCTTGTGTGTTCCATCTGATTCCAAAACAATATGTCCGCCCAGTGCTGTATCAGATGCATGTCGCGCAATACCAGAAGGCACAACCCACCCGATGAACCTATCCATGGACTGATCAAATGGCAGCGATTGATCGCGACTCGCCTCGAGGACTGCAATCAAATCACTTCCTTGCCACCGCGGATTTACATCAATCCGACGAATGAGAAATTCAGAAGAAGGATGATTGGCGCTTATGCCATGGCCACGAAAAACTCCATTGCGCACCTGCGCAAAACCACGGTCGTGTAGCAATCGTGATTCTTCAAGAACGATTGAACTTGCTTGCTCAAAGTTGTACTTTGTTTGCCCATAATTCCCAAAAGGAAATGCGATTGACGTCGTTTTCTTGCCTGTCAGTGCTTTGACGCTTTTATCAGCTAGCAAGAGATCTTCGCGCACACGTGTGCGAAACTCACCTACTGTCTCTCGCCGATTCTCCTGTTGATTCCAGAGCAAATTTGCCAAAAAGATCCCCTCTGGCGTACCTTCTCCTGCCTGTTGTGCGCTGGTAGGAAAGTAAGAATGCCCATCCCAGGTATGTGATTCAATGTCCCAGCGACCAGATTCGTACATCTCTTGGATCTGATCACGATTCAAATAATATGGAGACTCTACCACATGATCTATAGAGTACTGTGGAAGCACAAACATCGTTGCACTATATCCGTAGCGCTCCAAAAGCGGATCAACTGGATAATAGCTATCCTTCCGGCCATCATCAAATGTCAAAAGGAATGATCGATCAGGGAGGTCTCCATCATTTGCCATAAATGCACGAAATTGATCCATTGTAATCGTATTCCATCCAGCCTCCTTGAGGGAGCGCATATGATCCTCGAAGACATCTCCGCCAATGTTGTACGAGTCAGGGCGACGCATTACTCCATGGTACATAAGGACTGGCACGCCTTTCGCCTTTGCAAGCACAGTCGCATCTCCCGCAGGTGTACTAACCTCATCACGTAGCATGAATGCATTTGCAATTTTGCCTTGGTAGAACTGCGCGAGCATCGAAATAGGGGCACTTGCACGTGCACTATGGCGATACGGAAAAACAGTCACAAGCAGGAGCGCCACAGCACCCACAATCACAACACGACGGATTGTTGCTTGAGAAACATCGACAACTGCAATGCGTATTGCTTCTTGACCTGTCTCTTGCGTTGCTTTTACCGCTTTTTTCTTTTTTGTGCTCATAAGATTATAATAATTGGCTCATTGTATAGAGAGTATGCATTGTACGGGAGAAAATCTGCTACCGCGTTCCCCACTTTGGATCGCGGATGTTTAGTATGGCCCACGGCAGCTGCCATACCAATAAAAATGTATAGAAGATACTAAAGATCACACCATAAATCCACTTGTTGTCCCGCATGTAGATGTAGTAATACAAGCCATACACAAATGACATAATTACAATCCCGAAGAAATAGTAATATGGTGGCGCTTGGTTGTTGAGTGGATAGATGATCAATGCACGAAATACAACAAATGGTGCTGCAAGTGGCAGTAAAAATCCAACAAAATGAGAAATGGCGAGGAATGGATGCTTCTTCCACATGAACTTTGACGATACGAATGTCTCGCGTGTCCATGATTTTTTCCACCGCAGCTGCTGCTTGAGGAACTGACGCATATTATCTGGTGCAAATGTATGCGATATTGCATCTGGTGCAAATAGTGCCTTGTGGCCGTTTTTGAGGACAATATTTGTCAGAGATCGGTCATCACCATATGTGCAGCGCACGCCAAGAAAATACTGATTCAAAAATGCGTCCATGTGGTCAACAATATATGACCGTCGATATGCAGCACAACAACCACTGCAGCAACTTACACCACCAAAAATTGCCTCCGCTGATTTGTATGCTTTAAATGCTACGAAATACTTCACCTCTTGCATCTTTGTCAGGAAATTCTCCTCTGCATTGGCGACATATGCCTGACCTGCAACAGCACCAACATCAGGATCAACGAAATACTTCACGAGATTACGTAATGTATCTTTTTCTACGAAACTGTCGGAATCGATAAAGACAAGGATTTCATGACTACTCTCACGCACACTTTCAGCCATACCATCACGCTTACCGCGATTTTGCTTCCAATCAATCACTCGTACGTTCACATTGTATTTTTCTTTTGCTATAGCTTTACCACGTTTCATCTCGCTCAAAGTATCGTCTTCTGATCCATCGTTAATTACGATAATATCAAATTTCTCCTTTGGGTAATCTGATGCTGCGATGCGCTCGATTGTTTCACAAATATTCTCCTCCTCGTCCTTGCACGGGATGCCAAATGTTACCGTTGGCAATTCTTTGTCACTCTGCGTCGCATGCTCTGGTATCTGTGGCTTATAAAAGTATGCAATCAATAATCGCGAAAGCACATAAAATGTCACAGCAAAGCTGTAGATCAAGAAAAACCACCCCTCACCATTAAATGATTGGATATTTTCAACTTTCACGATGAGAATAATATAAATTAGAATAGCAAAAATACACACAATAAAAATGGTTCTAAAGCGTGAGTCTTTTTCTAGATCATTTCCACCTAAATCTGCTACCTCTTTTTTGCGTGCGAGAAATGGCAATTCTGTAAGGGGCATTGCTAGAGATCCTCCTACTTTTTTTGTGAGGGACTGCGCCTTTGTTTTTGCCTGCTTACGCGCATGCGTAATCCGATGAGAAACATACTCAACTTTCTCATTCACACGGTTCGACCGCTTTGAAGCATCATCATTTTTCTGAATGACATTTTTCTTGGGCAGATTTGTTTTCTGTTTCTTTATCACACGCGACGATAGTACCGCAAATAGCCTCCGACTGCTATGCCGAAGTCCGAGAGCTGTCATCGCTCGCTTGTAATGCACAGAAGGGGCATCGCCAGAAACTGTATGAGGCTGTGAGCTTGTAGAGACCGTCGTACGACCAAAAGCCTTGAGTGCTGTGACATCAGTGAAGCCAATGACGGCATCCTGGTCAGCTTTCTCAAAAACAAAGGGAAAGCGAGAAATCATTCGCTTCCATAGCTTTTGTAAGTGTGTCACAATTTTCATATACCTCCAAATATTACGAATATGCGGCGTGGTGAAGCTGTTCACCAACTGACAGATGAATATAGCACTCTATTGCATATTTGTCAATATTATATCATTTTATATCTCAGAATTGATTCTTTTGCGCGGATCGGGAAATTTACAAACATCCATCATAATGATACAGTTCTTGTACTGAATTAAGATCTAAATATATAGAATTTCGCAATAATATATTTAAATAAAACACATTAAATCACTATTATGGAAAAAGTTGCAGTAATTGGTCTCGGGTATGTTGGCCTTCCACTTGCAGTTCGCGCCAAAGAGAAGGGTTACGATGTAATCGGCGTTGACCTCGATGAGTCGAAGTTAAAGAGCATTGCGGATGGTGTCTCGCCTGTTGTCGATGGATTTGTCGAAGAATACTTTCTGACCAATCCAATTGACGCAACGAGTGATTTCACCCAGATTGCCGATGCTGATATCGTTCTGATCTGTGTACCAACACCTGTTGATGACAATTTCGTCCCCAACCTTGGCCCCGTCAAAGGTGCATGTGCATCTGTTGCTAAGCATGTAAAAAAAGAGGCGCTTGTCGTACTGGAGTCAACAGTTAATCCTGGTGTAAGCGAAGAAATCGTTAAGCCGATTTTTGAAGAGGCTGGATTTACTGTTGGTACAGATATCTATGTTGCGCATTGTCCAGAGCGTATTAACCCAGGTGATCCAAAGTGGAATGTTACCAATATTCCACGTGTTGTGGGGGCATTCTCTGCAAAGGGTCTTGCAAAAGCTGTGGCTTTTTATGAGAAAGTTGTCGATGGAGAAATCCGACCAATGAAATCAATCCGTGAGGCGGAGGCTGTCAAGATTGTAGAGAACTCTTTCCGTGATATCAATATTGCTTTTGTGAACGAGCTTGCACAATCTTTTGATCGACTTGGGATTGATATCAAGGATGTTATCGATGGTGCGTCAACAAAGCCGTTTGCATTTATGCCACACTATCCGGCATGTGGTATTGGCGGACATTGCATCCCTGTCGATCCCTACTACCTCATTGAGCATGCTCACAAAAAAGTTGGCTTTAATCATGTATTTATGCGACGCGCACGTGCGATCAATAACTACATGCCGCACTATACCGTCGAAAAGCTACAAGATGCCCTCAACGATATCAAAATGCCAATGAACGGCACGACCGTAGCCGTACTTGGCCTTGCCTACAAGGCAAATGTTGACGACGTGCGAGAATCGCCATCCTACAAGATCATCAAGCACTTGGAAAAGCAGCACGCGACAGTCATCACCTATGATCCATTTGTTCTGGAGGAATCAACAGAGAAAACACTTGAGAATACACTCAAGGAAGCAGATGCAATCATCGTTGCAACTAACCATGATGCATTTACAGATATGGACCTTGGACTCCTCGCGTCGCATGATGTAAAAATTGTCATCGATGGCAAAAACTGTCTCGATAAAGATGCTATAGAGAAGCATGGCATCGCCTATCATGGTATTGGTCGATAATCATATAAACTCACGGCAAACCACTGTGAGTTTTTTGTTTCAAGGCTTCGCACCTCTCCCTGCCAAAAAGAAAAACCCTGGAGATTTGCATATATTTATATACAATAATCTCCAGGATTTATTTTGTCATTAGTTTATAGGGATGTAATACACTCAGGCACTTTAGGGTACGTTCATATTCCCTCCACCTTTACTTTTATCCAAGACAGCAAAGCTGTTACCATCTGTGCACGAAACCAGTGGATGCGACGTACGATCAAAATGCCGTTGCGCGTAAGCTGGCCAAAAATCATACATTCCTCTTGGCGCCCAAAACTTAATGCGAAACTCTAAATGTCCCTTGAATACACTAAATACAAAATTGCATCCCAGCCCCCGAATGATCCAAGGTTGGGCAATGTCACTCTCAGCAACAGGAGCAAAGTGCTCTAGATCATCATATGAATAGACACGTTTCATAATTACTCCATCGGGCTCAAACTCTTCGATCCGTGCGTAATATTGCCACTTAAGATCTTGATTATATGCATCAACGCTGAGAGGACTTCCTTTAACAGTCACTTCTAGAGGATTCAAAAAGTCTAACGATGAATCTGGGTCACATCCGTATGACATGTGGACCCTATCGAAATAGAGATAGGCAAAAAAATCATGCAGATCGTAAGCTCCCTGCACACTACCTCCATGGTCATGCAAGGCAAAGTAAATATCAAATTCTTCTTCTGTTTCTTTTCGAATTCGTACCTTTACATAGCATGCATCACCTTGAACGCGCCAGAAATAGCGATCTTTTGCATTATCTGCATCAAGAGGGATCTGCACAAATTCTCCATCATAATCAATTGAAGAGGCAACATCAACATCTCCAGGCTTAAATCGCAAGGACCATATGTACGCATCAATCTCAGATGCTGTAATTCCTTTCTTGCCGTGATACCCCACATTAAGATCAGGACCGAAAATAAAGAAAATTACACTTGCAATAATACACAGAGGCACTAAAATGCCTTTTTTCGTTATGTTTTCAAACACTATTTTTCCTCGATTTTTTAAAAAACAACATAGCTTTTTGGGCTACGACAAAAAATTAACATAAAAATAAATTTATGTCAATAATCTAGTCCTACATTCTCACCCCAATCGCAACATCAAAAAGACACCCTCTCAGGTACAATGAAGGATGCATTACCATCATCATTAACCATAGAAAGGATGTCTCATACCCATATTACGCCAGATCAGCGTAATGAGCTATCTGTTTTG
>CALDDM010000012.1 GCA_937936355.1 Minisyncoccota bacterium
GCTCATGGACATAACAGAACTCTATATATGGCATACCGCATTGAGTGAAGAGACGCCGATCACTGCAGATCGTATCAAGGATATTTCTCAATCCATTAGAAAATCTCGTGGTAACATCCCAATCCATCAAATTTCCACAGATGACTCTAGTGTTTCACACCTTTCTTTTGGCGGTACGATCATCATTGCTGACAAAGTCTACATCTTTACCAGAAGAGAAATAACGATCATCAACAAGTCCATCGTGAAAACTTTTTTAAGTGCGATCATCGCCCATGTTGGCACACATACATAATGGATCGGTGTTTATCACATAATTTTTTAACCAAGTTTTTCCTGGCTCTGCTTACCCAGAACTTACCTCTTTAATCTTGCTTATAAATTGCTCACCATAGTTTTGTAGCTTTCTCTGACCCACACCTGGTATCAAAAGAAACTCTTCGCGAGTCTTTGGCAGGCTTTGTGCCATCGCTTTTAGTGAGACATCGCCAAAAATTATAAATGCTGGAACACCCTCATCGTCTGCAATCTCCTTGCGTAATGCACGTAATGCTTGAAAAATATCATTGTTGTAGTCAGGCTCCTCATCTCCAACATTACCCAGAATTGCCTCAGACCTTTCGATCTTTGGGAGCATGATCGTATCTTTGTTTTTGAGAAAATCGACTCCCCTTTGTGTGATCTTGTAGGTTTCGAACTCACTGATACCGCGCTTTACAAATCCCCTGGCAATGATATGAGCAAAATACTCCATGAGCTGTTGTGTTGTGAACTCTTTTGCAATACCCCACACGCTAATGTTTTGATGTTCTCTCTCTAGAACCGCCTTCTCACGCGATCCTCTCAAAACTTTGACAACATGACCCTTTCCAAATGTATTACCGGTTTTGACTACGGCACTGAGTATCTTTTGTACTATTTCAGTTGCATCTTCGAGTTCTTGCGCGCTCACGCAGATATCGCAATGTCCGCACTGCGCGATATCTGTTTGACCAAAATATGTTGTTAGCCATTGCCATCTACAGATTCTTGCAGATGCATAGTCCATTACCTCTTCTATCTTTTGCTCCTCTGCCATTCTGCGGTTTTCATCTTCCATTTTTTGTAAGAAAAAGTCTAGCTTTACCTTATCTCCAGCACTATAAAGCATAACGCATTTGCTAGGTAGACCATCTCTCCCTGCTCTTCCAATCTCTTGATAGTACCCCTCGATCGTCTTGGGAAATGTTTTGTGGATTACAAGTCGCACATCTGGTTTATCGATACCCATACCAAATGCAACTGTTGCTACGACAATATTTACTTTATCTTTTATAAAGTCATCTTGAACTAACTCTCTTTCTTGTGCTGATAGTCCAGCGTGATATGCCTTTGCATGCAAGCCATGTGCTGATAGGTATTCTGACAGTTCCTGCGTTTCCTTTCGTGAGAAACAGTACACAATCGTTGACTCGCCCTTACTCGAAACAATGAGCTCCTTGATCTTTGCATCTGCTCCTCGTTTTGATGTCACGGATATTTGTAGGTTCTCTCGATAAAACCCTGAGATAAATTTTTCATGATTTACAAGTCCTAATTGTTTCACGATATCTCTTTGCACACTTGCTGTTGCAGAACCAGTGAGAGCCACAATTGGTACCTGCGGAAACCTTTCTCGAAATAATCTGAGGTTACGATAATCTGGTCTAAAGTCATGCCCCCACTGTGAAATACAATGCGCCTCATCTACAGCAAGTGCCGTAATCTTTAACTTACTGACCCACTGATGGACATGACTATTACTCAGGCGCTCTGGCGCAAGGTAGATCAGTTTGTATTTTCCTCGTAGAGCATCATCCTCTCTTTTTTTCACCTCGTCACGCTCAAGAGAAGAATTGATCATTGTTGCTGGAATACCGTTGGCTACAAGACCATCAACCTGATCCTTCATAAGAGAAATCAAAGGTGATATGACAATGGTTAGTCCATCACGCATGAGTGCTGGCAACTGAAAACATAGTGACTTTCCACCACCTGTTGGCATTACGACAAGCGCATCCTTGTTTGCGAGTACGTGGTTCACAACATTTTCCTGTAGTGGCCGGAAATCTCCGTGCCCAAAATATTTCTTGAGTAGTTTTTGTACGTCCATTTCTGCTACACACTTATTTAATCAGATCCCTACTCTTTTTCACTCAAAAACTTCTCAAATGCATTTTGATCCATGTTTTGATCGTGTTGCTCTTTACCGAGCACGCCCATGATGAGAGGTGCTACAACCTCAGTAATCTTTGTTACTTGTTCAGCGGGTAAATTTGTATGCTTTGTGATCAGTGATTCAATACCGCTCCCCTGCTCACCGAAAATATGCTTAATAATCTTGTCTCCACTAAACCCTTCGCTATTAGATATGAGTGTCTCTACATTTTCCAGAACACTTCCATCGTGATCGTCTCGTACAGCCTCAAAAAGTGGCCTCGTCATCTCTGGTGATCGCGTAGCATTATCACGCATCTTACCCAGGAACATTGTGATAAATTCATTGATAATTCTTTCTGACTCTTCGATTGTTAATCCAAACTTTCCACCGACCTTGCCTGCTATGTACTGAGAGATTTTTTGCTTGATAATTCTTTCTAATTCCATATATTTCATTTATTTTCAACGTTTTTATGATAGCACAGGAGACAAGCTGCTACGCACCATTGATTTTTCTACTATACTGGTGGTGCCCCTTACTCCTTTCATCCGATAAGCCTAGATATTTAATGTAAAAAAGTGTCTCAAATAACACAAAGACCATAACTCCCAACCATGGATTAATTCTAAACACCTCAAATGACATTTTTCGTATTGACGCTTTCTTTTCTTCTGGTGTCATCTCTGCCCATGACTTTGGTGTGTCATCGACAATATAATCCACACTTCCACCGTGGTATACGTCTGTGAAGTGCAGGAGCTCATCAACTCTCCCTTCTGTAGCAAGTTCGCGCATGTAGTTCTGTAGGACCTTCTGACCCTCTGTCATTTCCTTTTCAGCATTTTCTCTCCTCCTCGCGTCTCTCCCACCCACAAAGGAAGATAGGCTGATATGGTGAACCCACACGCCGTGACATTCGTGACAAATATTCATCTCTACATAAGGCGCAAACTTCTCATGCGCAAATTCCTCTAGCGACCCGTGCATGCGGGGACATGATAAACTTGTGTCTGCTTGAGACTGCAATTGCACAAACCCTCCGATATCAATATGCTCAAGTTCTTTCAAGGCTTCTGGATGGACCGTATAGATCTCCAGGTCGTCAAACCACACACCCCCACAGCGTGGACATTGATCCAATTCTAAGTGCTGTCCATAGACCTGATGCGATACTACGATCGTCATACTGACTCGACATGACGGACATTTTTTTTGTGTGGTTGTACCCGTTATCTT
Source organism: Minisyncoccota bacterium (assembly GCA_937936355.1). Classification (GTDB taxonomy): domain Bacteria; phylum Patescibacteriota; class Minisyncoccia; order Moranbacterales; genus JAHDCW01. Next base: position 3,416 of record CALDDM010000012.1, read on the forward strand.
CATGGTATATTCTCAACATTCTTCATTATCTCCTGTGAAATGCAGTATGCGCCCTTTAGCTCTGTAGATTCATCATTTCTTGCGGTGCGTATGCTTTATTTTTTTTCTGCGTGGAGTGCGATGTTGTTACCTTCCGAGTCTTCGACAATTGCCATGTGTCCAAACTCACCTATGTCCATATACTCTAGAATGATTGCAATACCAAGGTCTTTTGCTTTTGCGATTGATGCATCAATGCCTTCTTCTGGCGCATTAAAATAGACTGCTGCACCCTCTTTGGATGGTACATAGCTCTCCCCACTTACAAGCGCACCTGTTGATCCATATCCATCAGCCATCGGCATAAAGCTCATAGTGATACCACCAGCTTCTGGCTGTCGCGTGCACACAAACCCAAAGAAGTCATTATAAAACTTCTCTGCGCGGTCAAGATCTTTCACTGGGATCTCTACCCAGCAAATTGGATTTTTTTGTCCCATATAATTGCATACTAGTATGTTATGTTTCCATTGTAGCAGATCACCACTATTGAGACGCGTCATAACTTATATCAAAAAACAAGCTTTATAGCTTGTCTGTTGGAGTTCAGAAATGTAAAAAGAGTTAGGGGGTTGATGGTGTGTGTTGTTGTGATTGTTAGAGAAGTTTTTGCTTTGTGAAGTGGGTGTTTTTGGGTTGTTTTTTGTGATGTTTGTGTAGTTGTGTTGCAGGTTTGTTTTTTTTCTTTAGATTTTCTAAAGATCAAAAATAAACCTGCAATGCTTTCAACTACCACTTATCGTTGCACCACCTAGCTTCTCTTCTCTTTTCAATCTACACCATTTCCTAACTCTTAAGTTAAGTATACTCCTGCTATGCATTCCGTCAATTCCTACCTGTGGATAATCTTTGATGGTTTGCATAAGTTGTTCCACTATCTCTAGTTTTGCGAATGCGTATATAAAAACTCACCCAGTTTATTTAGCTGGGTGAGCTGCTCCCTTGTGCGCTGATATTGTACGCCCGTCTCAGCCGATCACTAATGGACACCCTCCCATTACCATAAGTCCAAGCGTTATCCTTAAGAGGTCGCGTGGTTTAATGAGGCGAAGGTCCTCCCAGAAAAGTACAAGGAGACCACATATTGGTACTATTATCCACCAATTCATGCATTTTTTCCTTTTTTACGGATGCATTCTATTTCTTGCTATATCATTATATCATGATTTGGTAGCTAAGTCAAATACTCTGATCATTTCCTTACCACTCATTTTATATTCTATTCTGTGTATCTATTTTATATTTATATTTTCTGCCTCATCTGTCAGGTAGAAGCGCTTCATGAGGTAGCTTTGGAGATGAATTCTCGATACTCCTCCGTAGTGTGCGATTAGTATATCGATGTCGTCAATTCTTAACCTATGGAGATGCCTTTGCTGTATCCAGTTGCGCAACTTCTCTTGCGATTGTAGATGTTCAGGTGCAAACTGACTATTCCTTCCTTTTCAAGAGCAAGACCTACTTCGAACTCTACTACATTCAACTTTAAACCTTCACCCTCAGAAAGCAGTGGCTCATGATTCTCACGATATTGTATTGGTACCATGAATTAATACTTACCAACCTTGTGATCATTGTTATTTAAAGAAAGTGCAAATACATTTCTCTCTCTGGTAATGTGTACGGGAAGTAATTTGTCGGTATTCTAATGAGACTTGGCACATTACTCTTCAGATAGAATTCTTCTGTGTCCATTGCATCATATCAGAATTACCCGCAATGCAGAGACTTGTATTGTTATACTCTTGTGTCATTTCCCGTCTGTCCAGTGTCGTATTATTATAAAAATTGTTGCAGACTTGTGCGTGTCTTGATCCACCTCTCCAGTCTGGTTCTATGTATGCTTTATTTTTTTGAGACGCAAAAAAACACTTACAGAATCTTGGCGGCGACCTACTTTCACCCAGAGGGCTATCATCGGCGCTGAATGGCTTAACTACTGAGTTCGAGAAGGGATCAGGTGTACCCCATTCGCAAGAACCACCAAGATTCTATAAGTGTTCTATAGACTTTGCTTTGACGCAAAGTCAGATGTCGCAAGAAATCTAACATTTTTTGGTATGCTCATGTACCATTCGTTGTGAATTTTACTTTTTATTCCACGAAGGAATACTTTCTTGTTATTGCTAAGTACTACTATGCAATCGTTTGAAAGAAAAAAGTTATTGATGTAATTAGTACTCCTTGACTCAATCCCTCACAGGACTCTCATCTGGAGCCTATCAACCTAGTCATCTTCTAGGACATCAGTGCCTTATCTTGAGCACGGCTTCCCGCTTATATGCTTTCAGCGGTTATCACGTCTAAACTTAGCTACTCGACAATGCCCTTGGCAGGACAGCCGATACACCAGAGGTTTATTCTTTCCGGTCCTCTCGTACTAGGAAAGACATCTCTCAAGCACTCACGCCTACAGCAGATAGAGACCAACCTGTCTCACGACGGTTTGAACCCAGCTCGCGTACCGCTTTAATTGGCGAACCGCCAAACCCTTGGGAGCTGCTTCACCCCCAGGATGCGATGAGCCGACATCGAGGTGCCAAACAGTGCCGTCGATATGGACTCTTGGGCACTATTAGCCTGTTATCCCCGGGGTAACTTTTATCCGATGATCTTCTGCGAATCTATATTCCACAGTCGGTTCACTA
>CALDDM010000013.1 GCA_937936355.1 Minisyncoccota bacterium
CGTTTTGACTATTGTAGGCTTTCTCGGCTTGCTGGCGCTCACACCGTACCTCTCGCTTTTGGGTTTTGAATGGGTTTTTACGTTTAATTAACGTTCGATGAGACGCAGAGAGACACGAGGCTGTATAACAGCCTCGTTTTATTTTTATTCTCTCAATTGCATGTATGATCTGCGAGATGATAGGTGTCTGATTGGCTCTTCTTAAAATTGACAGTGTGACTCATGGGTAGTATGATGCATTTATTATGAAAAAAATGTACATCAATTCAATGCATCGTACCTCGCTTCTCGACAAGAGCGGCCTGAGGTAGTTTTGTACATTGATTCACGCCACCTTAGCCCCCTCTTGTTGAGGGGCTTTTTCTTTTTACAGATAGGATAGAACGATGATTCGTTATACAAAAACGCCAACAGAAATTGACGCAGAAGAATTACATCGAGAGTTAATTAATGATTTACTTGTGCGGTTTCAAGAAGTACTCTTTCTTGATCGAGAAGGGAGTTATCATGACAATGTGGTATTAGCGGCGATCTGTATTCGTGTGAGTACAGAGGTGTCTATCAGAATGCCCACAGGTATTCTGCAGATGTACAAAAAATATCTCCATAACCATGGAGGTCATGCGTATACATTGCTTTTTCAGAAGGCTCGCAAGAGGTGGGAGTTGGCAACGCCACGAAAGCAAGGTAATAGCTTTGAGGGTATTGCCGAAGAGGTGGTAAGTAGAATTGTTCATTGCGTTCAAGAGGACCAATTGAGTAACAAAAAATAAGTACTGCGTACTTAAATCTCCTTAATCTATGATGCAAACATACTTTGCATCATAGATTTTTTGTTCAGTATTTTTTGGTACTCTCTTCAATTAAAAACTTGCCACATCGTTACGATGGTGGCAAGTAGGATCTGCTGATCGTATTCATAGCTGTGAGGCGCGCTCATTGTTTGGGCATATGATTTTCCATGCAATATTCATACCTTCAATATGTTCTGGGTTTGTGAGCATTGTCATTTCACGATATTTCTTTATTGGAACTCCATTTCTTGCATTGTGAGAGTATATGCAATTGTATGCGTGAGTGTGCTCATCCAAAACTTCTACATCTTCACACAAGTGAATCCTGACGACAGTTTCAGCAAAGTGCCTCACAGCTTTAGAATGGGATTTTTCTGGTGTGGACAGGAATGCCTCTAGTCTGTTTTTTACAAAAAGAATTTGAATTGTGTCTTTTGCAAAGAACGTTGCCGCGTTCATATCTCATCTCCGGTGCGTATTTGCTGTGGCAAATGTAGCATGATATGAGTAAGTTATCAAATCTCATCTCATTTTTGCGCGGTAATGAATGACTCTCCGTTCCTTGATGCATCCTTTGACTGCCCTCGGATCTCTGATAAAAAATACCTTATATATACCACTTTCTTTTTGGAGGAGGGCCTTGGTTGATGCTGAAACTTTTTGTGCGAGTACATAATTTTTCAAAAGGAAAAGAAGCCACCCTTTTGAGGTAGCCTCTTAGCATGACTGACTTTAATTTAGCCTGTGTCATATGAATTGTATATGGGCGTTGCATATGTATTAATGAGATTTATATATCAAATCCCTCTGTCCAAATTGCAACTTGCTCATAGTTCTTGCCAATTTGACTGAGATCCTTTGGCGTTGCATTTTCTAGATTGCGATATACTTGCTTACTTTTCTCTTGCGCTATATCACCTGCAGGCCAAATACGCCACGAATCATTGTCAATTACATCAGCAACTAGCAGGCTGCCGTCTTTTGCGATACCGAACTCAATCTTGAAATCAACCAAGGTAATATCCTGCTTTGCCCACTCTGACTCAATGATTTCGAATACATCTATACTGATTTGGCGCATTTTTGCTGCAAAGTCGTAATCAATTGTTATACCCCGTACATTTACAGGGATTTTATCGTCAAGTCCTTTACCTGAGAAAGCGTCGTACAATTCCCATTGTTGAAGTTCAGCATCCCATTTTATCATAGGATCATGACGCGCATCATCTTTGATAAACAATTCTGAAACTGCATCCTCAAAAAAAGTACCTTCTTTGATGTCGGGATTTCGTTTGAGATATGAGCCAGTGGCAATACGGCGCACAACGCACTCTATAGGTATCATGTCACAGTGATGTGCCGAGAATGAACGCGCGTGAACTCTTTCGATGTAATGGTTTGGTACGTTGTGAGCGTTAAGTAAGCGGAATACGTTTACTGTCGTAGTGTTACTATGAATGTCTTTGTCAGTAATTATGTCTTTGCTGTCACCATCACCTTTTGTCACGGTTGGTTTTTGCAAAATTCTCACAATGTCTGAATCAGGTGCTTGTAAAATTTGCTTGGTTTTGCCTTCTGCGATGACTGTTTCAATTGTCATGTGTCGTCTCCGTATGAGGTTTTTAAATCAACAAAAGATTAGGCTAATGCCTAATCTCCTCCTTAGCCAGTGAAATCTGGATGCTAGTATTTTAGCATAGCTGGCCTAGTGTTGGAAATATGTCTTTAAGTTTCTTATGTAAAGTGTGATAGTACTGTAAATTTCTGCGAAGAGGACTTGGGGCGATATGGAAGCTTTGTCATATACCTTATTTGACTGCAGATAAATTTAATGTTATTATCTTTTTCAGCTATTCATAAGGGTAGTGTAATCAGAAATCCAGAGGATACGAAATTGACGAATCTAGACCTTTCACATGCACTTCAACCAGCCTGGAATCCAGTGCAGCAATTGATCGCTCAACGCGTCGGTGGGCTGGTACATCCGCTTATGCAGCAGGCTGGTAAAGCAGGTGCTATCAAATCGCACGAGAGTACGGGCTGGTTGGTGGCAAATCCAAGATACCACGCCGACTACAGTGCTGTGTGGGATAATCCAAGGAAGTTAATTCTGATGGCGCACGGTTATGGGGAGAGCATGATCGGATACTGTGGTAATGCAGCTGGCAAGATGCGACCATCTGCTCGTGAGGGCATGGACTCTCTCTGCATCAAAAGATTTCACGGGGAACTTTTCCGTGATGTCATTGAAAAGCAGTCAGACCACTCTGCTGATAAGCTAGATGTTGGCGATTTTCCACATGGTGGCGCTGTCATCGTTGAATTGTGTGGCATCAAGATTCTGGTAGCTCTCAGCTCGTTGACTGAAACGCAGGACTGTACTTTCGCCTTGATGATCGCGGGTGTTGTGGTTGAGGCGCTCGATGAATTAGATCTCCTTGTCGAATATCGTAAATATGCAGCGTAAGTTCAGATACTGACTTCGCTCTGAAGTGATGAGCCTTCAATTTGAAGGCTCTATTTATTTCAACTTACACTGACTACCATAGTATTTATCATCCCCCCTTAGGCTTAA
>CALDDM010000014.1 GCA_937936355.1 Minisyncoccota bacterium
TTTTTTTCCATTTCCTGATGGCCCTGAAGAGTTACTTACCAACGGCATTACGCATATCTTTGCAACGCGTGGATCAAAGAACGACAAGCTAGTATTAGATACCGTCAAAGACGTTGGTGGTGTCCTAATCACACTACCAGACAGCGAAGGTCGTGGCTTCTTTGGTCACTAAACCCACATGTCCGCAATGGACTCTACACAGGCTATTTCTTTATCTAAGGAGATAGCCTGTATTTATTTGTCAAAAAGCATTAAATAGGATAGTATTCACCCATCCAAGTAATCATTGGAATAGGAGGAGTCAGAATATTTCTGACTTTTTGTTGTTTAATAATCTAGAATTGGAGAGCTCTCATGAGTAAAATGAGTCTAAATGCAACACTGACTACATGCATTAATGCAATCAAAGAAGTTAGTGATCAGACAAGTCGTAATTTAGAAATGCCTGGCAATCCACGCTATCAGCCAGAAATTTTAAAACCATTTCTTGGCTACGATCAGTGGGCATTATGGCTAGCAACAGTTGAAATTATGTGGCTTCATTTCCTGCGTGACATTCGCTTTATCAAGTCTGACGGAATGGATGAGGCAATGATCGGAGACTTTTTTCGTGAATTAACGACATGTGAGCAAGATCAAATGGAGCGGACAACAAACCATGACATCAATGCTCTTATTGCTCTGATGCGTAAAAGTCATCATGTGCCGAGTGATTTAAATCAATATATTCATTTTGGCCTTACAAGCTATGACACTATTGAAACCGCTAGGGCATTGCAAGTAAAAGTGACATGGGAAGAAACTATACTCCCTTCTGCGAAAGAATTAGATGTTCTCTGGCGAGAAAAAATTGGAGAGACTGTAGAAGTTTTACAAATGGGTCGCACCCACTTGCAAGATGCTCTACCTGTCACTACTGGTTTCTGGCTCTCTGTGATACATGAACGCTTCTCTAACTCTATTGCTATGAGTCACAGAGCAATGAGGCGTCTCACAGGAAAAGTGAGTGGTGCTGTTGGTACCAGCGCTGCCACGAAGGAGTCTGGTATCGCTAAGTGCTTTTATGCTCAACCGCATATAGGACATACCGATACCGTTGAGAGCAGTTTCCTGCATCATTTAGATCTAGCACCACCATCACTGTCGACACAAATCGTACCCCCAGAAAATATGGTGCGTTTCTATACAAATCTCACATTGATCTCTGGTGCACTCGCACAACTAGGTAATGACTGTCGTATTCTGCAATCCTCCGCATATGGAGAGCTCATCTCTGTATCATCGACATCGTCCACCATGGCACACAAAAAAGCCAATCCTATAGCAGCTGAAAACCTTTCAGGTATGCACACAACCCTTTTGGGTGAATTCTGGAAAATACTTCAGAACCTCTCAAGTGATTTACAGCGAGATCTGTGTGGTAGTAGTCCAGCAAGAGACTACATTGCTGTCATGGTCTATTTACAACAGCAAATTCTGACTGCTACACGACTCATCAAAAATCTCAAAATCGACACAGAGCGATGCAATGAGAACTTTGAAAAGTCTGGAAGAGTTGTGACATCTGAATTGCTATTGTTGGCTCTGCAAAAAGCTGGTGTCCGCGATGCTCATACAATTGTCAATAAAGAAATAGCTCCCCTAGCGATGGAGCAATTATCTGGCTTACGCGACGCTACAAATGACATTGCAATGGGCAGAAGCGATCTCGCTACTGCAATGACAGAGATACCGGAAGAGATGTGGAACATAATCGAAAACCCAGAGCTGTATATAGGTAATGCTGCCATGATCTCCAAAGAGCAATCTCTCAAACCAATAAGTGTTTAATCACACAAATAAAATGATTTCACCACCAGATATTTTTGATGTCTGGTGGTTTCTTTTTATATATTCGGAACACCTTTTCGGGTCATTCAAAAAACCCCTCAACAAAAAGGGGGAGGTTTTTGATAATGCAGCCTCAATGCGTGACTTTCCAAACTTTGTTCTGAGCGGGGTAGTATAAAATCTAGTATCCAAAACTAGAGTCCATAACGCCCATATTGAGAGAGCATGCAATTCAGGTATAATATAGATAAATCAATAAGATTGTATTATGAAAAAAGCTTTCGTATCTGGACAATTAGGTGAAAAAGAAAGCGTACGAGCATTATATGCAGAACTAGAGCAAAGAGAGATAAAAATCACACATGATTGGACACGAACTGATAATATCGACTCTGATTATACAAAAAATTCAGAGGAAGCTGGCTTAAGAGCACAAAAGGATATTGATGGTGTATTTGATGCAGATTTGTATATACTTCTAGCTGACAATGAAAAACAAGGAAAAGGTATGTACGTAGAGCTTGGTGTTGCGCTTTCACAGAAGAAGCATGATATTTCTAAAGAAATCTGCATTGTTGGACCACTCAATCATATGTCAATCTTTTACTTTCATCCTGACGTGAGGCATTTCTCAGATATGCAAGATTTATTGCTCTTTATTGATAGTCAAAAAGAAAATGGAGATGGATAACAATCAAAATTGAGCCTTGTCTTTCCTTTCATTTCTTGACCAGATTAATAACATTGCAAAATTAAGTAGTGACGGTAAAAGACTCCCATAAAATCCTATAACTGCTAAATCATGAATATCTTTTACATCATCATGATTTATGCCTCTTCCAAATACAAGAGCAGATTTTCCTACTGAAAATATTTGGTCCTGAGCATTCTCTTGAAGCTCATAATACTCTTTGAACGCCTCTTGGATTAGGATTTTATCTTGTCCTGCTGTAGAAAATATAGCACTTAAATATTTATCAGCATCCTGTTTACCCACCTTAATGTTACCTTCTTCGTAATGAATACCCTCCTTGTTAAAAGTGTTTTTAATTGCAAAATACTCAAGCCACACCAGAGCCCTCATCACCTCATTTTCTGATAAAGACTTTATCCCAATCTCCTCCCCGCCTTTACCTAAAACCTTCTTAAGCAGACTAGGTTGTATTGCCTTTTTTATAAATTGCCTAAAGAATGCCTGACGATTTAGTATTATCGCATCTTCAATACTCTCCACCCTCATTGCTTCGATTAGTTCTGGTTGCATTATATTGCTTTAACTTATTTATAATCCTGCACAAAAGGGCTTAGAGCAAAAATTATAGGGCTTCGCGCATGTTGGAGTTATCCTAGATCCTGTGTAGGGACTTACTTCGTAACCACTCATACATGTATTATACTCAGACATCTCTATTTGATGTTCCTGCAAACAGGAACTATACTTAGCCATTTCTTTCTGGCAATCATCAACATCAGTTAATTTTCTATTCGCTCTATTTTCAGCCCATCTTTTTTTATCTAAATCAGATTTTAATAATACCTCTTCAATGAAGATATAGGCCGACTTATCTTTATCAATAAACTGCGCGTATTTCTCAATCACCTCCTTATGACTGTCACCTTGAGCACCGTTTTTTTCCACAAAGCTATTTCTATCTTCCTCATTCATAAGCAGATAAAATCTTGTAACAAGTCTTAATGACTCCTCGGAGGCTCCCACCTCTTTTGTTTCTAACTCTTCAACTTTCGAAGGAGACGCCACCTCTCCACCAGGTACGATGATTTCTTGCCCACTCTTTATTTCACCAGTTGCTGGCAAATCATTAAATGCAATGATTTCATCAATATCGGCATTGTAGCTTTTCGCTATATCTTCAATCGTCTCTGAAGACCCTACCCTATGTTTAATTCCGGTAATTGGGAGGATGAAAAGTGTTTCACCTACTTTTACATCCTCTCTGCTATCAATATCATTAGCCCATAATAATGTATTCATACTGATATCGTTCTCTTGTGCAATTGAAGCCAAAGTATCCCCTTCTTTTACAACATACAACACAACTTCATCCTGAAAGACTTTTTCAGTATTTCTAGCTCCTTGCAAAATGAGCTCTTGTTCCTTTTCTAGCAAGTCGACCTTAGTTATTTCATTTGATATTGACCGCTCTTGCACCTCCTCTTCTTCTTTTTCATTCTTCTGAGTAAGATTGAATATGAAAAATATGAAAAGCACTAGGTTAACTAAGGCAAAGATTATTAGTGCAGGCCTCATAACTTTTAATACTATCAGTAAATATTACATACATCCTACCATAAAAGCTGAGCAGACCACCTCCTCAATATAAAATTGTGTGCTTTAAGGCATTCGAAGAGCAAAAAATCCCGCCACAAAGGGATTTTTGAACAAGTATCCTCAATGTGCGGCTTTCGAAACTTTGCTATTTGAATAAAGAAATAAAAAAGTCTATAGCATCGCTTCACTCTGTATGCACTCAATAATTAATCATGTAATTCAATTCATGATACGATGTTTATAAATTAAATCTCTTTTGACAAGAATATGAATACCTCTCACATAAATGAATTCATTTCACACGTTAATCGTTTTTTTGGAGTTTATATGGATGCTATATGGGGATTTGACCTTGTAAATAAGGAAGCAAAAAGCGCAAAGAAGGCAACCTTTATAGGCTTTGAGCCAGACTTACCAGAAAAGCCCCTAACCCACGAAGAGATGTTAAATCATACAATCAACTTCCCCACAAGAAAAGTTGTTATACAACGAAATGAGAACAATGGAGCCAACGTAACTACCATGAAGCAAATGGTGATTTCATCTATTTATAATTTATGGGAGGATGTTTACAGAAAAAAAATTTCTGACGAACTTTTACTAACAGAAAAAAATGAACTCGTTATTCCTGCATTAGGCGACTTACGTCTGTTCAGAATATCCATTGAACATCACAATAGCATTGCAAAGCCAGAAGTTGAGAAAACCACAATCTTTAACTGGTTTAAAAATGGTGACACCATTGACTTTACAAAAGAGCAAATGTTAGAAATAAAAAATTATTTTAATAATCAATTCGCGAAGGATTGTTTAAGCCTTAAGAGGCACTAGAAAAACCACAAACAAAATAATATGTAAGAGCTCTGAATTCCCCTCTAATTTACATAAAAAACTATTATTGAGGCAATTTATTGACAATTAGTACAAATACTCATCTTTCAAATTCTGTATTTAAAAGAGGGTGCTTGGAAATCATTTTTACAATCTGATCATATAAATTAAAAATAGACCCTCAATATCTCCATACCAAACTCTAGTTCCATTTCGAATAAAATTGATTAAAAAAAGATTATATTATTCCATTTTATACAAAAAATCGTATCAAATTGACTTTTTATGATGTTTCTGATACAATTAATCTATAAATGAATACTATATATTTATGATTAGAGTGATCGAATTTGAAAACTTTTATTCCTTTAAAGGCCGACAGGAAGTATCATTCTTAGCTACAAACAAGAAGGACTATTCATATACGCAATCCATAGAGCCGAACGTGCAAATATCGAAAGTCATGAGCTTCATTGGACCGAATGCCTCAGGAAAAACAAATGCTTTACGAGCACTTGGTTTTCTGAGTTATTTTATTGGTGGCAAGTACCCTGAAAATATAGATACCATTCCTTGTAGTAAGTTTTTCGACGGGAATAATGAAAGCTCAATTTTGAAGATAGATTTTGAAGTAAATGATCAAATTTTTGTGTACAGCCTTGAAATTTCTGATAATCAAGTAAATGAGGAAATACTAAATAGAATTACTTACATCAAAAAATCTACGGGAAAAATTGGTAAAAAGACTGATAAAATTTTCAAAAGAGAGAAAGATCTAGTCACTATAAATAAGAATATAATCAAAGGGACTCATAAGAGTGCTTTTGATCATTTGAGAAATGAACGCTCTCTAATTCATTTTCTAAATATAAATTACAATATAGACTTTATTGAAGTCATTTCAAAATACTTTTTGAATATGCAATTTAATTTTGACGAGCAAGGCAGAGAGGAGGTAATTCAATTCTACACACTAAAGAAATATGATGAGGATAGGGATGCACGACGTAAAGTGAGTGATCTGTTAACTAAGCTTGGGACAGGAGTCACCTCTTTTAAAACAACGAAAAGCGGGAAAGGCAGAATGCTGCAATACAACGCGGAAATGTATCACTCTTTGGGTGATGGGAATAATGCCCATCTTCCATTACGCTACGAGTCTCGAGGTACACAAAAGCTATTCTTCAATCTCTCACCACTTATATATGCCTTAAACAAAGATAAGGTGGTAGTTCTTGATGAACTTGAAACAGGTTTACATTCAGAAATTTTGAACAATTTAATTGACTACTTCATTGAGGAAAGTAATGGGAAATCTCAATTAATTTTTTCTTCTAATTACCATAATTTCATAAACTTACTGAACCCTCAACAAATACACTTATGTGAAAAAAATATAAGCAATAGCAAAAGCTTTCTATATAGAATGGATAAAATTGAGGGAATTCGCCCTGATGGCAATCATAGGAAAAAATATTTATCTGGAAAATATGGTGCATTTCCTATTAATGAAATTTAATCTAATCTTGTGAAGGAAGAACTGAGAAAAAATAAAAGTGAAGTGAAAAAAAAGTTTTCTGTGCTTATTTTTGGCGAAGGAAGAACTGAGAAAAGATTTAGTCAAAAAATGAGAGAGAATGAGAAGTTTTTACACCACATTTCTAAAATTACAAAATTGGAGCCTGTATTTCGAATTGGATGTCATCATGGCAATTCACCCTCAACAATCCTTGAGAGAGCTGTTGTAATGGCAGATGATGGAGATTATGATAGTGCTATTGCTCTTATAGATGTAGATCAGCTAAAAAATAATTTTCCTAAAAATTGGGAAGTGAAAAAACAAGAGTTAGACAAGAAAGCCCACGATCATTATATTTCAATCGTTTGGCAAGTAGAAAATTTTGAAGATGAAATTACTAGAGTATTTCAAGCACAAGAAAAAATATCTCATGCCCAAGCAAAAAAATTATACGAAAGTGACATGGATTTGGTTATGAGATCAAAATCTCCCTATGCTAAAAAAATATACCATTCAATTAAGGCAAGTCATGAAAATAAATTAGCACTAAAGGAATAAAATCAATTACCTTATTTCCTACCAAAAGATAAATAACATGAAAAAAAATCGTATTGATAAAACTATTCTAATCAACTCACTCATTTCACTCGCTGCTATTTTCATCAGCTCTTTTTTGTCATTTCAGTTCGGAAAAAGTGCAGAACTAGAGACACGAGAATACCAGAAGAATAAAGAAGCATTGTTAGAGGTGCTTGAAAATGTTCAACACTATAATAACTACTACACCGTAGATTGGGATAAGATTTCGAAAAAAAGAATTGAACCCTACAATTGCATAGCACCCAGTAAATCTATAAAAATTCACGAACTAGAGATTGAGAAAGAATTTGAGACACCAAATACTTGTGCGGTCGGAGATAACTTAGCTAGTGCTGAATTTATTTTTAGAGAGTTAACAACAAAGGCAAGGGTTCTTGGTTCCAATGAGATTAAAGATGTCCTACATAATACAGAAGAAGGATTTTCTGAAGTTTATAATTTGTATGTAACAGAAGACTACTATTCTCGCTTATTTAAAGATAGCTACAATCAGGTTATGGGGGCTAAATTCATAAATTTAGAGAAGGTATTTTCTAAGGAATTACAATAATCGTAGGTTGCACCATGAAATTTTAATTTCTCTATCGACAGCCCTTCGCATCGCATATTTTTTTGCAGATTGGTGATCTTGACATATCATTTTTGTCTGCGACTCTGCACTTGAAGCTACAAGTAAATCTATCAATAGTTTTATCTTCACGCATCAACTCTCCTCCTGCTTCAGAACATTTTTCAAGACTGCTGTAATTCAGTCGCATTACCGTCTTGTTCTCTTTATGAATACTAATCATCCATGGCTTTTTTATGAATTGATAATATATAAATACTGATACTACAAGTGCCCCAACTGCAAATATTCGTAACTCACTTTTCTCCATAATTTTCTTTAAAATTTAGACAACAAAAAACTCCCCACAAGGTGAGTCATTGCTGACTCCATGCTATTCCTAACATGGCTATCCAAAGCAATCCTCATGAGGAGGTTTATGCTTTGGATAGACTTTGTAAGCCACTCGCCATTACTGGCGGTTGGGCTTGTTTTTGGAGTATTCAGTTGTATACTAAGTTTATCACCTATAAGTACTTATCTCAATATTGCAATGTACAAATAATCTGACTTAGACTAGTAATTGTGATTGCATACATATCATTTACTACAAAATCAAATGATCAAATCAGATAATCTAGATAAAATAGAATGTGTTCAGCCAGCACTCACAGTCGATGAGTATATTCATGAGATATATCAACACACAAGAAAAAAATACGATCTCACACCATTGCCAAAAATGGATTATACTTACGATCTAGGTCAAAGTAAAAAATCTATTCTCAGTGACCCTGACGACTTTGACAGTGACACACTTTTTTTATTGGAGGCAAACCATAACAAGAAAAAGGCCATCCAAGCACTTAAAGAGATTGGATTTATTAAAAAGGTAGCGTTTCATGAGTGTCTTTGTAAATATGGCACTAAGCACAAAATCAATGACGTGATTAATTATCGGATTGATGAGTCAAAAATTGATAGCAAGGTAGATCTCAGAAAGACTATCCGACAGGTGATACAAGAAGATACCTCGGAAAAACTACGTTCAAAAAAATCTAGTCCCATATCTATTCCAAAAAATATAAGGTGGAGTGACATTACCCTCTTTGTGAAATTTGATGATGAGATGAATATGCATCTGTATCATCAAATCAAAACATCAAAAATCAAAGAGGTAACTCTAGAGAGAAAAGGTGTGGTCATTGAAGCATCTGGACCCATTGCAATGACACTTGCTGCACTAGTAATGTCTAGTGGGAAATTTTCTTTGCAAACTTTAATGAAGGTTGATACAAGACTTGAGAACCAAAAATATCGCCAACACCTAGCTAAAATTAGGAAATTTCTTAAATTGCTTTATAGTATTGATGCTGACCCTTTAGTCCCCATGGGCAACAGCGAGTATGATCTTCAATTTCAAGCTGGCAAAATGCTTAGCGATAAGATCGATCTTGAAATAAGCCATCCTGAGCACGATGATGAGAGCGGAAAGGCTAAATACTACAATTAGACTTGTGAACTGACAATTATTTTTTTCTCACAGAAACCCCTCTAGCAAAGGGTTTTTTGTGATTTGTGAATATCACACCTATATAACAGATACTGATTTCGACATTAAACGTACCTCATACAAAGAAAGCATATTGCTCTCAATTGATTTAACCATCAAGGTTCCCAATTTTTTTGGAAATCTTATTGGTTTGGCCACTTTGACAGCTCCACCTGTATGCATGGGATTTCAAGAAATTGAAATTTATTTTTTTTCTCAAAACTCCACCAACCTAGATGGGAACAACTCTAGGAGGGAGAAGGAACAAGAGGACAAAAAGAAGCCCCATACTATGCAATCGGAGAGATTAGGAAAGTGGTAACTATAAGGCAACATGTGGCATATAAATCATTAAGCAAAATTCATGCACAACAAAGAAGAATATCTCGTAATACATAAGCGCGTTGGCATTACAAAAGAAGTTTATAACAAACTGCGCAAGCTCAAGAAAAAGGAGGGCATCTCTATGGCAAAAATTGTCTGTAATGCAATCTTAGAAAAAAGTGATCATGAATTTAAGATGCAAGAGAAGAAATAAGAAAAAAGCAGGCGAAAATACAGGCAAATTCTAGTATTATTCTCAAAATTCTCGAGAAAACTCCATTTGATAAGTACTTGACTCCAACGGATTGGAGAAAAAGCAGGTAAAAATGCAGGGAAAATAACAAGGAAAAAGCGCGATATAATGAAAAAGCAGGATAATAACACGATAAATGGTAATTCTTCGTTTGAAAGTAACGAGGGGCAGCTTGTGTATTTATCTTGTAACGATACATCATCACGTAGCCCCTCGTTGCCCTCAAATCACTTTTCATCTGAAACAATTGAGTCGCTTGAAGAGTTAGGAGGAGTCCTCCAAACCATTCATGTACGGATGAGAAAAGAGGGGTATAACGTTGTTAATGACTCTATTATCAAAATAGATGAAAACGATGACTAGAACAGAAAAAGAGTTTATAAAAGAGATTGAGTCTGGCAAATATTCCGAATGCTATTTAATATACAATCGAAAAAGTACGGATGAAGCAGAAAATCAGAAAAATTCTATCCAATATCAGAAAGCTGAAAATTCAAAATTTGCCATAAACAACGGCCTCCCTATTGCAGTCGTTTCCCTCAAGGGATTTTGTACCAACGGAGTTATCTCGGAGAAACATTCTGGCTTTAAGGAAGATGATAATGTGTCATTTACAAGTGATGGTATGGTTCAATACAAAATTGACCGCCCAAAATTTAAACAGCTACTCGCTTTCTTTAATAAAGGATATTTCAAAGGACTCGTCGCTCTTAGCTGGGACCGTATCAGTCGTAATAAGGGAGATGATACAATTCTCAGAAAATTAATGAGGCGTGGTATCGATGTACATTTTGCGTATGCAAGTTATGATAAGACAAGCGCTGGAGCTCTGCACATGGACATTGATAGTATGTTCTCTCAACATCACTCTCGCGTCACAAGTGAGAAAGTTACGATTGCCACTCGAAATAAGCGTGAGCAAGGTGTTTGTACTTACAAAGCCCCCTTTGGATACTTAAATCTTGGTGACATGCATCACAAGCCTTTTGATGAAGAGCGTGCGCCTTTTGTGGTTGAGGCCTTCGAACTTTACGCCACTGGTGAATGGACGCTTTCGGACATTGCCCGCCATGGAGACAAGAAAGGTATTGGAACTGTTCCAATGAGGCGACAAAGAACCTCTGGTGAGGCGCTCGACGAGGACTTTGCAATTGAAAATATCCCGAAAACTTCTCGCCCCCTTACTGAAAATCATATCAGCCGCATACTCAATAATCCTTTTTATCTTGGTAAAATCATTGATGGGAAAGGTGGTTATATCACAAGCATCAGTCACGAACCGCTTATTGATGAAGAATTATTTAATAAGGTGCAAAAGCAACTAAAATCAAATAAAGTAAGTACGCACTACACAGAAAAGCTTGAAATGCTCTTGCGTGGCATGATGCGATGTAACACCTGTAGGAGAGTCTACACCCCTTATATAAAGAAAGGTATTCAGTATTACAGTTCACGATGCCGTAAAGATTGCACAAACACCTTTAAAAGCTTCAACTTTGATTTTGTATCTAGTAAGATTGGGGAAAAAATCAAAGAACTACACTTTACTGATGCAGAGTTTGAAGAAATGGATGCCCGTACAGGCACAGAAATCGCCATCCTTGAAGAAAAAAGGCATAAAGAGATGTCAGACATGGATAAAAGAAAAAAGAAGCTGAGAGCTGATCTTGCATACCTGAGAAGCAATAAGCTTTCATTATTGCGATCTGGCACATATTCGCCCGATGAATACAGTTCGGAGGAATTAAAGCTAAATGATGAGTTAGAGCAATTAAAAGACTCTGAAGACGTCTCAGATCAAGCAATGAGAGCAGTTATGGAAGATGTAAAAAAACTTTCCGAACTCATCAGAAACGTAGGACTGTATTACGATTTTGCAAAACCTCACGAAAAAGAGCAAATTATCTGTACAATCTTTTCCGAACTCTTAATTACTGATAAAACCCTTACGTATACAGCAAAAGAGGGGCTGGAATGTCTTTTTGATCATTCACAAGCGGTTTGTAGCCCGTAGGGGAATCGAACCCCTGTTACCAGGATGAAAACCTGGCGTCCTAACCACTAGACGAACGGGCCATGCATTTGACAATGTCGTTTATTATACACTTTTCCCTCTAAGTTGCAATAGTTTGTGACTACCAGACACTTACTCACAACTCTCCTCACACCTACCTTTCTTCATTTTGCTTGAGAATTATCTCCAACAAGTCTTTCTTGGCTCTCCTTACGAGCGTACCTACTGTACTTGTTGGTTTGTCGAGAATTTCTGCTATCTCTTTGTAGCTGAGCTCTTCTATATAGCGCAAATGAATCACCTCAGCATAATGATCTGGCAGCTGACCAATTGCCTCGTGCATTTGCTCCTTAAGCTCTCGTTCAAACCACGCGTCAAGCGATGAGAGCTCCACATCCGCAAGTGCTCGTTGATCGTCCAAAGAGAGCTGCGTGTCCAGAGATACTTTTGTGTGACTGCGATGTTTTTTGAGATAGTTTACTGACTCGTTGTGTGCTATACGGTAGATCCATGGAGAAAATTTTCTTGTCGCGTCAAATGTGTTAATTTTTTGGTGTGCTTTGATCATGACATCTTGAATGATATCGTGCGCGGCATCTTGTGTGCCGACATACCGCAGTGTATATTTGGTGAGCTTCTGTGTGTAGCGCTGCGCAAGAATTGCAAAGTCATCATGCTGCCCCTTTTGGACTGCAATCGCGATCTCTTCGTCAGTTTTTTCCCCTAACTCTTTGCTCGTTCTTTTTTGCATGGTTTAATACTACTATAGTTTATCCATATACTTCAAACTACTAAAGCCTACTATATGAAGATCCTCGCGATAGAATCAAGTGCAGACGAAACCGGTATTTCTATCGTTGATGCTTGTGGTGATGTCATTACTGTAAGAAAAAACCTTATTGCATCTCAAATTGAAATGCATCGCGAGTACGGTGGCATCGTTCCCAACCTTGCCGGTAAGTTTCATGCACAGAATATTATGCCCCTCCTCCATGAGGCTGACATTGACCCAGATTCGGTTGACCTCATTGCTGTAACTGCTGGACCAGGCCTCATGCCCTGCTTGGTTGTGGGTGTGAGTGCTGCAAATGCTCTTGCGTATAGCTGGGACAAGCCTCTTGTGGGCGTGCACCATATTGAAGGGCATATCTATGCCAACTGGATTACGCAGGATAAGCCTACATTCCCTGCTCTTGCACTTGTTGTGAGCGGTGGTCATACCCAACTTATGCTGATGCGAGACCATTTTGATTATGAGATTATTGGACAAACACAAGATGATGCTGTTGGCGAAGCTTACGACAAAGCTGCTCGCCTCATGGGCCTCCCTTATCCTGGTGGTCCAGAGATTGACCGCCGCGCACACTCCTTTGTAGAAAGGTTTCCAGATGACACAGACGCGTATGAACTTCTCCCGCGACCAATGCGCAATAGTTGCGACTATCACTTTTCTTTTTCCGGTCTGAAAACTGCAGTGCTTTACAGTGTACGCAAATATCAAAAGAGCCTTTTAATCACAGATGGTGCGGTAGACAAATCTATCAGAAAGACAGACTTTGACAGCGTTACACTTCCGACAGATTTTGTTGATCGCATGTGTTATGCCTTTCAATCGGCTGCAGTAGATGTCCTGATCCACAAAACAATCCGCGCTGCTCAAGAGCATAATGTTTGTTCTATCCTTCTCGCTGGGGGTGTGAGCGCCAATAAAGCGCTCCGCACAGAATTACAAGAAGCAGTATCTCAGCTTGATGGGCCTGTATCGTTTCATGTCCCTGATTTTGAATATTGCCTGGACAATGGTGCGATGATTGCAGTCGCAGCAGCTTATCGGTGGGACCGCATAGACATGTCATCACAAAAGGACTGTCATAAGACAGTCCTTGCTGATCCTAACTTCACGATCAATGATTTCCAGTGCTAGCGTAGAGATGTGAATACGTCTGCGAAACGATCACCTAGAATGCGTAATGAACTTGCGTTGTAGTGTGCTAGATCTTTCATTGGCAAACCTTCTCCTTCTACGCAGTTTGTGCGTCCATCACCATCTGTGCACAGCGAGCGCGTCACACCATTCACTGAACCTTGTGGCTGAAATGCATGCGTCGCACCAACGAAAATTCCACCCCCAAACCAACCCTGTGACTGGAATCGATCAATTAGATTTGCTAACTTACCTGCGTACCACCCTGATCTTCCATGATCCGCCTCTCCCTGAAGCCAGGCAATCATGTCTACTGAGCGATTGTTTGTAGGTAGCTGTGCAATTGCATTTTCTGTGATTCTTGTAACATCATTAAATCCACCCTGCCCTGGATCCCAATGCGTGATTGATTGTCCTGGTGATCCAGTTGGAATCAGTGCCACTTTACGAGAAGAATCATTTTCTATGATTCCTTTTGCAATTTGAAAGCCAATGTTATTGTTACATGCTCCCTGCTTTGATGGAAACCATGTGCCAGAGTACCAAATCTGTGTACAAAGGTTAGCTTTACCCCATGTGTTTTGCTCTGGTAGCCAAACAATAATGCGATCATCACTCCCATCTAACTGTGCGTTAAATGCTGTATCATGACTTACTGCATTTGACTGACCAGCTACCAAAATCACGTCTGTTACACCTGCAGTTACTGATGCTGTATTTTCAGTGTTGGTGTTGTTTGTTGTGTCACCACCCATCTTGCACGAACCTACACCATCCCACCCCCATCCGTCTCCATCTGGGTCTACGCATGGACCTGCGCCTTGTGTTGGTGTTTCGTTATTGCTTGGTGTTTCGTTATTGTTGGTGTTGTTTGTTGTGTCACCACCCATCTTGCACGAACCTACACCATCCCACCCCCATCCGTCTCCATCTGGGTCTACGCATGGACCAAAAGCTGACGCATTACTCCCATACATAGAAGTAAGTGCACTAAGAGCAAGTGCCACTATCGCAGCAATTGCAAAGAAACCGTATTTTGTCATTTTTAGATTCATACACGCTGTTTCAATTGAATTATATGTACATGCAACCCCACACTCTTATCGAACAATATATTATATACTAAAATCTATACTTATGCAAATTTTTATATATTCTCGCCACCCCTTCGATACAACTTCTTTTTTTCTTCAGCGTAGACTCTGATGAGTCATCAGGTCTTTATTATCTCACACTTTTAGCCCTATGCAACCAAAAATCACTTGAGTTATTAACGTGTTATAATTTACCCATAAACGTTACCTGCATTACCACACTATTCTAATGAAAAAATTGATTAAACGCATTATCATATGGAGTATCATCCTTGCAGCAATTGGATTTGCCGCATGGAAGTTTTTTGGACCCAAGCCTCCCGAGGAACCTGAATCCTACACTGTGAGCATTGGAGATGTTCAGTCAACTGTTAGCATCAATGCCACCCTTGTACCACGCATTTATGCAAATATTGGTGCGGAAACCCTCACAGAAGTTACTGCTGTACATGCTCGTGTTGGTGATATTGTGCAGGCAGGTGAAAAACTTGTCACACTTGACCGTGCATCGCTCTGGAAGCAGATCGAAATTGCCAAGCTAGATGTCGAGCGTGCTGTCCTTGCAGAGCAACAGGGTCGCGAGGATTCCAGCAACCTCCCACGTCGTAATCGCCTAAGCCTCAAAAAAGCCTCTGAGCAAGCTCGTCTACGACTACAGGAGCTTTACACTCTGAGTGCCAAAGGTATCCTCACCTCTCCCATTAGCGGCGTGATCACCACGATGAACGCCCGAGAAGGTGAGGTTGTCACCGGCACAACTTCCCCCGTGTCTGGTGTTACAGCTGGAACAGTGATCCGCATCATTGATCCCTCGTCACTTATTGTCGAAGCGTTTGTTTCTGAGTCTGACATTGTGACGATGCGTACTGGGCAAAAAGCCATTATGTCCTTTGATGCACTCCCAGGTGAAGAATTTGAAGCCAGTATCTCTCACATAGATCCAGAGGCTTCTTCCATCCAAGATGTTATCTACTTTAAGACTGAATTTACAATTGATCACCTTGACGGGCGCTTGCGTAGTGGTATGTCTGGTGACATTAGTGTTGTCGCACAAGAAAATGAAGATGTTCCTACTCTTCCTCTCCGCTTTGTCGTACGTGATGATGATGGTCAGTTTGTGTGGACTCAAAATGGATTTGATGCGCAAGGTATCGCACAATATCAAAAAACATATATCCAAACTGGCGTGCAAAGTGATGATGGCCTCGTCGAGGTTGCCGATGGTATTTCTGATGGTATAACCATTTACAATGTGCCTGATGTAGAGGAAGAGAAATAGCCAATTATGCATCGATAGTTCTTGTCCCC
>CALDDM010000015.1 GCA_937936355.1 Minisyncoccota bacterium
AGGGTCGTAATGTCTTTGAGCGTGGCGAGATTGTTGAAGCGATTGATGCTGCAGAGGCTGTAGGAGACGATCGTATTCAAGAGAAAGTGAATGGTCGTGTAAACCCTGAGAGCTGGACGCATGGCTCGAGTGCTGAGCGCAAGAAATGGTTTAATCGTGGCTATGACTCTGGTTCGTTTGATGCTTGTGATACATTTAATTAAATATCAAACCTAAATAGTGGAATATGGAAATCGGAAAGCTTTTTTTGGCATATGGAATGACGACAATCGTTTTTTTTCTGATCGACTTTCTCTGGCTTGGCACTATTGCAAAGTCTTTTTATTTTAAACATATTGGAGATCTTCTTTTGCAACCATTTAATATTCCTGCGGCTGTGGGTTTTTATTTGGTATATATCATTGGTATTTTTATCTTTGCTATATTGCCAGCACACGATGCTGGAAGTGCGACTAAGGCACTTGTTTTGGGTGCACTTTTTGGTTTTTTTGCCTATGCAACGTATGATATGACTAATCTTGCAACGCTCAAGGGTTGGTCAGTGACCGTTGTTGTTGTTGATATTATTTGGGGTGCAGTATTGACTGGGAGTGTTGCTTTCATTGGTTATCACATTGCACAATGGATTAAGTTGTAGGTTTCCTGGGAGCTCTGTTTCGTGGTGTTTATCCTGTTACGTTTACCTCTTATGTTAGAAGTATTTACTGAGGCTTTTTGGATCGTTTTTGCAATTGCAGGCATTGGATTTATCACCTCGATTGTGATTTCTCGCAATGACATTGCTGATGTTTTGTGGGGTGTGTATCCTGCTGCTTGTGCTGCGCACTTTCTGGTATTTCGTGATGTTGCGATCATGCGATGGCTTGTGAGTGCACTGATTATCATGTGGGGTGTGCGACTGACTCTTCACATCGGCTCTCGCAATGCTCGTAAGTCGGAAGATCCTCGGTATGCGCTGTGGCGTCTTTCGTGGGGCAAGTTTTTTTACCTCCGCTCTTTTTTGCAGGTATATGTTTTGCAAGGACTGCTTTCTTTGTGTGTGATGATGCCGCTGATTGTGGTTTTTTCTGCCTCTGATCATGATCGCATTTACTCCACCGCACTTCTTGCTCTTGGTGTGGTTATGTGGATTATTGGATTTTTCTTTGAGAGTGTGGGAGATTATCAGTTGCGACAATTTCTCGGTAATCAGAGTAATAAAGGTCGTATCATGACTGATGGTTTGTGGCGCTATACTCGGCACCCAAACTACTTTGGTGAGATCGTTATGTGGTGGGCACTCTTTTTCGTTGTATGTGGGATCACTGGCCCATCTGTTATTCTTCTTTTTGCCTTGGTGAGTCCGATCGTGATTACGATCCTTATTCTCTGTGTTTCCGGCATACCGATGACAGAAAAGAGGTATGAGGGTGATGCTGCATTTGCGCTGTATAAAAAGCGTACAAATGCCCTTTTTCCTGGTCCTGTGAAGGAGAGTGATTAAGAGTGGTTTGATATTTTGATATTGGGCCGTTGGCACAGACAGGTAGCGCGCTTCCATGGCATGGAAGAGGTCACCGGTTCGAACCCGGTACGGTCCACACTCTTTGAAACCCCTTAAGTATGGGGCTTTTCTATGATAGAGAATGCTTTCGTTCATTTTTGTCGAAAAATCAACGAAAATCCTTTTTTTGTGAATAGATAAAAGATGGAAGTGCCTTAAAATAAGGGTTTTTAGGTAAATTTGATTGACATATAGTCTAAAATATGCTATAGTTATAGTATAAAGTTCTTTCATATCAGACCGTTCTAATCCTCTTTGAGACTAGGTTTTGGGTGACTCTCATGCTCGCTTTTTCAGTAAAGTGCGCAGCAGTTTTCATTCAAAACTTAACGTCTGCGGAGGACATAGAATGGCTAACTATCAAATAGCTCAAGACTGTGGTCAAACTGGCCATGCCACCAATAACCTGCAGGTCGAGATCACTCTCGGTCTAAAAAAGGGATATGGAGGTTTCGAAAACGAAAAGTCAGAAGTATTGACTTTTCTAACCGATTTATACCTAAGTCAGATGGAGTCTGACAAAAACTATATACCTTTCATAGTTCAGGACAGCATAATTACTTATGCGTATCCTGGCGATGAGGGCATTGTTGCGGAGCACGAGCCAGCTCTTGTGCTTAGGTCAGACAAATCGCCGTTGTATGCGGCGAATATGACCGACGATGAGTGGAAGGAACTCGTCGAGTGGTTCGTAAGTCAGCTCGGAGCACGGTTTGAGCAATTTCGAGTGTATGTGTCATACGCTCGTGCGGAAGTCAAGATCTTCCAAAAAGTCGAAGGGTAAAAATCCAAGACTTGAAGCGGCTGCTGCATCAGCTGAAGGTTTACCGCTCATCATATGCAGATGATGAGCCCTCAACTGAGTATCAAAATCATATTAGATATTCTGAGAGGAAAATCTAGTTCTTTCACATTCTATTACAGGAGAAATGAACGGTGAAAACTCGAACGTTTGATCCATTCGTAGCCGTTCAGGTAACTGGCGGCTGTACATTTGAACCAGCAATTGGCTGGTGGACGCAGTGCGAAAGTGAGGCGCAGGCTGAAACTTTCGGAAAGTCTTTCGAGGGGAAGCGGGATGCAATCTATATCCCAACTCTCCAAAAAAGTGGTGATCCAGTAGATCGTGATCTTGTGGAAAGTCTGAAGTCCGAAGCGCAAGCGCTTGGACTGACTGATATGACACGTGCAAGCGGTATGTGGGTTCTCTCAACTACAGGCGAAGTCCAATCAGAAACGATATGGATTTTCTCATCTAGCGAGAGTATCGATCGCATAGAGCTGGAAAAATTCGCCACTAAAATCGTATATGCAGCAAATCA
>CALDDM010000016.1 GCA_937936355.1 Minisyncoccota bacterium
ACCGATACAAGTATTTCATGCCTCACGCACTCAAAAAACGCCACCCCCTACTCAAATATCATTTAATAGGTCACAACACATCCAATCATTTACTCACCCACAAAAATTTGCGCGATATGAATTTAAAGAATTTCACTTAAATACTCCGACATATCTAGCAACAATCAACAAAATTTGTTGCAATTACACAAATAAAAAATCTCTCATATGAGAGATTTTTTATTCCCTAGTAAGCACACTCTTTGTAAAAATATCTCTCCAAAATCCACACAATCCAGATTACCATACTAATTCTCTAGAGAGTCCTGATCAGATTCCGCAGCAACTTCTATTTTCTCATCATTTGCGTCACTGCTCTCATAATCTGCATCAGCGTTCCTCATTACTGACTGGAGATCAGCACGTGCTACATTAACTGCTGCCACATATGATTTCTTTGCCGCAACAGCAACTGATTGGTATGTTGCACGAACTGCTGAGATCTCTTCTTGCAACGTTCCTTTACGTACACGATCCTCCCTATAGTCATCTCGAAGATTTTTAATTTCAGAACGCACGTCCTGTGAAGATATATCAACATTTTCTGACACACACTGTTCTTGCACCTTCTGCGCAAGCTCTCCAATCTTCAGCTCAAAAGAATCAATTGAACCATCTTTTTCGGTCTTATGTTGTGATACTAAATCCAAAACACCATCCCAATATACATCAAACGCTTCTCCGACAACGCCACGATGCTCTGTAACTGCTGACTCAATAGCAGACTTATACGCCACAACAGACGCTTGATCTTCAGTGGTTTGTGCTCGCCCCGCTAATCGCTCATACGACGCAGCGCGCAGCACATCCATACGCTCTTGATTTCTAGTCCGTATAAGAACTTTTTTATCTCTATGATCGGTGATTCGTTGGATATGCCTACCAGTCTGTTCTTCACTTCGCACCTGAGCTGCTCCAACATTTTCTTGCATCCTCTCAAGAGCGCCCACAAGACGTGTACATGCCTGTACCCCTCGTTGCGCTGTCCGCTCATCTTGATTACCTGACCGCTCCGCCTCTCTTTCAGCCTGCACAACTTCTCTTTGAGCTTCACGCTCAGCTTGGCGAGCATCACGATCCTGCGCTGTCTGCTTAGGACTTTGCGCCTCTACAGTCAGAGTCACAGCAGCCAAAACAACAAAAAATAATGCAATTGATAGAATTTTTTTCATAAATTTTTTTACAGGTTTATATCGATTGATTCTATTTCCTCATCTCGATCAATATTTTCAAGAACTTCTTCTTCAATGTCTGATGTATCAACGACTTCATCTGTTACCTCTAACTCAGCAAGAACGGGATCAGCATCAACGACTCGCACATCTGTCTTCCCAACATTTTCCGGTCGATTGTTTGAGGGGTTAGCTGGTACTGCTGGCACAGCACGCCCCTCCGACCCACCTGGCACTGCCTTTTGAGCAGCCTCCGCCCTCCTTTGCGCACCAGGATTATCCATCTTCTTCTGCGCACCTACATTATCCATAGATCTCTTGTTAGGCGCAGCATCACTCACAACAGGACCTACATCACCAAAAACACTACGCATAGCAACGCTAATTAATCCTACCAGCATCAAAGCTGTGAGACCAAGTAAAACATACTTTGTGCATTTCTCTACTTGTGCATTCATACTTCTTTATTATATTTAATAACTTGGAATAGTGTTTGCGAAATTACAGTATATGCTATATCAAATCGTAATCACATGGACTGAAATACATCACACACTAATACACATACCGCAAACGCGCATTGTGATCAAAAGAATCCTTGATACTTATGCACTTTTCTCACTTGCAACACTCGACTCATCACCGCTCAATTCACTTGCTTCACTTGCTTCACTTGCTTCACTTGCTTCACTTGCTTCACTTGCTTCACTTGCTTCACTTGCTTCACTTGCTTCACTTGCTTCACTTGCTTCATCACCATCCTCAAGCCCGAGAATCGCACCCCCAAACATACTTTGCAACACTGAACGTGCGTCAGAGACAGAAGATCGAAACTCTCCAGCAATTACCTTAGTTGCAGCCTGCAACTGACTACGAAGCACATTACTTTCCTGTTTAATATTTTTTACAACCTTGGTATTTTCCTTAAAGTTTTGTTGCAGCGCCTTCAGCTGTGAACGTAATTCTTTGGCCGTATCTTTTGGATTTTCAACATCCGAACAATCGCCATTAGCTAAACCAACAACACTCTCAATTTCCTGCATATGTAAAGCATGCTTTTCCATGTAAGTTGCCTTTTGCGTATCAACCATAGTCGTTACACCGTTCCAGTAAGCTTCAAACGCAGCATCAGCCTTCTCCCTTTGAAGAGTCACAGCACTCTCCACCTGACTCTTATATGTACGCACAGCAGTCTGTTGCTCAGAGCTTTCAGCCAAAGATTCCAATTCAGAATAGTGTTCAGCTCTGCTTATATCTGCGTTAGATCTTTTCGTAGCAAGAGAAGATTCTTTTTTTGCGCGCATTTCCACCAAATTGTTCGCATTGCGCGTAAAATGAGCCTCTACTTTCGACTCACTTCGCGCAATCTTAGCTTGAATTTTTGAAATGTGTGATTCAGCTTTCTGACAAAATCGATCATTCCTTTTTGCCTCACGCTCCAATTTTTTTTCTTCCCTAAGAGTTTCGCGCTCTATTTTTTTCTCCTCCCGCATTGCATCCTGTTCTGCCTTTTTTGCCTCACGCTCTGCTTGCTGTGCCTCACGCTCTGCTTTTTTCTCATCTTGCGCTTGCGAATCTCTTTTGTTTGATTTATCACTATTACCCTTATTTTCATTTTTTGCATGCACACTTGTACCACCAGCCAAAACTACGAGAGTCAAAAGAGCAACAAAAATATATGATATTTTTTTCATCTTTTTATATTAAAAATCTATATCCGTAAAATCAATATCGCCAAGCTCAGCAATGTCATCAAGCTCCTCAACGTCATCAAGCACCTCACTGTCAAAATCGCCGATTACCACCTCCTGTAAAACAGGGTCAGCTAACTCTACTTGACGTGACGTACCACCCTCTATAATTTGATCTTGCCTGTTTTCTGTACCTGGCTGTGGAGCTGTACTTACTGAAGCCTTATCATAACTATTTCTCATGTCTTCGGTCAAAAACCAAAAACTAAAAATAACAAGAGCACCCACAAGTATAAGAAGTGCTCTCGCAAAATTTGTATCAATGACTTGTTTCATATTTTTTTATTTTATCCAACCTATTACTAGAATTTCTATAAATTTATAATACCACAAATCAACAAACCACTTATCCCCAACAAACAAATGCATTGACAATAAGACTACACAAAACAAAAAACACCAACATGGTGTTATAGGCAAGTGTAGATGGACGTATACTGCAGCAAGTGAGAAGATTTGGACTCACAAGACGGCAAGATTTGTACGGATGGCGCAGAAAAAGTTCCCGCATGATGTTTGTTTGCTTGCAATCAGATCATGGGCCTGAGTTTAGTCAGAGATTTACTGATCGTGTAAAGATTGCTCATAGACCCTCTAGAGTGAGAAGACCTAATGATAATGCTCATATTAAAAATTTAATCGCACTATTCAAGAGGAGTTTTTGAACAAACTTCCGCGAGATGTGAAAACCATCAATAGGGCTCTTCCAAAGTATTTGAAATTCTACAACGAAGAGAAATTACACATAGGAATTGAAATGAAAACACCCTCCCAGATGCTCTAAAGTGTTCCCAAGGTATTGACTAGAAAACGGACTACGTATCGCCATGATCAAATAGATGTTGGAGCCGAAAGCGGTATCACATCCCTTTGTTCTAGAGTATATGCCTCGACATCAAAAATAGTCGCAAACTCTGTTGTTGGCACAACCTGATAATCTATATATTTTTTTATCGCCATCTCATACCACATACCATTCAGTGCAATCGATGTAACTTCTTTCTGGCGATCAAACGTTTGTGCATCAAAATAATAATCCATACGCACACCATCTTCTGTCTGATGACGGAATACAAGTAAACGCTCGTCAGATGATACCAGACGCATCGTCGGCAAACTCTCGTACTCCTTAATGACTTGTGGATTCTCCTGACGGTCATAGTTACTTCGAATATCGTGTACTTCATCAAAAAGTTTACGATGTGCCACACCTTCATCAGTAAGCGCTTGCATAGCGCATGCCTGAGACATTTGCAGTGTTTCACAAGTAGAACTAGCACTAGCAAAAAGATGGAGATGATCTTCGTTCTCAAGATTAAGCGTGACATATGCTGGCACATGATCAATATTCTTCTCCGCCTTTACAAGAGAAGTGATATTGTGACTCCACACCTCTACAGTATCCGCTCTCTTTGCAACCTGAGCAGTCACATCAGGGGCAATATCATTTTTCAATGCAACAACAAGTGATTTATCTCTGCCTTCCTCAATAATAGTCTTTTCATAAACAATTCCCTCACGGGCAGAAATTTGTCTACGTATTTCACGATCAACAACAGCAGCCCATGCCTCTGCCCCTCTATAAAGATCACTGTGTCCTGCAATAAAATAAAAAGCTGCAAAAACCCCAAAAGCAGTCGCTGGCCACACAATTGACTTAAGACCAAGTGCATCCTGCAGTCGACCACGCAAACTCTTCTGCTCAAAAGAAACCCGAATCCTTTGGTCAAGTTCGTGCGGCATCTTCTGCACCTCAAATTGTGGTATGTTATGCGACATATCGATTTTTATGTGCTTTTAAAAGCGTCTTTGTGGCTCGTTGAATATTCTTACGAATTGTATCTTCTTTCGCATTATACTGCTGTGCGATCTCTTTTACAGACTTCCCAGCAAAAAGACGATGGGAAAGATACATAGATTGCTTTTCTGGTAAGTTTTCTATCTCCACACCGAGCCACATGAGATCTAACTCACGATCAAGAATAGTACTTATTTGCTCGTCATCGCCCTCCAAAACGTCAACATAATCTTCAACATTGGCGGTGTCTTGATGTTTACGACGATAATCAATGATCACATTACGTGTAATTGTAAAAACCCATGTGCTGAATGCGTAATTTCTGTCATAACGTGAAAAGTTTTTAAATGCCTTCAAAAAGACCTCTGATGTTATATCGGCCGCGGCCTCCCTATTATTTCCAACACGATAATAGACATGGGTATAAACCTTGTCTTTAAACTCTTGGTAGAAATCTTCAAATACATGGTCAGGCATAGCAGGCAGGAATATTCATTCTAACTTACAGATTATACGGCAATCATCCTGATTGTCAAAACCATGCCACACTACTGTGGCATGGCTCGTAAAAATTATCACCAATAAGTATCTATGCCGCAGGCAAAAGAACACTATCAATAACATGAATCACACCATTAGCATGCTCAAGATCGACTGCTGTAACAGTGGCAACCCCACCATTCTCATCGGTAACAGTAACTTGCTCACCATCCAACTGCAATGTCAAATGTCCACCCTGTACAGTCGGCACAGTAGCAGACCCCCCGCCATCTGTGATCATTTTTACAACATCACCACTCATGGCTTTTGAGGCAACAACATGGTAGGTAAGGATGCCAGCAAGATCAGACTTGCTTTCTGGTTTCAGAAGCGTCTCAACAGTGCCTTCTGGAAGCTTTTCAAATGCACTATTAACTGGTGCAAATACCGTAAACGGACCAGCGCCTGACAATGTATCCACAAGATCTGCAGCCTTTACTGCCGCAACAAGCGTCGTATGATCTGGCGATCCGATTACTCCATCAACAACAGTTGTTGTTGATGCTTCAGCCATTTTTTCCTCACTTTCCATCATTGCCTTATCTGCAACTTCTTTTTCCATCATCACTTGCTCTTCCATAGCCTGCTCTTGAACAGAAGTATCTACTGGAACTTCCGACACCGTCTCTCCTGATCCACACCCTGTCAAAATTACAGCAAAAACTCCAACTGCTCCCAATCTTTTTTTCATAACATTTTTCTAAATAATTTAGTCACTCTTACTTATTTTGACTCATCGATATACCACGCTACACCCTCGTATTGCCAGTTCGGATCATTTTCTTGCAACGAAGAACTTTCACTTTCTGAACTAGTATAAAAGTGTGACTTAAACACATCACTCCAAAAACGATGTACTACCTTCGTGCCTGGTTGTTCTCGAGCATAAGCATAGTATCCTACGCCTTCAAAAACCCAATTTGGATCATTCTCGATGATATGGTTTTTTTCATTCACTGAAATTGTGTAGAAGTGACTTCGAAACTCTTCTGAATAAAATCGATACACCTCATGAGCTTCTTCCTCGCCAGGTGTTACTGTGTAATTTTTAAATCCTTCATATTCCCAATCAGAATTGTTCGCAACAATGAAATCCCTTTCGGTTGCAGAAACAGTAAAAAAGTGACTTTTATACTTATCTGACCAAAAACGATACAGTGAGGTATTATCTATATCCTGAGCTTTGCGCAAAATACTCTCTGGAACAATCACGTGATCGATAAGGTGAACAACGCCATTTACTGCCTGGATATCGGTCGCAGTCACTTGAGCAGAATCCACGAAAACACTGCCATCCTCTACTGCAATCGTCACATCTGAGCCTTGCAGCGTTTGCGCAGAATTAAGTTTTACAACATCTGCAGCTAATACCTCACTACCCACAACATGATAAAGAAGTATTTCTGTAAGAAGATCTGGCTGCCTCTCAATTGCACGCTGCACAAAATCTGGAATAGCCGAAAATGCATCATTCGTTGGAGCAAAGACTGTGAGCGAAGCACTCTGATCAGAAAGGGCGCCTACAAGATTCTGCGAAACTACAGCAGCTACAAGACTACTAAGCTCAGGTGTCGCAATAGCGAGGTCTGCTATAGTTGGATTATCTTCTATAACATCCACTGACTCAAGAGACTTCTTCTCCTCACTTTCTCCCTCAGTGTCTATAAATCCCTCAGGGATCAGCACCGTGTCAATCACATGAATCACACCATTTGTTACATCAATATCAGTTGCGATAATCTTTGCTTCATCGACATAAGCAGCGCCGTCTCGGAGCGATACGGCAACTTCCCCTCCCTGGAGCGTTGGGAATGCATGCGCCGCAATAACACGATCTGCAAAATACTCATGCTCAACAACATGATACAAAAGAATATCTGTGAGAAGTGACGGGTCTCTTTCAAGTGCCTCTTTCACATCATAAGGCAAGGCTGCAAATGCATCATTCGTTGGAGCAAAGACTGTATACTGGGCATGCACATCGCCAAGAGCACCAGCTAGATCCTGCGCAACAACAGCATCAACAAGTGCTGAGAAATTATCATCAGACGATGCTGCATCAACGATTGTGCCTGTAGCCATGGCAGATGGTACCATCCCTATACACACCAAAATACCAGCACAAAAACCTAACATCTTCTTCATATATCTTATTTTTTATAACGTATTACATCAGGTGTATTGATCATTACATATCTATATACGTTGCAACAGCACAAACAGGACATCACCACACAAGATAAAATGCAAATTCTCTAATCCGATTCTTGATTGGCATCCCAAACACTTAACTATCTAATGAAAACGTCTTTTAACAAAATTAACGCTATCCCCACTTTTGACGACACTAAATTTTTTTGCTAATGTATCCCTGACCAACAAGAGGGGCGTCTCAATGACTCATCGAACAAACCGCAGTAGACAACAGCCATCCGTTCCTGGCAGCAGACACTACTGCAGGCAACATCCTGAGAAAATCAATGAATTTCTATCCGCACTAGAAGAAAATGAACCGCTTCCTAGTGGTGAAACATTTCTCAGCCTCTATAGGGATGTATTCAAAATTCCTGAAAAAACGAAACCGCCAACGGTGAGATCGCGACTGAGCGACTTCCTTGACTATCTAATCAGCCAAGGACTAGTGAATCGCCACGGAAGAATGATACATGAAATATGCATCACCGAAAAAGGAAAAGAGCACATCACAAAGTGAAACTAAAACTGAGTGCACGGCATACGTGCACTTTTTTTCTTAAAATTTTTTACAAGCTCCGCGTCCTGGAAACTATTCGAGTCTCTTATCAGAATTAAATCCTATACAGCTCCCACAATGGGACCAGGTTGGAAACTGTTTTTCTTATAGAATATACGTTCTTAGTGCCAGTAGAGCCTCTGGATGAAACAAACTTGGTGAAGTTTCTATCATACGCTTAATGTCTCCAAGTGAATGTTTTTGTATTTCATGCACTTCTGCTGGATCACAGATAAATTTACCATCATACTCTCCACGATATACCATTTCCCACTCAAAATCATCCTTATCACCCTCATTTTTCTTAAAATTGTATGCCACCCTTCCTAGTTGAGTAACTTCCGTCTGTATACCAATCTCTTCTTTCATCTCACGAATGAGAGCCTCTTTGTAGCTCTCACCTATATCAACCGCACCCCCACACGTAGCATCTAGTCTACCTGGATATGAGTCATCTGTAAGCGCTCTTTTTTGAACCCAAAGCTTACCATCACTCGCAAACAAGAAAGCAATCGAACCCCTATTATATTCATGAGCTTCTTTTGTAGAAAAATCACCAGTTCGTATATATTGATCATCCTTATCAAAAAAATCTATTTCTTTTTCATTCATATACTTCTTTACTCTTAATTCAAGTATACAGGTTCCAGCATCCTATTCCCAGTCACAAAAAAAGCCCCATTTGATGAGACTTTTTTGCTGGCTCCACGAATAGGATTCGAAACTGCTTCCAAAATAAGAATCAAAACATGAATTCAGAGATTCTTACTTCGCAAACTCTTATGGTAAGTAATCGCAAAGCGGTGCGCCTCTTCGCGCAGCGCTTCGATCGTATCAAGATCTGAAGTAATGTCAGCGGCAACAAGATACCGCTCACACGTGTAGACGTCGACCTTTTTACGCGTTGGCCCTTTTGCAACGGCAAGCAATCCAATGCTTTGCGGTACATCCATATCCGCAAAGAGCTTCTTACCCATATTGAGATGACCTTGCCCTCCGTCAAGGATCATAACAGTTGGCACACCCCAGTCATGAAGGTGTCCCAAGCGCCGCGCAATCACCTCACGCATTGCAGCAACATCATTAATGCCCTTGACAGCTTTGATCTTAAATTTCCGATAAGCACTCTTGCGCGGCAGGCCGTCAACAAATACCACCATCGATGCAACCATATGCTCACCTGAAATATGCGAAATATCAAAAGCCTCCAAACGAACCTGATTTGTATCTCCATCAAGTGATGGTGGTTGCGCATCTCTACGCGACATAAGTGCTATATCATTGATATGCGTGAGCGCATAAATCTGCTTTTTAACAAGAGCTGCTTCCTCAAATTCCTCAGACTTCGCATGATGCTTCATATCACGCTCAAGCTCTTTAAGGATTTTCTTTTTGTGACCTGTAAGGAAAAGGGAGATATTACGCATATTGCGCTTATAATCCTGCAATGAAATTCTCCCAGCATATGGCCCTGGGCACAAACCAATTTGCGCATCAAGGCATCCTTTCTCACTATGCTCCCTGCGCGCATGAAAAGGAAAGATGCGACGAATAATCTTAAGTGCAATCTGCATTTGCTCCTTAGATGTATACGGACCAAACTTCTTTGCACGCGCATAAATTGGATCTTGGTATTTCTGTTTGATAAAATCAGTTTCACGCACGATGAGCACACGCGGAAACTCTTCTGCTGTAATCAAAAAATAGCAATAACTCTTGTCATCTTTTCCTTCAATATTAAATTTAGGTTGAAATTGCTTAATGAGCTCCGCCTCCAAAATAAGCGCCTCGAGAACAGTGTCAGTCTCCTGCACCTCTATACGAGCTGTATCCTGCGTCAGTAATTGCATACGATACCCACGACTTTTTTCCTCCTGACCACTAAAGTACTGAGCGACGCGGGCACGAAGCGAGGTAGCTTTACCCACATACAAAACCTGCCCATCACGATCGTGATAAAGATAAACCCCTGGGGATTTGGGCAGTTCTGCTATATATTTTTTTGCGTCAGCTTTATCCATGATGCAATGTATAGTACGTATCGTTTCACAATTAATTCTTTTAGTCAAAAAGAGGATACAACCCAAAAATGAAAAAGTATTGTGGTACAATCACAGCATGAAAAAAATAATCGTCTTCATCACCCTCGTCACAGCAGCTACAGTGTCATGGATGTTCTACAAAGATCAACCAACACACATTGCACTCATCAGTGATATCGACCACTGCACATCGCGCAATCCCGTCAATGAAAAAACGCTAAAAAACGTGACCTCAGGAGCAAGAGCAGCTAAGGCCAAAGCATTAATCAGCCTCGGCGACAACATT
Organism: Minisyncoccota bacterium; assembly: GCA_937936355.1. Taxonomy (GTDB): domain Bacteria; phylum Patescibacteriota; class Minisyncoccia; order Moranbacterales; genus JAHDCW01. Next base: position 10,381 of record CALDDM010000016.1, read on the forward strand.
TCGCACCGTCTCGGAGAATGTACAAAAACAGCAAAAGATGACCTGCCTTTCATTACTCAAACACTTCGATCATTTGGTCAGAATACTTTTTTCGTCCTCGGTGATCACGACATCGCCAGCTCCATCGAATCAGCTCATTTTTGGAAAGATACGACGCACACAGAGCAAAATAAGGGCAAAAATTATTTCAGTATAGATATTGATGATGTCCACATCGTCATCCTCGACACGATCCTCGGTGGAGATGAGATGGCAGAGTCCTGCAAAACAAGCGAGAAATGCCTCACGCTTCTAGGCGCCTACGAAAAAAACAAAGCGAGAAATCCAACAAGCACAGAAACCAAAGAGTCAGAAAAGGTTTATAGGGACTTCAAGAAAAAGGTGAGTTTAACGCGGAGCGCAGATAAAAGAGACAAAGGTCGACTAGGTACACAGCAACTTGCATGGCTAAAAAAAGATCTTAATGAAACCAGTAGCAAGAAAATACTCGTCCTCAGTGACCACCCACTCTTTGCATTCACAAGCGAACGCAAAAGCTACGACATCATCGGACGAGAGGAAATACAAATGATCCTCCAAGAGAAAAATAAGCAAGATGACGTCAAAGTAATTGCCATCTCAGGCGAAGCTCACTTGTGGCACCGCGAAACCATTGAAGATGTCGATTATTACATTCTCGACGAATTCAAGAAAGGCAACGCCTGGGCCCTCCTCTCATGGAGCAAAGAACCCTTCATAGAAAAAATCATAGAAGGCAAGCAAGAGCAGCTATAAAAGCATAAATCCAAAAGAGTACGGATCAAAAAACCACCTAATCGGTGGCTTTTTTGGACAAAAAAATATCACAGTTATTTCTTAGCCAGGACAGGCTTCAAGAAATGAGCTGTTGCACTTTCTTTATGATACTTCACAATCTCCTCTGGAGGACCATTTACAATCATTTTACCGCCACCTGCACCACCCTCAGGACCCATATCTATAATCCAATCAGCACATTTAATCACATCCATATTGTGCTCAATTACAATCACTGTATTACCCATATCGACCAATCGCTGCAAAACATCCAGAAGTTTTTCTACATCACTGAAATGCAAGCCAGTTGTTGGCTCATCGAGGATATAAAGAGTGTTCCCCGTTGCCCGCTTTGAGAGTTCAGTTGCAAGCTTAATGCGTTGCGCCTCACCGCCACTAAGTGTTGTAGCACTTTGCCCCAAATGGATGTAACCAAGCCCAACATCTCTGAGTGTACTCACAATCTTATAGATACCAGGATACGCTTCAAAAAAATCACAAGCCTCATTGACAGTCATCGCAAGTACATCAGCAATTGTTTTACCACGATAAATCACCTGCAACGTTTCAGAATTATAGCGCTTGCCCTTACACACATCGCAAGGCAGGTACACATCCGCCATGAATTGCATTTCAATCTTCAAATACCCCTCACCCTCACAATGATCACAACGACCACCTTTTACATTAAAACTAAAGCGACCAGGCTTATATCCACGCATCTTTGCAGCTTTAGTCTCGACAAAAATCTCACGAATCGGCGTAAAAAGCCCCGTATATGTAGCTGGATTAGATCGTGGCGTCCGACCAATCGGTGCTTGATCAATCATGATTACTTTATCCACATACTCCAGACCAACAATATCCTTATGTCGTCCAGGTCGTGTCATCGAACGCATCACACGATGCGCAGCGCCTTTATAAAGAATATCTTCAACGAGAGTGCTTTTACCACTTCCACTGACACCAGTCACCACAGTAAACATACGCATCGGAAAACTCACATTCACACCACGCAAATTGTGCTCAGAAGCACCCAAAACTTGCAACATCTTTTTGTTTTTTATACTGCGCCTCTCTAATGGAAGTGGAATTGACTTGCGACCGCTCAAATAGTCAGCAGTAAGAGACTTCTTTACTGTCAAAACTTCCTGCGGAGAACCTGCGGCAACGATTTGACCGCCATGCTTTCCAGCACCGGGACCAATATCTACAAGATAATCAGCAGCCATCATCGTCTCTTCATCATGCTCAATCACGATCACACTATTACCAAGATCACGCAAATGCAAAAGCGTCTCAAGAAGCTTGGCGTTATCGCGTGCATGCAAACCAATCGATGGTTCGTCAAGGATATACAGAACACCGACAAGTTGTGAGCCAATCTGACTTGCCAAACGAATACGCTGAGACTCGCCACCACTAAGCGTATGCGCACTTCGCGCAAGGCTCAAATATCCAAGACCAACCTTATCCAAAAATGTTAAGCGCGCAACAATCTCACGAATGATCTGCGTACCTATAAGCTTCTCTGTTGCATTAAGGTCAATTTTGCCAAAAAATGCACATGCATCACTAATGGTCATCTGTGCAACACCATCGATATTTTCATTGCCAACACGCACCCACAACGTTTCTGGACGAAAACGACTACCACTGCAATCAGCACATGGCTTTTGTGACATATACTGCTCTATATCCTTACGGACACTATCACTATCCGTCTTTCTATAGCGATCAGCAAGAAAGCCAACGATACCGCGCCATGTGATATCAAACTTCCATACACTTCCTTTGGCGCTACGGATCTTCACAGAGATCTCATCAGGCTCATCATCCCCATAAAGGAGGATGTGCAACTTCCGTTCTGGTAAATCCTTGATACGAATATTGTCACGAATATGGTAGTGCGTCAGCACAGCATGAAAAATCCCACCATAATAACTACTTTTCTTTTTATTACTCCATGGCAAAATCCCACCAGCAGCAATCGTTTTTTCGACATCATCGATGACAAGCTGCGCATCAATCTCCTTCTTGGTCCCCAGGCCCTCACATGCAGGACACGCACCATAGGGAGAATTAAAGCTAAACAGTCGCGGCTCAAGGTCAGGAAAAGAAATATCACCATGATCAGCACATGCTAACTTTTGATTAAAGCGTGCAACATCTGGATCAGCATCAAGCACATTCTTTTTTCCAGTACCTTTTTTTGTAGAGGACTTCTTTTTTTTCTTCTTGACAGAAACTGTCTTTTGAACACGCTTGACGATTACGAGCCCATCAGCAATTTTAAGAGATACCTCCACAGCCTCAAAAAGTCGCGATATTTCATCCTCATGTGTCGACATCTCGTCAACGACGATATCTATATCATGTTTCTTATGACGATCCAAAACAACATCCTCCGTAGCATCCAATGAAATCTTATCGCCATCTACATACGCATCAACAAAACCACGATCCCACATCTCATCCAGCAACTTTAAATAAGTTCCCTTACGCGCTCGCACAACAGGTGCGCAAATTTCAACATCCTTACCTCCGCCAAAATCAATAATCTGGGCAACAATCTCATCAGTAGAGAGAGCAGAAATAGCCATATCACACTTCGGACAATGCGGAATACCAATCTTTGCATAAAGCAAGCGCAAGTAATCCTGAATCTCTGTAACCGTGCCAACGGTTGAACGAGGGTTATGAGATGTTGTTTTTTGATCAATTGAAATCGCAGGCGACAAACCTTCAATCGTATCCACATCAGGCTTATTCATCTGACCAAGAAACTGTCGCGCATAACTTGAAAGTGACTCCAGATAACGACGTTGACCTTCTGCAAAGATTGTATCAAAAGCCAGCGTAGACTTTCCACTGCCTGAAAGACCAGTAAAAACCACAAAGCTGTCTCGTGGCACACTCAAATTAACATTTTTGAGGTTATGCTCACGAGCACCCTTAATCACAATCTGGTTTTTTTTCTGCTGTGCCATAATTGAAGGCTACACATTATATGTAAAAAGAGAATACTTCATTATAGTGTATTTTATGCAAAAAACAAATACGCCTCTACCAAAAGAGAAGCGTATTTGTAAACGTCTGAAAAGCACCGAAACTATTCTGGTACCTCTACATCCATTTTATCAAGTCCTGTTTTCTTTACGATGTAATAAATCACAAAGGCAACAGCAAGCAGGGTAATAATTGAACTAATCACAGCACCATATCCAAGAGAAAGCGCACGTCCTCCCTCTTCCGCTGGCTTGACAAGGTCAAGTGAAAGACCAGAAAGATCGGCACCTCCGAGGATAAATCCTACGATTGGGTTGATAAAGTTCTCCACCAAGGCTGTAACAGCTTCACCTGCGGCTGACCCAATAGCCAAACCGACAGCGAGTCCTACGACACCCTGCTCTCGAACAAATTTCATAAATCCTTGCATAATAAGCACCTCCCTTCATATATATTTATGCTCTGTATTTTACACTAGAGAACAAGAAAAGTCGACAAAAATCAAGGGGTATAAAGTAGGTTACTCAATAAAAAGAGGTCACTAGTGACCCTTATCGTCATACCCCAGGTAATGAAGCACACGCAAAAGTACTCCAGCAAAAACCTCTCGCAAATAATCTCGTGTACATCTCATAATAAGCGCATCATACACAAATCACAAAAGATTTACAACCAGAAGCCTTCTCATAATCAACCAAAAGCCAGTTTACATTATACTATGTAAACTGGCCTACGTGAGACTTCTCTATTTTTGGCACATGTTACTCCGTGTCAGATACACTGCGAGATCCGCGGCGATGACCACCATGACCCTTCCCAATACCTAGCTCCTCCATAATCACGCGAGCTTCTTCATGCTTTCCAGCAGAACGCAGCTCATTAACTTCCACAAGTTGACCAAATTTTTCTGCGCTATCGATTTTCTCTGAAAATCGACCATCATTAATCGCTTCCTGAAAGGCTGTATAGTCATTTGCGGCAATCGCCTCCTTAACCGCAGGGTCCTTTCTGTGCTTACCACGACCCTCTTTCTGCAAACCGTATTCTACAGCCTTTGCTCGCGCACCCTCTCGATCACCAGACTCTTTGAGAGCTTTAATCTCTAGCATTTGCTCAAATTTCTCCTGCGTATCAACCTTAGAGGCTATTTTGGTGTCAGCAGCAGCTGCTTGAAATGCAGCATAGTCTTTCTGCTCAAAAGCTGACTTAATTGCATCCCTAGTCTCTGAATTCACACCCAGATGTGCACTCGCAACCCCTGTTGTTGCTAGCGTTAAAACACCAAGCGCCCCACCCATCATGACACGTTTTGAACGCAAGTGAGAAGACTTTTTCTTTTTTTCCATATGTTCGTAAAATAAGGTTAAATATAATGGCCTCGTAGACAAATGATTCACCTGAGACCAATCCAGCAAATCATGCGTCCACACAATATACTACGCAAAGACAAAAACTATCTTTCACGCAGCGCAGGCCTAACGCATTCTCAAGTCCTTACGACGCTTTGGAGGTGGTGACAAAACATCAGACGCCTCAAAAACATCCTGAATCTGATTCCACTTGCCCAAACACAAAACCTTCTCTCCAACGACGATTAAAGAGCGCTTTTGAGGAGGAAGCGAAGCAAAGTCAACCAAAAGAGTCTTTCGCGAGCGCGGGTGCTGCAGATCAAAACGCGTACCAGCAACAGCCTGCACAACACCCATAACCCGACCACCCTCCGGTCGATGCATCAAATAATTTCGACGCTGATCTAGCGTTTGATAAATACGAGGTACATGCTTACCAAGCTGAGCGTCCAAATGGTCAGAAATTTTTAGCGCATAGAAGAACAATCCAACAAAGATACTAACAATCAAAATAACCAATGAAAGGAGAAATGGACTATAGCGATATATACCACGAGTTTTGCGGATAAATGACTCCGCAGTGAAAAGGAAAACAACATAAGCCAAAAGCCACATAAACGGAAATATTTGCAATAGAAAAGTTGGTCCAGACATGCCAAAAACCTCACGCATCTCCCATGCGTGACCTTGCACCAGAAAAATAACCACACTCACACTAGCTGCTCCAACAAGAAGTAAAATAATACCACTGAGCCATAGCAAAAGATTACGCAGGACAAAATGCCACCGTGGTCGCGGTTGAACATTACCAGAGGCAATTTGCTGCAAAACATCGTCATGTATTGCTGAAACGTTCTTCACACACCTCTTTTCTTGTTGCTCAATATTTTTTCTCATATAATCACACATCATTTATAATTTCCGACCGTTGCTGCGCAACAAATTTATGGAACTGCTTCTTTGCACGTGAAATATACGTCGCAACCGTGCCTGGCGGTTTCTTGATAATATCTGAAATTTCACTATAACTCTTATCTTCCATAAAACGCAGGATAAGCACATCCCTATACTTTTCATCCATATGAATCAAGATTTGTGAAACGTGTGATTGCAATATATCCCGATCTACACCAAGCTCCACATCATCCTCAGCAATCAAACGATCAACAAATTCATCATCAATCGGAATTGCGTGACCCTCTGGTCGTACCGATGCTTTTCGCCATTGACTCACGGTCTCATTGTGAACAATGCGATACACCCACGAAGAAAAACTCAATCGATCATTAAAACTATTCAGATTTCGATAAGCCTTTAAGAAACTCTCTTGCAAAATATCCTCTGCACCCTCACGAGTAACAGAGCTTTTACGCATAATATAATGCAATAACTTACCTTCGTATCTCTGCATCAAAACACCAAAAGCCTCCGGATCACGCAAGCTAATACGTGCCAAATCTTCATCTGAAGCCACAGTAAAATCAGAAGTTTCTACCATATTAAACTATAATACGCACAAAAAGAGAAAATTACCACAAAAAGGACGTCTAGCACCAATATCCCAAATAAACTATAATAAACGGGTAATATCATAAGCTCAATCTTATGGCTGATATAGCAAAGTATATCCAAGACATAGAGAAATACACGGATAGTGTAAACGAATCCGCTGTAGAGTCACTGGCGAAAAGCCTTGCTGGCGTGATGGCACGGCGAGATGCTGCACTTGTTTCTTGTAGTGATGAAGAAGAGCTCGGACGAGTACGCAAGAACTTCATCGAGAAAAAGCTTGGCATAGATGCAAAGGACGAGAAGGCACTTGCAGCGACAGCGACCGTCTGCGAAATGATGAAGGGTGATCGCACAAAAAATCGCGTCACATACTACTATCTCCTAGCGCAGGAGCTACGGTGCCTCGGGAAACTTTCATAGAATTACAATGTGAAATTCATAAAAACTCTGCGAAACAGGGTTTTTATGATATACTAAAACCATAAAGAGCCTCCATAAAATAAAATCATGGACGAAGAAACAACACATAATTTTGCGATCTTTTTTGCCTTCGCAACAGCAGTGACTATCTCACTAAAGGGCATAATCGAGTACGCAAGCATCTAAAAAAACTCGCCAATACGGCGAGTTTTTTTATGGGCAATATCACTATTAGTAAATAATCACAGGAGTACCAACATCAGTCCAATGATAGATCTCTCCAGAGTTTGTTGTGTTATGCCGCACACAACCAGGAGATACAGCAGCATCTATACTTGAGACCGATTCTTTCCCGCCATCTGGAAAATCTGGATAATCCGGATGTCCAGCTGGCCACTCAACAAGGTCATGAATGCCGTAAAGTCCATCAGATGTAAACGCCATCCAGAAGGGTAAATATACACCAAACGAGCGAGAGACCGGTTTCAAGCCCTTATTTTCAATCTTATACTCTCCTACGGGAGTTGGCGTCTCTGCAGCCCCTGGAGAATTCACAAAGCTTGCAATAGGCTTACCATCCTCGAAGAGTGTAGTAAGTCGTGCAGCCAAATTGATATCTATATACTTACCCGTCTTAATCTTTGGGACAGTGCGCTCAAGGGACAGTGCCACACGTTCATCAGAATCCTCTGGCCATTCACTAGGCTGTGGCAAAAGAGCTGAAAATGTCATTTCACCAATTGGAGCAAAATCATCAGTACCCTGATCCTTATGCTTAGCATAGAGGACTAAACCAACACCCTGGGCCTCTGGGACGCCATCCTCCAAAACAATGGATACTTTTCGTTCAAAGGGATGTGATGTAATCGCAGTTTTCAATATCGTATGTTCACTGACAATTCTAAAGTCATAATCCTCGATTGGTCGGTCAAGAGTAGCAGAAACCTCTGTACCAGGCTCAATAACTAAGCCAACATCTCCACGCTCAGGATATTGAGCAACAATCTTTGGCAAGCCATGCGTACGAAAGTGATAAATTTTAGATAAAGCCTCACGCTCAAACTCCAACTCATCCTTTTCAACCCCACTTTCCTCACCTTCAATAAAACGAAGAGCGACTGAATATGTCTTACCAAGCTCCCAAAGATCTTGTGGCTCTACGATCAAAGTGTCCCCATCCCAAGATGAGTGAAAGTCAGTGGTTGGAAAAACTGCAATATCAAGACGCTCTTTCTCATGGCTACTAAATATATCATCAAAGGTAAACCTAATCCCCTCATCAGGAGCGAGACTGGCATCATCTGCAGTTACCCCATCAGAAAGGGCCGCATTGCTTTGTGCAAGTGCTTCCTGTGTAGCAGCATCTCGTATAATATTTTGCTGCTGCTCAAGTGAGCCGACACTCAGAGTGCTCAGAGAGCTCACAGGAACAATAATCAATGCATAAACAAATGCACGACGAGCAAGCATATCCTGAACATAGGCATGATACGAGCGTATACTACGCCGTATCAAACCATTGGCAGAAGACAGTTGCTTAGCAGTCATATCATTAGCCTGTTCACGATCAAATTGTGATGATAATAGATTCATAGATACAAAAAGGTGAGACTATCCCGAAGGACAATCTCACCCGAAAATTCATTGATAAAACAATTATAGCATAAGAAATCAACGAAGTCAATAGCCAAAGATAGTTCAGATAAAAAAAGATGGCAGTGCTATAATTATAGCTATAAAGAAATGCCCCCATCCAATAAAATAAAGAGTCTACGTCGACTAAGTAATCATAAATAAAAAAATGAATATAACTTTCCATGGAGCAGCAGGTGGTGTAACCGGCTCTAAACACATTATTGAACATGAAGGGAAAAAAATACTTCTTGAATGCGGCATGCATCAAGGCCACTGGCGAGAAAGCTACGAGCAAAACAAAGAACTCCCTTTTGATGTCAGCACAATCGACGCGGTAGTTCTGTCGCATGCACACATCGATCATTCAGGACTTCTCCCAGTACTTGCAAAACAAGGTTATCGTGGACCCATCCACACAACACAAGCAACAGCAGAGCTTTTACGTCCACTTCTCATGGATGCAGCGCACATTCAAGCAGAAGATGCAGCCTTCTGGAAGGCTCGTGCGCTCGAGGATCCAACTATAACAGCACTTGATCCACTCTACTCCGCCGAAGATGCTGAGACATGCCTTAGTCTCATGGTAACGCATCCGAGACAAGAAGAATTTACAGTCGCAGACATCGCACAAGTAACATTCACCAATGCAGGCCACATACTAGGATCGTCACAAGTCCACTTAAAAATCGGCAAGGACCAAGAGCAAAGGAGTATAGGCTTCACAGGCGATCTAGGTCCTAGTAATCGCAAAATCATACATGACCCAGTACCAGTACCGCCATGCACAATTATGATTTCTGAGAGCACGTACGGAGGACGCATTCACAAACCGCAATCAACAACCAGAGATGAATTAGCAAAGATCGTTAGCGACACGTACAGTAGAAAAGGTAAGGTGATTATTCCAAGCTTCGCCCTAGAAAGAACACAAGAAATTCTCTACGATCTACATAGACTCTACAATCTTGGCAAGATACCACGCATGGCGGTTTTTGTAGATAGCCCCCTCGCAACAAACTTCACTGAAATTTTCTCCGAACACTTAGACGACTTTGATGAAGAAACACATGAGTTTTTTATCGACAAAAATAAAAATCCATTTGCATTCAAAGGACTTGTTCACACAGCAGACACAAGGGAAAGTAAAAAGCTCAACCGTTATGATAAGCCATGTATCATCATCGCAGGATCTGGCATGTGTGAGGCTGGTCGAGTCAAACACCATCTCGCACACCACATCAGCGACAAGCGAAATACAATACTCTTTGTTGGCTATCAAGCAGAACACACACTCGGTCGAAAAATACTTGAAGGTGAAAATCCAGTAAGAATCTTTGGTCGATCCGTTACAGTACGTGCAAACATATTCAAGATAAGTGGCTACAGTGCACACGCAGACCAAAAGCAGCTTGTTGAAAACCTTGAAAAAACACCTGGCATTGAAAAAATTTTCCTCGTCCACGGAGATGGAAGTCAAGCAACTGACCTCAAAGAACATATCGCAAAAGAGCACGCTAGCAAAAAATGGGAGGTTATCATACCTGAACCACAACAAAAATTTGAATTATAAAAAGCGCATATGCGCTTTTTATAATTCAAAAAAATACTCCCTATTCCAAAACAACATCAGACTCACTACCCTCTTCAAGATTATCCTCAATGAAAGTACCTGGGTCCCCTTCAAAATCAGCAACCGTAGAAACATCCCCTTCATCCACTACGCGATCAGGAACTACGGAGACATCTTGCTCAGAAGGTGCTGTCCGCACGACATCAGCAAGATCATCCTCAACTGATCCTGAGGGCAGAAAAGCTTCCTGCGCTTGCTCTGAAGAAGTTGTCAGATAAAGACCAAATGCTAACGCAGCAGACGCACATGTCAAAATTAAAAATAACTTCACGTATCTCATAAAAATAGATTTTAATATATCCATATTATACCACTCGATAAAATGGCCACTTAAAAAAGAAAAGGCTCCTTGACTTCCCCCGTCAGTATGCTATAATACTCATATTGAAGAAACGGGTTTCTTCGTAGAACACTATAGTGTACACACACTTTAGCGCCATACGAAGAATCCGTTTTTTCTTTGTAATAAATGTCTTTACTACAAAGAATA
>CALDDM010000017.1 GCA_937936355.1 Minisyncoccota bacterium
CAAAACAGATAGCTCATTACGCTGATCTGGCGTAATATGGGTATGAGACATCCTTTCTATGGTTAATGATGATGGTAATGCATCCTTCATTGTACCTGAGAGGGTGTCTTTTTGATGTTGCGATTGGGGTGAGAATGTAGGGAAGAAAGATTGCATAAAAAGCTTTTTTGTGATAAAAAGTTTGAACTGCACACAAAGGAAAAAAAATGAGCGCTACGTCTGTAAAAAGGTACAAATTAGAACAAGGAGAACTACTTGCGACAATAACCGAAGGTAAAACTACTCTGCAATGTGTGGACACGCAAAGCTCAGATGAAATTGGCATCGGTGATATACAGCAGAATTTGTGCTCTGTTACCGAAGAAGAAATTGATGGAACATCCATCACATACCCAATAAAGGCTTGTGGAACTCTTGAGCAAGATCAAGATAAATCATTGAGAATCTATGTTGAGAGAAGACAAAACCCATCTGAAGGATCGAGTGATGATCCTGTAATTTACCTTATCAAACGTACTATAAGTTCACAGGAGATAGTAGGTATTAGCGTCAAGCCAGTGTGTCCGACAAAGCAAAAAGATATACGATGCCTGTGGCTACACATCAAGAGACCATAGAAATATTCACAAAATTGACCACAGACTAGAGACGATATCATCTCTCTAGTCAAATCAAAAACATATCAGTCCCCTGGTGTTTTTTTGTCCTCAAATTATGAAATATTGTCAGCTGGCGTTGTGGGATGAAGTGAAAAATTACATCACTCTTTGATTGGTGTGTATTTGAAACATTAATTTCAGTGCAGTACTTGACATAGAACTATTTACATGATATTGTAAATAGACCTTAACAATAGGGCATTAAAATGCATACACTGCCAGAAAGCTTTTCATTTTACGCTGGAATGCAACTCAAAGTGATATTCTTTCAAGTCTGCCTGACTTTCATCGCTCTAAAACCCTGGGTGAAGATTATTTCAAAAAGAATGGATTATCATATCTCAAATCTAACACTCTTATCGCTAGTAGCAGTTTACCAAATTCTCACGACCGAGATCAGAGACCAACCGTTTATGGGTGAATTAAGTGGCATTGAAACTCACTTAGTCCTTATGCATGCACTAGCCATGTTAATTTTTTGGGCAGCAGGTTTCATTATACTCGCCGTAGTTGAATACACAGACTACCGATCAAAAAAAGTGTCTGAGAAAATCTCAGGCGACTTCAAAAATACATAAATGCGCATAAGCGTAAGAAGAATTTTAAACCGATACAATAACTGTGTCGGTTTTTAACTACTCAAAATCATCAGCTGGCCTTGTGGGATGAAGTCAGGAACAATGATTACAATACAGTTTATTGACAATATATATATTTACTGTTATGATATAAAAGTTTCCACAGTGAAAAAAGGTCTTTAACATTGAAAATTAAAACGCTAGGATTAGCACTTGTACTTATTCTTGCTTCCGCTCATGCACTTAGTTCAGAGTGGTCCACTCCATACCCAGATAACAGACTGAAATTTCGAATGTCTACCCTATCTGATACCAAAGTAATCGAAATTCGCCTAACAAACACAGAAGGTAAATGGCACGCGACGCTTCCAATATGCGTATTTCGTAACGCCATACTTTCATCACATGAAAACGATGAAATGGTTTACATCGAAGACGTCAGAAATCAGCAAATGTTCAGAATCAAAACCGAAATAATCGGCGACGGATACCGAAGAACATCATTGAGGCTTGGCAGCCACGATTTTAATTACGGCTATTCTTTCATCTCGGACAAGTTACGAGAAGCTGTGAACTCATTAATGCCGGAGTGCTTTTCTTAGAAGTCAATTGTTCCTAAAAATAGGCCACGCATCTGCGTGGCCTCTTTACTTTTTCAAAACTGTCAGCTAAGGATGAGAGATTCACTGCTCGCTTTGCTTCCAGTATAAAATTCGAATGCTCTCAGTTCGTAGCTAGTAAAACAAAAACACCCTAGCGGGTGCCCTTATTTTATCTGCTGGCGTTGTGGGATGAAGTCAGGAGCAGTATCATCATCTAAAATTGACATATTTATAAATTAATAGTATGGCTTAATAAGACCACAAGAAGAGGTAAGTATCATGATTGTTAAACGCGAAAAAGAAGTGTACTACAAAGTTGCAGGCATACTCATGACTAGTGGACTAGGCTGGTATCTTTGGTCAAATCCAACTAAAGAGTATGTGATCGCCTTCAGCCTAATCAGTGGTATGGTATTAGTAGCAATTGCACTGGGTGGAGCTACAAGGAGTAACAAAGTTGTATCAATAATCGCAGAGCATGCTCTCGAAGATAAAGCCCTTGCTGTAAAGATTGAAAAGCAAAGGAATGGTAGACAAACAATAACCGTTGATGTCCTCTATTCTGATGGCAAGATAATCGAAGTGACAAAAACATCTGCAATTTAACGCGACTGATAAACTAATTGAAAGTATTATAAGCCGATGGTGAAAATACCATCGGCAAGGACAAAAACACACCATCCACATGGTGTTTTTTTGTTCTCAAAATCATCTGCTGGCGTTGTGGGACAAAGTGAGGAACTACTGTAGTGTCTAAGTCAAATTTCAAGCTATTGACATTATATTATTTAAATGATATAATATTGATAACTTCAAAAGAGGATTTGACGATGGCCACACTTGGTTTCATTACGGTTTTGATTCGAACTGCAATTCTTGCCGCGATCTTGTTCGCACTGCGCTACGCATATGTTTTCGTACAGTACAAGAGCTCTGGCATGCAAGTTATGTGTTGCGAGTCTGAGTACATGCTAGAGCAGACACTTATGGGCTGGCCTGTGATTGTCGGAATTGCATTCGCCTTGGTTGTTATTGCAGACTTTTTTCACAACAAGTGGAAACGTGAGAAGAAATGATTTATCGATCGACTGGGATTCTCCGGTCGATCAACTTCAAAAGCCACCAATTTCTATTGGTGTTTTTTGTTTCCAAATATTCTATAAAGTTAATCAGCTGGCGTTGTGGGATGAAGTCAGGAACAAAAGCATGCATTAGACCACAAAAACAACACTGAGATATTATTATGCTCTTTGACAGAAAGCAATGATCAGTGTATAATTTTCCTACGTGCCAAACTGGTACGTATTTTTTGAAAATCTCAAAAAGGAACGAGGCAATGAACTTTAAAAACCTACTCTTAAGCTGTATGCCGCTTGTGGGCATGCTAACATCACCTATATATGCAGGTGGGATCGTAACGCTGACGCCGACACCTAACAACGACGTCGAAATTCAACTTTCAAACATGTCTTCAATCTATGGAAATAGTCACTCTTTGGTCATCGACAAACTGCCAGCTCAATGGACTCAAGGAGATAACTGCGATGTCTACTTCTATACCGGCCCTAATCACACAGTAATGCTCTCCGAGATTCTAGCTCAGTCAAATACATGTTCAGCAAATCCAGGCGACTGGTTTAAAGTGATAGCTCACATTGCTGATCCTGACTATCAATATCTGGAAGTTCAAATCTCCGAAAATACTGGAACAAATCCACCAGTTGACGGTAACCCGGTCTGTCCAATCAACAATGATACTGATGGTGATGGCTGGGGATGGGATCCTAACCTAGACGGAGGAGCCGGTGGTGGCTGCGTGATACAGGATAATGTCGGTGTTGGTAAGCTGACTGTATCAATTAGCCTCGATTCAAATATAGCCACAAGCGTGAGAGATGTCATCAGGTACGAAGAGTACGGTATAAAGCTTGCACATTATTCACGCACAAGATCAAATATGGCAGTTGGAGGCAACGATCGAGTGCATGCATTCTTTGATAGTGTATCAGAAGAAATGACCACGACGTTTAGAGCTGTTAGCGAATTCGTTGTAGAAAGCGGACTTGTGTCTATGTCAGCGTTTGGTACAGACATAGGAAGGAATAATCCTTTCTTTGAATTTACAGCTATGGGATCAAGTAGCGTAAATTGTGTCATGGAAAATTCTTTTCAGGCTCGATATAATACGTCAGGCGGTCAAGATGCGCATTGTGAGCTAGTCTTCAGTCTAAAGTAAGCATATAAAAATGCGCTTCACAACCCTTCCCCGTAATCAATTTTGATTGCGGGTTTTTTGATAAATATAATTTCATAGATAGAGCAAAAAGATACACTCTTACGGAATAAGATATTTAAAAGTTACGAAAATATTGTCAGCTGGGGATGAGGGATTCGAACCCCCGAATGCATGGACCAGAACCATGTGCCTTACCACTTGGCGAATCCCCAGTATAAGTTTCTTTGTATACAGTCAATTTTCATGCCATGCATAAGCATGGACCGCTATAGTCAGGGAAACATGTGCCTTACCACTTGGCGAATCCCCAGTATAAGTTTCTTTGTATACAGTCTATTTTCATGCCATGCATAAGCATGGACCGCTAGAGTCAGGGAAGCATGTGCCTTACCACTTGGCGAATCCCCTATAATTGCGTTGCCGAGACAACCCGCCGATCATGTGGTACATAAAAACATGAACCACTAGTCACAGAGGGATCTGCAGTACCACATAAAAAATCCTAAATACCATTTTTACAGACAAACTGTGACGTTTATTATACACGAATACTCTTTTTCTTCAAGCCTAGATAGCAGAGATATGCTACACCTAAGCAGTCAATGAATTTGCAGTAATCGTCACACCAAAGGACTGATTTTCACCCGACTCAATCTTGAGAAGATCGTCCTCGACGCGTGCTGTTTCGATGCAAAGCATTTCCTTGTACTCATCATCGCCAAACATTGAAAGTTTTTTCGCCTTATCAGTCCATGGATTCCACACAATAGCAGACGTACTACCCCGCGTGACGAGACTTATGCGGCGACCATACGCAGCATCGACTATAACTTGCTCCTGCGGTGCATCCAGAAAAACAACATCCACTTCACGGTCAACAAAAACATCACCTTCCCACACCTTACGCGTACGACCATCTAATGCATCCAGATACGCAACACCGTCAAAACCGTGAACACGCACCTGATCGATATCCCCGACAGAAAAATACGTATGAAGAGCAGCGCTCATAGCAAGTGTCTGCGCACCAGTATTTTCAATTTCGTAGGAAATAGCAAGCGCCGCACCAACCTCAAAGCGCATCGTCGCACTAAACGCATGCGGCCAATCAAGCTGATGACCATCATGTACATAACGCAAAATACAGACAAAAACTCCACCCTCCTCAGCAAGAGAAAGGAGTTCCCACTGCACTGTGCGCAAAAAACCGTGCGCAATTGCGCCATCTGGATGTGTATGTCCTTGCTGAATCGACGTCGGGTTGTCAGAGAGGTTGCCAAACCACGGGCCAATCACTGGCACACCCCCTCTGATTGGTACGCCAGTGTCATAAGCGCTCTCTCGAGAACGCCAAATAACAGGGTGATTAGATGATTCTGCTTCTTTTGGCGTATACGTAATAAGTTGTGCACCCTGCATAAGAATCTCGCAGTACACATTCGCATTGTCAATGATGAGAACATCCAGATCGCCTCTGAGCTCGTGTCGAACATGCTCTACGTCACTGTGTGCGAGAAAGTCTTTAAGTGTCATCTCTTCAAAATTATCATGATAACTATACATTCATACCACTATAGTAACACAATCACTATCCCCTCTTTGCCCACAGACGATGTGGATAGAGACAAGCACGCTCCTGTATAATACCGTGCAGATACAAAATACTTACTTTTTACATTCTACCTATGTCAGACTTGCGCATGCCCCCTCACTCCGAAGAAGCAGAGCGATCCATCATCGGCGCAGTTATGATCGACAAAGAGGCTGTTACCAAAATCGCTGACATTCTGCAGCCTGGCGATTTCTACATCAACGCACACAATGTAATCTACGAGGCCATTATGGATCTCTACAGCGAAAACGATCCAATTGATGTACTGAGTCTCTCCAATAAAATCGAGGATAAAAAAAAACTCGACGAGATCGGTGGTGCGAGCTACCTGGCAGAGCTAGTCGGAAGCGTTCCAAGTGCATCCAATGTTACATACTACGCAAAAATTGTCAGCTCAAAATCAGTCTTACGAAAACTCATTACTGCAGCTGCAGAAATATCAGAACTAGGATACGATGAGGCTCGCGACATTGACGAGCTCCTCGATGATGCAGAACAAAAACTCTTTGGCATCTCACAAAAATCCCTCAAAAAAGAATTCACGTCTATCAAAACAATTCTTGGTGAAGCTTTTGATCGACTCGATCAACTACACAAAAACAAAGGCGAAATGCGTGGGGTCCCAACAGGATTCATCGATCTCGACAAGATCTTATCTGGACTACAAAAGTCTGACCTCATCATCCTTGCTGCGCGACCATCAGTTGGTAAAACATCCTTAGCGCTCGACATCGCAAGGCAAGCCGCAAGCGATCACAAGGTGCCAGTAGGTATCTTTTCTCTGGAGATGTCGTCAGATCAACTTGTTGATCGTATGATTGCCGCAGAGGGAAATATCGATCTCTGGAAACTGCGCACAGGAAATGTTTCTGAAGCAGATTTTGATCGCGTGAGTGAGACAATGGGCATCCTATCAGAGGCACCAGTATTTATCGATGATACATCGAGCGCAAACATCATGACAATGCGCACGATGGCAAGACGCTTGCAAGCAGAGCATGAACTCGGACTGATCATTATTGACTACCTCCAGCTGATGGAGGGAAGAGGTCAAGAGAACCGCGTCCAAGAAATATCAGAAATATCTCGCGGACTCAAAACTCTCGCAAAAGAGCTCAACATCCCAATCGTTGCACTGTCACAGCTATCCCGTGCTGTAGAATCTCGACCTGATCAGCGCCCACGACTCAGCGACCTGCGTGAGTCTGGCTCAATCGAGCAAGATGCTGACCTTGTAATGTTTATTCACCGTGAGCACCGCGTCAACCCAACAGAAGACAATGAGCACGCAGCAGAAATCATTGTTGCCAAACATCGTAATGGACCTGTAGGATCGGTTCATATGTACTGGCATGGTGAAAGTGCATCATACAAAAACCTCGAGCAAGTTCACAATCATGGACAAGAAGAGCAAAAGCAGGAAGCTTAGTAGATGTTTACTATGTGCAAAACATAATCCACGCTATAATACTGAAACAAGAATTCATCTCCAGCATCACATTGCATCACATGTATCCAAAAAATTTCCAAAACCTGATTGATCATTTCAATGGCCTACCAGGCATAGGACCAAAACTCGCTGAGCGTCTCGTACTCTCACTGTACAAATCCGATACACAAAAAGCAGAAGATTTTGCTACTGCACTCCAAGGACTCCACAATGTCCACAATTGCCCAAAGTGCTTCAACATCACAGAATCAGATCTCTGCACAATTTGTACAAATACCGCACGTGACACATCCCTCCTCTGTGCCCTCGAAGACCCACTCGACATCCTCCCCATAGAAAGATCGAGAAACTATAACGGTCTTTATCATGTCCTTGGCGGAACTGTCGATGGCAAAAAAGGCGACCACCTGAAAATCACACAGCTAGAAAGCAGGTTGCAGACAAGTAACATAAACGAAGTAATTATCGCAACAAACTTCACAACGGAAGGTGACATGACCGCCCTTTTCCTCAAACAACGTCTTAGCGAAATGTGCGCAGAAAATAATATCAAACTCACCCGCATTGTACGTGGTCTTGCAACAGGATCAGACATCGAATACGCGGACGACCTAACGCTCATCTCAGCGCTCACAAACCGCACTGAGATGCTATAGCAGTCCTCAGACATAACAACAACATTCATTTTTCTCCATCAAAAAAATCACCGAAGCGGTGATTTTTTTGTAAGAGTTAAGCAATTTTTCCGATCTCTACTTCCGTGTATGCTTGTTTGTGACCGTATTTCATCTTATAGCGCTTCTTTGCCTTATGCTTAATACCCCACACTTTTTTGTGGCGTCCTTGACTGACAACTGTACCAGAAACCTTAGCACCAGAAATAAATGGCGTGCCAACCTTAACACCCTTAGCATCTCCCAGAAAAAGCACCTCCTCAAAAGTAACTTTTACCCCTTCTTCAAGATCAAGTTTTTCAACTTTTACAGTGTCTCCTTCAGCGACTTTGTACTGTTTTCCACCAGTTTTGATGACTGCTAACATAAAAGATATTTTTAGATAAGTAGAATGAGTATATCATGATGGCGACATATGTCAAGCATCACGCCTACTCAAGCGAGGCTTTAATACGGCGCACACCAGCTGATGAAGATTTTTCACTTGTAATACGAAAAGTGCCCACAATCTCGGTAGCATCACTCACATGTGGGCCACCGCATAGCTCCTGCGAATACACTACATCGTCCTTACCAGTCATGGTATAGACATTAACTGTGTCAGGATATTTTTCCCAAAAACTTCCCTCAACACCTTCATCCTTAGCTACTTGCTTGTCCATTTGTAGCATCTCAACAACCATCCCATCAGCAATTGCATCATTGACATACGCCTCCACACGGTCCAGAACATCTCTCTCCACCTTTTCTCCATGTGTAAAATCAAAACGCGTCCGCTGCTCAGTGATATTTGATCCTGCTTGATGCACATGATCTCCAAGCTCTTTGCGCAGTCCAGCCAACATAAGATGGGTACACGTATGAAGTGCTGTTGTCTGTGCGCTGTGATCAGCAAGACCGCCCTTAAATTTCCCCGCTGATGCTGTACGCGAAAGATCTCTGTGCCTGGCAAACTCTGACTCATACGCATCACGATCAACGACAATACCTCGCTTTTCAACGACCTCAAGTGTCATCTCAAGAGGGAAGCCATACGTCGTAAAAAGAACAAACGCATCCTCTCCTGTCAGCTCGCCATCACGCTCAATCATCTTATGCAACTCACGCGTACCGCGAACTAGCGTCTTGTGAAATTTTTCCTCTTCTGTCTTCATTTCACGAATGATCATATCACGCGTCTCAACAAGGATAGGGTAAGCATCCTCATATGCCGCGATGATCTCTGGTGTAAGTTGCACCAATACATCTTCATCCAAGCCTAACTGTGTCCCATAAAACATGGCGCGACGCAGCAAACGTCGCAATATATAACCTTGTTCTTTATTAGACGGCAAGATACCATCAGAAAGCATGAAAATACTCCCACGCACATGATCGACGATCACGCGAAAAGCAAATGTATGATCTGCGTCATCATACGACTTACCAGAAAGCTTTTCAAGACGTACAATCACGCCAGAAAAAGCATCTACCTTATAGATATCAGGCGTACCTTGTGCAGCTGCAGCAATGCGCTCGAGACCGCCTCCAAAATCAATATTTTTACGCGGAAGTGGGCCAAACGTTCCGTCAGACTTCTTGAGGTACTCCATGAAGACATTATTTCCTATCTCCATAAAACGACCACAGTCACAATTTGGGTGACAATGCGCGCCATAACTTTCATCATGTGGTGTCCCAAAATCATAAAACATTTCACTGTCAGGACCGCCAGGCTCTCCTACAGGCATATGATCAGGCTTACCTGCACGGCTCCACCAGTTCTTTGCCCCATCATAGTAAAATATCCTCTCGCCCTCAGCGATACCACGAGCATAGCCTTGTGCTTCCGTGCCAATCTCTACCGCATCTGCATCAACGTCCACAGACGCAAAGAGCCCCTTCCAAAGATCTGCAGCCTCGGTGTCTTGTGACAGATCATTTTTTTCATCTCCTATATAGCAGGTAATATACAGATTTTTCGGATCAATTCCAACCTTGCGAACAAGAAAATCAAACATCCAGGTAATTTGCTCCTTTTTGCCATAATCTCCAAATGACCAATTACCCAGCATCTCAAAAAATGTTGTATGACGATTATCGCCAACTTCTTCAATATCTTCTGCACGAAAACACTTCTGACTATCTGCAATGCGCGATCCTTCAGGGTGATCATCGCCCAAGAGATAAGGAATCATTGGCTGCATACCAGAACCAGTAAAGAGTGTCGTTGGGTCATTGTCAGGTATAATTCTACCTGACGGCACAATAACATGATCTTGTGTACGCATATACTCCAAATACTGCGCACGAATATCGTTCAATTTCATTGTAATATCTTATCGGGATGTATAGAAAAAATACGCTACAAACAAAAGATTCACTGACCAAGCTTCATAATCTGTTTTTTTAAACGATCAGATTCTTGTCGCACAAAAACCTCTTTATCTGCAAGCTTTTTCACCTTGCGCTCGTGATCTGTAATCTGCATCGTCAAACGTTCGCGCTCACGTGTAATGCGTTGGATTTCTTGCTGAGCAGCCTCAGTCTCACGCAATAAACGCTTTAAATCAGACTCATAGGAAAGTTGCTGCATCTGCAAGCGTTTTTTGCGCCGCAGAATATCGGCATCATCACCATTTTGAATATCAATATAAGCCATAAGAGTATGGTATCCGAGATTAGAGTTGCTGACAAGTATAGCACAGACATAAACCCACGAAATGGCGCGCTGACACGTTAGACGGCTACACTATAACGATACAAGAAGAGGAAAGTCTACGGTTGAACAAATGGCTTTTCCAACCACGCATCACTCTGTCGACACACAAAGCGTTGGACATCATACTCCGAAGAGAGAACTGATGTAACAACAGACTCCATGCGCATACCCTGGGAACCTTTTACCAAAACGACATCACCAGATTGGAGGATCCGTTGCAAAACATCGCTAGCATCCTGTGGAGAATCAAGTAAGAAGAGAGTTTCTCCAAGAAAATAGCCTGATTCTTGCAGTATATCACCAAGACCTGCCATACGACGACCTACAAGAATAACCAGCGGAATCTTATGCGCAACAAGAGACTGTGCAACAGTCTCATGAGCTGTATTTTCTTGATCCCCTAATTCAAGCATATCACCAAGTACGGCAATACTACGCGTCGCACCAACATGTGCAAGTGTATCGATCGCAGCAACCATTGTCTCTTGGGAAGCATTATATGTATCATCTATAATGTGAAAATCTGCAGCACCCCGTAACAGGCGCATACGGCTCACAGGCAGAGTAAAGCTCTCAAGGTGACGCAACACATCCACAAGGCCAAGCTTGAAAACCGTTGCGACACTAATTGCTACCAGAGCACTTGAGATACTATGTGTGCCCACAATATAAGGTAGCCGGACCGGCACGCTCCGCTCTATCATCCCCAGTTTAAAAGTGATGCCATCGTTCGCAGAAAATTGCTCATGTGTCGCACTAAAATCAGCAAGTCCACCTATGCTATAGGTGTACGTCGATTTACTTGTTTTACCTGCCATATTTTTTACATGTGAGCTATCAATACCCAAAACAGCAGCGCTAGGGACATCACGAAGCACTTCATCAGAACCTTCATATGTCGTAAGAGCCTCTACAAGACCACCCTCTTCCTTTGCAATATCCGCCAAGCTGTCAAAGTACTCCTTATGCGCTGCAGAAACTGCAGTTACTATTGCAATATGAGGTCGCACAATACTCGTCAAAACCTTCATGTCTCCAGGATGATCGACACCATACTCCAAAACCAAAATATGTGGATAGTTACCACCAAAAAACTCTCGCACGCCAATAAAAAATACAGAAAACCACTTTCGCAAAGATCGACCAGGAGCTTGCGCTCCAATAATCGAAAGCGACAATCCATACTCATTATTATAATTTTCCCGGGAAACGCGCACCTCATAGTAGTGACCAAGTACATGTGCCACAGCATCACGCGCAGACGTTTTACCATACGACCCCGCAACGCCGACAACAAACGGCTTATGCTTTGCAATAATCGCACGAGCAAGCGTTGCAAGAATTTTTTGTAATATACATTCTATCATTTCTTTTTCACTATTTCTAATCAATTACCTCCTCTGGAGAGATATCTTGCTTTTGCTTTATCGAGATCGGTTCACTAGGCTCCACATCCTTATAATCAAGGATAAATTCCATTATACGACCAAACGTCGGCGCGGCACTCGTTGCAGCCCATTCTACCTCAGTCGGATTTTCATATTTCACAAGGACAACATATTGCTCAGAATCAGGAGTCTCTCTAACAGATGTTGATAAACTCTCAATAGGACCATACCCAACAAATGTTGTATTTTTACGCAATTCATCATAGCCTCTTTGACCTTCTTTGGCGATTTGAGCCGTACCGGTCTTACCGCCAATCAGATAGCCAGGCACAGAGGCTAGTTTAGCATGGCCACCCTCGACAACCTGTAACAACATCGCATCAATATCATCACTAGCCTCTTGTGAAATGACACGTCGTATATCGCGAGGCTCTATGAAATTCTGCGAACCATCTGGACCAACCGTGTGGTCAATAATCTGCGGTCGCATTAAGATTCCATTATTTGCAAGTGCTCCATATGCACTCACAAGTTGCAGTGGCGTCACATTGATCCCCTGTCCAAAAGATGCCGTATAATACTCTACAAAACTCTTCTCATTTTCCAAATTTCGCAAATTGCCGACAGCTTCCGCAGGCAAATCTATGCCCGTCACCTGACCAAAACCAAAGTCCTCAGTATACTGTCGAAACAATTTATTCCCCAAAAGTTGCTCCACAAAAATAACGCCAGTATTGATAGACTCCTCTAAAACTTGTGTCATATTTTGTTTCCCATAAACCTTATCCTGAGCATTGCGAAGTGGATAAATATCCGCCTGTATAAAACCTTCATCAACGTATGTAGTGTCAGGCGTAATTTTGCCTGCATCAAGACCCATTGCTATAGTAAAGGTCTTAAAGACAGATCCTGGTTCGTACGCCTGAGAAATTGCTTGACTGCGATAAACACTATAATCCTCCACACTGCCATATGTGTTAAGAGAAAATGTTGGCGTCTGCGCCATAGCAAGTATACGTCCTGTAGATGCCTCTGCCACAATCGCCACTGCACTCTGTGCACCATAGAGCTCTGTATCTTGAGCAAGTATACTCTCCACAGCTTGTTGTAATGGTTGCTCAATCGTCAGAACGACAGAAGAGCCATTGCGCTGAGGAATAAGCGATCGATCGGCCACACTCAACCATCGCCCACGCGCGTCTCGTACTTGCGAAAGAGAACCCCCACGCCCCAAAAGGTCATCTTGATATGCTTTCTCTATGCCATAGCGACCGCTCAAACCATCGCCATCATGTCCGACAAAACCTATGATATGAGCTCCAAGTGATTCCCCAGGATAATATCTTTGTGTCTGCCCTATAAAATGCAAACCATCTATATCACGATCTTCTAAGCGCTCCTTCTCCTCCTTCGTAACAAGTCTTTTAACTTCCTCATAGGGATCACCTTGTCGACGAAATTTACTCAAAACCTCATTATAGTCAACACCTAACGCAATCGCAATCTCCCGTGCCGCAGAAACATGATCCCCATCATAAATCTCTGGTTGAATATAGGCAGTATAGTAAAGACGATTTACAGCAGCTGGGTACAAAGAACCGTCTTGCTGTAATAGAGATATAGTTCCACGATAGGGACTCAACACAGCCTCGACCTCATGTTGTGCATTCGCCTGCCCAAGATAGTATTCACCACGAGCAATTTTAAGCCAGCCAACGCGGATCAATACACACGCTATAAGCACACCCAAGATCATCACAACAACATGAACACGCCATACATCAAATCGATGATATTGTTCTATGCCTGGCCTTGCATACGCTGCACCACCTCTTCCATCACCTTTCTTGACTAACTGTTGTCGGCGAAAAGCAACCCTATCAGCTTGTCGGCGTCGACTTTTTATACCCATATAAACTCATAACTAAATTGATTCCTCAATCAGCACATTCAACCAAAAAAATGACACCTCTCATCGCGACGCAATAGTACTCTCATCCACAATTTCTATATACTGAGATAGGCCAAGTCTCTGTAGTGCCTCTTCTTCACGTGCAATCTGTGCATGAGCCTGCGCTCGTAAATGTGCAGCGCGAATCTCCAATTCACCACGCTCACTCTCGAGCGCTGTAATCTGTTGCTCAAGATCTCGCACCTGAGCACCACGCACTGCGCTGGCATTCATCACACCAACATAGCTACCTACCAATCCCAAGAGAACGATAAAAAAGAGACCACTCAAAAAACCTGTACCAGACAGTGTAGCACGATGCATCAAAAAGCCCTGTGACATGGCTCCATCACAATCTGCCGAGCCTTTTTTCAGAGATGTTCTGTGCGTACGCCGAACATGCCTCGTCAAACGAGACTTTTGACGATCACGAAGATTTTTTATGTTTGCTGAATAAATTGGCATGCTTAGTGTAAGCGTGCCCCCCTAAGACCTAAATACTTTCACAATGAAAGATTAAAGCTTTACACGATTTTATTTTGATTTTCTTTTTTGTTCTAGATCTCACAATGAGAACTTTCCCTTTTAAAACACTACGAGAAACAACCCATCATGCCCACTCGTATCACTCTATGAGAAAAGTCCTAGATCAATTTTTCAATAACGCGCAATTTTGCACTACGTGAACGTGGATTATGAATAACCTCCTCTTCCGATGGTTTCATTGGTGTCGGGCGTATTATTTTCACAGAGGCACGATTATCACACATACAAATCGGCGCATGTACATCACAAATACAATCACGAGCCAAGTCCTTAAAGATTTTTTTCACTATGCGATCTTCTCCTGAGTGAAAAGAAACAACACTCATCATCGCCCCCAGTGAGAGCGCAGAAACTGCATGATACAAAAATCTCTCTAAATGGCCAAATTCATCATTAACAACAATGCGTATTGCTTGAAATGATCGTGTTGCAGGATGAATCTGTGCATTACGATAATACCCACCAACAGTCGCTACAATCAAATCTGCAAGTGCTACTGCACTAGTCAAAGGACTATTATCATCCCTATGTTGCACAATCGCGCGAGCGATCTTGCGCGCATAGCGCTCATCACCGTAGAGATGCAAATCTTGTGCTAGCTGATCCTCAGAAACTTCTGCAAGATACATCTGCGCAGTCATCTGACCATCTTGACGATCCAATCGCATATCAAGAACATCAGACGTAAAGCTAAGTCCTGTATCTGCATTATGTAACTGATCTGACGACAAGCCAAGATCGGCAACGATGCCATCTACTTTATGAATGCCACGTGCTGCAAGCACATCATTGAGGTCACCATAGTTTGAATGTACAAGTTCAACTTGTGGATACTCTGCAGCAAATGCGACCTGAAATCTTTCATGTGCGTCCAAATCAGCATCTATGGCAATCACACGTCCCTGCGCACCAACAATGTCCGCAATCATACGCGTATAGCCACCACCACCGAGTGTTGCATCAACAATCACCATGCCCTCACGCATATGCAAGTGCTCTACAGCCTCCTGCATCATAACTGGTGTATGTATCGTTGACTCCATACAAGATTATATCTTCAAATACTTACAAGCTCGTCATTTGACTAACAGGCAGTCAATCAGACAAAGCGCTAGTACACGCCAAGCTTACCCAATTCTTCAGCAATCTGATCGGTATTCTTCTCAGCGTGCTTCTTATAATCTTGCCACCTCTTGTCATCCCAAATTTCAAGACGATCAAAGAGACCTGCCACAACCACATTCTTGTCCAACCCTGCATACTCACGCAAATAATCAGGTATGATCACACGACCCTGCGCATCCATAGTTGTGTCTGTTGCACCTGCAAGCATCACACGGACAAAGGATCGCGTCTGCGATTCTCCAATCGGCATCGTCCCAAGCTTATGTGCAAGCTCTTGCCACGCCTTCATAGGATAAACAAAAAGACATTGATCCAATCCGCGTGTCACCACGACAGACTCACCAAGCTCACCACGAAACTTCGATGGTAAAGCAAGGCGCTTCTTGGGATCAATACTATGTGCATGCTCTCCAATGAACATATCGAAAAATCATATCGCTATCACTGATTACAAACGATGTACAACCTATGACAAAAATATTCTCATGCACCAAAGAATTCCCCTTTCCTTTATAATGTGCAAGAAAGCTTAAAATTCACCACTTTTCACCACTTCTTGGTTGTCTATGACATTTTACCCCACTTTCTTTGCTATTCCTAATATTCTTATGTGGATAATGTGGATAACTCGATGCGCAGAAGGATTGCAAGGGCACCAGATGTCCTACAAAATGAAAAAGCCTCACGCCTGTAAGCGTGAGGGATCCGACCAATCTTTATTAATCACCTTATAATCATGAAACTTTTCAACATCACCAGAATGTAGATCGCAATAATATAAACCCAAAGCATTCTAAGGCATGAGAATCATTCAACATAGACACCAAGAGAAATCTATTTCCAAAAATGCTCTTCCTCTTTCTTGGTCGGTGATGCTAATTGCGAACGTTCGATTACTTCACTTTCCACCAAGTGACGATCACGACCATATTTCAAGCGAGAAAGCTCCTTGAGGTCATCAACAATGCTCTGAGAGCCCTGTGATGGTGGGTATGTAGAGATGTTAAATGGAGCAACTGTTTTGTTGTTCATAAGAACACGTGCAACACATTTATAGTTATCAATATTGGTTAAGTCATGCGCAGAGAAAACTGGTTCAAACTGACGTTCAAGAAATTCTGCATCTTCGGGCCCTACGCGAAACGCAGCCATAGATCCGACATTACCAAATACAGCCTTAGAAATTTCATCACTAAGCTGACCAATGAACTGGTGCGCAATCACAAGTGCAAGACGGTATTTGCGTGCCTCACTGAGAATCTGCGCAATACTATCTGTCGTCACATTTTGAAACTCATCAATATAGAGATAGAAATCCCGACGCTCATCCTCGTCAATATCTGTACGCGACAGCGCTGCCATAAGGAGCTTGCCAACGATGATCATACCAAGGAGATAGCTATTAAGTTCTCCAATGCGACCCTTAGAAAGGTTAATCAAAATAATCTTTCCATCATCCATCGCCTCACGAAAGTTGATCGTCGATTTTTGCTGAGAGATAATTGGGCGCATCATATCATTTGTAAGAAACGGCGTAAGCTTTGATGTGATATAGGGCACCATATTTGCAAGAGCAGCTTCTCCGCCAGCTTTCTGAGCCTCCTTCTCCCAAAACTCCCGCACGACAACATTCTTACATTTTGTGAGCTTCATTTTGCGAAATGCTTCATCACTCAAGACCTTTGGAATCTCCATAAGTGTTGAACCAGTCTCAGGGTCCTCCATAACAAGCAACATCGCATTACGCATATACTGCTCAAACATTGGGCCACCAGTCGATTTCAGATCATACAGCTTATCAAAAATGTTGATCATCTCATTGATCACAAAAGTCTTTTCCTCTGGCCGCTCAAACTCCATCATGTTCAGACCAAATGGTCGCTCTGTATCTGACGGGTCGAAATACACCACATCACCAGCACGCTCCTTAGGGATCGCTGTCATGATGTCTTCAATCGCATCACCGTGTGGGTCGATAAAACACAAGCCGTGACCATCACGCACATCCTGCTTAGCGATTTCCTGCAAAAACGTTGACTTACCTGTACCAGTTTGCCCGATCACATAGAGATGACGTCGGCGATCAGCCTGTCCCATACGGATCGGTGTTTCACTACCGCGATACGCATTGAAACCCAAAAGAGACCCTTCTTCGGGTATATTAATTGGTGGCGGAGCACTACCAGCTTTAAGCCATGTGATCTTGGGCGTTTGTGTTACAGAAATCGGAAAATGGAACATACTCGCAATCTCTTCTATACCCAAGTAGCTACTACGCCTTTTTTCAAAAATGCGAAAGATATAGTTAAAAACGATATCCCGTGACATCTTGGCAGAAGAAGACTTAGCTCGCTTTGCTTGCAACTGATTAATACTATAACTTTCAAATTGTGCAAACGCATTCTCCATATGCGCAAGAATTTCTTGAGACCGTGCCATACTCGCAGAAGAAGCTACCAGACGAATATTTACAGCAAAACCTGGCTTGGCAACCTTTGAAGATATAGATTCAATAAGTTTTTCCTCTTCAGGTGTATGCGTCACAGTCTCACCCACTTCCTTTTCTTGACGGGCCTTTGGTGATTCAAACATCGCACGAACAACAGTCCCTAAGCCATACAAAAGCCCACCTGCGAGATTACTCATGCCGTGAGAACTATGCACGTCCTGCAACCTCTTACCTTGTTTCATCTCATGCGCAATTTTCTTGCCTGCAGCATTCCATCCACCATCAGCAGCCTTCAAGATAAACTGTATACACGCACCCTCATCCACAGTTTCCATTTTACTCAGAGCGTTTGTAATCTCACTCAAACCATCACTCGTCATATCTCTATACGTCTGCAGAGGCAGTCCGTGTGACTCCTTAAGGGTAAGATAACTCATTGCTACTTCAGAGCCAGGAATAAAAATCGTGTAGTCTGCAACTTTTTCAATCTCTGCACCATGAAAATAACTATGTACCTGTTTCTCAACTGCTGTACGGTACTTCTTTGGAACACTGATATAAAAAGAAATCTCCTCACTGCCAGAAGGGTTGGCAATCTCAAGCGCAAACTGGGGACGGCCACTCAGTGAGCCAAATCCAGACAAGAGACCAAAGGAACGAGCTGCAGGGCCACTCAAACGTGAAAGCGCAGTGAGAAACTGTTCCATAGCAGCAACCTCTTCACGCCAAGCATCAGGACCAGGTTGAGAATTCGTAGCATCAGGTTGCCGTTGACGCACATGAACAACCTCAAGATCTTCATTCATTGCCGCATTAAGATTCTTGCGATGACCGCCAAAACTACGTCGCAACAACAAAAAACCGGCAACCAAACAAACACAGACAAGCACAATTGCAATGATGCCAAAAATAAGGTTTATAATGTCCACGTTTTTTGTTTTATTTTATAGGTCAACATACCAACACAAAAAGCTCACCGACAACTACCAGGATCCTTACATGCTCATTGAGATGTAATCAAGCCCTTCTCAATAAGTTTGTGATGAAGGTCATCGTGCACAAGAGTATCATGCAAATGATCTAGCATATAATAGTCATTAAGGTGTTCTGCAGTTGCAACAGCATGCGACACGCCCTTAGTGAGCGCAAGATCAACAAGGTGAGAGAGCTGACTATCACGATCTATACCACGATGTACCTCACTCGCATCCTGCGCAATATCCGCCTGCGCCTCATCTGAAGGTGGCGTCGATTGTACCTGCGCGAGAATAGCACCATAAGCCTGATCTCTCTCTGCACGAGACTTCTCAACTACGCCCTCAATACGCGCCTCTACTTGATCAGTACGCACCTCCAGTGTAGGCGAAACATTCTCCTGAGCACCATTCTCAGGGGATGGCCCACCAAAGTGTTCCACTATTTGCAAATCTGCATCTTCAATTGGCTCCAAATACGACATGTACGCGTACAATAAATAATAACTCTTCTACAATACAGACTCCTAACTAGAGCTCTGTCCTGCAGTCACATCAACGCCTGCATCAGACAGCCCTATAAAATCATTCATTTCAACAAAAAACTCCTCGACAATTTTTTCTACAAACTGAT
Organism: Minisyncoccota bacterium; assembly: GCA_937936355.1. Lineage (GTDB taxonomy): Bacteria > Patescibacteriota > Minisyncoccia > Moranbacterales > JAHDCW01. Next base: position 19,580 of record CALDDM010000017.1, read on the forward strand.
CATAGTCAGCAATCACACTTTGCAAGAATGCAGTCACATCCTCTTCAGAAGTTTTATCATCTTCAATCTTTTCCAGCAAAATATCTCGATCTTCCTCAGATAGCTTTTCCATTGTAAGATAAAAAACCTTTTGCAAAAGCGTTTCATTCATCTTACTGATCAACCCTGCCTGCTCAGGTGTTGGCGCGTCACCAATCCCAAGTTTTTGTGCGATATCTCTTTGCGCATCTCGCAGTTTCTCATTCATAATTTTTATTTAGATAATATCTCCAAAAGCCCTTTATGCGGCAACACACCCTCAGCAATTGCTTTTTGCTCTAGGAGGTACTCATATTTTACCAAATCTCCAATCACATCACGTACTGTACGGCTATGGTTCTCACCTGATCTAAAAACATATTCGACTTGTTCAGACGTCATTAGTCGCATTGCATAATCTGCCTTGAGATTTTTCATAATACTCTTCACCGTTGAGCCATTATCCAAACGCGTCGGATCATCCTCCAAAACAAAAATAGGCAAATCTACCAGGCGCTTAATCTCCCTCTCTGGGCCAAAAAGCTCCTGCACAGCACCAACCGTGCCACGAATCACTTCATTTTTTTGTTCTACATCAAGATCTCGCACACCTTCGAGAAAATAGTCCAGCTGTGCACCGTTATATCCCTGCACCTCCTTAAAATACTCTGAAAAAACCTCATTGTGTAATGATGGATCATTAAACTCCCGACCAGAACCTTCCACTTCCACACTACGCGGCTCAGTCTGCATCACATCTGCGTGCGCTAAATCTCCGCTCAAATCTCTTCTCTCAACATAACCCACATCCTTTTGTGACACATCAATCTGCTCAAGCGGAACTACCACACCGGATGCATCCACACGATCTGCGCTCAACACCCCCTCCTGCCATTCCACGACAGGGAGGTTATCCGGTGTAGATGAAATCACCCCATACTCATGAGAAACCTCTGTGGAATTGATTTCCTCAAAGTGTGTCACATCTGTGATATCAAGTCGTATATCAGCAAGATTTTTCAGATCAAGGGTAAATGTCTCACCAGCGGGTGTCAATGTAAAATCTACATTTGGATATTTATCCTGCAGCTCACCAATCAGCCCATCTGCGCGCACCTGTGCCCACTTCGCCACGCCAGCCTCTGCGTCACCATAGCGCTCAGAGTCCCACCCCATACCACCCGCAGTTAACTGATCCTTGTTTGCAATCAAAAACTCTTCCACATTACTATGAATCGACTCGCCACGCGCAACAACCATCTCACCAAACCCCATATCGTTTACAACAATTTCTCCAGACCATGTCATATCCCACGGCTCCACTGAAACACTTTTTTCAACTACAGGTTCAACAGTGGTCTCAGCAGCAACATCCCCATATACAATCACAGGATCTCCATCCAAACCAGAAAGATCCTCTGGAACGTCATGTGAACTATCAGGTTCAGCAGAAGGAGTTTCTATAGCATCAGGAGTCGAAGCAGGATAAGCCACATCCGCCACCTCCGCTTCAAAATCCTCATCCAGAGACGACTCAGCAACGCGATCACCAGGGAGGGTTAGACCATCATTAACACTTTCATCGACCACATCGGACATAGCATCTGAGGAAGGGTTTTCCGGAGAATCCATACCCATTCCAATCGAAGCACCATCAATCACATTAGATATACCAGAAACATTGTAAGATCCTGACTGCAAAAAATTCCAGGCCTTGGGAAGCCCCTCCATGGCAGTTGCAACAACCATAGTTGTAGCTCCAGCCCATGCAGCCTTATTCGCCACATCGCCCCAGGCAACACCCCTACCTTTACCGCCCAAAAGCCGATGCGTCATCTCCTGCAAAACCTCTAATTCATCCTCGAGTTTATGATGTAAATTCTGTGTTATATTCTCAAGATGTTCTTGTAAATTTGCACGCACACGATCCTCATGTGCGACACGTTGGCGACGGTACTCCATCGTACCAGCAACAGCACCAGCAACTCCAGCACTAGCCAAAAAACCACCAGCAGCATTACCAGCCATCTTTGCAAGGCCAAAAACACCTGATCCTGCAATGGTACCAACTGTAATCCCAAGGAGCTTTTTCTTTTTCAATGCATCCCATTTCTTGGAAATCTCACTCTGCGCATCAGACTGTACGGTCATCTTTTCCTGGTCAAGTCGCATATACTCTGCAACAAGGAAACCCATTCTTTTTTGTTCTCGCTCTTGATCAGTTAAATTGACGCCTTCAGCGTGTATCTGCTGCGTAATATGTACATGTAATTTCTCTCGATAATCATTCTCGTACAATGCCCTCTCGCCATCTAAATGTCCAAAGTCCACACCAACCTCATTTGCAACATTACCAACGCCATATAGGTTGGCAAAAGTCCGCGCTTTCTTTACGGCACGAAGCTTCGCAATATACGCAGTACGAGACACAGTCAGTGCCTCTGGCTCAGTGTCAGATTGCTCGCCACCACGTTCCGCATCGTTACCCACTCCATCAAATAATTCACCAGAGGAATCAATCGATGAGTCGTTCAAAGAATCCATTGAGGATACAATTGAAGGATCACCCGAGGAATACTCTAAAGAGTTGTCTGAAGAATTACCAGAAGAATCAATCAAAAAATCACTTGAACCTTCCTGATCTAACGCATACCTCTCTCGCAAATTATTCCGCTGCCTCTCAGGTAGATTGCCATCACTACGGTCCATGTTACCAGCTTCAGTGTCTTCAACATCAGATACGCCACCTGAATTCCTGAGAGTCTTCTCCATCGCATACCTCGTCAATAACCGCTCCGCTTCATCATGCGCGTCGTTGAGTTGCTTTCGTGCACTGTCTATTTCCGCATCAATTGGATCGGGCGAATCAACAGATACAACCTCATCACGTTGTTGCTGAGGACCTACTGGCAAACCGTTATCATACACAGAATCCATACGTCGCGCTCGAGGATCATGTCGCACCACACTATCAAAACCTTCAGAGCTTGGTGTCTCCTCGGATCCAGAACGTGAGCCATTATACAAACCATTATCAGATGCCATAGATTTCTCCTCTAATCTTTTTTTCTGAACCCTAAACGTGAGCGCCTTATTTATACTCTATTATAACAGATATTGTGAAGAAATTTTTGACGCTAGCAGAAATAAAGGCGCTACTTCTCCACAGAAAAACACATGCCATGCATGCGCTTCCCCACCCCTCTTCGTACTCAATCAGTCATCATCTAGAAGGAAAAAATCAGAAAAAAACGATGAAAATTCATCCGCATCAACACACCTACAAAACAGGATTATCAGGAGTTTCAAGAGCCTCAGAAGTCTCCGAAGGAATATCACCTTCTGAAGGACTCTCTACTGGTGCAGGAGTTACTTCTACAGAATCAACCTCTTCAGGAACTGCTTCTAATTCGACTGATTCCACTAATATATCACCCTCCTCTCTCAAGAGCGCCTCCTGTGCAGCAAAATCCTCTTCAAGCTGTACTTGATCCTCTCTATCCTGAATCTGGAAACGTACCTCATCCTTACATATTTCCCGAGTATTCTCTGCACCCAAATCACACCAACTACTATCCAATGTTTGATTTGCCAACCGCTCGGCAGCAAGATTTACACACGACACTTTATCCTCATCAGAAAGAGCGTCACATTCTGCGAGACTCTGCGCTTCTACAGCCTTAGCCGTAGCCACCTCTGCTAAACAATTATTCTTTGAACCATCAGGGAGATCGTCACAAAAACTGACATCCTTTCTCTCTCTTGCAAGTTGCATGCTCTGTGTGTTACGACAAGACTCACGCGCTTGATCTGTTAAAAAGTCATCACACAAACCAATATCCCCAGTCTGGGTGATTTTTTTGTTAATAGTCGCAGTTAGGCAACTCTGAACCACCTCATCTGCACATTGCTGAAATTCCAAATCTTCTTTATACTCTGATTTTATACCACGCGACACTTCGTCAAAAGAAAGGTCTGGACGACGCAGTCCAGGATCATCTGCAAACTCCGCATCCGCAGCTGCCTCATCAGCAGTTTGCGATGTCGTATTAGCATCATTTTTACTTAGCTGATGACTGATCTTTCCAAAGAGAAATAGTAACAACCACGCAAAAAAGATAAGGAGGGTAACGGTTGCAATAACGTAGAAAATCTTTCTCATAACTCTATATTGTATTTTTTATTTCAATCTCAATTCAAGAATACCATAAAAAGAACGTATTGTACTACAAAAAATTACAAAGAATCATCTTTCGCAGATTGTTCAGAAGTAAGGGTACTCCTCTCTATCGCATCAATCGCTTCTTGTTTTTGAATTTTCAAATTATCCTCCACCAATTGATCTTGAATCTCCTCCTGATTACGCACTGTGATCTCACTTAAACAAAACTCCTTCAATGTTTCATTGAGTTGGTCGCACCACACAGGATCCCGGGTATCATTTGCAAGGCGAGACGCAGCTGACTCCACACAAAGCACCTTTCCCTCTTCAGGCAACACGTCGCATCCCTCTAAGGAAAGGTCGGATATTGCTTGAGCAATCGTAGCCTCAACAACACAATTATCCTTCAACGAACCTGACAGATTATCACAGTAATCCACATCTTGATTTACTCGAGCAAGCTGATTACTTTGCGCTGATCTACAAGTTTGCTGGGCTTCTTCAGTAAAAAAGTCATCACAATAAGTGATATCCCCAGTCGCAGCAATTTTTTGATTGATAGCCTCGCTCAAGCACGAACGCACAGAACGATCTGTGCATACTTGAAAATTCTCATCAGACAAATACTCTCGATCAATCTGATGTGACAAATCATTCAACGACATAACCTGCTCAGAAGGATCAGTAGCAGAAGGAGCCTCTTCCTGGGGTGCAGAAACATAATCATCGGCGGTACGAGGACTACCATCAATAGTATTTTTTCCTACCTGCCCCCGACTAAACACACCAAAAACCAAAGCCCAGATTATATAAAATAACAGCAAAACCACAACTGCGATGATGATGATCCATACCAACTTCTTCATGGGGTTATATTATAGAGAGATTATTATATACACAATAGACAAGCACTAATCACAATTGCTTCCTTCTTTCAACTTCACGCATAAGCGCATCGGCCTCCTTGCGAAGTATATCCAACTCACTTTTTTGGGACTTATATTCAGAATACAGAGTCACCACCTTCCCCGACAACTCCTGAATTGCTTTCACAACAGAAACATTAACTGTATGCATGTTAAAGTCGAGATAACCATCCTCTCCCTCTGTAACAGCTTCTGGAAAAACTTCTTGAACATCCTGCGCAACAAATCCTGCAT
>CALDDM010000018.1 GCA_937936355.1 Minisyncoccota bacterium
TGGAGGTAGCAGCGAATTTGGTTGTACAGCAACAAAACAACCAACGACACCTCGCATCAATGGCTCATGTGGCTCTAGCGCAGGCTCCTGCACTACCGGGTCAAATCAAAACCAAAGCACATCAGGCAGAGTAACAACATGGCAATGTGCAGGAAGTGGCGGAGGATCAACAGCAAGCTGTAGCTACACAGCACCAGACACACGTGTAAATGGCAACTGTGGATCAAGTGCGGGATCATGTACAGCAGGCTCTGCAGCCAACGTGACAACAAGTGGTCGCACGACTACATGGCAATGCCAGGGCTCAGGCGGCGGCTCAAATGCAAGTTGCAGTTACACAGCGCCAACAACACCGATTAATGGCTCATGTGGCACGACTGCAGGTGCATGTACAGCAGGATCTTCACAAAACCAGAGTAACGATGGCGCAGGCACAACAACATGGGAATGCGCAGGTTCATCTGGTGGTTCAACAGCAAATTGTAGTGTGTTCGTACCAGTCGTAGTGCCAGTAAATGGTGCGTGTAGTACAGCTTCAAATACCTGTTCAGCAGGAACGCCACAAAATCTAACGCCAGACGGATCTGGTGGATCAACTTGGCAGTGTGTTGGTACGGGAGGTGGAACAACAGCAAGCTGTAGCTACGTAGCCGCGCCAGTATGCGGTAGTGCAGATGGAGGAGATTACCTCATTGGTCAGCCTACAGGCTCAGAGCTTTGTGCTGCAGGTAGTGCGGGTGCCATCAATACTGTGAGTGACTCAGCGGACCCAACCAAAAAATATCAGAGATGGACGTGTAGTAATGCAACCACCTCCGTAAGCTGCCAGGCAGTAAGTGACTGTGGAGAAGGCGGTATTTCGTGTAACAATAAGTGTGAATACATAAGTTTGAATGGTCAAAGCGTAGTCAATCACGATCGTAGCGGTGGTGTAGTTACAACGCAGCAGACAATAACCGGTACAGACGGAGCTTCTGCATGTATTGAATCATGTGACCTCTACAATTCAGAGGGTGTCCTAGAGCAAAGCAATGTTCCTCTTGGAACTGTAGTTGGTGATATAGATATCGTCCATCAGCCAGCAAATGGCGGTGAGGAAGGTATCAGGATTCAGTGTAGAAGGAAGCCTACCGGTGATAAATGTGACACTGACACGACAAATGATCCCGATTGTGACACAGACGTTGACAAGAGTAAGACGATTAGCTGTGTCTGTACTGCGCGAAGGTGTAGTGCAAGTGGACAGTGTGTAGCTGCTCCAATCTTTGGAGCATCAAGTGGCTCGGATGCATCATGTTCAAGTGAGTGTAGTACAGATGCTGACTGTGGCGGCGGTGGCATCAGCGAAGTAACGCTCTAAGGCGTGCACAAGGTGTCCAACAAAAATCCCCTAACAAGGGATTTTTGTTTTGGTGAGAATCACGCTATAATACGTCAGTATCAATAGATTTTGTATATGCGTATTGGAATCGACATTCGTGCAATTCTCTCACCGCACCACGACGGTAACGTTGGGGGTGGTCATTATGTGCTTCATCTCGTGAAGACTTTGCTAGCACACGATACAAAAAATGAGTATCTATTGCTACACGATGAGAAGTTGCGGTACAAGGATCGCATATTTTTTGAAAGGTATCCTCACGCGAGTCTCATGCCTTACCCGAGTACGCATTTCAAGCGCATACTACCGGGACTCTATAATGAGTTTTTTGTTTTACGTTTTTTGCACAAAGCAAATCTCGATGTGCTGCACATTCCTCTTTCATCCATTAGAATCCCTGCAGGTTATCGAGGAAAAGTGGTCGTAAGTGTCTATGATCTCGGTGTCTATGTGAGACCTGATCAGTTTTCATCCGTATACGTCACACGTCAAAAAGGCATCAAGTTGTTTAATGTAAAAAAATCTGACGCTCTAATTGTGCCTCATAGCGCACTTGCTGAAAAAGTTCATGACATTTTTCAATATGATAAAGAGAAGATTCATATTGTACGTCCTGGCGTTGATGCTCGTTTTGCAACAGATGATAGTGCTGATGAGGATGATATCAAGAAGAAGGACTCTCACAAGCGTCGTGGAAAAAAAGTGGCACGTCGCTATGGTATTCGCGGAAAATACATAATTGCTGTTGGCACAGTTGAGCCTGTAAAGAATCTCCAGAGACTGATGCATGCTTTCGCGCTTTTTCGTGACCGTAGGCGCGCACGTAGTGATAGCGATGTAAGTGACTATACTTTGCTAATTGTGGGTAAGTCTGGATCTGGATCCGAGGGTATACAGTCCTTCATGCGAGATCTTGATCTGGAGGATGATGTTTGCTTTGCTGGTTATGTGATCGGTGATGATATGTCAGCGCTGTTAACGGGTGCTGACATGAGCATACATCCAGCACTTTATGAGGGGCTTGGACTAAGTGCTCTTGAGGCGCTTGTTGCTGGTACGCCCGCAGCATTTAGTAAGATATCTGTACACAGGGAGCTAGCAGGGGAGGGATCTGTCTATTTTGATCCGTATGATACACATGACATAGCTCGTGCGATGAACGTACTAGTTGAATATGGAGATTCTAATGCTATGCAGGCACGGGAGATGCTCAAGTCCTATAACTGGACCCGATCTGCAGAAAAAACACTCGAGGTTTACAAGAGGGTTGTGGGGTGATAAAATGATCTCAAAGACAATGATGAGGCAATCACCTCGGAGTCATAGGAAGAACGTTTGCAGGAATATGTAAATTCGCAGACTACTAGAACCTATTCGGTATGTGTCCGATCTACACAAATCAAGGGCTCGCACTGATGTGCGACTGCTAAAGAACGGTGGTACCACGGCCAATCGCTTCATGACGTCGTCCGTAAGAATGCAAATGCTTTAAACCATTTATATTTTTGCGGACGATTTTATGTTAGAAAAAAACTTACAAAAAGGAATTGACTATACAGGCTTGTGTTCAGTTTTTTGGTGTCATGATGGCTCTGGTAAATATTTTCTTTCAAAGCGTTCAGATCAATGTCGAGATGAGCGAGGAAGGTGGGAGAGTCCCGGTGGAGGCCTTAACTTTGGCGAATCTCCCGATGAGGCTCTTGCACGAGAATTAAAAGAGGAGTTTGGCTGCATAAAATTCAACATAGACGAGGTGTTGCCGCCAAGTTCAGTGATAAGAACTGAAAACGGGGTAACATCACATTGGATAGCCTTTGCGTATGTCTTGCAAGTTGAGTCTGGTGATATGCAGATCTGCGAGCCGGATAAAGTTGACGCAATTGGATGGTTCACACTGGATGATCTCCCCAGGCCAATGCATACAGCAACAGAGATAGAGGTAGAAAAGTTTAGCGACATCCTTGAAAAGTATAGCTCGTTTACCAAGTAGGGAAGATGGAAAGAAAGATACCAGATAAAGCTTTGATTCTTGAGTAGCATTATTAAGTTACATAAAATTTTCACTATGAAATTTACACAAAAAAAGCGCAGAAAAGCCAATGAGTATGAAAAATGTTGGGCAAAAAAATGGAAGGAGAAGAAAACCTTTGAAAAGTCGGTAGAAAACCGCCCTCAAGACAATGCATACATCTTCTACGATGGACCACCATTCATCACAGGTTCACCACATGCGGGCACGCTGATCAGCTCAACAGTAAAGGATGCCGTGCCGCGATACTGGACAATGAAAGGAAAGCGTGTCGAAAGGCGCTGGGGATGGGATTGTCATGGACTTCCCGCTGAAACATATACAGAGAAGAAGTTAGGTCTCAATGGAAAAGAGGATGTTCTTAATTATGGCCTAGAGAAATACATCAAAGCTGCCAGAGAAAATATGGTGACTACGGGGGATGCCTGGGAAGATACAGTGGATCGCATCGGTCGATGGGTTGATTTTAAGGATGCCTACAAAACGATGGATAAAGAATATATGGAGAGTATCTGGTGGGCATTTAAAGAGCTTTATGAAAAAGGGAAAATTTATGAAGGTGAAAAAGTACTCATGTATTGTCCGCAGGATGCAACACCGCTAAGTAAAAATGAAGTCACTATGGATAGGGGTGCCTACAAGGATGTAACCGATCCATCTGTTTATGTCAAATTCAAGTTAAAAGGTCAGGAGAAGTATCTTCTTGCATGGACAACAACGCCGTGGACGCTACTTTCCAATACTGCAGTGGCGATCAATGAGGATATTGATTATGCAGAAGTTGAAGTTGATGGGGTAGTACTCATTCTCGCTAAGGAGCTCTTATCAAAAGTTCTTGTCGATCAAAAGAACGAACCAATGAAGTTTGAGGTTAAGGATAAATATAGTGGAAAAAAACTTTTAGGAAAGGAATATGAGCCTCTTTTTGACGATCGTGGGAAAAATGCGCATAAAGTATGGGCAGCTGACTATGTTGGAACAAAGGAGGGGACAGGTATTGTGCATCTTGCGCCAGTATATGGAGAGGAAGATTATGATCTAGCCCTTGATAAGGGGTTTCCAGCGGTACACACAATCGATGAAACTGGGCACTTCACAGAAGGTCCATGGAGGGGTGAGTACCTATGGGACATCAACAAGCAAATAGCAAAGGATATGGCGCGTTATTCAACCAAGACGCTAATGGGCGAATACGCCCAAAAATCAGTCCAGGAGAGAATTGCTTTTCACCAAGAAGTGGAGCCTGAGTCTCATGCAGCTATTTTTAAAATTAGCTACATCAAGCATAGCTACCCACACTGTCATCGCTGTGACACAAAGCTTATGTATCGCGCGCATCCAAGTTGGTTTATGGACGTAAAGGGGCAAAAAAAGGAGATGTTAAATGAGAATGAGAAGGTAAATTGGTTTCCAGCTCACATCAAAAATGGACGTTTTCAAAAAACAATTGAGGATGCGCCCGATTGGAATTTATCACGTGATAGGTTTTGGGCAACGCCCTTTCCTGTGTGGGAGGGGGAAGATGCAAATGGAAATACCCAAAAAATAGTCGTGGGATCATATGCAGAGTTGACAGAACTTTCCGGAAAAACTTTGGATGATTATCATCGACCATGGGTAGATGATATTACATTTAAAAAAGAAGGCGTGCAGTACAAGAGAATTGATAAGGTTCTCGACTGCTGGTTTGAGTCTGGATCCATGCCATTTGCTCAGTTTCACTATCCCTTTGAGAATAAGGAGGAATTTGAAAAGAATTTTCCAGGAGATTTTATTGTGGAGTATGTTGGACAGGTTAGGGCGTGGTTCTATTATATGCACACAGTGAATGTTGCGCTTTTCGGTACAAATTCGTTTAAAAATGTCATTGTCACAGGCAATGTTATGGGTGATGATGGATATAAATTATCGAAATCCCGACAGAATTACACAGATCCAAATAAGGCGATGGATACATATAGCGCAGATGCATATCGCTTTGTGATGCTCTCATCAAATCTCTTGAATGGTGAAGACTATACACTCCTAGACAAGAACATCAACGATACAAATCGAAAGTTGAGTATGATATGGAATATGTACGATTTTCTGGTGATGTACGCATCAGTTGATGGATGGGAGGCACCTGAAGACATCGTCGATCCATCAGATGAATCGCAAAATATCTTAGACATCTGGATACTATCCCGTATCCATGAGACGTTGGCAGAGGTTGATGCTGGGATGCAATCATATGATATTCCTCGCGCAACAAGGTTACTCTTACCTTTGATTGATGATGCCTCAAATTGGTACGTTCGCCGCTCACGGAAAAGATTTTGGAAGAGTGAAAGTGATGAGGATAAGGAGCAAGCATATCGTACATTGCATTATGTGCTTGTCCAAATTGCAAAGATGTTCGCACCATTTACGCCATTTCTCGCCGAAGAGCTCTACACCAATTTAACTGGTGAAGAATCTGTACATCTCGCAGACTGGACTACATCTGGCAAAATCGATGACGATACACTCAAAAACATGCAAGAGACGCGTGATGTCATTAATGAAGGATTGGCCTTTCGTGCAAGTAAAGGGATAAAGGTGCGACAGCCTTTGCAGGCAGTTTATGCGCGTACATACATGCAACAAGAATACCAAGAAATCGTGAAAGAAGAGTTAAATGTCAAAGACTATCACGTGAGTGAACGTAAGGAATCCGACACATCACTCGACGTTGAGATCACGCCAGAATTAAAGAGTGAGGGTGAGGCGCGCGAGATTATTCGAGTCATTCAGCAGGCACGCAAAAAAGCAGGATTTGATATAGATGATCGAATTGCTGTGTGTTACAAAGGTCTGACAGAAGTATTTGTGACCCACAAGAAATTAATATCACATGAAGTTCTAGCTGATGAAGTAAGGGAGGGTGATGTAGATGGATCGACATATGCTATAAAAAAAATACAGATAGGAGAGGCGAGTCTCGATATAGGATTAACACGTGACACGTAGGCATGTGATGTGTTTGGCGGCGTTTGGTTGAGTCTCATCAAAAGGCGCAGGTTATTTAAACCGTATGAGGGAGTATTTATGATAAAGGAAGACTATCTAGCTCTCATTCTACAAAAGAAGGATGTCGGAGAGGCTGATCGGTACTATACATTTCTCACGCGGGAAAATGGGTTGATGTTTGTTGTGGCAAAGGGTGTACGCAAGTCCAGTGCTCGTCTAGCAGCTCATCTAGAGGACTACACATTGTCACAGATAA